>CAMHAH010000001.1 GCA_946183365.1 uncultured Clostridia bacterium
TATCTAAGTAGCAATAAAACACTTTAATATCTATTGCGGAGAATTCCGCATAACTGCGTTGTCAGTCTTGACAGGCGCCAGCCTGCCTGCGCCCTCCGCCTTGTTCTGCGAAATTCTCCGCTAATATCTTTTTAAAGCTTTTTATTGCTACTTAGTATTATACTCTATTCCGCGGAAATATCAACCTTTTTATTTTCTTTTTCAGAAGTATCAGCGGTCTCTTTCTCATACTAATCCTTGATAAAAAGATTTAATCAGATATTAGTGATATATTTCGGATAGCGCGACGGGAGACGCAGACAGGCTGGCGCCTGTCAAGGAGCCCAACAAAGCTATACGAAATATAGCGCAATAGATGATAAAGGTTTTTATTAAGGATTAGTATCAAATACTCCCGCCGTATCCAGTACGCGGTAGACCATGAACAGGCTCACGACATAGAACAGCACCCAGATATTCATGCTGACTATCGAGAAATATATAGCCGACAGGACGATCAGCGGATGGACCTTGACGCTCTTTGACACTATCTTAGGCTCTATTATCTGTCTTATGATGACGGTGACGAGGAAGAACACAAGTATCGTTACGCCTGCAATATAATTCTTTTGCAGAATAAAGCTGATGGCTACGGGAGCGTATACCGCTATCGGTCCCAGCACAGGCAGGATATCGGCGACCGCGGTTATGAACGCGAACGGCAGCGGGAACTCGACCTTGGTCAGCCAAAAGATGAACGCAGCCTCTATAAAGGTTATGAGGTACAGCACCAGATACGAGCTGATGAAGCTGCGCACGGTGCGGTAAGCGATACCGAACACCCTCGAGAGCAGCGGGGCGTAGCTCTCCCCCGCCCTTTTGAGCAGTCTGTCGCGGAAAGCCTCTAATCGGTGCAGGAAGAATACCGACAGCGCGAAGGTCACGGCTACAAAGGTCACAGAGAGAGGCACAGCCTGAAAGAGAGTACCTATCACCCCCGTCGCGGTATCGAAGAGCCTGCCCGAGAGCAGGTTATCTCTGAGCGTTTCAAACAGCTCGGGCGACTTTATATAATCCTTTATCATGTAGCCGTAGGCGTCGTACAGGCTGAGCGCCTGTCTGATTATGAGGAACAGCAAAAAGCCCGCGACAAAGAGCAGAGCGAGGAATATCAAGAGAGTTATAGCTGTAGCCGCAAAGCTCGATTTAAAGCCGAATTTGAGCCTTAAGAGGTCATAGAGCGGCTTCATCACTACGGCTATTATCAGAGCCAGCACAAAGGGCATGACGAAGCCCGCCGCGCGTACGGCGAGGATGAATAATAAGGTATATACCGCGAAGAAGATAAGCCGCGGCTTGTCGAATATCAGTCGGGAGCTCATAAAATCACCTGTCGATCATCATCAGGGTGACTGTAGGCAGCGGTTTCGGATGCCTACGGTCACTATAGGCGTTAGCATATAAATCAAATTACAACGCCATAATAACAGTATGATTATTTTTCTGCGTAAAATTCAAACGACAGGGCCCCGAAAGACCCTGCCGTCTGAAAAAACAGAAACCAAAATGCTTGGAAAATGTCGATGATATTTTACTGTTGAGCTCTGCCGAGCAGGAAATCCACCGAAACCTCGAGGATATCCGCGAGCGCCACAAGCTCTACGTCGGTGACAAATCTGATCTGTCCCTCGAGCTTTGAAAGACCGGAGGCGTTCATGTCTACGCCGTTAACCTGAAGCTGAGCCAAAAGCTCCTTCTGCTTCATACCCTTTTTCTTTCTGGCTGCCTCAACGCGGGCGCCTACAAGGTTACGATCTCCTAATTCCTGTTTACGAAGTCTCATTTTATCTCCCCAAATCTATCCATATAAAGTAAGCAAAATTTCTTTTAAATAATTCCTGACAGAAATTCTTTAAACGTAAAAAGCTGATGTATCTGTATTATAATACGTTAATCGAAAAAAAACAACCCTTTTTTGTAAGAAAATTTAAATTTTTGATACTTTTCCTTGTTTTCGTTACAAGTCTTTAATTTTTGCACAAGAAAATATGTCAATTTTTGTAAACTTTTTAGTCCCGCTTGTTGTTGACAAAATCGCATATACTATATATAGATCTAAAGATTATTTGAGTTTATACCAATATCAAATAAAAAGCTTTATTATAATAGAAAAGCTCCCTGAAAAAGGGAGCTGTGTGTGAGCAAATCTGTAAGCCGGGTTCTGTCTTGGACAGTCATCTATCTTGGCCGAGCGTTGCCGCTGCGGCTCGGTGCCACCTCCACGGGACAGCCGAGCAGGCTTAGTGTCCCTCCGCGGTGTTGCTTCGGACAGGGTTTACACGGCGGTGAGGTCTCCCTCACCCCGGTGAGCTCTTACCTCACCTTTCCACCATCACACCCGCTGATATGATCAGACGGATGCAGTTATTTTCTGTTGCACTTTCCCTGGGGTCGCCCCCGGCGGCCGTTAGCCGTTATCCTTGCTCTGTGAAGCCCGGACTTTCCTCGGACAGAGCCTTTCGACTTCTGCCCGCGACTGTCCGACTTGCTCACGAGTTATTATATAGTTTTATCTAAGCTTTGTCAAATCCGCTTTTCGCGTAGCTGAGCAGGGCTTCTTTGTCGTTCGGCAGAGTGCCGTCTATCACCTTATCGAGCAGTATCTCGAGCATATCGCCGATCTCAGCGCCCGTATGGTAGCCTATATGTATAAGGTCGGCTCCGCTCACCGCCATCATACGCAGGTTGTAGCACTCACGGCTCTCAAGGATACGGGTCAGCTCATTGTATGAAGCGCCCAGGGTGCTTAGCTTCTCGTCGCGCATATAAGACGACTGGGCGAGTATATCGGCGCGCTGCACCTTATACAGGTTCTTCATGGCGCGCGCTCCGAGCTTTCTCAGATAACCCTTGAGCAATACGGTATCGGGCCGGAAACGCTCGTCATGCCAGCGTATCAGAGTACAGACCTCATCGATAAAAAGGTTAGGCATACACAGCCTTTTGAGTATCTCTTTGGTCATAGCCGCTCCGACGGTCTGGTGGTTGCGGTAGTGACAGGCTCCGTTCTTGTCGGTTGTCTGTGTGAGGGGCTTGCCGATATCATGGAACAGCATGGTCACCCTGAGCATAGGGTCGGGCTCGATATTGCGTACGGCCGCTACGGTATGACGGTATACGTCGCGGTTGTGGTGTTTTGTATTCTGTTCAAAGTCAAAGGTTCCCTTGAGCTCCGGGATTATGACGGCGATGACCGAACGGTATCTGCGCAGGACAAAATCAGCCTTCTCACCGCAAAGGAGTTTCAAGAGCTCATCCCTTATTCGCTCGGGAGATATACCTCCGAGCAGCTTGCGGTTCCTGAGTATCGCGTCAGAGGTCTTTTGCTCTATGCTGTAGCCGAGCACCGCCGCGAACCGAAGCGCTCTGAGTATCCTCAAAGCGTCCTCGTTAAATCTCTCGTCGGGGTCTCCGACACAGCGGATAACGCCGTACTGCAGGTCGCCGCGGCCTCCGTTGAGGTCAACGAGACCGTCCCTCTCGTTATAAGCCATGGCGTTCACGGTAAAGTCGCGGCGCGAAAGATCGGCTCCTATCTCGGAAGCGAAGCTTACCTCGTCGGGATGGCGGGTATCGCTGTAATCGCCGTCTACCCTGTAGGTGGTGATCTCATAGTGTACTCCGTCCCTTATGACAGCTATAGTGCCGTAGCGCTTGCCGATATCAAGGGTCTTGTGGTCGTCAAATACCCGCTCGATATCCCCGGGCAGAGCAGATGTAGTGAAGTCCCAGTCGTGAGGCTCCCTGCCCATCAGGCTGTCGCGTACACAGCCGCCTACGGCGTAGCAGTCATAGCCCGCGCTCTGTAAACGATCTATAATGAATTTTACATTTTCAGGTAAAACTATCCGCATGATACACCCTCAAAGTCTCATTTTACCACAGTATAACATCAATTCCCCAAGGTTACAATAGAATATGAGTAATTTTGTTTATAATTCTAAAATTGAATTATAAATGACAAGTCAATTATTTACAGCTCTCATATATTCAACTGATTTGAAAGCAGAAATACCTTCCTTTATTATATGACTGTTATCATAGCATAATAAAAAAGGAGCGCTCCGACACCGCCTTCGGCTTGATCGTGAGAGCTCCGCGTGAATAAAGGAGGGACGTATGGATAAGTTGAAGAAGCCTCTGTGCGCGCTGATAGCGGTCGTGCTGCTGTGTCCCGTATTCACGGCAAGCGCCTATAACAGCCACAAGAGAGTTATCTTAGGCGGTGTGCCGTTCGGACTGACCATGTATACCAACGGCGTTATAGTAGTCAACGTAGACGACAGCTACAACTCGCCCGCGTCTGAGGCAGGAATTAAAGAGAACGATATAATCACAAAAGCGAACGGAACAAAGATCGCGTCAAACGAACAGCTCAGAGAGATCATCAATTCGACCGACGGGGAGGATATTGAATTATCTGTTTTAAGAGGTAAGAGCCCAATATCCCTTAGTATAACCCCCGAGCGAAATGACGACGGAGTATACACCGCGGGTATGTGGGTGCGCGACTCCACGGCGGGTTTGGGCACGATAACCTATTTTGACGAGAGCACGATGTCATTCGGCGCTTTAGGTCACGGTATATGCGACAGAGATACCGGTATGCTGATGCCGCTGGGCAACGGAAAGATAGTCAAAGCCGAGATAACCTCGATAAACAAAGCTCAAAAGGGCGTCGCGGGCGGTCTCAACGGCTATATGACCGAGGAGCCGATCGGAGTGATGACCGTCAACAGCAGCTACGGAGTATACGGCCGCTACAGCTGCACACCCGACGGCGAGAGGATGGTATGCGCCGACAATGACGAGATCACGACCGGCGGCGCGTATATCTACACCACCCTTGACGACGGCGAGCCTCAGCGGTACAAGGCTCAGATAGAGAACCTGAACCTTGATAATAACACGGGTCAGAATATGGTGATACGGGTGACTGACGACAGACTGCTCGAAAAGACCGGCGGCATAGTACAGGGCATGAGCGGCTCGCCGATAATCCAGGACGGCAAGCTCATCGGCGCTGTCACCCATGTTTTCGTCGGCTCTCCCGACAGGGGCTACGGCATAAGCATATCCAATATGCTCAGGTGCTATGAAGAGAACTGCGGTATAAAGTAACCGTATAAAGCCTTGATGTCAGACTGTAAAAGCGCGCCGGGACTGAGGTTTATTGGCAGGCTGTCGAAATATGTCGGATAATTCTTTTCACTTTTTTATTATTTTCTCTTGCCAATTTTACCAATTTATGGTAAACTGTTTTCACAATAAAAAACAGGAGATGTAAAAATGACAGAAAGAATTAGGCTCTTGATGACTCAGGATAACGCTGACAATATTACCGACGCAAAAACAACTCTCGAGAAATACGGTCTTGATGTAAGCTTCTGTATGAAGGACGGCGAAGAGGTGATCGCCCGTACTCTCTCCGATCGCCCCGATGTTGTGATAATGGATCTGTTCATGACCCACATCGACAGCATAGGGGTCATGAGGGCAATCAAGAAACAGAACCCCGAGAAGCCGCCTATGTTCGTGGTATACTCAAGCTTTGACAGTCCCGTGCTCGAGCGCGAGGTCATGAGCTCGGGAGCGACCTACTTTGTGCTCAAGCCCTTTAACCTCAGCGACCTTGCCGAGAACATCATCAGGCTCAACAAGCGCCACAGGGCAAAGAGCAAGGGCGGTATCAAACAGGCGGGCTTTGACAGCTATCAGCTCGAGGTCAAGGTGACAGAGATCCTGCACCAGATAGGAGTTCCCGCTCATATCAAGGGCTACCATTATCTGCGTGACTCGATCATCATGTCTATCGAGAAGCCCGAGATAATCAACGCCGTCACAAAGCAGCTCTATCCCTCTGTAGCCAAGAAGTACTCCACCACCTCGTCAAGGGTCGAGAGGGCTATCCGCCACGCTATAGAGGTAGCGTGGGACAGAGGCGATGTAGAAGTGCTCAACTCTTACTTCGGCTATACCATCCAGAACAGCCGCGGTAAGCCCACCAACAGCGAATTCATAGCGATGATATCAGACAAGCTGAGACTGCAGATGCGCTCGGCAAGCTGAAGCGAATAAAGTTTATCAGAGCTGCCGAATTCTTTCGGCAGCTCTGTTGTTTTAAAGGAAACTATCATTAATTATATCAATTCGCTTTTATACGTTTATAAAATATGATACAAGCATTTTTCAATAAATCACAAAGCCTTTTGATGCCTATCGGGATGAATATTCCTGCCGCTAAATACAGCATACCGTATTGCTGCAGTCCTTTCGGAATATAATAATACCAAATGCTTGACCTCATGAACTGAGCGTTGAAATCAGGGAACCAATTCGTCATAAGGCTTAACGCGTAAAACAGCCATTTGACGAACATGAAGCCGAACATCTGATGGATCATTATGCTGTAGGTATTATTCGAGATCAGCTTAACGATTTTATTATCCCTGATCATCGGCGCGAGTAATTTAGTTACTCTCAGCCAAAAGGCTATCCCGGTAAATGAAGATATATAAGGGACGACCGAACCGTTATCAAAGGCGCTCATTGCCGACGGAGCGTATTCAAGGTTATCAAAGAACGTCAGCAGCAAAAGCTGTACAGCAAACAATACGGCAAAATAAACCGCGCTGTTCAGTTTATCCCTCTTCTCTAACCATGAATTGTAAAACCGGCCTGCCTGTAGCCACGGCAGAAACATCATCGTTCTCGTGATGAGCTTCATGACCCCTGTGTTGTGTCCGCCTATCGCAAGCTGAATACCGAAGATACCGACGGCTGAATACACGGCGAGTATTATTAAGTCGTTCCTGATTTTTAATAAGCCCGTCGCTCTGCAAAAAAGCACGTTGAAAACACAGGCTAAAAACAGCGGGTACACAAACCAAGAGCCGAGATTGTATTGGAACGCCTCGCCGTCAACAAATGGCATCACAAAAAGATTATATAAATTGACCTTTGCCCCGATGGTGTAGCCAAGGTTCTTCATTAACAGAATAAATAATCCATAGGCTATGTTCCACAGATAGGCGGGGATAACAAGCCGTTTAAAGCGCTTCCATATGTATTTAAAGACGGAGCGTTCATATTCGGGCTTATAAAAATAACCGGATATAAAGACAAACAGCGATACATTAAAGGAATAGATAGGAAACCACTCATAGGCAAGGGATATACCTCCGCGATAGCAATGCCCGGAGACTATTATTATTATCCCTATCGCGGACAACAGCTTGAATTGTAGATTTTGATTATCCGCGCCTATTTTTAAAGCTCTCTCTTCCATAATGTACCTGCTGTCATTTGTAGCCTTTAGTACTTATAAGTACTACAAAAGGATAATAGCATAATAATGTGCTAAAGTCAATAGTATCAAAAAGTACTATGGCGGTGTTGTTATGTATTTTAAAAGGTTGCGCGATCTGCGCGAAGACAATGATTATAAGCAGTCGAAAATCGCTGAATATCTCGGGATAGCTCAAACGGTTTATTCGAGATATGAACGGGGATATCAGACTATCCCCGTTGAGCATTTGATAAAGCTGTCAAAGCTGTATCAGGTCTCGACCGATTATTTATTAGGCTTAACAAACTCTATAAATAATACCGATTAGAATACCTTTTGGTTTCATACTAAGTAGCAATACATTTCATTAGTACACGAAACGGTAATGATACACGAAAGCGGACGCGCTCGGCGTCCGCTCTTTCTTGTTGACATAGCTGATACAGAAATGTTATAATGATATAAGAATTATCAGGGAGGTGCAGGCATGGCTTTTGATACCTTTGACGAAGGCATTTCTTTAGGCGGTATGCGCTCTAAAACCGAGATAAGGACGCTCATCTGCTATATGTTCAGGAGCGTCGGTTCGCCTATGCGCAAGGATACCGTAGTCAACGCCCTTATGGAAAAGGGCTTGGCGAATTACTTTGAGACCAGCTCGAGCTTTGACGACCTCATAAGAAACGGCAATATTGAGCTTGTCGACGCCGATAGGGAGCTGTACTTCAACACGAGCAACGGCGACATGATCGCCACCCAGCTCGAGGACACCCTCGCCCCTACCGTCAGAGAGAGAGCCACTGAGTGCGCCCTGAGCCTGCTCAAGCAGGAACAGGTCGAGAGCGAGAACAAGGTGACCATCGCTAAATGCGAAAACGGCTTCAATGTCACCTGCTCGATATCGGGCGGCGATATGAACCTGCTCAGCTTCACCCTGTATGTGCCCGATATAACTCAGGCGAGGCTTATCAGAAAGAACTTTTATAAGGATCCCGATATGTTCTACTCGGTCATGATCGCCATGCTCACACGCAACAAGCGCGGCGTCACCGAGATACTCGACGCCCTCGGCTCGGTCATCTGAGGTAATCCCAACTCAAAGGACAGAGAGCAGAACAAGCAGCGCCGCTCCGGGTACTCCGCCCGCCGCGGACACAAGCAGCGTGAGCTTGGTAACAGGGACATATACCCCCGTGAGCCCCGAGAGCAGATCGACGCATATCAATACCGCTAACCCGAGCAGCATAGAGATCAAAGCCCTTTTGAAGGGCTTTTTCTTTTTGGCGGCGTAATGGATGAATGAAAAGACAAGAAAGGTAGAGACCGCACCGATGAATAGAAACAGCATAACAACTCCATAAACAATTATCGATTTCTAAACAAGAAAGCGTGCGCGTGGAGCGCGCGCTTTGCGCATAGCCATCGCCCGTGCGTATATAAAGCGCGCTATCGGGCGGGCGCTATAAATCTTTTGCTTTACGGAAACGAGAAGTTCCCTGTAAAACAAAAAGACTACCGGTTTTACCCGATAGTCTATTCTATGTTAGTTTGTCTGAAATTATTATTCAGCCTGAGCTGTTGTAGCGTCCTGAGCTACCTCTGAAACAGATGTTGTATCTGTTGCGGTATCAGCTGTGTTGCTGCCGGTGGTGTAATAAGCGATGATATTAAGAGCAAGTACGATAACTACAAAACCGATAGCGAACCACTTAGTAGCGCGAGAGAGGAACGCGTCATATGAACGCGCCTTGTTCTTTGAGAAGAATGTATCGGCGCCGCCGGAAATAACGCCAACGCCCTGCTGGTTACCCTCCTGAAGAATAATAACTACAACCAATACTATAGAAGCGAGAAGAAGGAGAGCTCCTAAGATGATCTCTACGACTGACATAATGTATCTTCCTTTCAAATGCGATAATATACTCAAATGCAAAGATTATTGTATCATACAAAAATCAATAATGCAAGCATTTTTTGACATTATCTGAAATTTTGTCATATTATCGATAGCTGCTCAGCCTCATCCTCAGCCGACGGCAGCGCTCCCGCGGCGGGCAGGGTGCGTGTACGGTAGCGCGAGGGCTTAGAGAACCTGCCCTCTTCATACGGAGCTATAGACATCACGCGGTGACCCTTTCTCAGCTTCATTACCGCTACGCCCTGAGTGTTCTTAGTGGTCTTGGGAGCTACGGCGCCGCTGTGGAAGAGCAGCATACGGCCCGCGGAGGAAGTGAGCAGAAAATCTCTGTCTGCCTTGCAATAATCTATACCCGCGAGCGGTGATTTATCCGAATAAGCGTTGATGAGCTTCTTGCGGTTGGTCTTGGTCTCATAGGCGTTCAGCGGAACCTTAGCCACCTTGCCGTTCTCAAAGGCAAACAGCATATAACCGCTGTAGTCTTTGGTCTTGAGCACAAATACCGCCTTTTCGCCCTCGTCCATGCCGAGCCTCGCGGGGATATACTCGCCGTAAGCGCTCGCCTTGGTATCGGCGATCTCGCTGACCTTGGTCTTGTATACCTGACATCTGTCGGTAAAGAACAGCAGATCGGTGTTGTTGGTGGTCTCGGTAGTATAGACGATCTCGTCGTCGTCCTTGAGCTTCTGCTCGCCGCTCATCCTAAGGCTCTGGGGAGTTATCTTCTTGAAGTAGCCCTCCTTAGTGAAGAACAGGTGGACGGGATAATCGGGTATCTCCTCTTCGATATTGACGTCGGCGGGGATATCGTCGACATGGAGCAGCGGACAGAGGCGGTCCTTGCCGTATTTATCGGCGACCTCTTTGAGCTCTTTGACGATGATAGTCTTTACGCGCGCCTTTGAGTTGAGGATAGCCTCAAGCTCCTCTATATCCTTGATTAGCTGTTCTATCTCGGCTGTACGCTTCAAGATATATTCACGGTTGAGGTGTCTGAGCTTTATCTCAGCTACATACTCAGCCTGTATCTTGTCTATTCCGAAGCCGATCATCAGGTTTGGTACTACCTCAGCCTCCTCCTCGGTCTCGCGGACTATTTTTATCGCCTTATCGATATCGAGCAGTATCAGCTTCAAGCCCTCTAACAGATGGAGCTTATCCTGCTTTTTATGCAGGTCGAAATAGGTGCGTCTGCGTATGCACTCTATGCGGAAGGCGATCCACTCGCTCAGTATCTCCCCTACCCCAAGGGTCATCGGCACGCCGCCGATAAGGATATTGAAGTTGCAAGAGAAGCCGTCTTCGAGGGTGGTATGCTTATAGAGCTTCTGCATGAGCTTGTCGGGGTCGGTACCGCGCTTGAGATCTATCGTGATCTTCATGCCGTCAATACCCGTCTCGTCACGGATATCGGATATCTCCTTTATCTTGCCGTTCTTGACAAGATCGATAACTCTCTCGATGATGATCTCGGTAGTTGTGGTAGGCGGGATATGGGTGATATCTATGCAGTTCTGCTTTTTGTCGTACTCATATATAGAGCGTACCTTGATAGAACCGCGGCCTGTGCGGTAGACCTCGCGGATAGTCTCTTCGTTATAGATTATCTGAGCTCCTCCCGAGAAATCGGGAGCAGGCAGAGTGGATATGATATCGTGATCCTTATCTCTTATCAGAGCGGCAGTGGTCTCGCATATCTCTCTTAAGTTGAATGAGCAGATATTCGACGCCATACCTACCGCTATACCGGTATTGGCGTTGACCAGTACCGACGGGAATGAAGCCGGCAGCAGGGTCGGCTCCTTCATGGTATTGTCGTAGTTATCGACGAAGTCAACGGTATCCTTGTCGATATCCTTGAACAGCTCGTTGCATATCGGGTCGAGCTTGGCCTCGGTATAACGTGAAGCCGCCCACGCCATATCGCGCGAGTAGAATTTACCGAAGTTGCCCTTGCTGTCGACATACGGGTGCAAGAGAGCCTCATAACCGCGGCTCAGACGCACCATGGTGTCATAGATAGCGCTGTCGCCGTGGGGGTTGAGCTTCATGGTAGCGCCGACTATGTTAGCCGACTTTGTACGCGCTCCTGTCAGCAGACCCATCTTATACATCGTATAAAGCAGCTTGCGGTGAGAGGGCTTGAAGCCGTCTATCTCGGGGATAGCTCTCGACATGATAACGCTCATCGCGTAGGGCATGAAGTTCTCTTCGATAGTCGAGGCTATTCGCTGCTCTACTATATCTCCCGCTCCCGCGATAACGCCGTTCGCTATCGGTCTTACGGCGGGCTGTTTTGTCTGTTTTTTCTTTGCCATATTATATTCCTTATCACTTATTCAGCCTTATCTTTAAGAGGAAGGCCGGTTACGATACATCGAGGTTATCGGTATAATTCGCGCCGAACTCTACTATAAAGTCCTTTCTGCCCTGCAGGTTATCGCCGAGCAGTACGTCGAATATATGCGCCGTGCGCTCTATGTCGTCGGGCATGACCTTGATAAGACGGCGGGTCTCGGGGTTCATCGTTGTCAGGCTCATCATATCGGGCTCGTTCTCACCCAGACCCTTTGAGCGCTGGATAGTGAACTTAGAGTTGCCTATCTCGTTTATATACTTCTCTTTCTCAGCCTCGGTATAGGCGAAATAGACCTTATCCTTGGCGGTTATCTCATAAAGCGGAGACTCGGCTATGAACACCTTACCCTCCTTTATCAGATCGGGAGTGAGGCGGTAGATCATAGTCAGCAGCATTGTGCGGATATGGAAGCCGTCAACGTCGGCATCGGTACAGATGATGACCTTGTTCCAACGCAGATTGTCGATATTGAAGGCGTTGATATCCTTCTTCTTCGACTTAGCCTTGGCGGTATCGACCTGTACTCCGCAGCCGAGTATCTTTATAAGGTCTGTGATTATCTCGCTCTTGAAGATACGGTCATAATCGACCTTGAGGCAGTTGAGTATCTTGCCGCGGATAGGCATGATCGCCTGAAAATCGGGGTTGCGAGCCTGTACGCACGCGCCCTTAGCCGAGTCGCCCTCTACTATGAACAGCTCTCGCTCCTCGACGTTCTTTGAGCGGCAGTCGGTGAACTTGGCTATCTTAGAGGTGATATCCATGTTCGCTGTCAGGTTCTTCTTGATGCGCACACGGGTCTTTTCGGCGTCCTCTCGAGAGCGCTTATTGATGAGCACCTGGTTTGCTATCTTCTCGGCCTCAAGGGGGTTCTCGATGAAGTAGACCTCGAGCTGGTGACGCAGGAAGTCGGTCATAGCGTCCTGGATACCCTTGTTGGTGATAGCGAGCTTGGTCTGGTTCGCGTAGGAGGTGACGGAAGAGAATGACGAGATAACGATGACAAGACAATCCGCTACGTCGTCATATTTGATCTTGCTCTCATTCTTGTTGTATTTATTCTGAGCCTTGAGATAGTTGTCTATCTGATATACAAAGGCGTTTCTGACAGCCTTATCGGGTGAGCCGCCGTGCTCAAGCCACGAAGAGTTGTGATAATACTCGGTGACCGCGGTCTTGTTTGAAAAGGCAAGGGCTACGTTTATCTTGCACTTATACTCGTCCTTATCCTCACGGTCGCGGCACATACGCTCGCCGTTCCACGACTGGACGGTGGTGAAGCCCTCTTCGCCTATCAGCTCCGCTACATGGTCGGCGATACCGTTCTCATAATAGAATTCCTCAGTCTCAAAGGAACGACCCGCCTGCTTGCGAAAGATGAATTTTATGCCGGGATTGACGATAGCCTGACGGCGTATCATCTCAGTGAAGAATTCAGGTTCCATCTTGATATCGGTAAAGACCTCGAGATCGGGCTTCCAGCGTATTTTAGAGCCCGTGTCTCTGCCGCTGTAATCAACTGATTGTAAGCCGCCGATATTCTCGCCCTTCTCAAAATGGAGGGTGTATTTCTTATGGTCGCGCTTTATCTCTGCGTCCATATACTCGGACGCGCACTGGGTCGCGCACAGTCCCAGACCGTTGAGACCGAGAGAGAACTCGTAGTTCTCGCCGCTGGTATTGTTATACTTACCGCCTGCGTACATCTCACAGAACAGGAGCCTCCAGTTATATTCATCTTCAGCCTTGTTGTAATCTACAGGGATACCTCTGCCGTGATCCTCGATCTCGACCGAGCCGTCGTTATAAACGGTGAGCACGATCTCTTTACCGTAGCCCTCACGGGCTTCGTCGATCGAGTTTGAGAGTATCTCGAATACGCTGTGCTGACAGCCCTCGATACCGTCGGAACCGAAGATTACCGCGGGGCGCTTGCGCACACGGTCGGCGCCCTTCAGTGAAGCGATACTGTCGTTGCCGTATTCAACCTTTTTCTTTGCTTTTGCCATATTTTCACCTTGGTTTCTGTTTTATTGCCTTTTGATAACAAACAATGCTTTTGTCGCTTATGAAGGCTCTTTTATTTAACACCCTTGAGTTTCTTTATCTGGTCGCGCAGGAAAGCGGCGTGTTCGAACTCAAGCAGCTTTGACGCGGCGTGCATCTCCTTGGTGAGCTGCTTTATCATCTCATTGCGCTGCTCGCGCGACATACGTCCGACAAGCTCCATTTCCTCGTCGGTATGGGTGGATATCTCTATTATATCGTTGACCTTTTTGATGATGGTCTGAGGGGTTATGCCGTGCTCCTCGTTATACTTCTGCTGTATACCTCGGCGGCGGTTGGTCTCGACGATGGTATTCTTCATCGACTCGGTTACGCTGTCGGCATACATGATTACCGTGCCGTCGGCGTTTCGGGCGGCTCTGCCGACCGTCTGGATAAGCGAGCGCTCAGATCTTAAGAAGCCCTCTTTATCAGCGTCGAGTATCGCGACCAGAGAGACCTCGGGGATATCGAGACCCTCTCTTAAGAGGTTGATACCGACAAGCACATCGAATTTGCCCAGACGCAGGTCGCGAACGATCTCCATACGCTTGACCGTATCTATATCGTGGTGCATATAACGCACCTTGATATCCATGCTCTCGAGGTATTCGGTCAGATCCTCAGCCATCTTCTTTGTAAGGGTGGTGACCAAAACGCGCTGACCCTTCTCGGTGCGCATATTTATCTCAGATATAAGGTCGTCGAGCTGACCCTCGGTAGGTCTGACGGATATCTCGGGATCAAGCAGTCCCGTAGGTCTGATGATCTGCTCAGCTACCACGGCGCTCTTCTCGAGCTCGAGGTCTCCCGGCGTAGCGCTGACGAACACCGCCTGATTAAGTCTCTCATAAAACTCGTCGAAGTTCAAGGGTCGGTTATCGTAAGCCGACGGCAGACGGAAGCCGTAATCTATAAGGCTCTTTTTGCGGGCGTGATCGCCGCCGTACATACCGCGAACCTGCGGCAGGGTTACGTGGCTCTCGTCCACGAACAACAAGAAATCCTTGGGGAAATAGTCAAGGAGCGTGAACGGAGCCGAGCCGGGAGCTCTGCCCGACAATACGCGGGAGTAGTTCTCAACGCCGGGACATATCCCTATCTCCTGCAGCATCTCGATATCGTAATGGGTGCGCTGTTCGATACGCTGAGCCTCGAGCAGTTTACCGTTCTCTCTGAAATACTTCAGCCGTTCTTCAAGCTCTCTTTCAAGCTCCGCTATGGCTCTGGTCATCTTGTCGCCGTCAACTATATAATGCGAGGCGGGATAAATAGCCGCGTGTCTGAGAGTAGCTATCAGCTCGCCTGTAAGGGGATTGATCTCGGTGATCCTGTCTATCTCGTCGCCGAAGAACTCAACTCTGATAACGCGATCGGATGAAGCGGCAGGAAATATCTCTACTATATCTCCTCTTACCCTGAACTTATCGCGAACAAAGTTGATATCGTTGCGCTCATACTGCAGCTCAATCAGCTTGCGGATGAGGTCGTCACGGCTCTTCTCCATACCGGGGCGCAGCGAGATGACCATGTTGCGGTAATCTATCGGGTCGCCGAGCGAATAGATGCACGATACAGAAGCGACTATAATGACGTCTCTGCGCTCCGACAGCGCCAGAGTAGCGCTGTGTCTGAGCTTATCTATCTCATCATTGATAGCCGAGTCCTTCTCTATATAGGTATCACTCTGAGGAATATAAGCCTCGGGCTGGTAATAATCGTAATATGATACAAAATACTCGACCGCGTTCTCAGGGAAAAACTCCTTGAACTCAGAACAAAGCTGAGCGGCGAGGGTCTTGTTGTGGGCGAGTATCAAGGTAGGTCGGTTGACCTGAGCGATGATGTTCGCCATAGTAAAGGTCTTGCCCGAGCCCGTAACGCCGAGCAGGGTCTGTTCACGATTGCCCGCGTTTATGCTGTCGACGAGCTTTTGGATGGCGGCGGGCTGGTCGCCGGTAGGCTGATATTCAGATACGAGTTTGAATTTATCCATAAAACACCTTTGGTAATTAAACTATATCATTCCGCACTCCGCCAGCGATACGCAATCGTGGTCAGCGACAATATAATGGTCGAGCAGAGATACGCCGACAAGCGACAAAGCCTTTTTGACGTCTCTGGTAAAGTAGATATCCTCTTTAGACGGCAGAGCGAGGCCGCTGGGGTGGTTATGAGCGATAAACGCCGAGTACGCGGTATAATTCAGCGCGAGGCTGACTATCTTGCGTATAGATATACCGGCTGAGTCGAGATCGCCCGTGCTTATCATCGAGCTGAATACCTCTTTGCCTTTCTTATCGAGCAGCACAAGGAGTATGTTCTCTTCCTTCTCATATCCGATAAATCTGTCTACTATATACTCGGGAGCGCGGGTCAGGTCAAACACCCTGTCGGGATTATCATACTTATCCATGAGATACAGGCGGGTAACGTCGGGAAACAGCCTCAGATACTGAGCCTGATGCTGAGTAAGCCCTGCGTTCATCAAAGCCTCTAAAGAAGCGTCGAATACCGCCGACAGAGAGCCGAACTTATCAAGCAGGTTCTTAGCTATGTCATTAGTATTGCGCTGAGGTATCGCGTAATACAAAAGTATCTCGAGCACCTCATGCGCTTCAAAGGCGTCGAGCCCCTGCTCAAGCAGTTTCTTTTTCATTCTGGCGCGGTGTCCGCTGTGATCGGCTTTCTGCATTATTGTACCCCTCAAACGAAATATGATGATCGTCGTATCAAACGGAAAATGCCTATGGTTATAAATAACGGCAAAACCCTATATGTAGCCATTATATATAGATTTTATCACAAATTATGGTGGATTGCAAGAATTATGATCGTTTTTTTACACATACGAACACAGCAAGTTATCATTGAGCGGTTACAGCTGTTTTCTTAAAAGTAAGAAAGGCAAGACTTCTGATATGTCAGAAATCTTGCCAAAGCATTTTCAATTCAGTTACTTTTTCTTTTTAGAACGCTTTTTACCTGCGCTGTTAGATAAGTCGGCAGCTTTAATATCCATTTCTACACTGTCCTCGACCTTTTTATATCCTATGATCAGAGAGATTATCTCATAACCGAACAAAATCATGATAATCAGAATAAAAATAATCAAACCTGTCGGAGAAAGGAAAAACGTATACGCCTTATTCAGGAACGAAAGCTTAGTGATATACTTTCCTTTTACCTGAGAGAAAGATATTTCGGGATCAGGTATCGCTCCCTCGGCGACTCCCTGAGTAGACAGAACAGTATCACCGCCGGAAGAATGCGGCGCAGTTATGACGCTGTGCGTTATCAGCATACCGTCATAATTTCCCTCATCACCGAGGTAAGTAATTATATCGCCGACCTTTATTTCATCAGCATCGACTTTGTGAGAAAGAATGACATCCCCGACTTCAAGCACCGGAGACATACTGCCGGATGATATCCTGTAAACCTGATAACCAAATAATTCAGGTACACCGCCCGAAGCTCGTGTTAAAAAAACCGCTATAACAATAATTATCAGCACAATCAATAAAACTGTGCTGATAATATTGATAATCTTTTTGACCAAATCAAAATACTCCTCAATTATATAATAGAGTTATATTACTTTTTTTAAACTTGAATGAGTCGCCCTCACACTTCACAAAGAACTCGACATACAGCTTACCGGGATCGACATCAGTTGCTACGTATTTCTTGACATAAGCGTTTCGTACAAGGTTTACATTATTTGTTGAATCAGTATACTTATGACACGCGCTGTTGGGCTTGACAATTCCTACGGTTGTGTTTGCGGGTACAGCCTTGTTGAAATACAACGAAATATTAGAGGCGTTAGCCGTATCCGCATTTAAAACCTCTATTCTGAAGTAAAACAAGCCGTCCGGGTGCTCTGCGTTGTTAACATTAGACACAGTGACATCGGTATCAGTAATCTCATCACTCGGTGAATAATCGATCTCTCCGTAGTCGGGGTTTTCAGTAGTGGCCTCTGCTTGCGTGCGCATATTTCCTTGA
This sequence comes from uncultured Clostridia bacterium, assembly GCA_946183365.1. GTDB lineage: Bacteria > Bacillota > Clostridia > Oscillospirales > Acutalibacteraceae > Ruminococcoides. Next base: position 17,662 of record CAMHAH010000001.1, read on the forward strand.
TAAAGCTTGAACGAACATTTCTCAGAACGAATTCTGTCATCCTGAACAAAGCTCATACCAATTCCTGTCTCAACCTTAGGTGAGAACCATGAGTAAGAAGCGGTTATTATATTAATAGCAAGAATGAGAGCCGCTAATATGGAAATAATGATTATTCCACGCTTATTCTTCATCATAATTCTCACCTCCTGATTTGATACTAATTGTTGAACGCCGCAAATGAACCGCTGATCTCACTATTATCTATAGTATCAGCAATAAATACCTGATTCGCAGCGATATCAATATTAGATGACGCCGAATAATAGTATACATGACGACCGTTATAGGTCTCATCGACATTATCGACATCAGTCGAGAACTTGTCGGGATACATAAGGTAGAAACGAACCCTTGTAGCCGCTGCCGGAATCATAACTCTGTACAGATTACCGGAAACAGGAACCATCGTAGACCATACACTGTTATCAGCTATAGTAAATCGAGCAACTAAGTTGTAAGCTGAAAGATCTACCCTATCTGTTTTGAAATACAATACACTATCTCCGCTGTTGTTGCTAAGACCGAATACGGTCTTTTGCTCTCTCGAGTCTTCAGCGTTATCATCGCTGACTGTGGTCTTGAAATAATTGACTCCCTCAAAATTATAATCCGAATACGTGACATTTAATTTACTCAGAATAAAGCCGGTAATGTTTTCGATCGTGGTCTGTTCGTGAGTAGGAGTACCGGTTAATTCTGTATAGTCGTTATTGTTATGCAATGAATACGAAAAACTTACATTCGGGTTATCTATGCCGAAGCCCTTTGATATTACCTTAAGCGCAATAGTAGTTGCCGCCGATGATGTGCCTTTGAATGAATCGGGGTTAAAAAGTCTTTGAATCGCCTCAAAGCTGCGAAGCTCAAACATACTTACTTTAACCAGATAATATTTGACACTACGAGTGTAATCAGAAGTAACCTTTACAAACGCGTAGTTTGGTTCGTTATCAGCAGGGGTCGGAGTGATTCTAAGATAACCGTTTCCGTATGAGAAATCACAGGTGCAACCGTAAATCTTGTCGATCGTGAGAGAATTCACATTATCACAATCGTATCTGAATACTGCGGCGCTGTTCTTGCCGGCGATCTTTTGCTGAGCGTCATACTGTGTATAATCACCCGCGCTTCCGACTGTACGATAATCCGGATAATTAAGCGTCCAATCGTTACTCATGGGTCTCGGATTAGTTGTAGCAGTCGAGTCAATATCCGAAGAAAATGCGTTATTTGCAGTAGTCAGCGCCTTATACTCGGAATAAACCGGTGAGAGATAAGTGCGTGTTGCTCCTGTATCGGCCTCGGGATCATAACCGGTATTGAACATTACATAATTGTAGGTGTAGGGAATATCCGCATAATAGATGTTCTTCTGATCCTCATTAACATAGAGGAATGTCATCTTAACATTATGCAGATCACGATAAGAATTCCCGCTGCCGTTATTCTCTGCGGCAACCTTGTAATCCGAATCAGAATTTGAATAATGTACATACAGAGTATGATCATAAGTTCCGCCGGATTGAGTCAGATTGCCCCAATTCTTGTTATCGGTAAAGAATATACGACGATAATCCACACCTTCAACCGCAGGCATATCCGCGCTCTCAAAGGCGTAGCTGATATTTGCTGAGAAGACTGTGTCGCCCTTTATATTGTAGTTGATAAAATCAACGCCGCTCGCGGGAAGCAGATTTGCTCCGCCGCTCTGAATAGCATTATTATTAGCGGTAATGGAATTCAAAACCATTACGGGATCTGTATGCGCAGAGCCGCCTGACCAGTGCTTATAAGTACCGGATGTGTCCTTTACCGCATGGACCTGAAGCTCTGTATTGAATTCTACCGTATCGCCGTTGAAGTAGTATCTTAGATCTCCTTCGGCGGTGCTTCCTGTCGTTACATAAACAGAACCGTATTGAGGCTGCTGGATATTGATAACAGGATTAGCAGCGTATTTTACGTTTACGATAACATCATCATCTTTGATCCTCAAGCCTGTGATCGTATAGCTGCCATGATTATAAGCAGGCAACGTATCATGATCGTTGGATGTAACCGTAACCTCACTCACATAATAGCCTGTAGGAGGAGTGATCTCAACCGTTTGCGGATCATTATAATCATAAGAATACTTTGTGTCGAACTGCTTCGTAACATCACTGATTTTCAGCGTACCGTCGTTGGTGCAGCCCGGAGGTTTGTCGGTGATTGTAACCGTCAAACCGCGGTTGCTGTTGATAACAGCTGCCAAAGTAACGGTACCGGTATGTGTAACATTATTTATTGAAGCGGTAACCGCGTTCTTAGTAGGAGGCGTAGGACTCAGCGTCATCCCAGCGCTGGGGCTCGCGGTGATATTATCTACATAATACCCTGTTGACGGGGTGACCTTATAGGTCAGGTTTGAGCCGTAATCGACATAATAAGAACCGGCTGAAGACGCTGTAACACTCTGTCCCTCTGAACGATAGACAAACTGATACTCAGAAATATTACTGTCAGGCGTCAATGTGATCTGAGGCTTATGGGCAATATTATAGGTGACAACAATATTACCCGTAACCTTAGTTATTACAGACAAATCAGCAAAATCACTATTCAAATAGGCGGTATTATCGTTGAGACTATATACCGTTGTACCGCCCATAGATACAGTTACAGAGCTGATATAATAATCAGACTTTGTAGCGGGTCTGTCGATTTTAAGATTGAGCTGAGTTCCTCCGAGAACTTGATTATTATCAATGACAGTGGTCTCATCCGAACCGCCGCTGCTGTCATGCTGTGTTAGGGTCTCGGTACCCTTAACACCGGTGTTATTAACTGTAACCGAATAATAAACTTCGTACTTATCTACATAAACACCGGTAATCTCTTTCTCACCGGTATAAGTATCAGTACCATTCGTAGATGTAGAAACTACCTTGAATGAATAGGTCTGCTTAGCTTGAGGAGGCATCCATGATGTAGGATCATCAATAAGAGTATAGTTGCCGTTACCTATTTTATAATAGTACTTATAAGTATAAGCGCTGCTTACACCGCCCTCAGTTGACGCGGTGAATACAAAAGTAGACGCGTTTGTCGCTTCTTCAACACTTGTGTCCGGATTAGAATAGGTATAATTTAACGTGACAACCGGCTTCTGAGTGTAACGGGCATAATAGGTAACGTTTGAAGCTCCGAGTTTAAAACTGTAGCTTTCAGTATCAGAGACTTTAGTGCTACCCTTATATATTCCGTCAAATTGATAATAAGCTTCGGGAACTATACTAAGATTGACAGTAGTGTCATAATTCAAGGATTTTTTATAATTATTACTGCTGTTTACTGGTGTGTCATTGATCTTGAACGTAGGAGCGGGAGAAGGCTCAGTATAAGTATATGTACTGCTGCCGCTGCGATACTGTCCCCGGAAAGTCACATCATAAGAATTGATGGTCCACTGAGCGTACAGATTAAACGTAGCGTCTTCTTTATCCCAAGTCAGGTTACTTGTACCATCAGCTTTATAATACATATCAGCATTATTGCCTCCGGTACGCGTAGTATAGAAGCCTCTCAGAGTGTAGCCGGTACGCGAAGGAACGTGTGAAGCAATGGAAGGCATAGCCGCATCATATGTAGCCGTTACTGTAGTAATAAGAGTATTATCTGAGTCATTGTAGTTTTGATAAATATTTACAGTAGAAGTTTTGGGAGTCCACTTAGCATATAGTGTAGGATTATTGTTTGTTTTATTCCACTTTTTATTGTTATACGCGGTACCGTTTGCGTTATAATACTGATTACCCGATCCGTTCTGTCCGTCGTAATAACCGGCAAAATTATAACCTGTGCGAGTGGGTAAAGAGGTTATTTTCGGCATAACAGCATCATAAGTTGCCGAAACTGTAGAAGTCGCAGGAGTTCCGGACCCGTTATTGAGAGTTACGGTATAGCTTTTTGCTGTCCACTTAGCGTAAACGGTAGTATCCTGAGTTACTGCTGTGCTGAAATCATACGCAGTAGTACAATCACTATCAGTATACCAACCGCCGAATGTATAACCGGTCGCAGTAGGAGCAGCAGGTTCAGTAGCTGTCTGACCATAAGTTACAACCGCGGAGGTATTTGTGCCGCCGTGACCGTTCTTGTTAAAAGTAATTATGTTGGGATAATAAATCCTGATGTTTTTAGCGGAAGGATTAAACTCAAAAATATAATCACCCGCAACATCGGCAACTACGCCTATATTTCCCTTGCCGGCCGCGGTATTCATAGTCCACGGTCCGCTGTTTGAGCGGGTCATATCATAACCGGTGCCATCATGACCGTACCATGTTGTATTCTTTTGTGTGAAAACCTTAAAGCCATCATTACCGCTATTAGAGTAAGTCTGCTCTGCCAGAGAGTAAGTAAGTCTATACTTGCCGTCAGATTGCTTTGTCATTTTTCTGTCAGAAACCATACGACCGTTAGTGTCGCTGCCCCAATATGACTCGCCCGTGCCGAAGCCTAAAAGATAATAGGCGTCATCGCCGGTAACGGTAATAGTTTTTGTAGCAGTCGCGGTCTTTGTAATACCGGTGAATTTCTTCGGGTTATAAGTTACGGTTGCCGTAACTTTATAAGTACCCGCAGAAGAAGCGGTGAACTCACCTGAAGAAGAAACAAAGCCGGCAGAATTAGGATTGGTAGATACAGTGTAGGTAGTGCTCTTTATCTCATTGTAAGTCGCGTTAGAAGTAAGAGAGGGGGTCAGCTGAACGCTTGTTCCGGTCGTTGTGGATGAAGGGCCTGACAAAGACGCGGTAGAAGTCTCTTGATAATTTTCCTGGAACTGACCGCCCCAACCATCGTTGCTATGCGAGAAGAACACAGCGTTATTAGTCACTCCGTTAAGGGTCACAGAGTATCCGCCATTTGGATCATACCATGAATCATTACCCTTAAACTGAGCTTTATTGTTATCATCATATACCTGAACACGATACATATAATAGGTTCTGCCATCATGATCATATGTATCCAAATAGGTACCTGACTTAACTCCTCCGGAAGTACCGCCCCAGAAGTTAAAACCGTACTTCGACGAGTCTTTATAATGTTCGTAATTATAACTGATACCGACATAAATGTATCTTAGCGCTGCCGCGCCGGTAACGGCAAGATCAGAATCAGCGCCTGTCAGCGCGATATCGGAATCTTTTTCAGCCAAAGAGCTGTTGTCAGAAGCCTCGATACTATCTTCAGAAGCATTATCAGCCTGAGCCGGCTCGATATCCGCGGCAGAACCGCTTTCACCGTTGCTGACAGCCTTTGACCTGACGCTCATTAAGAGTGGACCATCGTCAGGCAGGATATTTTGAGAGGAAATATATGAAAAGGAGATGGTGACAACGCCAAAAGCAAGCAACATAATCAGCACAGCAATTAAAACATGGCGCGACAACATGAGCCTGAGCTGAGGCATAGCCTTAGCGCGAGCTTTGTTGTAACCCTTGGATTCATTTTTCCTTTGGTTATTACGGCCCAACTTTAATTCTCCTTTCGAATTATATCTGCGTCTCATTTAAATATTGAGAATAAACCGAATATTAATATCCGATATAATGAACACTGAACAGCGCGACATAATCCATCAATACGGTCATATTTGACCCTTATTAACAAATTATAGCACAAATAATACTGAATATCAACAACATATAGATCTGATAAGCGAGATTTTTTGTATCAACTTATCAAAGATATTAAGAGCCCGCTAAACTATGAGGCGCCTCAACAACAGTATAATAAATACCTGTACTGAGATCATGTTCCAACTTGAATTCAGCCTTTGTAGTGCCGGCGTCATTATCGTTTGTATACGCCGTGAACCAATAATATACAGTAGACTTGGTGGTGTCTAAATTAGGAACGCACCAACGATAATCGTCTATCTTTATCATTGTATTCTCAGCTGTCTGAGTAGGCGGAGTCTCGGAATCAGTATATGTGAACAGTAATTTTGCGGGTCCGTTATTACCGCCGTTCTCAGTCAGAATCTTATTTATAATATTGTCTCTGGTACCGTCGATCAGGACAGCAACATTCCAGTAACCCAAGGCTGTAGTATTGCAGTTAACAGGATAGTATGTCGTGCTTGATCCTCTCTCTGACGCGCTCCATGTAGCTGAAACAGACGACGCGGAGCTTGTGCTGTACTGCTTAAAGCCGATCGATGTAGCAGATGACGGTACAAAAGCGAATGAAACCGTAGAATCATCAGCCTTGCCTGCCATATAATATGAAACAGAATTATAAGTCAGCAAATAACGATGCTCGTTGCTGCTTAAATGATCTACAAGCTTTGTAGAAAGGTCGATCTCTGTTATTTCACCCCATGTACCGATACCGTTGACACCGTTGACACCTGAAGGAGACTGGTTGCTGAGCGATCCGGTACCGATATAACCGAGAGCTTTATAAATAGGATCGGTCTCGGGTACAGAGTTTGCGTCACTCTTGAACTGAACCTTATATACGGTGTCGTAAGCGCCGCCGGTATAAGTGAAATAGAAATCATCAGCCAAAGCGGTCGAAGGCAGATAGCCCTTATAATAACCGTCTGTGGAATCATAAGACATTGTAACAGTCGTAGACGCGCCCTCAGTGCCTAAAGATGAACCGGTCGACATGAACACAGGATTCGGAGAAGCGCTCTGAGTCGCTGTGCCCTCAATCGGCTCAAATCCGGTTGTATTATACGCGCTGTCTTCACAAGATACCATCTTGTCATCGAAGCAGATCAAACGCGGCTGAACCGAAGAAGTACGCCACATACCGTAGCATCCGGCCGCGTCATATGTATCATTTCCTGTGTAGCCGTAGACTACATAGATATTCGCGCCGTCAGCTCCGTCTGAAGCGACAGGCTGAGAATTAAGCTTCCACTTCTTAATACTTCCGGTCGGAGATCCATCACTGAGAGCTCCGTAGAAGAAATACGATTGATTATAATACGCGGATTTTTTTAAGTTCTCACGCATATCGGCGTCGATAAGATCCGCGGGACGACCATTGGCGTCTGCGGTTCTCCAGACAGTATATCCGGTCGCGCTCTCATCTTCAATGGGAACCATATTGATATATGATGTAGTTGTACCGTTACTGTACGCAAAGTACATACTTCTGCTATCATCGCCGTCGAGAAGACTTGACTGCTTTGACAATCCGGAATAATCATGCAGATAGAAAGACCTTACATCAGAGGAAGCGTTTGTCAGCTCAATATCAATAGAAACCGTAGTATTATTCAGAGCTTCCTTATCTTCAAGGGATAACGCCTTATAAGCAGGATCATTGAACTCAAACCATATTCTGAAAGTCAAAGTACTGTGAGCGTCAGAATCCGCTGTGCAGACCACATAATGATTATCTCTGTCCGCTTTATTCTCACTGAAAGAATAATCATTGGGAATATATACTTTGGGCTGAGCCTTTGTTGTTGAGTCGGTAGATTTAACTGAAGTTGAATTAGCTGTATAATGAGTGCGATAACGCATTTGCTTAGTGTTTGTTCCGTCATTCGAATAAGAAGCTTCACTATCATAATTCGCAAAAACAATCGTATTGCCTACGCTGCCTTGCTGAACAGAAAAACGAAAACATTTTTCAGCCGCTTTATTAACATCACTATCGGGACCGGAAACCGTAAACAGTTTTTCAGTTTGTTTTAAATAATAGTTAAAGCTCTTTGAAGTTGTATTATATATATCAATATCGAAGCAATAATAGGCGGTATTGATATCTGTAGTATCACCAAGGCGATAATCACCATTGATAACATCTGCGTTTTCAGCCTTTAAAGTGCTGTATTTGGGGAAATAAAGCTTCTTACCGTCGGGAGAAGACGCTTTAGCGAACTGATAAAAGGCAACATCGTCAAAATACTTATGAAGATCAACAGTACCCTTATCATTGCCGTCGATCTTCATCTGGAAATATCTGCCACCGGTTATCTCAAGGCGCTCGCCTTTAATGATCAGAGATGACGAATTCTCGATCCAACTGAAGGTGGATATCACAACCAGGATTATAGCTTCGATCAAAGCCACAATGACAACAAGCATCTTAAGCGTAAAGCTTCGTTTATTCTCTTTGCGCTCGGCAGCCAACTCAGGAGAGTTGACGCGAAGAATAGCCGCACCTTTTGAACGGGCATTAGGTTTTCCTTTGCTTTTACTCATTGTGACACCACCTTTCTGTGCTGTTTTAAAATAATTGATCAACTACTATGCCATGAGCCATGAATATTACTGAAATCCCAATCGGGCTTTCTATAAATACCGTACGCGGTATTATCGAGCGAATTCCAGTATTTATTAGTAGCTGTCTCGCTTGAATAATTCCAATCTCCGCCGTTAGAAACGATATTGCCGTTATATTTCTTTACTTTAATGACAGTGCCGTTGGCTTTGGAAGTTTCATAACTGTCGGAATACTTATCGGTTCCGTCTACATTGACTTTGATCTGGATCTTCTCATACTGACTTGTATTGATACCGTAATAGAATATTTTTTTAGCGTCACTGCCATTATCATTCTTAACATAATACATCTCAGTAAAATCCATTTTACCCTTATTTGCCGTGTATGCCTGAATGTAAGGATTATTACTGAACAACCAATCAGCTCCTTCAAAGAAGTAATACCTATAGTAATTCTTCAACTCAACTATATTACCGTTGTTCAGCGTATTATTATATTTATTATCAGTTCTTAAAGTTGAGGTTATTGTAGTATTATTAGCTAAGGTATCAGTAAAACTATAGAACGTATTAGGATTTTTTTCATCATACCATGAGCTATAAGTATTCAGTCTCTTGTACCAGTTATAATAAGCGGTACGCGCGACACAAGTTCCGTTATTATCCTGTGTTTCAACTCTATACCAATTATACCTGTTGTCACAAGGTACTACGCAAGCGTACGCATACTTATTGTTACTTTCCTTAAAGCTGCCGTCTTTGTAGCATCTTGTATAATAAGCGTTTTGCTCATCTACCGAGTTTGTATTATTGTACCTCCTGAAGAACTTGACCATTACTTTTGTATTATTAGCGTCTGAATCATAGCCCGAAGCATCGTTATTAGCTTTGATGATCAGGAAATCAGTACCCCAATAATTATGATTATCACTGCTCTCACCGATTTGGTAATATTTGCCTGATACCTTATTGGCATTCCACTCAGAATCAAATGTAATATTCGGGTTCTTATCAAGTGAGTTTATAGCGTAATCATCATCGAAATTATAATATCGACGGAATGTAACGGACGGACGCTGACTATCACCGTAAGAAAGCAATGCGGAAGGCATTACAAAAACATAACAATGATTATCAGTACCGGAAGCCTTATACTCGATCTGTTGACCGTCATAACTATATTTAACTGTCAAACAACCGCCGTTATCACCAAAGTAATGATTCTTTGTAGCGTCATATACGGTCACATACTCCATCGAACTGCTGTAATCGCCCCACAGTCCTCCGCAGGATTTCTGTGTGGTATAATAGTCGACCGTACTTGAGCCATCTTTGTACTTTAACGGAGAACCATCGGCAAAAATAGTAAAATGTGTTCTGTCAAGGGCGCCGTTAGTTACTATATTATTTTCAACTGTTCTGTCAGATACATGTGTCAGTTTGCCCGACGGTATCGTCTGAGCGTCCCAATAGTTCCAAACCTCGGATTCATCCATTGGGTTAACACGGCGAAACTCATATTTATGATTCGCAAACTCAGCGGGAGCTTTTACCTTCCATGTTTTTGCTTTGTTATTCACTCCGGTATAGTTTGAAGGAGTCATAAGATATCCGCGCTTCAGATCGAGGTCATAAAGCTGCATAACGGGATTATAAGGGACTCCGTTGACTTTCTTGATATCGGGCAGCCATGTTTCTTTTGTTGCGTCATGAAGAACAAACTCGATCTTGTCTTCCTTTTGGTCATCAGACTTTGACAGGACGAGGTTTACGTTTATATTCTTACCCTCATAATAATCTTCAACACAGTTTGCGTCAGTACCTTCAAGCCACATGATCATAGTCATGTATTTTGTCTCATGGGCTTTGATGCTGAACAGCGTACCTGTACTCTGTCCGGGTACATAGTTAAAATAGTCGTCTATCGAAGAAGCGAACGCGGAAACTATATTTGTAGGCTTTCCTGTTGAATTGTCTATAGAAGTAACGGGAGCATAGGGGCGCTGGAAGCCTGTAGAAACACCCGGAGCAATAACAGCGTAACCTGTACTTGAAACAAGATTTGAATAAGGAACTAAAGAACAATTATAAAGGCCGCCGTCGCTTGTTGTCGGGGTATAAACATTTCCTTTTTTCAACTCAAGGTCTTTAGTTTTCTTTTTTGCTAAAGTCTGGCTTGTTGCTGTTCCGTCATGAAACAGAATATGATCATATTTATTACCTGGATTTTCAAACTGAAAGTAATACTGATCTCCTGAAACATGAGTAAGCGGAGTACCGGGCCAATTCTCAAAATTATCCTTAGGATTAGATGTAGAATCATTATCCCATATATATACATAAGGAGTATTGCCGCTGCTTGCCCAACCGAGATTATCATTAAAGTATACGGTCTGATAAGTTGTAGACGCAGCCTCTGCGGTCTTTAAAATATTTGAGCTAACCTTGCCCGCCTTGTTATCATTTTGATAAAACGCTATACGAAGAGCCCGACCGGTAGTTTCTGTATCGCTGTTTGAAGAGGAACCACCCGAAACATCAAACGATGAATCGTTGTTGAGATATACGTCAACATCGCCGGAACCCTCATTGGTAAGAGTAAAGTCAATAGAAACATACTTTGAATTCACATCATTGACAGTACCCTCACGGAACTTCATATTATTCGTATCAGTCTTATCAAAGGTACCGGTAGTCGGGAAAAAAATATTCCTGCCATCGACAGATGTAGCCGGCTCAAACACGAAATCATTAAGATAATTTCGAATATTTATATAGTTAGATTCATCGGCTTTATCAAAATCAATTTTCAAACCGGAGTCAGGAGATACCGACAAAGAACCGTGCATTTTCTCCTTACCGGCAATAGAAAACCAGGCATAGGTAACAGCAACAATCAAAGCCAAAACCTCAACTATTGCAATAACAACAATCAGAGGCGAAGAATTGAAAATATTAACTTTTTGAGCTTTTACAGAGTTGTTATCAACATTTGCCTTAGCAATCTTACTCATTATTATCTCCTAAAAGTTAACCTGCACTTAAATCAAGTTGAATATAAAACTTACCGCCGGCAATAGCTCGACGAGCTTCATCATCTGTACCCTCGATCCAAATATTAACACGGGCTTTACCGTAATACTCGGTCTTTCCGGTGCTCTCATTTAAATGAGGAGTACTTAAAGTTGCAAATGGTTTTGACGATGCTTTAGCGGGATCTGTTACGGTACCGGAATCATATACATACGATTTTGTTCCGCCAACACCGATATCCCAATATCTGTGAGTATATGTATCAATAAAACTGTGTGAATCATAAGTGACCTTGTGATCCTCGTCAGCTGTCAAATTCGGCACATCTGTAAGTAGAGTCATGGGATCAGTCTTTGCCGGACCCTGGTACAAGCATACATCCGGTCTGGGAAGCCAAACTAAGGACGGCACAGTATTCAAATGAGAATCATCAGCTATGTCGGAATAGATATCAGAATAAGTTAAGTTTTCGGGGTTCTGATAACCGACAAACGCTACGCGAACCGCTCCGACAACCGCGTCGGGAGAAAACGCACCGTACTTCGCCGCTTGCGCAGAGGTATAATCAGTCGTTAAACTGCCGTCTCCTGGCTCAGTCTCGCAATCAGCCAAAACATAGGCTTCATCACCAAGATAGACTCGACAGTTCTGAGCTTCGGATCTGAAGATCAGATCAAACGAAAGATACTCTTTATTAGGTGTAATCTCCTGATAATTCGACGCTGTTTCGTTGATTATTTTTTTGCCTGAAACACTGTCGTTTTGTAAAATAGGGATATAAAGCTTTCGTCCGTCACCGGTAACATCCTTAGGGTTGTAATCATACAAAAGGCTGTAATCCTTGTTCTCGCCGTTTTCATTTACAGTAACGTGCTCAAAATCCATATTGGAAGCGAATTCAGACACCTTATACTCGCCCTGTGTTTCTCTTGTTGAAAAACCAACGGCAACATCAAACTCAACACCTTGTTTGGTAGAAGCGTTGATCGTGCTTGCGTAAACAGGTGGAGAATTCATCGTAAACCATGAATATGTAAAAGCAAAAATAAGAACAAGCAAAGAGAGCAATACCATGATACCCTTCGCCATCAATGAATGCCGGGTGATTTTCATAATATCGCTCCTTTCTTTTTGTTAATCAATAAAAACAATCAATTATTATATATTACTTATAATCTTTAGCCTCGGGAAGATCAAGAAGAGCCTGTGGCTTATCATCAACAAGCACTTTCGCCTTCTTAACAAACTTACGAGCCTTCTTGGTAGCCTTAGCGAGTTTAGTATTATAATCCTTCTGGATAGCTTTCTTCTCAGCGTTCAGACGAACTGTATACTTCTGGTCATCAGTGAACTTGCAAGCGGCAACAGTCTGAGCCTCGAGAGCCTCGATCTTTGCTTCATATTCAGACGCCTGAGCCTTAAGCTTTGCCTCATACTCATCTCTGACAGCCTGAATACCGGCGTCCTTGGCAACATTAGCGGCATAGACCTGATCCTTAAGATCGGCGATCTCTTTCTCTCGGTTAGAAGTGGACGCTACGAGATTAGCGATAGAATTATTGAGTCTGAGGTTCTCAGTCTCGATATCCGCGACCTTATCACGGGCGTTTCTGATCTCGGACTGAGCCTTGGCTTCAATAGCGTCAACACCGTCTATACGCTCGGTAAGAGCAGACTTTTCATCACGAAGAGTAGAGATTATCGCGTCTTTAGCTGAGATAGTGTTCAGGTGAACTCTGATCTGATGCTGCAGCTCGCGGTTCTCGTCATTACCCTCGTTGATAGTATTCTGCAAATCATTCAACTCACGCCGGAAGTTAGAATACTTATCCTTGAGGTCATTATGCTCGTTCTGCAGATTAGTGAGCTTACCGTCGAGCTTAGCTATCGTATTATTATTGCTCTCGATAGTGGCGGTCTTTGCGGCTATATCATCAGCCTGTTCACTTATGGTATGCTCCTGATCAGAGATCGTATTCTTTAATGTTGAATTCTCGGCTGTGAGACTGCCGACCGTATTAGTCAGGGCGGCAACATTGGAGTTCAAGCTTGTGATCTCCTTCGCCTGATCGGCTATCGTATTCTCCTGCTGTTTGATGAGCTCAGCCTGTTCAGCGATCTTAGCTTTTAGCTGCTCGATCTCGGCATTGAGCTTATCAATAGTAGCATTGAGCTCAGCGATGTTAGCTTCGAGAGCCGCAATAGTAGCGAGGTGAGCGGCGATCTGAGCCTCGAGTTCTGCGATCTTTGCCTCAAGCTCGGCAATCTTAGCTTCGAGCTCTGCGATACGCGCCTTGAGCTGTTCGACCTCTTTCTCGAGATCCATGATACGGATCTGAGCCTTGCGGAGCTCTTCGCGAACCTCTTCGAGCTCTTTCTTAAGAGTAACTATTGTGGCCTCAAGCTCTTTGATCTTGATATCGCGAATACGAATCTGTTCTTTAGCCTGTTCGAGCTCAGACGTCAACTTAGAGATGATTACCTCACGCTCACGAACCTCTTTGAGTCTGAGCGCCATCTCTTCACGACGAACCTCGTAAATTTTATCTTCGATATATCGCGCCATTTCTTCCTCGGGCTTGTTTGCCTCAGCGGCACGGCGCGCGTTTTCAGCATCATACTCCGCTTTCAGTTTTTCGCGAAGAGCTGTGTTGGTGTTCATAGTGGCGACGAAATGCTGGAAAGCCATTACGTCATACATATCCTTTTGAACATCCTCGGGCATCTGGCCCTCAAAAACGTTCTTCTCAAGGACATATCCGGTCTTGCGGTATGCTTCTATAAACACCCACAGATCATAGCATTGCTTGAACGCGGGATCCTGTTTTATACAATTTGTTTTATTTATGGGAGATTTTACCTTGATACAACCGTTGAGCGACTTGATCAGGTCTGTATTACAAAAATCATCAAGCGTCATACGAATACGCTCTATACGCTCATAGTCTGTCAAAGCGGAGAGATCCTCGTCACGGTCGATTTTATCACGCTCATGCTTCTCCGCGTGGTGATCGAAAACGAAGCCCATCTTTTCATGACCGATCGCGAGCTCTCGCTCCATGTGCATCTTACTGGATGAATCATTCGGAGCGTCCTGCAGCGCACGGAAACGAGCTTCAACAAACAAAATACAGTTATGTATCAGCGTATGGAGAAAACGGTTTTCATAGGTCGCGAAGCTGTCTTCACGGTGAGTATTGAGAAGTCTCTCGGGAATTACGCTTCCGTCGTCCTCTATAGCCATAATAAGGTTAGCGTGTTGAGTAAGGTGCTGAACCGCGTCCTTGCCGACCTGCTTTACCTTATCTATACGGTCTACCTCTTTATACTCTTCAATGAACTTTCTCTGTTCATCGATGGCCTTTTCGATATAGGGCAGCTTACCCTCGATCATCTCGACCCATTCCATATCGATAACACGGTTATACGCGTTACCGGAAAGTTCATCATTGCCCTTGTCGGCGTCAGCCATTGCTGATGTCAGATAATCATGCGCGTAATCGCCGTCGAGAGTTTCTTTCATTTCGGCATAAGCTCTGTAATATCTGCTATAGTCAATCATCGGGCTCACTCCTTTTCAGGGTTGGTTATAAGTTGATTTATACTGAGAGATTGCTTTCAGCAACCCTCCGGCACTTCGTGCCACCTCCCTTGGGAAAGGGAGGCTGATTAATGTTATCAGGTCATCTTCTGGAGCATGCGGACATACTCTTTACACTCGTTCATGTTCTCGCGTCCGAAAAGCTGATCAAGCTGCTGAACCAAACCGTCGATCTCATCACGGATATAAGAAATATTCAGCGCCTCAAACTTACGGAATACTTTCTTGCACAGCGCGTAATCTATACCGTCTACCTCTGTACCGCCGCAGCCAACGAAAGCGGGAACGAAGGAGTTGATCTGCTTCATAACACGGTTACCGAAAGCAACACGGAAGTGCTCGATTACGTAGTCGTCAAGGATCTCGATCTTCTTGAGGTTCTCCTCACTGATCGGATTAGCCTTGACAGCGTCTTCAAGAAGCTTGGTGAAATGCTTATAGTTGATATGACAGGGCGGTGTGTCGGGGGCGTCAAAGGGCTTACCCTTTGTATTGATATCGATAGGCATCGCACGGTCATAAACCTTATCGGTGATAGCGAATGTAGAGTCATCGTTGTTCGCGGTGCCGACATACCAGATGTTATCGGGAATGGTCAGCTTACCGTGATCAAGGTGCTTAGGATCATCGGGCCAGGGAGCGGCGACGATCTCTACGATCCACTCGTCGTGAGCAGGCATTTCAAGGATAGAGAGCATCTCAGCGAAGTAGTACTCAACACGGGCGATGTTCATCTCATCGAGGATAACTACATATACGTTCTCGTTGTATGAAGCCTCATACAGAGCGCGGAGAAGCTCAGTCTCATTATATCTCTTTGTGAATTCGTTGTAGTAGCCGAAGAGCTCGGTACGGTCACGCCATGAAGGCTGAACAGACGCGATAACTGCGGGGTTGCATACATACTTACCGAAAGCGTAAGGCAGTGAGGTTTTACCTGTACCGGAAATACCTTGCAGGATGGTCAGACGACCGGAAGCAAAGCCTGCTACGAAGCAGCGGAGCAGCTTGATCTCATACCAATAATGCATTCTTGAGCAAGCAAAATTGCGGAAGTTGGTAACAAACTCGGGAAGAGTAACGTCCCAGTCGTAGGGCTCGGGCTGATAATCCGCCCACTCTTCGTCGATAGTGACAAGCTTGTTGAAACGGCCTGTTGACACTTCTTCCTCTTCCTCTCCTGCGTTGAGAGCCTTCAGCTCCTCTCCGGTGAGCTCCGCGATCTCGTTCGGATTGAGGCCGATCTGAGAAACCTTCATAGAGAGGATCTTATCCTTCTCAAGGTTAAGACGCATTACCTCTTTATTAAGAGCGTTGACTTCATTGACAAGGTCATTAGTGTCCTTAGCCTTTTTCTTGAACTTTATGAGCTTCAGGATACCCTTGACAATAAAGAATATGATAAGTCCGAGAACGGCAGCCATAAGGAGCATAGCGATAATAGCGATTACCCATGCGACGCCCTTGCCGAGCTGTCCCTGACCTGTGAAGTTCTCGATGATCTCAACGTACTTCGGGAAATTGAAGGCGCCGACGATACCGGTGAATATACCGGCTATCGCGCTCCATAACGAGCCGAAGAACTGCTTAAGGAACTCAAATAAGAATTTAAATATAGTATCCATATGCTCTACTCCTTGTGCGAATTTTATTCTGAAAAGGATTACATCCTGTATTTATTATTTGATCAAGTATTTTAAATGTCTTCTTCTTCGATATTAAAGAACCACATCAGTTTTACATAACCGCCGCGGATAGCGTCGATACACTCGGGATCTTCGCCCTCGATCCACATTACTATCGTGTACTTATCGGTCTGGCCGGGCTCTAAGCCCTCGTATGTAGTGTTAAATACCGTCTCGTTATCGATAAAGGGCTGAATAACGATCTCTTCATCGGTGTGGTCAACGAGCTCCTTGTTCTGGATCTGCTCCTCGGGAGGAGTAAGGCTCTCCGGCGGGGTGTAGTTTGAGGGGACGACCTTCTTAAAGATCTTCTCAAAATCACTGCCGTCGCGGTTTGATTTAGCGAACACCTCGGGCTCGCCGTTCTTATAAACCATTACTCGGCAGGCTTCGTCAGCGTCTTTAGCAGCCCTGACAGACTGCAGCTGGCTCTGATAATTGAGTATCTCCTTACCGTTGTTGGTAAGATAGAAGGTATACGCGAGATAGTTCCTGCCGTTATGCGAGCCGTCCCACTCAAGGTCGAGTGTGGCGGGCAGCCAGTCATATGTGATATTGGTTACTTCGTTGACCATGTTGGCTGAGAGCTTGAAGGTCGCTCCGCTGTCTTCTCCGTCTGACAAGGACGCCGGGTTCTTCTCGGATATCGAGATACCGTGCTTAGCGGCTCCGCTGTCAACCGTGATAACCAGATCGCCGACTGTTGTCAGCAGCCATGAGATTATCCATACCAGCAACAAAACAAGCACCAATACTGTGAGGGCTATGCCCGCACGGCGTTTCCAGACGACCTCTTTTGCGAGGTCCTTTGCGTCACGTCTGGCGTGATATCGCTGGAATATGCCCTCTTTATGGCGCTGCTTTTGAACTTCCTTATCGCCCTGATTTTCAAGTTTTTCGAGCTGTTCGGGAGAGAAAGGCTCTTCAGTTTTTTTAGTTTTCCTGCTCAATTGTAACAGCTCCTTTTCATATGTAATACCCGATTAATATTTCTGTGACAAAGCAATCGTCCGTTCAATTCCTGTCAAATCACGCTTGCTCTGTATTATCTTCTGTAGTGTCCTTATTTTCTTCTATACTTTTCTGCTGCCTTTGGAACTCAAGGAATTGCTTGAACTGTTCCATCTGCTCGGGGCTCATATTCGAGATCCCTTCTGCATTCTGCTTACCGGCGGTAGCCTCGGCGACTGCCGCGTTCACAGCGGCCTGACGATCTTCTTCCGCTTTTGCTTTGCGGTAATTTGTAGCATTGAGTACAACGCGGATAAGCTCATACATGAAGAAGATGATCATCGGCAGAAGCACGACTAAAAAGAAGCCCTGCTGGGTCCTGAGATAATCCAGAGCGGTGCCCACGCCCTTAATGATGATACCCTCATAATCAGACGAGTAATACAAGGAGCCGATATCGCCGGCTCTCAGATAATCCTCGACATCCTGTTGATCGGGGAGGGTGTCCATTTTTCTGTTATCGCCCCACGTCTGGTAGCGCAGATCTCCGTTTTTGTCTTTCGCGACATCTACGATTCTATGGACGATCAACATTGTCGAATTATCTGTATCCGTCTTAGCATACGTAACGATATCTCCGACTTCATACTTTTCGCCGATATCAAAGTCAGTCGCTTTGGCAATCATCAGGTCGCCCTTCTCAAATTCCTTGCCGCCGTAACCGTCGGGTGATCCGCCCTTCATAGAGTCAGATTGAATCGACTGGATCGTGTAACCGAAAATCGTGGAAATACCGCTGGATTGTGAGGTCAGCGCCATAACAGCGATCAGTAACGATGTAATCAGAACGATCACGATAAGAATATTAATAATGACATTTAATACCGTTTTAAGGACTTTCAGCCCTTTTTTGTTCTGTGTTTTTGTTTCATTCTCTTGCATATAATCTCTCCAAAATAGCTTTAATCTCTGCAGATAATCTGAGGTATTCACACAGATTAGAGCTATGCTCTGTATTCGCGAAGAAAGGAATAATAGGGGCGTGCGCGGGCGAAACTGCCGTTCCGCCCCTACACTCCATTTTCGCATAGTTCAAAACGTTTTGACCTCTGCTCAGGGAGCGAGAGGCAGTTGGACTGACTACTTAGGAGAAATAAGAGTGAAGAAATATGAAATAAGAAATAACTACTCAAGAATAGTTCTTATCTCTTATTTCTCAGTTCTTATTTAACAACTCCCGCCTCCTTGTCAGACCGGAGGAGGCAAGTTAACGACTCCGAATAAGCCTATCGAACGACCGACGGCCGTCGCCGCAGGGCGACCGACCGCTCATACAGAGCCGGATCTTATCAGAAACAAGTATAAAACCCTCACGGGAATTATCCTATGCGGCGCGGGCGTGTGTTTGCCACCCGCGCCGCCGTTTATGATAATTTAAAAGAGAAATCTCTTATGTATGTCCCGCAATTTTAAACAAGTAAAGGACATAATTGTCAATCCGTCAAAAAGAGTATCATTCGGCCTTTTCTACTTTAAAGGTAAACGAAATTTCGGAACCAGCTTTGCTGTCGACGCAATCAAAGTCAGTACCCTCAATCCATACGTAAACATCATAGGCTACGATAGCGGCTTCGCCTTGACCGGGATCAAACTCGCCGATCGTATGTGCAGCAGAAAGGCTGTTATGAAGCGTTGACGGAGTAGATGTCACTTCAGCAGCAGTTCCCTGATTATATTTAGTTTCTGCAGCAGTCCACATAGGCTGAGCAGTATCATCTTGATCGGCAGCATTCCACTTGGTAGCAGAACGATCATTAAGTGCGCCATCGTACCAGATAACGGGTTTAGTATCCAATTTCTGAGTGATAGTAGTATCATTGGCAGCAATCGGTACAAGAGCTAAACGAACCATTTTTCCGGTTTTTTCGTCAGACGTACAAGCAGGAGTGATTTTAATAGTCTGCTTTGTAGTGGACTTGATGTAGAGCTTGCTGGTCTTAACTTCAGATACAGTGCTCTTAGATGCACCCTCATAATCAGCGGTTGCATAACCAGAGTTGGAATCAGCAGCTTTGACCTTATACCAATCAGTGAAGTTTTTAGTAGTGACAGGAATAAGGTCAGTCCTATCACCAAGAGTCGCTAATTTTCCGCTGGTAGTATTAAAGCTGTCAGCAGAAAAGTGAAGGTCATGAGTATACGGAGAAAGCGTACTACCGGCATCTTCGGACAAGGTGATGTCAGAGCTCTTGGTTGTTTTAGCGGTAATCGTCTTAGCCGATGCTTCATTTTGAGTGTTGAACCATGCGAATGTTGCGGAACCGAGAGCTACGAGAGCTACAAGGAGCATCGCAACGGAAGAGAGTAACGCTCTCTTTCTGAATTTTGTGTTTGTCATAGAGAATCCTCCTTAAAATATAGTTGTCCCAAACACCAGGACATAATTACTATTTAATCAAGCGTTCTGCGCTTGTTTAAACCGGATAGTTTAGGTGAAGGATGAAAGGTGAAGAGTAAAGGGTTAAGGGCGGGCTCTGCCCGCACCCAAAATACTAAATAGATCTCTTCACAGTATTCAGTGATGATACCAGCATTCTTTTTGTCGAATCCAACACCTGTTTTAATTTATCAAACTTTTCACCGCCCGTAGGCTCATTCAACCGACATATTGTTCTCATCCGTACCGCCGAAGAGCATCTCAAACGATACGTTTGAATCCTGAACGTTGTTGATACACTCGGGATCCTCACCCTCTGCCCAGATCCTGACTGTGATCTGCTTGGGGGTAAGCTTATCGACATGGAAAATACGGGTATCGTTAACGAACGAAGTACCGACATCAAAGGTCGACTGACCCGCTACAGCGGAACCCTTGTTGGGCTCCCAGATAGCGGCGGTGCCGTTATCCTCAAACGAAACGCGTACAGCTCTTACGACGTCAGCCTTAACGCCTGTTTCGGTGGTCGTGCAGGCGGTAGTGGCGTCATTGCCCTCAACCTGTACCGTCTGACCCGAAAGGTGAACCCACATATCCGCGGTAGCGATAAACCATACCTTGAACTCCATGAACGAGGTATCGTTAGCGTTACGCGAAGCGCCGGACTGGCTCGCGAAGGAGATACCGTTGGACGAGGTGACAGGGTCGAGTATCTGGTCGGCGATCACCGGAGCGTTGACAGACCTCAAATATGTATTGATCATATCGTTGGTGAGAACCTTTTTGTAAAGTGAAACATCACTGCCGTGGTTCTCGATATCCAGATACAACTCGGGAGCTGTAGATATCTTAAGATTGATATCATTGACAGCCGCAAAGTTGCTCAGAGTAAACCAAGCCAAGGTCGCGGTAATCAGCACCAGCATCGCGATAATGCTGAGCATAAAGGTAAACTTGCGCTTGATGCGAGCCTGTGCCTTTTTGAGTTTATTTAATTCCTGAATAAGCTCTTGCCTTGTCTTTTCTTCCATAATATCACCGTAAAAGCCAAAATAGACGTTTGATTTATTCGTGTTTTGCCGCGCTGAAAGCACATAAACATACTTTTTTAGCATTGCTATATTAATCTCACATTGATTATAGGACAAAATTTGTAAAAAATCAATAATATTTTTCTCAAAGCGCCGCCTCTTTTATTTCTAATCAAGAAAATTAAAGCTGTTTTATGTTTATTATAGACGTATTTTCTTATCGTAAATTAGTCAAAATGCCTATTCGATATACAAAACAAACAAATAAAACTTTAATATTTTGTTAATAAACAGACACGTTTAGGGCAACTAAATATCGTGATCGCTTTTCAGTTGCATATTAATACGCAACAATCCCTCTTATATCGTCATTAACAGAGAGGCAATCTTCATGAAAGGAAGTGAATATATGAGCATAGCAAGTCAAATCGCACGAATAAACGATAATATCGCCTCGGCATATCAGGGGCTGTCTGTAAAAGGCGCCAGTATGCCCGCTGAGCGGAACAGCGCGAACCTGAGGAGAGCTATCGACAGCATCCAAGCTACAGACGACGCGGTACGCTTCTATGATTATGACGGAACTATACTCTATATGATGTCGACGGCAGCGGCTTTGAGCATGACCGATCTGCCTGAGCCACCGTCACACGAGGGATTGACGACCGTAGGGTGGAACTGGACCAAAGAAGAGATAATAAGCAGTGTCCGGAACAACGAGACCGTGGACGTGGGCTGTGAATATGTCACCTCTGACGGCGCTATGCACGTTTATGTCAGATACGACTCCGATATGGAGAGCGAAATATCCACCGACGGCGGCACAGTGACCGGGGCTATGATAACTCTCGGATTTTATTTTGACAATCACGGAGCGACAGTAGACTGGGGCGACGGCGAGCAGGTATTCTATGATACCTCTACCCCAAGGGTATATGACGACGATCTGTATATTTATACTGTATCCCATATTTATACAGACTGCCCCTCCGAGCATATTATAAAGATTTATTCGGAGGGTACTATAAAGATCGGTACAAAGAATAACAAATCGTTCTTCAGAAATGACACCGCGAGAAGAGCTGTATATAAAATCGAGTTGTGTGAGAATATCATAATAAACAACTATGCGTTCGCGTACGGAAAAGCGCTCGAGACAATAGCCTGCGCGTCAGTTAATGTCAGTAACGGAACGCTGTACGGGTGTCACTCTCTTAAGTGTATCACCTGCAGTCTAAAAAGCGGCAGCAGAAACGACGGATGGTCAGCTCCTACGGAATACTGCACCTCGCTAAAAGCGATTTGTTCAAAAAAGCAAACTCTTTTATCGAGTATGTGCCACTTTTTTCTCAGATCTAATTACAGTATAAAAAGGCTGAACAATACAGCAAGGTACAATTATATATACTCAAGCGCGTTCAGAAGCACGAAGATATCGGGTACTGTCAATCTGGAAAAGTGCAGAGAGATAGACAGCTACGCATTCACGGGAAAGAGTATATCAAGAATCATCGGACTGCAGGATTGCGAGTTCATCAGAGCCTATGCCTTTGATGGCTGCTCAGTACTGAGATCCATAGACACGCTTACGTCCTGTACCGTAATAGAGAACTACGCCTTCTCGGGGTGTCAGGAACTGAACACGGTAGAGTTCCCCGCGGTCGAGAGGATAGGCTCATACGCGTTCTCCAATTGTCATACTCTGGATCATATCATCATCCCCGATACCGCGACGACGATAGGAGCGTCTGCTTTTTACGGATGCGTTTACGCAAGATATATAATCCTGCGAATGGCATACAATTCAAACGGAGGCATCAATCAAAACGCGTTCACCACAATAACCAACACCGGTGAAGGGTTAAACTCAATGCTCGAGTGGGTAGACCTCACTCACTACACAACTGCCGAGAGCATACCGAAACTCAACTGTGAATTCAGCAGTGCTTTTCTGACAACTAACGCCAAAGGCAAACGAATTCCGTATTATGTCGCGAGCGAAGAGATGAAGACCGCTTTTTCAAGCGCGACCAACTGGTCGACAGGCGCTGATTACTTCACGGTAGGCACACCCCCCGCGGTATAACACGAATACTCCTCATACCCATATACTATATGATATAGTTATTTGCCGCGCAATAGAATAAGCATTTAACAAAACACCTCCGGCAACGCGGATTATTTGACGTTGCCGGAGGTTCTCCTTTTTTATGCTGTTTTAAAGGGTCTTTTACGCGATACGCTCAAGGTCATTGAGCCTGTGGTTGGCGACCTTGATATCCCTTTCAATGATATCGACCTTCTTCTCGACCGCGTAGGTACGTTCGACAAGCTGATTGTGCTTATCCATCTTCTTCTCGAGCTGCTCGATGCGCTGAGCCTGCAGAGCGTCGCGCTTATCCATCTCAAAGAGCACCTGACTGTGCTGTGACCTCGACTGGATTACCGCGACGATTATCGCCGCGACAGCGCCGAACACTCCCGATACCAGAGCGCTGAACAGCGGGATATAAGGTTCCATATCATTCATCCTCGATTATGCCGTAGCGCTTGAGCAGCAGCTCGACCTCGGGGATCTTGATAATCTTCTTCTGCTGGCCCTGATTAAGGCTGTCAAATATCAGCTTAAGGGCTGACTTTGTATCGCTCTTTGTTTTATCTACGTTCTGCTGTAATCTTTCCTTAGTTATCATCCGTATCAACTCCTAAATCACTGAGCATAGAGAGAGTATCCTCGATCGTCAGATCGCTTTCGGGACTGTCAACGGGGATATCGGTCTCGGAATATACATAACCGCTGTTCTCAACATCTATCGCCTCTGAATAGAGCTCATCGGTGCCGTTCTTTTTTATCATCACGTTCTTATCGCTGTAGGTACGGCTGAGCTTTACTCCGTCGGCGCGGGTGCCGTAATACTCTGAAAAAACCATATAATGTTCTCCTTTCATATAATACCTCTCACAAATGACGATAAAAGCTCGGCAGTTGCGTATAAATACGCAACCGATATATCAATATATACAAAAAGGACCGCCACCTCATACTAAATTCAAATAAAGCCCTTTAACATCTGTTGCGGAGAATTCCGTATAACTTTGTTGTCGGACTTGACAGGCGCCAGCCTGCCTGCGCCCTCCGCCGCGTTCTACAAAATTCTCCGCTAACATCTTATTTAAGCTTTTTATTTGAAATTAGTATAAGTGACAGTCCAAATCATCATGAAACTATTATTCTCTCGGCTACCTTTATGCCGTCCACGGCGGCTGATACTATACCGCCCGCGTAGCCCGCGCCCTCGCCGCAGGGGTAAAGGCCGATAAGGCTCACGCTCTGCATATCCTCGCCGCGGAGGATGCGTATCGGCGACGAGCTGCGGCTCTCGACCGCGGTAAGAACAGCGTCGGGATGATTGAAGCCGCGAAGCTTTCTGTCTAAAAGCGGCAGAGCCTCTCTCAAAGAGCCCGTTACAAACTCAGGCAGAACGCTGTCAAGGTCGGCAAAGCTCGTGCCGGGCTTATAGCTGGGCAGCACCTCGCCGAAGCGGGAGCTCTTTACTCCCTTTATAAAATCACCCGCTCGCGCGACGGGAGCGCTGTAATCTCCGCCGCCAGCGATAAAAGCCTTTCTCTCGAGCTCACGCTGGAAGTACATACCCTTGAGCGCCTTATCGGAAATGATATCGTCGGGGTTCACGGTGACCAGCAAAGCGGCGTTTGAGTTCACCTTATCGCGGGCGAATTCACTCATGCCGTTAGTGACCACGCTGCCGGGCTCGCTCTGAGCCGCTACTACGACGCCGCCCGGACACATACAGAAGGTATACACTCCCCTGCCGTCTTTAAGATGCACGCTCTGCTTATAATAAGCGGAGGGCAAGCTCTTGTGCATATCGCCGTACTGAGAGCGGTCTATGCTCTCTCTTAGGTGCTCTATGCGTACGCCGACCGAAAAAGGCTTTGGCTGCGTCATGATACCCATGCCGTGTATCAGCTCAAAGGTATCTCTCGCGCTGTGACCTACGGCGAGCACGAGCTCTGTACAGTCAATAAGACGCTTTGAGCCGTTATGCTCGACCTCGGCGGCGTATATCCTGCCGTCGCGGGCCTTGATATCGCTTAGCTTTGTATCAAAGTATATATCCGCGCCGAGTTTTATCAGCTCCTTGCGGATATTTCTGACAGTCTCGCGCAGCTTATCGGTGCCGATATGCGGCTTTGCGTTATAGAGTATCTCTTCGGGCGCTCCGTGAGCGGCGAACTCGAGCAGTACCTTTCGCGATCTGCCGTCTTTTGTGCCGGTATTCAGCTTACCGTCTGAGAAAGTACCCGCTCCGCCCTCGCCGAACTGAACGTTGCACTCGGGATCCAAGACGGCTTTGGTCCACATGGCTTGTACAGCCTTTGAACGCTCCTCTACCCTTGAGCCGCGCTCAATGATTATCGGCTTGATGCCGCTCTGAGCAAGGGTAAGAGCGCAGAACAGACCCGCGGGACCGCTGCCGACGATGAGCGGCCGCTTGCTCTTGTCCTTCGGGGTAAGCGGGATATATCTGTACTCTTCGGTCAAAGAAGCGTTCTTGCTCTTTGATTTACCGAGAGCGGACTTCTCGTTGATATTGAGATAAACGTCTACACTCGTCGTATAATGTATGCTGTCCTTATGACGAGCGTCTATCGAGCGTCGGTAAAGCGAGGCTCTGTCGATAGCCTTTGTCGGTACTCTCAGCTCTCTCGAACAGGCTTTGAGAATATCCTCATCCGTATAGTTTATCGGGAGCTTGATACTATTGACGCGTATCATAGGCTGTCACCCGCGCACATTCCGCTCGCGAACGCAAACTGCAGATTATAGCCGCCGCAGTCGCCGTCTATATCGAGGGCTTCACCGATTATATACAAGCCCCTGTGCTTTTTGCTCTCAAATGTACGGTGATCTATCTCGCTGAGCTTTACACCGCCCGCGGTGACCTGAGCCTTGTTGAAGTCCCGATTGGGCTCGCATTTGAAGCGCCAGTTGTTTATGGTATAGCTTATCCTTTTTAATTCTTTATCAGAAATATCACTACACGGAGCCGAGGGCTTTATCCCGCAGGTTTTAAGGAGAGCTATGCCGATATTCTTATGGAATATACCCACGAACAGCTCGCTTATCGGAGCGTTCTTGCTCCGTGAAGCTCTGTTTGAGAGCTCTGTATATATCTCGTCGGTGTCGAGCTCGGGCAGGAGCGAGACCGCTATCTCACAGCCGCCCTTATTAGCCTCGCGCGACAGATTGAATACGCAGATACCCGACAGAGCGCCGTCGGTGAACTGGACCTCACCGCTCTCGGATTTAATTACCTTGTTATCCTTTATCAGGCTGACCCGAGCCAAAGCTCTGATACCCTTGAGCGAACGCAGGATATCGCTCTTGACCTTAACGGGAGAGAGCGAGGGATAGAGCTTGGTAACGCTCAGTCCCGGCATACGCAGGATATCCGCGCTGCCGCTCTCTCTGCCTGCATGATCGGCTCTTCCGCCCGTGGCGATCACCAGCTTATCGGCGATAATACGCCTGTCGGGAGTGACTATCTCATAGCCCTTAGAGAGCTTTTGTATCCCGGTTATCTCAGCACCGCAGTATTCTTCTATTCCTAGCTCCGCTATTCTCTTGCGCAAAACGTCGAGGACCGAGCTTGCCTGATTGGACAGAGGATATACCCTGCCCTCGCTGTCGGCGTGGGTGAACAGTCCGAGGCCTCGAAAACAATCCGTTACAGTCTTATCATTATATTTCTTAAAAAGAATATTTATCAATTCTTTACTGCCGTCGCCGTGATAGCTGTCGGCTGACGCTCCGAGATGGCTCAGATTGCACCTGCCGTTGCCTGTGACCAAGAGCTTCTTACCGACGCGGTCAGCCTTCTCAATGATCATCACGCTCTTATCGCCGTGCTTTTCGGCGGCTCTTACGGCGCACATCATACCTGCCGCGCCGGCGCCGATTACAGCAGCGTATACTCTTTGCTTATTCATCTTATTTAGGAGCGAAGATCGCGCCTATCGCACCGAAGATACCCATCGAAGCCAGACCCATTATCACGCCTGCGATGATGACCCCGAGCATGACGGCGATAACGCTCTTCTTGAAATCCATATCGAGCATAGAAGCGGCGAGGGTACCCGTCCACGCGCCTGTGCCCGGCAGCGGGATACCGACAAAGAGCATGAGGGCTACATAAAGACCCCTGCCGGCTTTAGACTGCAGCTTCTTGCCGCCCTTCTCGCCCTTCTCGAGACAGAAGGTAAAGAACTTTCCGATATACTTCTTATCCTTGCCCCATTCAAGTATCTTTCTCGCGAAAAGATAGATGAACGGTACGGGCAGCATATTGCCGATTATGGCGACGATATACGCGATCACCATATTACAGTTCATACCTACGGCATAAGGGATAGCTCCCCTGAGCTCGATAAGCGGCACCATTGAAATAAGAAACACAACAATATAATGTATCATGATTGACTCCTTGTTCACAAAACTTACCATAGCATTATAACTGAAAAAACCATACTTTTCAACACTTATTTGAACGATACATAAAACTTATATTAATACATTTGACATCTTATGACTAATTGATTACAATAATTCAGGATTAACCTTGATTATCATGAGGTGTGATTTGAAGGATAAAAAGCTATTGACGGCGCGGATAATAATGACCGCGCTGACGGTCGCGGCGATCGGATTTATATTCGGTAACTCATCCATGAGCGCCGAGGTCTCTGCCGAAGAGAGCAGCTATGTGATGGAATTCATTAATAGAGTGCTGTGCTCTATAAACTCCGACTGGAGCCTGAATGATTTTGTCGTCCGCAAGCTCGCTCACTTCACCGAGTTTGCGATATTGGGCGCTCTGCTCACGATTACCGTGTATCTGTATACAGGCAAAAGGCTCAAAAGCCTTGTCATATCCGTCCCTATCGGGATATGTATCGCCGTAAGCGACGAGCTGATACAGACCGCGTCCGAGGGCCGCTCGTGCGAGATCAGAGATATGCTGATAGACAGCTCGGGCGTGATAATCGCCGCTCTGTGCGTGATACTGATAATCACACTGATATCAAAGCGTAAAGAAAAACTGACGGAAGGTGTAAAAATTGACTGAAGCGCCGAATAAAATGGGCGTAAAGCCTATGCTGCCGCTCTTGTTGAGCATGTCGCTGCCCGCGATGTTCTCGATGATGATACAGGCACTATACAACGTAGTAGACAGCATATTCGTAGCGAGGTTCCACCCCGACGCCCTGCAGGCGGTCTCGCTCGCGTATCCTTTACAGATGATACTTATATCCTTCGGAGTAGGTACCGCTGTAGGCGTGAACTCGTTGATAGCACGCAGACTTGGAGCTAAGAATTATCAGGAGGCGAACAACGCCGCTACGACGGGTCTTGTACTTGCTGCCTTCAACTGGATATTGTTCCTGATAATCGGTCTGGTATTCTCAAGGCCGTTCATATCGATGTTCACAAAGGATCCCACCGTCGTGAGCTACGGTACTCAATACCTGACTATCGTGTTGTGTGCCTCATACGGTATGACCACCTCGGTCATGGGTGAAAAGACCCTGCAGGCGACGGGCAATATGATATTCCCTATGCTCACTCAGCTGTTGGGCGCTGTGGTCAACATCATCCTCGACCCTCTCATGATATTCGGTATCGGCTTCTTCCCGAGGATGGGCGTAGCGGGCGCCGCCGTAGCGACGGTCATCGGTCAGTTCTGTTCAATGACTTTCGTACTGATAATCCTCTTTAAGAAAAAGCACGATATAAAGATAAGTTTCAAGGGCTTCAGTTTGAAGAAAGAAACGCTCAAGAACATATACGCGGTAGGCTTTCCGGCTATCATCATGCAGAGCATAGGCTCGGTAATGGTATCGGGCATCAACGCGATAATCTCAATAGCCGACGTTACCGCTGAGACCGCCGCGGCATACATCAACGCGTTCGGTATATACTTCAAGCTGCAGAGCTTTGTATTCATGCCCGTATTCGGACTTAATCAGGGCGTGTCGCCGATCATCGGCTACAACTACGGCGCGAGGAACAAAGAACGCCTGTACTCAGCATTCAGGCTCGGTCTGATAATCGCCGCGGTAATAATGGCGGCGGGTACTCTTTTGTTCCAGCTCGCTCCCGAATGGCTTCTCTCTCTGTTTGAATCTGACGCCGCCGCGGACGCTTCTGCAAATATTATGCTGACAGAGGTCGGCGCGCCTGTTCTCAGGATAATCAGCATATCGTTCATGTTCGCCGCCTGCGGTATCATGTTCGCTACACTCTTTCAGGCGGTCGGCAAGGGCTTATACAGCATGATAATGTCTGTGGGCAGACAGCTCGTGATACTTCTGCCGGTAGCGTACCTCTTGTCTAAGATCAACCTCGAAGCAATGTGGTACTCCTTCCCTATCGCCGAGATAGTCTGTCTCGGAATAGCGGTAGTATTCTTCATAAAGCTGCGTAAAAACGAGCTGAGCAAGCTCGACTGATACATAAATAAACTTGTCGCCTCATATTGTATATGGGGTGACATAATGAGCGAAATACATAAAAGCGAGATAATCTATGAAGAGGGCTGGCGAGAGACCGCGCCGTCCGCTGAGGCGGAGCCTCTGCCTGTCGACGAGACGCCCATAGAGAATACAGCCGAGAAGCATACCGAGACCAAGCCGCTGCTCATAAGCATACAGCTTGTACTGTGTCTGCTGCTGGCCTTGGCGCTGTTCCTGCTCAAAAGCATGGACAGCGAGATATATCACGATTTCATCGATTATTATCACGACGAGCTGAAAAAGCCGATGGTATCTCAAGGGGTCTTTGATACCTTGGATGTGACTAAGCTCTTCCAAAGCCCCGAGGTACAATCAACTCCCGATGAAGCTGAGGATAGGTAAGCTAAAGCTCGTCATCGGATATGAGGCGGTCGCCGCTATGACGGCAGTGCTCATACTTGACAGAGAGAACTATGTCATCTGCTGTTTCTTGGCTGCTATGCTCCACGAAATGGGACATATACTGATGATGCTCTTATTCAAGGTCAGGATAAGAGAGATAGATCTAAGGCTGTTTGACATACTTATCCGCGGCGATGAGCCGAGAAGCCTAAAGGCGGATATATCCATAACCCTCGGCGGAATAATGATGAACCTGGTATCGGCTGTCGTCTTACTGCCGATAAGCGTGAAGCTCTCTCTGCCGAATATCGCTCTCGCGGTCTTTAATATCCTGCCTGTTATGAGCCTTGACGGAGGGCATCTCTTATATATCCTGTTGTCAAGGCGATTTGACGCCCGCTTTTGTGATAATGCCCTCAGACTAACTACGTTTATTTTTATCCTGCCGTTTATGACGGCGGGTATTTATATACTCATCAACAGCGGATATAATTATTCTTTATTAGCAATATCATTGTATCTGCTGACGGTTTTATTCATCAGGAAATAGGTGTTTATATGTATCCCAAAGAAATCGAAAGACTGCTCCTCAAGGTACAGAAGCCCGGCCGCTATGTCGGCGGAGAGCTCGGAGAGGTGATAAAGGACAAGCGTGACGTAGAGGTTCGCTTCGCGTTCTGCTTCCCCGATACATACGAGATAGGTATGTCTCATCTGGGTATCAAGATACTCTACAGTCTATTCAACGAGAAGCCGTATATCTGGTGCGAGCGCGTGTTCGCTCCGTGGATAGATATGGAGGCTCAGATGAGAGAGCATGATATCCCGCTCTACGCCCTCGAGTCGGGCGACCCTCTGTATGACTTCGACTTCATCGGCTTCACCCTTCAATATGAGCTCAGCTACACCAATATACTGAATATGTTGTCGCTCGGCGGAATACCGCTTTTGAGCAAGGACAGGCACGGGCTCGAGCACATAGTCGTCGCTGGCGGTCCCTGCGCCTGCAATCCCGAGCCAATCACCGACTTCATAGATATATTCTTCCTCGGCGACGGAGAAGAGGTCGACCTCGAGGTCATCGAACTATACCGCGAGTGCAAGAAAGAGGGTTGCGACAGGGCTGAGTTCCTGCGCCGCGCCTCACAGATAAAGGGCGTTTATGTTCCCTCTCTGTATGACGTAAGCTATAATGACGACGCTACCATCCGTTCCGTAACGCCGAGGGACGGAGCTCCCGCGGTCATCGAGAAACGCGTCATGATGAACATGGACGAAAGCTACTATCCCGATAATTTTGTCGTACCTAATATCGAGATCGTTCACGACAGAGCTGTCGAAGAGATATTCCGCGGCTGTATACGCGGCTGCCGCTTCTGTCAGGCGGGCTTTCTATACCGCCCCGTAAGAGAGAAATCGGTCGAGTGCATCAGCAAGCAGTGTCACGCTCTGTGCAGGAACACAGGCTATGACGAGGTATCTCTCTCGTCGCTGAGCTCGAGCGACTACTCTCAGGTAGTGCCTATGCTGAAGGAGCTGAACTCATGGGCTAAGCCTGAGAACGTAAGTCTCTCTCTGCCTTCTCTGAGGGTCGACGGCTTCTCTGATGATATCCTTGACGAAATAAAGACCGTGCGCAAAAGCGGTCTCACCTTTGCTCCCGAGGCGGGTTCTCAACGTCTCAGAGACGCTATAAACAAGAATGTACACGAGGACGAGCTCATCAACACCTGCCGCGTTGCCTTTGACGGCGGCTATACGACGGTCAAGCTGTATTTCATGATAGGTCTGCCCACAGAGACTATGGACGACGTCGCGGATATAGCGAACCTCGGCAGAAAGGTCGTAGACACCTTCTACAGCGCCGAGGGACGAGTTAAGGGCAAGTCCCCGAGGGTCACCGTCTCAGCTTCTTCATTTGTGCCGAAGCCCTTTACCCCATTCCAGTGGGAGCCTCAGGACACTATGGATGTGCTCAAGGAGAAGCAGCAGCACATCAAGAATTCTATCACGACCAAGAAGATAACATATAATTATCACGCCTCGGACACTTCGTTCTTAGAGGCTGTATTCGCCCGAGGCGACCGCAGGCTGAACAAGGCTCTCCTGCTCGCTCATGAGCGCGGTATACGCTTTGACGGCTGGAGCGACTGCTTTGACTTTCAGGCGTGGCTCGATGTTCTCAGCGACAGCGGTATCGATCCCGCGTTCTACGCTAACCGCCGCCGCTCGTTCGACGAGGTTTTGCCGTGGGATCACCTTGACTACGGCGTTACAAAGAGCTTTTTACAGCGCGAGTGCGAGCGCGCTTACCGCTCAGAGGCTTCGCCCAACTGCCGTGAGAAGTGCATGGGCTGCGGAGCTATGAAATACGGCGGAGGTGTTTGCTATGAAGAACGTTAGGGTCATTTATGAGAAGAACGGTCCGTGCAAGTATATCTCTCACCTCGACACCAACCGCGTCATGCTGAGAGCTATCGGCAAGAGCAAGCTGAATATCTGGTATACCGAGGGCTTCAACCGTCACGCGTATATCACCTTTGCTCTGCCGCTCTCGCTCGGCTTCGGATCGACCTGTGAGAGCATGGACTTTCGTATCCTCGACGATAACGAGGACCTCTCAGCTATCCCCGAAAGGCTCAATTGCTGTCTGCCAAAGGGTATCAGAGTGCTGTCCTGCAAAGAAGCCGTGTACAAGCCCGCGGATATAGAGTCCGCCGAATATGATATTACCCTTGAGGCCATGGACTCGAATGATATTTCTGAAAAAGAATTATCAATTAAGCTGAACGAGTTTCTCAGCCTTCCCGAGATCATCGTTGAGAAGAAAACTAAAAAAGGCATTAAGAACGTAGATCTCAAGGGCTATATACTCCGCTTTGAGCTCAGCGACGGCGACAAGGTAGGTTTCAGCCTCACTCTGCCCGCTGGATCATCGCTCAATATCAATCCCAATCTGCTGATAAACGCGTTCTCGGACTATATCGGGACGGAGCTTTATGCCGACATCACACGGACAGGCGTATTTATCAAAGGAGGCAAGAGCTTTGAATAAGCGCTATGATATCGTCCTGCTCGACGCAGACGAGACGGTATATGACTTCAAGCTCGCAGAAAAAACAGCCGTAAGCGAGACACTGAGGAAATTCGGAGTTGAGCCGACTGACGATACGGTAAGCCTGTACAGCGATATCAACCTGAGCTGTTGGAAGGCTCTCGAGCGCGGCGAACTAAGCAGAGACGACTTAAAGCCGTATCGCTTCAAAAAACTGTTTGAGACCATAGGCGCCGAGCCATGTGATTTCAACGAGGTGAACTCCGCCTATGAGCACAGGCTCTCTCAATGCTCATTTCTGCTTGACGGCGCTCTTGAATTCGTCAAAAAGCTGCATAAATTCTGCAAAATATACCTCGCCACAAACGGTCTGACCATACCCCAGACGGGCAGGTTTGACCGCGCCGCTATCAAGCCCTATGTAGACGGCATCTATATCTCTGAACAGATAGGCGTAAGCAAGCCCGACAAGGGATATTTCGACTACATTTTCAACGATCTGGGCGTCACGGATAAAAGCCGCGTCATCATGGTAGGCGACAGCCTGACCTCAGATATGCTCGGCGGCAGAAACGCGGGCATCGACACCTGCCTGTATCTCGGCTCATCCGAGCCCACAGGTAGCGAGCTGTGCGATCATGAGATCAGGGAGTACGACGAATTCTTTGATATTCTGCTGTATGACTGACAGCCGTCGGATCGGTTGCTATACAGCGCTCATCTTAATGATTGAAACAAGTAATAAACAAGAAAGAGCGCTTTACGCATACGGTTACAAGGAAGCTCTCTTTGCGCGCATTTCGCATAGCTATCGCTCGTTGCCGCACAGTTGCAAACTGAGCGGGCATACAATTTTTTTGCTTTACTCAAACGAGCTGTTTCCTATAAAGTAAAAAAACAGGGTATCGGATGATACCCTGTTTTTCAATGGCGTAGAGTGAGGATGCTGATATGTACGACTGTATGGATATCGTCTTAGGATCGCCCTGCGGAAGGAGAACCTCGATCAACTCTCTCGTTAAAAATGTTTCACCGAATCATTTTTACCTTCGGTTCTTCGCGCGGCTCGAACCTCGGCACACTCGCCTTCAAATCCCTCACTCTGCGCTGATAAAAGCAAAACGCCCGCACCCAAAGGGTACAGGCGTTATTACTATGGCGTAGAGTGAGGGATTTGAACCCTCGGTACCAGAATGGTACACAGCATTTCCAGTGCTGCTCCTTCGGCCGCTCGGACAACTCTACATACGGTCAAATTGAATTCTTTTCTTCAATTGCTAAACTATTATATACAATTCTCCGAAAAAAATCAAGACTTTTTTTAAAATATCTTTTCAGTCTATCATCAGACGCTGCTCTCATATGACATTCCAACTCCCTATTGAATATTCAGATCATTTATTGTAGAATAATAGAAGATTGATATATTCGCAGTCAATGTGTGTTCGGATAATATTAGGGATAAGGCAGGATATATTATGGAAATGATCAACGGAACAAAAGCGGAGAACAAGATAATCCGGCGACTGTTTCACAAGTCGGAGATATCATGGGGAGTTTCGGACTTCTCAAAAGCCATCGGTCCTATGATAGATCTGGTATTTGTCAGCCAGTTCATAGGCGTAGACGGCGTGACCGTGCTCGGATTTATGTCGCCGCTCATCATGTTCTTTGAGCTGCTGGGCTCGGCTGTCGCGAACGGCGCCAGAAACAAGGTCTCTTCGATGATAGGCGCGGGCAAGCTGAATATCGCCAATCGTGTGTTCTCAGACTCGCTGATAATGGGCGGCGGTCTGTCTGTGATTATGTCTGTTTTGGCGTTCATCTTCTGCTCGGGGCTGGCTTTCATCCTCGGAGCGAGAGAGCCCGCGATAGCCGAGATGACCAAGCAGTATATCACGGGTTACCTGATAGGATTTCCGTTCTACACGCTGACGAGAATCCTCACACCGTTCTTACAGATAGAGGGTCAGTATAAACGTGTGAACACCACATCTGTGATGACCACCGTCATAGATATAGCGGCTGACGCCGCGGTCGTCTTTGTATTACACGGCGGGATGTTTGAGATCGGTCTGGCGACCTCGCTCGGTTATATCATCCCGTTCTTTGTGAGCGCGTCATATTACGCGGGCAGGAAGAACACATCTGTTTTCAAGCTGAAGCTAAAGGGCTTCAGCCCCAAGCTGTGTCTCGAGATATTCGGTCTCGGCGCGCCGATGGGCGTTACAAAAGGCAGCAACGCTATCGCAGGACTTGTCATAAACAATCTTTTGACCACCTTCAATATGCCGTATCTTGTCGCGGCCCACGGCGTTTTCTCTCAGATAACGGTGTTCGTGAGAGCGGCGTGGTATGCTCCCGCAGACACTCTGATGGCGTTCGCGGGGGTATTCGTGGGCGAAGAGGACCGTGACGCGATAAAGCTCTCTTATAAAATATCGCTGGTACATTCGCTTATTATGACAACGCTCCTTACGGTCTTGCTGTATTTCAACTGTGACGCCGTAGTTACTCTCTTCCTTAAATCGGACAACCCCGAGGCGCTGAAGCTCGCCTCGCAATGTATTCGCATATCCTGTCTGTCTCTGCCGTTCCATACGATAGTATACAACTTCAACAATTATCTCATGGGTATCAAAAGACTGCGCTTTGCCTGCATATACAGCTTCCTTATAGAGTGCGGCAACCTGATACCTATCACCCTGCTAATGCTGCGCTTTATCGGCTATCAGGGCGCGTGGATATCCAAGATCGCGAATATGATAGGACTGTCACTGATTGCGATCATATATGTATTGAGAAATAAAGAGGCTGATAATTTCAGCGACAAAATGCTGCTTATGCCGCGGGACTTCGGCACAACGCCGGAGAATGAGATCGCGGTGATAGCCTCTTCCGCTCAAGAGATAGAGGAGCTCTCAAAGATAGCTGTCTCGTTTGCCATGGAGCACGGAGCGGACAGAAAACGCGCAATGAACTATGGGCTTATCACCGAGGAATTGTCTTTGTTCTTGGCTGAGCACGGCTTTAAGGACGGAAAGGAGCACCATATCAACATGAGGCTGGTCGCTAAAGACGGCGATCTTATCGTCCGTATGCGAGACGACTGCAAGCCCCTTAACCTTAAGGATTACTATCAGACGCTGATCGAAACACCTGAGATAGAGGACGACGAGATAACCTTAGCGATCATCTTCAAGAAGGCTAAGGACATCAAATATACAGCAACCTTCGGCGCGAACAACCTTATCATCAGGGTATAGCAACAAGATGACCTTTAATGCCGCAAGACAGTATATCCGCTGATACATAATATACTAAGTAGCAATAAAAAGCTTTATATTCAAACGATCTTTTCAACGAAAAATCGGCAGGAACGCTCCTGCCGATTTTCTGTTATCCGGTTATTATGTTGTAGGGTAGTAACGGCGCTTATCAGTCATCTAACGCTCCGTTCATTTTTTCGAGGGAGTCTATGGTTATCTTGCAGCCGGGCTTTACGTGCTGCATGATGAACTTCATGATATTCTCGGGCACTCCCACACAGCCGCCCGTATAGGTTCTGTTGACGCGGAAACAGTGCAAGAAGAACGCAAAGCCCTTCTCTTCTTCACACTCGCTGTTGTAGCCCATATTGAGAACATACCGATAGGCGTAGTCGAAGTCTGAGATATGCTCGCTGTCCTCGGTGTTCAGCCCGGGGACATCCTTGATATTGACAAGCTCGTTGAAGTGCATACCCTCGCGGGCGTCGCCCGACCAGTAGTAGTCCTCGTTGACCTTTGTGTACTCCATCTGACAACCGGGATCGTCAGCGAGACCGAATGCCTTGTCAATAGTGAAGGTGCCAACAGGCGTAAAGCAATCGTTGATATTGGCGTTGCCTAAGCCGTCAAGCCCGATAAAGCCCGGGGTAGCTATGATCTGTTCCCACTCGCCGCTATTGTTCTTTTCGTGCATGGTGACATAGGCTGTGGTCTTGTCAACACCGGCTACTACGATCAGCTGGTCGGCGTCCTGAGCAGCCTTGAGCTTAGTGACCCACTCCGGTGACTTGCGTACCTCCTGCCGAGTGAAATACAGAGCGTCGGACGCTGCCTGAGCGGTATCAGAGGTCGCCTTGTCAGAGCCGCCGCAGGCGCAAAGTGAAACTGTCATCACTACGGCGAGCAACAATGCGAATAATCTTTTCATAATGATCTCCTTTGTTCTAACAATCAAAGCAGTCTGCGTACGGGTACGCCTTATGCTTGCTCTTCGCTGCCTTTAAAATCTATACACAGCATCGTCAGATCGTCGAACTGCTCAGCGTCTTTCACGAAGCCGTCAACCGCCTTGCGGACATTTTTCAGGATATCCTCGGGTTTCGCGTCATGGTCTGAGTTCAGAGCCTCGAGCATACGGTCGGTACCGAAGAGCTCGTCGTTAGCGTCGGTAGCCTCGGGAACGCCGTCGGTATATAAGAACAGCTTAGCGCCGGGGGTCAACTGCATCTCATACTCCTTGTATTTAACGCCGTCCATACCGCCGATGACAAATCCGTGCTTATCCTTATACAGTTCAAATTTGCCGCCCGCCTGCATGAGCGCGGGATACTCATGACCCGCGTTTGAGGCTTTGAGCTTACCTGTAGACAGCTCAAGGATACCGAGCCATACGGTAACGAACATATCCTCTCTGTTATTGGAGCAGATAGCGGTGTTGGTATCGGTCAGTATCTGAGACGGAGACTTGCCCATCTTAGCGTTATTGGCAAGAATAATTCTCGAAGCCATCATGAACAGAGCCGCGGGTACGCCCTTTCCCGATACATCGGCAATCACCATACACAGGTGGTCGTTGTCTATCAGGAAGAAGTCATAGAAGTCGCCGCCGACCTCTTTAGCGGGATCCATTGAAGCATAGATATCGAACTCGGTCTTTTCGGGAAAAGCGGGATATATACTCGGAAGCATATTCGCCTGTATCCTCGTAGCAACAGACAGCTCAGTGCTGATACGCTGTTTCTCTGCCGTGATCTTGGTCAGATTTTCCTCATAGTCCTTAAGGTCGTGTTCCATATCCGCCATAACAAGGCTAAGGTTCTCTACCTCATCGCCGGTGCGGATATTGAGCTTAGAGAAGTGGTCTGTATCCTTATCGCCATTCCTGCGGTCGGATACATAGATCTCAGCCGCCTGAGCGATCTTGTTGATGGGAGCGACCAAAGTCTTCTTCATATGCCTTGTCATTATGATCGCGACGGCATTAACAAGGATTATCATTGATATGAAGAATATGAGCGAAAACGTCTTCATACCGTTGGCGACATTCTTGAGATATATTTCCGAAAGGACATATGCTACGACCTCTCCCTTATCATTCTTTATCGGAGCGCCGCTGCTGCACAACCAACCGTATTTCTTAACATTCTCTATGATGTAATCTTCTTTCTCACCGGTAAAGCTAAGTAACTTATCTCTCTCTCTTTCGCCTAAGAGATCCCAATCCAGCGGCATTACACAGGTTTCGGGATCTTCGTCCAGATCGACCATATATATCAGCGCGTTATGCTCGGGATCATACGTTGCCAGATAGATGTCTTCGATATCTACAGCGTTCCCCAAACTTTCGAGCACCTTATGTATCTCCTTAAAATCCTCACGTTTCGTATAATGCGAGAAGCGTTCACGGTATTCCGGAGTGTATACCTGCTCTCTCTCGGCGTCTGTCATCGCGCGGAAGTCAGCCATTATGCTATTAGTAAGCTTTTCAACATATTCGTTATCCTTCAGTATCTCGCAGGCGCTTTTTGAGATATTGTACGCCTCTGTGATATACTGATGTACCAACGCGTAGGTATAAGCTCCGAGACCGATTATCAAAGCTGCAAAGCCCAATACGATAGCGCCTATGATCGTACTTCTGAAGGTTTTCGACTCAAGAGAGTAATGCTTTCTTTCGAGCTTGCTCATCTCTCTGACGGTTTTTTTCGGCATATGGGATACCTCCTTATATTTATAGTAATGCTGATTTCAGATCAGCTCTATCCAATCATTTATATGTATCACGGAAGCTTGATGATGACCGTCTCAAAGGGTCTGAGACCGTAATCAAGGCGATAGGGTCTGCCGTCGCGCCACTCGCTTACGGGGCGCATGACCGGACAGCCGCCCATCTCTTCGGGACCGCCCTGTCCGGGGATATTATCATATGTACTGAATATCCTTGTATACTCGCCGTCTGTCGGCACGCCGCATGAATAACCGTTGTGATACCACGGCGAGAAGTTGCAGATGACAAGGACCGCTCCGCTGTAGTTCCACGGATTTTTGCGAATATAGCTGATGATATTCGCATCGCTGAAATCCTTGGTCACCCACTCAAAGGTCGAGCTGTCCTTAGAGTCGGTATAGAGGGTCGGGGTCTCTTTGTATATAGAAAGCAACCGTCTGACGGTCAGCGTAACATCCCTGTGGCTGAAATCCTCGGTGAGACGCCAGTCGAGAGATCTGTTGAAATCCCACTCAGCGTCCTGGGCGAAGTCAAGGCCCATGAACAAAAGCTTCTTGCCGGGGAAGGTGAACTGAAAAGCGTACAGCGCCTTAACGGAGGCGAGCTTCTCTTCATAGCTGCCGAACAGTCTGTCGGATATGGAACCCTTACCGACGTTGACCTCGTCGTGCGACAGTACCAGAATGAAGTTCTCACTGAAGGCATAGTCGGGGATATGAGTTAGTTCACCGTGGTGATAGCGGCGCTCATGAAAATCGTATGACAGATACTTTAAGGTATCATACATCCAGCCCATGTTCCACTTAAGGGTGAAGCCGAGACCTCCGATATGTACGTCGTTGGTGATACCCTGCTCTATAGATGAATCCTCAGCTATGAGATAACCCTTGGTGCGCTGAGTAAGTTCGCTGTTTATCATCTTGAGGAAATCCGTGCTCTCGAGGTTGATGTGACCGCCGTGGATATTCGGTCTCCACTCTGTGCGGCTGAAATCAGCGTACTGCATAGCCGCTACGGCGTCGACGCGCAGGGCGTCGATATGGAACTCGTTTATCCAGTAAAACGCGCTCGATATCAAAAATGAGCGAACCTCCGGCTTGCCGTGATCGAAGGCGTATGTGCCCCAGACGGGGAACTCAGCCCTGAGAGGATCAGCCGACTCATATAAGGGAGTTCCGTCAAAGCGCCCCAGAGCGAATTCGTCCTTAGGGAAATGAGCGGGTACCCAGTCAAGGATAACTCCGATACCGCTTTGGTGCAGGCGGTCTATAAGATACCTAAGGTCATTAGGCGTGCCGTATCGGGCAGTCGGCGCGAAATAACCCGTTACCTGATAACCCCACGATGGGTCGAAAGGGTATTCGCATATGCCCATGAGCTCTACATGAGTATAGCCCATGTATGAGACATACTCAGCCAGCTGATCGCCGAGCTCACGGTAATTCAAGAAGCCGTCGGGGTCATCCTCGCCCTTATAGGCCTTCTTCCAAGAGCCGAGGTGGACCTCATATATCGCCATAGGTCTGTCGATAACGGCGGTGTTGTCAATACGGCTCATATACTCAGAGTCGTTCCACTTATAGCCTCTGATCGGACATACGACCGAGCCGTTATCGGGCCTGAGCTGATATCTGAACGAGTATGGATCGCTCTTATGATGCGTCTCTCCGTCGGGGCCCGTGATCGCGTAGCGGTAAACGTCGCCGCTCTTCAAATCGGGCACAAAAGCCTCCCAGATACCATCGGTAGTCCTCTCCATCGGGTGCTCGATGACATCATCGCCGAGCTCACAAACTACGCTGACACAAACGGCGTTCGGAGCCCACAGTACGAAGCGAACGCCCTTGAGGTCACCTTCGGTAACGATGTGAGCGCCCATCTTCTTATATGCTTCGCAGCTTGTCCCCTGATGGAACAAATAATTATCAACATCTGTAAAATAACCCATTTTCATTTACCCTTGCCATTAATTCTAAAGCTGTTAAGTAGGCAATGATCAATTCGGGTGCGTGAATTAATCATTGGCTGCTTATGACTTACTATAATAGTTTGCATTATTAAAGAGTTAAAGTCAAGAGCAAATCCGGATATTTTTTTATGAATTCCATAATGGAATAGGTCACGCGGGTGATAAAGCTCACCATACCTTTACCTCGGCGCTGTGGCGAATAGAATAGATCAGACACTCCTTGACCGGCAGCCCCAGACACTGTGTGAGAGCGTCCTTATACAGCATGAGCTGCTCACTGTACATTTCGGCAAGCTCAGAGGGATGCTTAACACTATCGGTCTTATAGTCTACGATAACGAGCTCGCCATCCTCGACGAAGGCAAGATCGACCGCGCCCTGTAATATGACGGGCTCGTCCTTATATCGTTCGTCTATATCGGGGTCGACCCTGACAGCGGGTATCTTGATATTGAACCTGTATTCCTTATAGACCTTGTCGGACTTAAGACAACGCGTAACGAGAGGGCTGTTGATAAAGCTCTCGGCGCGCTCTAAATCAATACTCTCAGCCTGAGCCGACGTTAGATAGCCGCCGTCGGTCAAAGCCCTGAGCTGAGCAGAGATATCCGCCCGAGCCAAGGAGAAATCTGCAAATTGCATGAACGCGTGCAGGGCTGTACCCTTCTCGGCAGAGGTGAGCCGCTCATTTTGAAGAAAAGCGGGACGCGAGAGGTATCTGTCATAGCTCTTGTCTGAGAAGCGGTGAGAGAGCGCCGACGCCGCTACCTTTACGGGCAGGCCGCGCAGTCCGTCATAAGGATATATAAAATCAACGTTTTTCTTAAGCTCTTTTATAAGAGCGCTGTCTGCTTTGATAACAGGTAAGGTATCCGATACCTCGTCGGTCTGTTCGTTATCGGTATCGAAGGGAGTATCTATCACCCGACAAAGCATTTTGAAGCTGCTTTCGCGTTCATAATTCGTCTCGACAGCGGCGTAGTCCCTGATGGGCTGCCCGTCGGGATGGAGCAGAGCGCACATAACGATCCACTCTGAGAGCGAAGAAGCCGAGCGAACCGCGAACGGAGATATGGTTCTCTGTCCCGCGAGCTTCTTTGACGCCGCGGAGATATGGCTCACGGCAGAGCGCGACGGAGTAGAGACCATAATCAGCTTCTGTTTAGCTCGGGTCATGGCTACATACAGCACCCTGAGTTCCTCGCTCATCTCGTCTCTTACAAGCTCCATACCTACAGCCGTGCGCGGCATTGTATTATAGCTGACCGACAGAGCGGGATCATAGAGCTTCTGGGCGTAGCCGCAGCGAGAGTGCAGCAGGACCGACTTAGACGCGTCGGATATGAACCGACGCGCTGTATTGGCGATAAAGCAGACAGGAAATTCGAGACCCTTTGAGGCGTGAACGGTCATCAGCTCAACGCCGAAGTCGCCGCCGCTCTGTGATACCGCTGAGGGCAGGTCTGAGCCGTCCTCGATAAGACGGTCAAGATAGTTTATGAATGACGATAAGCCCCTGTGGGTATTCTGTTCAAACGAACGCGCGTAATCGAGAAGCATACGCAGGTTGTCTGCCGCCGCTCCCGAGCTGTCTGTAGCAGATACCACAGACATGAAAGCCGAGCGCTCATATATCACGGTGATAAGCCTGTACAGCGGCATTGTCGCCGATAGTCCGCGGTAATATGAGAGCTCAGAGAGAAAGCTCCTGCTCTTTTCATTGCCGCGCTCAGCGTCAAGGGTCACAGCCGAGTACAGAGAGCCGTGCTTCTTCCCTACCCTGACGCGGGCGAGGTCATCCTCATCGAACGCGAACACGGGGCTCATCAAGACTGACAGCAACTCGATATCAAGAGCGGGGTTGTTGATGACCCTCAAGAGATTGGTCATGAGCATTATCTCACGCGCTCCGAGAAAGCCCGCTCGGCTCTCTGTATGAGCGTGGATGCCGTACAGCTCGAAAACCTCTCGATATACCGCTCCGTAGGCTGAGATATTGCGCATGAGCACAGCGAAATCGCTGTAGGCCGCGGGTCGGTAGGTATCGCCGTCCTTAATAAGATATCTGTCCGCCACAAGCTGATGGATACGCTCGGCTATGAAACGAGCCTCGGCAACAGCGGCGTCAGTCTCACCGACCGCCTCTTTGTCAATTATGTAAAGCTCTGTTTCGGGCTCGCGCTGAGGATCGTAAGGAGTGCCGACAAAGAGCTTTTCTTCATCATTGTAATCTATATCGCCGACCGCCTCGGACATGAGCCTCTCAAAGAAGAAGTTAACACAGTCAAGTATCGGCTCGGCGCTTCTGAAATTCTTTTCGAGAATTATTTTAGCGGGATAACCGGGATTATTCGGATCATACAGAACAGCATTGTTTTTTCTGCTAAGGAATAATTCGGGCATAGCCTGACGAAAGCCGTAGATGCTCTGCTTCACGTCGCCGACCACAAACAGGTTCTCTTCATTATGAGAGATAGACTTGAATATGGCGTCCTGTACCTCGTTCGCGTCCTGATACTCATCGACCATGATACAGTCGAAGCGCGCGGCTATCTCGTCAGCCGTCTCGGTGGGCTTCATAGTCTCTTTGTCTATAACAAGGCTCAATACCCAATGCTCGATATCGGAGTAATCGGCAATACCGCGCTCCTTTTTGAGCATAGAGAAACAGCGGTCGAATTCATTTACCGCCTTGAATATCTCCTCGGCGTAATCCTTGAGCCGCTCGATATCATAAAGGCACATATCGGCCTGCTGGGCATAGAGCTTCTGCAGGGTCTTAACGGTATCCTTGAACATATCTCTGGCTGAAGCCGCCGCGACTTTAAGAGGGTTATCCTTATAGCCCTTGGGGGTAGTCAGCCTGCCGGCGTCAAATGAAAGCAAAACGTCGCGGATGCCATCCCAGCTGCCGCCGACAGCCCCTTTAAGGCGGTCGGTGAACACACGATAGCTGTCAAAAAGCGGGAACAGCTTATCATAGAGCTTGTCGTCAAGCGATACGGCGTCTATACCGCGCTGATACAACAGCTCCAGATACTCAGCCGCCTCGCGGGTATACTCGCCGATTATCCTGCCCCATATCGTGTCGGATACGTCGGTGAAATCGGTATAGTAAGAGAGCTTCTCAGCCATCCATTTATCGGGGAATGGATGAGAACGCAGAAAATCATAGAGCTTATATATATTATCTTCAAGCCGACTGTCGTCTCGCGCTGTAGCGAAGGTCTCGACAAGTCGGTGGAATTTTGGGTCAGCCTCGGTGTATAGGGTGTCGAGAGTGAGACGCATAGCGTCTGAACGAAGAACGCTGAGCTCGCCGTCGTCAGCGATTCGGATGTTTCTGTCTATATCCAGCAGATAGAAATATTCCTTTACGACCGACATACAAAAGGAGTCTACCGTAGATATCTGAGCTTTAGACAGCAGGCTCTGCTGTCTTAAAAGAAACGGATTTGACGGGTCGTTGCGGATACACTTTGAGATAGCCTCTCTGAGGCGTGTTCTCAGCTCGGCGGCAGCCTTGCGGGTATATGTGACTACCAAGAGACGGTCGGCGTCAACGCCGTTCTCGGTATCGGTGATAAGGCGGATAACACGCTCGACCAATACAGCTGTCTTGCCTGAGCCGGCGGCGGCGGATACTATGACTGAGCCGCCTCGCGCTTCTATAGCGTTCTTCTGATTATCGGTCCACTTGCGTTCCATCGGGCTCCTCCTCTCTCTCAAGATCATCGTATACCTCGTCGGCTGACATATCGACAGCCTCGCGGCATGGGTCGCTGTCCTCACGCAGACAAACCGCGTTATACTTACAATAAGCGCAGCCGTCATATTTGCCGCCTTTGAGCGGCAGCGCGGCTACGTCGCCGTCATACAGCGAC
Organism: uncultured Clostridia bacterium; assembly: GCA_946183365.1. Taxonomy (GTDB): domain Bacteria; phylum Bacillota; class Clostridia; order Oscillospirales; family Acutalibacteraceae; genus Ruminococcoides. Next base: position 62,524 of record CAMHAH010000001.1, read on the forward strand.
TGAACCATCCGAGACATCAATACGTCTATACGGCGGAATATGGCTCCAAGCTGCTCTAAGGTCGCCAAGCTGCCCGCCGAGGCGGTAACGGTACCTTCCTTGAGCTTAGCGGGGATGAATATGCCCTGTCCATCGTGCTCCATGTGCTCGATAACATCGGCGTCGTTGAGTATAACGCCCTTCATGGCATATTTTTTCAGCACCTCTGAGCGTATCTTGGCCTCGGGGGTATCGCGGTCGGCGGAGACGTTCGGAGCTACGGCGGGCATATAGAGAACACCCGCGGGGGTGATCTCTCCGTACCTATCCACACCGTTCTCACGGATAGCGTACAGATATATGAACATCTGTAAATTGAGACCGTAGATGATATCGCTCAGATTGAATTCCTTTGTGCCGGTCTTATAATCGACGACGCGGATATAGCTCTCACCGTCCGCGTCACAGCGGTCTACACGGTCTACGCTGCCGCGAACCGTAAGGCTGAGACCGCCCTTGAGGGGCACTGTATAGGACGGGATATCATCACCTACGCCGAGCTCAAAATCAACGGGGGTAAAATCGCTCTGAGACAGCTCGGATATCATATGCGCGACCAGCTTTGTCGCGGTGGATTTGATGCGTGTAAGCAGATATATGAAGCGGCTTGTCTTGCCCTCTTTGCCGCCGAAATGGGTATCTATGTATTCATCGAGGATATCGGAGATTATCTCATGTATCCTGCTGTCGGTCATATCACAGTATTCCTCGCGCGAGTATGTACCGAAAAAGACCTCAAAGATATGGTGCATAAGAGTGCCGTATTCAAGAGCGTCTACAGCGGCTCTGCGGCGTTCTCTTATCTTAAGTCCGTACTCGCAGAAATATCTGAACGGACATTTATGATATACGTCTATCTTGGTAGATGACAGGCTCATGTTCTCTCCGAAGAGCTCGCGGGTAAGCTTGATATCTTTGATACGGCGGGCGCTGCGGTTCATCACCGCCTCTATAGAGCCTATGACATCGCCGTACTCCTCGTCCTGACTGAAATAATCCTTAAGCGCCGCTATGTCGTCCGACTGAGAGCGATAGCGGCTGATAAGATAATCAAAGGCGGCTCTCTTGCTGCCGATACGCTGCTCAACAGGTACAAGGTCGTAGTTCAAAAACGAACGCTCGGGCAAGCTGAGCTCAAGCTCCGATATTATATCGGAAGGCGACAACACCTCGCCCCTCATATCGGCGGAGGGATAAGAGACATAGAGCCTCTCGGCCGCTGCGGTGACAGCGGAGTAAGCGTAGTAACGCTCGGTAGCTATGAGCTCCTCGACGGTATCGGACAAGGGCAGGTCAAAGACCTCTTTGAGCCGGACCCTCTCGTCGTCGGTGAACACTCCGGCCTCGACGGGTACGCGCGGGAACTCTCCGTCTACCGCTCCCACTATAAAGACGATCTTTTTATCCGATATCAAAGTTCGGTCGGCTGTAGAGAAGTCGACCTCGTCAAGTCCGCGCGGGATAGTACTGACCTCTGAGCTTGAGAAATTGGTGTACAATAATTCAGAGAAGCGCTTAGGGGTGACGGAATAATCGCCTATGACCGCTACGGTCTTGTCCAATACCTCGCACATAAGGTTCCACATACGGACGAGGTCCGCGGCGATATCAGCCTCTCCCTCGGCCTCGTACCTGTCGCACAAAGCGCCGATGTTCTCGTCACACTTAAGGTCGTATAAGAGCTTCATCAGAGCATTTGATATACCCCTGCCGTCGGCGTCCTTGACAGATCGGGCGAAACGTCTGAGCTTAGATACTATATCCGCTCTCAGGCTCTCAACACGGCTGAGCTCCTCGCGGTCGGCGTCGGTCATCTCATCCTTGAAGCCCGATGGAGCGTCGGTGAACTCGTCATAAAAGCCCCTGCCGCTGATATCCCATACAAAGAGATAATTCTCGAATTCGGCTATCTCGCCGACCGTATATGAGCACAGCCCCGTCTTGAGCAGGGTAAGGATATCCTCGCGCTCAAAGCCGCGGTTGACGATATCGAAGGCTGAGACTATCAGGCGAACCAAAGGCGCAGTATCGATATTCTGCGGCTTGTCCATAAAGTAGTTGATCTCATACTTGTCAAAATATGTATCCAGCACGCCGAGATAAGCGTCGGCGGTACGCGCGATAACGGCTATATCCTTATACCTCGTGCCGTTTTGAACTAAAGAGCGTATGGTGCGAGCAACAAAATCACACTCATCATAGAGCCCCGACGCGCGGTATACCGTGACCTCGGGAGCGGGCTCTGTAAAAGGCTTTTTCTCTATCCTGTAAACGTTCGCTTCAAGAGAACTTAGAGCCTCACTGTTGAAACGGCGAGGTATATCGAGCTTGATATAAGGCGCGACCTCAACAGAGTTTGAGCGAGCCATGCGCGTAAGGCGAGAGCGCGTGCGGCGCGGCACAAAGAAAAGCCCGCTGTCAGAGGTATCGTCGGTAAGCGCGACATACATATCAGCGCTCATGCTCATCAAACGTTCTATTACGTCATACTCCTGAGAGGTAAAGCCGTAGAAAGCGTCAAAAGCCACAGTGTAGCCATCAAACAATCTGTACTCGCTCAACAGTCCGCTGACCTTAGTCAGGCTGTCGAGAGGATCCATATAACTGCGCTCCATGATGGCGTCATACGCCTCATACACCAACGCCGTATCGTTGAGCTTTTTGCCGAGGGTCTCGTCGCCTATGACAGCGGCGGTCTCTCTGAGCGCCTCGGGACTGATAGAGCACTTCTTATACTCCTTGACGGCTGAGAGCATTATCTCTCTGGTATCGGACGAGCCCGAACGCTTGTCAAATACCGTAAGCTGATCCCCGACCTGCTCTATCGCGAGACTGATGACCATATTGCGGGTGCCGTCGTCGGCAAAGGAAGCAAATCGGTTGCCTGTAGCCTCAAATACATGGTCGCACAAACGGGAGAAGCCCAGCACAAGAATGTTGCGCGACAGCGAGGGCCCGAGGATATCGAGGAACGCCGCCTCGGTCTCAAAGCTGATCTGATCGGGCACGATGAACAGCAGCTTGTCGTCGTCGCCCTTCGCAAGCTCGGCGAACCTGCGGCGCAGATATTCGGTTTTGCCATAGCCCGAACGGCCGAGTACAAATCTGAGCATTATCAATTTCCTCTCATTTTTATATATCTTATCGGTTTTTATGTGTCATAAACGGTCCATCAAACGAACCATGACGAGATACTGTCAAAATACTCGACAATCTTAAAACGCAGATCGAGCTTATCGGTCTTGACCACCCTATACTCGCCGTCGTCGAGCTGCTCGCGCATTTTGTCGTCACACGCGGCGCCAACACACAGGGACGGGTACATAACGCACCACCAGTTCTGACCCCTGCCCTCGCCTATCGTAAGGCGCAGAGAGTCGTACAAGCCCGCCGGCATGGTGAAGTCGTCATAATAACGCGTACTGAAATGCAGCTCGCTGACCTCGGCGTGTACCGGATAGCTGAAGCCGTGGCTGTGTATTTCGTCAGCCGCTATACTCTCTATTTCAGGCAGATGGGCTCTTGTTATCTCGAGAGCCTCAGCCTTGCCCGAACAGCCGTCGTAGTATGAGGAGCACTCCTCAACCACCCTATCGCGCACACAGAGCTTGAGGCTCTGGTCGGCGGCAGAGTCGGAGTTCGCCAGGATATGTACCCTGAGCACATCCTCTGTCAATTCCCGGCAAGAGTCAAAGAACGGCGCGAGCAAGATCATAGCCGAGCATAAAACGGACACTATAAGTATGCTGATATATTTCTTCAAAAGAATTACCTGCCTTTATATAAACTGCTTATATAATCGGCAGGTAAGCTTGTTTTATTCAATATCTGTTATCATACAGCCTTCCTTGGTAGGCTGAGCAAGAAAAACACGATTATAATTCTCTTTGAGAATATTAACGCAATTCTCCGCCTTCTTCTCATCAATAAAGATCGCGTAGACGGCTGAGCCTGAGCCGCTCATAGAAGCGCCCAGAGCCTTACAGCTCATCATTGTCCTTTTGATCTCATTGATGACAGGCAGCTCCATGACCTGTTCGAATTCATTATACAGGCAGGACGAAAGACCCCTGATATCACGGCTGTAGAGCCTCTTTATCAGCTCGTCGGTATATACAAAGCCCTTGGGCGGTCTCGCGTCGCAGGCGGCGTACGCCTCAGCGGTCGAGACGCTGATATCGGGCTTGCAGATGACTATATGACACTTAGGCAGAGCGCGGAGCTTTTTGAGCGTAGTGCCGGTACCCGTAGCAAGCATAGTACCGCCGAGCAGACAGAAAGGCACATCGGAACCGAAGCGCGAGCATATCTCAGCCATCTCGTCCATAGTAAGGTGGGTAGAGAACAGCTTATTGAGAGCCAACACGACTGCCGCGCCGTCAGACGATCCGCCCGCGAGCCCCGCCTGAGTGGGGATGAGCTTGTCTATAACTATGCTCAGGGGTTGTTCGGCGATATTAGTATGCTCAAAGAAAGCGCGGGCAGCCTTACAGACGATATTGCTGTCGTCGCACGGCACATCGGGATACTCGGGACAGCTGACAGCTATCCCGTCGCCGTCGGGGATGGTCTCAACGGTGACGGTATCATAGAGCGACACCGTCTGCATGACCATAGAGACGTCATGGTAGCCGTCTGGACGTCTGCCGATGATATCCAGAGTGAGATTGATTTTAGCGGGAGCTTTGACCGTTACTTTCATCCTTAAGTTCCTTGAGAAATTCTCTTATCAGCTCCATCGCGCGTGTAAGGTGCTTGATGGAGTATGAATAGCTCAGACGTACATAACCCTCTCCGCAATCGCCGAACGCGGAGCCGGGCACAAGAGCGACGTGCTTTGACTGCAGCAGTCTGGTGCAGAATTCCTCGCTCGTAAGTCCCGTTGACTTGATACACGGGAAGCAGTAGAATGCGCCCTCGGGATTGAAGCAGGTAAGCCCCATATCGTTGAGTGAGCCTACGACAAATCTGCGTCGCATATCATATTCATTCCGCATTGTCTCTATATCGCTGTCGCCGTTCCTCAGAGCCTCTATAGCGGCGTACTGAGCGGTTGTGGGAGCCGACATAATACAGAACTGGTGCAGCTTGACCATCATAGCGATGATCTCCTTAGGTCCGAGAGCGTAGCCGAGCCTCCAGCCCGTCATGGCGTATGCTTTAGAGAAGCCGTTGATGACCACGGTTCGCTCCTGCATACCGTCGATCGACGCTATAGATACATGATGTTTGCCGCCGTAGGTGAGCTCGGAGTAGATTTCGTCCGAGAGCACCATCAGGTCGTGTCTGCGTACTACCTCGGCTATCGCCTCTAAGTCTGAGCGCTCCATGATACCGCCTGTGGGGTTATTGGGGTAAGGCAGGATGAGGAGCCTGGTCTTATCGGTGATCTTATCCTCCAGCTGTTCGGCTGTCAATCTGAAGGCGTTCTCAGCCTTAGTTTCGATAAGAACGGGATCAGCGCCCGCCATAACGGTGAGCGGCTCATAACAGACGAATGACGGCTGAGGGATCAGAACCTCGTCGCCGCGCGTGACCAAACAGCGCAAAGCTATATCAATAGCCTCGCTGCCGCCTACGGTAACAACGCACTCCTGTGTGGGTTCATATGTAAGATTATATTTTCTTTCATAGAATTTTGTTATCTCAACGCAGAGCTCCTTGAAGCCTCGGTTGGGTGTATACCACGTCCTGCCCTTTTCAAGAGAGGCGATACCCGCCTCACGGACGTGCCACGGAGTCTGGAAATCGGGTTCACCGACCGAAAGCGAGATAACGTGGTCCATCTCATTGACTATATCAAAAAATCGGCGTATGCCTGAGGGCTTTACCGACTGTATCGATTTAGCCAGCTTATCGGTATAATCCATCAGACGATCATTTCCCTTCTGTCTTTATTGCTGTCTATAAGCGGCACGCCGTCCTCTTTATAGCGCTTGAGCATAAAGTGGGTAGCGGTAGAAAGTATGCCGTTCATGGCGGCGAGGTGCTTGGCTACGAACGAAGATATCTCCTGGATGGTAGCGCCCTTGACCGTGAGCATAAGGTCATACGCGCCAGCCATAAGGTAAACGGAATCGACCTCGTCATAAGCGAGTATCTGCTCGGCAATATCGTCAAAGCCCTTCTGCAGCTGAGGAGCTACCTTGAGCTCTATGATTGCCATAACGCCCGCATCGGGGACCTCTTCCCAGTTAACTACCGCCTGATAACCGCGGATTACGCCGTTGTTCTCATATTCTTTGATTTGAGCGGCAATGTAATCCTCGGGCTCACCGAGCATAAGCGCGAGCTCTTTAGTAGATCTTGAAGAATTCTCACTTAATAACTGTAATAGCTTATCCATAATATTCAAACCTTTCTATTGTTTTTCTATACCTTATCATGTCATCTGTAGAGCGGGAGCTCTGCCAACCGCGAGGCTGTCTATACAAGCCGCCGCCGCTAAACAGAACATCTCTCTCTCCTGCTGAAAGACCTCGAGCTGAGTACAGCCCTTGGCAAAATCCTTGCCGACCGAGCAGACTACCGCGGTATCGGCGTCAAGTATCGAGTATGAGCCGAACAAGACGTCGCCGCGGACATAGAAGCTGATACCGCGGAACTGCACCGCGGCTCTGCCGTTGGCAAAGGCTAAATTAAGTCGTATGCTCTCGCCGCCGCAGCTGATGCTGTAAACCGAGAGCACAGAGAACCCGATCCCCCGTATCTTGCATAAGACCTCGGAGTTCAGATCATAGATCTTAAGGCTCTCTCCCGAGGGAGTACGCTTGCCGCTGATATTATATTTCAGCCTGCCGCTCTCGTCGCAAACCTGATATCGCGCGTAAATATCCGAAGTATCGCGCTGTAAATATAGTTTCACAGTTATCACCACTGATATTATTGTTCATTAATGCTGATAAATACGCTTTTCTGTTAAATTATCACAGGATCGATCTGCGGAAGGTGCGTCCGAACAGCATAAACGTGCCGAGACTTCTGTCGGGCTCATACTTGACGAGGAAGCAGCTCGTATAGCCCATTATCAGCCAGAAGAAAAGCACCATGAAGTTTATGTTATACAGCAGACCGACCTCGACACAGGAATATATGAGATACGCGCAGTTAAAGCTGTACATACACGGCAGCACGCTCTCAGATAATTTGTCGCTCCCGAAAACATGGATGGTGATATGCTTCATGAATCTGAGCATGAATATACAAAAGAACACAAAGCCAACAACACCCGAGCATATCAGTATCGTTATATAGCCGTTGTGGAAATCGGTCATTATCGGCGCGAGTATACCGTAGCCGCTCGAGAACTTTATACCGTTCTCAAACATCCTGTTGCCGTACTCGTAAATATTGCCCTTGCCGATACCGAGGATAGGGTTTTTCGTGAACATCTGAGCCGCCTGCTTCCACAGGTACAATCTGCCCGAGTCGAGGTTTTTGTTCTCATGCTCAAAGGTGACCACAGCCTCTTCCTCAGCTATCATATCCGTCAGACTGTCGCCTATGACGACCGCGGGCTTGGTCGATTTCATTATCTCTACAAAGCCGGCCTGTGTAATGTTCCTGACGAAGAACAGCGAGGCTACGATCACAACGCCCGCCAAAAGACAAGCGGCGGATTTTGTGATGATCTGTTTTAGCGAAAACTTTCTCTCAGAGCCGAACATCTTGTATATAACGAAGAATACGGCATATCCTATCATCAGGACCAAGGCTCCGTTTGAGTCGCATAAAAGCAGAGATATAGCGTTTACCGCGACGCATGAGCCTATCCAGATACGGCTGACCCTCTCCCTGCCCGATATGGCGATAAAATCTTTTTTTATCAGCATATGACAGCAGAAGATAGCCACCACCGCGATAAACCCGAGCTGGTTGGGATTGACGAACAGACCGTCGAAGCGGTTCTCATAGACGATGAACTTGAACCACAGCACCTCAAAGCTGATCTCAGCCATAAGGAACACAAGACCGATGATGCCGAGGACGGTGGTCATGTACACGATAAAGCGGCAGACGGAATACAGCTCTCTGCGGAAATTCAGATGCTTCTCGGTGTGAACCGAATAAAAGACGAAGAAGCACATGGCAACGTGCAGCACCATTATCAGGTTGTAGCAGTTGTACAAAAAGGAGCTCGCCAGATGTATGATGACCGTGACAAGCGCGCTTATGACAAACGCTGAGAGCCACGCTCCGTATCGCGTCCTGCGGATCGTATGATATTTATACTCGTTATACCCCATCAGGAAAACGCCCCATAAGAACAGGACGACCAGAACGGCGTAGGCGGGTATCAGCACAAAGGAAATATTACTGCAGAAAAGGCAGATAATATAGCTGCGCCTGAACAGGGACGTATCAAGAACAGCCCTTTTGAATTTACTCATATAATTCCTCTGAAATCAAAGAACTAAGAAAAAACGTGTGTGAAGGTAGAGATCATGAGACGGATATCGCTCCCAAAGCCGAAGTTTGAGATATACTCAAGGTTATATTTCATCTTCTGCGGCAGGATCTCATCTATATAGATACGGTCGACCTCGTCGGGATCGCTGACCTCTCCGATGAGCTTATCCTCATCCTTGAAGCGTATAGAAGCCAGAGATGTTATGCCCGCTGGCATGAGCAGAGTAGCCATCATCTCGGGAGTATAGCGGTCAACGTACTTCACTACCTCTGGACGAGTGCCGACGAAGCTCATCTTGCCGCTGAGGACATGGAATATCTGAGGCAGCTCGTCGAGACGGAATTTGCGAAGCTTAGCTCCGACCGAGGTGATACGGTTATCATTAGCCGAGGTCACCAAAGCTCCCGCTTTATCGGCGCCCACAGTCATAGTGCGGAACTTCATTATCTTGAATTTTCTGTTATAGGTGGTGACCCTCTCCTGCTTATACAGGACGGGACCCTTTGAGTTAGCCTTTATCATTATCGCTATGATACCCATGGGTATGAGCAGAAGGATAATGATTATCAGCGAAAGAAGAATATCCATGATACGCTTCATCAAAAGACTTGAACGTTTTTTATCAAGTATATCGTAATACGGCTTTACCTCGTCGAGCTTAAGCTCACGCGGTAATCTATCAAACGGTAAGAGTATCATAACAACCCGGCTCTCAACATATTTTTATAATATATGCGGCGTTTAAATAAGCTTATCACAAACAAAGCCTACAATCTAAATAATTATACTATATTCGAGCGTTTTTTTCAATATAAAACCTAAAAATGTCTTTTGCTAAATCTTACAAAATCCTCTTGACTTCACGGCTAAGTAATAGTAAAATGAGAGTAAAGAAAAACACGGAAGGAGAGAATGTCATGGACAATGAATATAAGCCCGATCTTATCACCCTTATAGATGAAGATAACGTAGAGCATAATTTTGAGATACTTGATATTCTCGAAAACGAAAAAGGTGTTTTCTACGCACTGTATCCTATCTATGACAGCGCTGATGAGAGCGTACAGGACAGCGGTGAGTATTATATCATGGAGGTCATCAACGAGGACGGCGAGGAACAGCTTGCCGAGGTCGAGGACGACGCCCTGTTAGATGAGCTGAGCGCAGTATTTGAGAAGCGCTTTGAAGAGATGTTCGACGACGTCGAAGAAGAATAATAAATTTGCCTTTGTCCTGCCTGACCCGCGTATCGGTCGCAAATAACCCTACAACCCTTAAATCGGGAGCTTAGCTCCTTCGGCGGTGTGCAGACCTCCCATCCGTATGGACGAAGGGAGCCTAAAGCCGCAGGGCGGGCACCCACCTGTCATTTTGTAGGCAGGTTATCTTAAGACCGTTACGGTCAGGCGGGATCCTATAAAAAATCGGGCCTTTTCCATATGGAGAAGGCTCTTTCAATTATCATAAGAATTATTAGTATACAGGAGAACGATATGAAGATTTCTGTTTTAGGCTGCGGCAGATGGGGCAGCTGTATCGCGTGGTACCTCGACCGTATCGGCCACGAGGTATATTCATGCGGCCTTGAGAGCGCTCCCGAGCTGCAGCAGCTGCTCAAAACACATAAGAACGATTATCTTACATTTCCTCAGAGCATAACCGTTACATACGATCACAAAGAAGCGGTAGAGCGCGCCGAGGTCATAGTTATCTCGATATCGTCGCAGTACCTGAGAGACTACATGAAGACCATCACTCAGTTTGACCTTGACGGCAAGGTGATCGTACTGTGTATGAAAGGTATCGAAGAGAGCACCGGAAAGCGGCTGACCGAGGTCGTGAGCGACTTTGTGGATACCGATAAAACCCCCGTAGCCGTATGGGTAGGTCCCGGGCATCCTCAGGACTATGTAAAAGGCATACCGAACTGCATGGTCATAGACAGCGATAACGAAGAAGTCAAAGTAAGGCTGGTACACGCCTTCAACAGCGAGCTGATACGCTTCTATCTCGGCACTGACCTTATCGGCTCAGAAATAGGAGCCGCCGCGAAGAACGTGATAGGCATAGCGGCGGGTATGCTTGACGGCGCGGGCTACACCTCGATAAAGGGCGCTTTGATGGCGCGCGGCACCAGAGAGGTAGCGCGGCTGATAAAAGCGGCTGGCGGTAACGAGCTATCGGCTTACGGCCTGTGTCACTTAGGCGACTATGAAGCGACGCTATTCTCCGCTTGGAGCCATAACCGCAGGTACGGCGAGCAGTTTATAAAGGGTGAGAGATTTGATAAACTTGCCGAGGGCGTAATGACCTCAAAGGCTATGGTAAGGCTGGGTAATCAGCTCGGGGTTGAGCTGCCGATAACCTCAGCAGTCTACCGTATTCTGTTCGAGAACTCCGACGCCAAAGAGGAGATCTCGGCGCTGTTCACACGCTCGATCAAGGAAGAATTCTGATAATCATAAAAGTAAGGCAGCAACGGAGGATATCCGCTGCTGCCTTTTCATTTGCTCTCAGCTCATTGACGAGAACTGCTGCTTTAAGGTATCTATCTTTTGCTGTTCTACGGGCTTGGGATTGTACCAGCCCTTGTCGGTCATCTTTGAGAAGATATCGCTCTGCATAGAGAGCGAGTCCTCATACGCGCCGTTGAAGGCGGTCTGAACGTTCCGGGTAGCGGACTCTATAGCGCCGTGCATATACAGGTCACAGCAGCCCTTTTCGAGTAAAAGCAGGTTTTGCATAAGATTTCTGTCGTCCATGATATACCTCCTTACAGCAGTGAATAAAAGCGGTTGAAAATAGTTGAATGGCGGTTAGCGTAGGTCTCTACGCAGCTCTTGAGCTCGGGGTCGGTAAGGCTTTGAGCGGTCTCTTTACACTTCTGCTGAAAATACTGCTCATGGCCGAGGGCGTCCTCGATATAGAGCAACTCTTTGTCTGTCATATGATTACCTCCTGAATGTTTGGTAATAATAGTATTGACAAAGATAAAATGATTATTCACAAAAAATCGAGTGAGAGCAAAGCCCACCTCAATTCTTCATCCTTCATTCTTATTATTTCACTCTTATTTCTTCACTCTTATTTCTTCACTCTTATTTCTTCACTCTTATTTCTTCACTAAAAAAGCCCTGCTCTTTCGAACAGGACTTTTTGATTTGATCTGAAAATGATTATCAGTACATTCCGCCCATATCGGGTGCTGCGGGAGCTGCCGGAGCGGGCTCTTTGATATCGGCGACGAGGCTCTCGGTGGTGAGTACCATAGAAGCTACCGAAGCCGCGTTCTGCAGAGCCGAACGTGTGACCTTGGTCGGGTCTACTATACCCGCGGAGATCATATCGGTATACTCCTCGTCAAGAGCGTTGAAGCCGTAGCCTACCTTGCCCTCGCGCTTGATGTTCTCAACGATGACAGATCCCTCTAAGCCTGCGTTCTTAGCGATCTGCTTAACGGGAGCCTCAAGAGCCTTGAGTACGATCTGAACGCCTGTCTTAGTATCGCCTGTGGTGGTCTCGAGCAGCTTTTCAACCTCAGGGATAGCATTGATAAGGGCTACGCCGCCGCCTGCGACGATACCCTCTTCAACAGCCGCCTTGGTAGCTGAGAGAGCGTCTTCGATGCGGAGCTTCTTCTCCTTCATCTCAATCTCGGTAGCTGCGCCGACCTTGATAACAGCTACGCCGCCCGCGAGCTTAGCGAGACGCTCCTGGAGCTTCTCACGGTCGAAATCAGAGGTAGTGTTCTCGATCTGCTGACGGATGTGGTTTACACGGTTCTTGATCTCGTTCTGGTCGCCCTGACCGTCAACGATGATGGTGTCTTCCTTGGTGATCTTTACCTGACGGGCTCTGCCGAGCTGGTCAAGGGTAGCGTCCTTGAGCTCGAGACCGAGGTCGGAGGTGATAACGGTACCGCCTGTAAGGATAGCGATATCCTGCAGCATCTCTTTGCGTCTGTCGCCGAAGCCCGGAGCCTTGACAGCGACAGCGGTAAAGGTGCCGCGCAGCTTGTTGAGCACGAGAGTGGTGAGAGCCTCGCCCTCTACGTCCTCAGCGATGATAACGAGCTTTCTGCCCGACTGAACGATCTGCTCGAGCAGGGGAAGGATCTCCTGAGTATTAGAGATCTTCTTATCTGTTATAAGGATGAGAGCGTCGTCGATCTCGGCAACCATCTTATCGGTATCCGTTACCATATAAGGAGCGATATATCCGCGGTCGAACATCATACCCTCGACGACCTCGCTGTAGGTCTCGGCGGTCTTGCTCTCTTCAACGGTGATAACGCCGTCGGTGGAGACCTTCTCCATAGCCTCGGCGATCAGCTTACCGATATACTCGTCTCCGGATGAGATGGTAGCTACTCTGGCGATATCATCGGTGCCCGAGATAGCCTGAGAGTTAGCTGTGATAGCCTTGACGGTAGCGTCGACAGCCATGCTGATGCCCTTCTTGAGCACCATGGGGTTAGCGCCTGCGGCTACGTTCTTCATGCCCTCGCCTACGAGAGCCTGAGCGAGCAGAGTAGCGGTGGTGGTGCCGTCGCCGGCTACGTCGTTGGTCTTTACCGAAACTTCCTTGACGAGCTGAGCGCCCATGTTCTCAAAGGCGTCGTCAAGCTCTATCTCTTTGGCGATGGTAACGCCGTCGTTTGTGATGAGCGGAGCGCCGAACTTCTTATCCAGCACTACGTTGCGGCCCTTGGGGCCCAATGTGATCTTGACGGTATCGGCGAGCTGGTCGATACCTGACTGCAGCGCCTTGCGCGCTTCTTCACCGTAAGCAATCTGTTTAGCCATAAATAATACCTCCCAAAATTATTCTACAATAGCGAGGATGTCGCTCTGGCGAACAATGGTATAATCCTCGCCGTCTACCTTTACATCGGTGCCCGCGTACTTAGACGCGATGACCTTGTCGCCGACCTTAACGTACATCTGTACCTCGTTGCCGTCAACTATGCCGCCGGGACCGACAGCGATAACGTTGGCGTACTGGGGCTTCTCCTGAGCCGCTGTAGAAAGAACGATACCCGAAGCGGTAGTCTCCTCGGCGTCGTCAAGCTTAAGAACGACCTTGTCAAGCAAGGGTCTGATAGTCATATATACTCCTCCTTAAATAATAAACATTGTTTTAGCACTCTTATCTCTCGAGTGCTAAATATATTGTAAACCATAATATGGAAAAAATCAAGGGGGTTTTTGCGATTTAATAAAAAGTTAATAATTATATATGTTCAGAAACACCATATGCGTGTAAATCAAATGAAAAAACACCTCGGAGAAGGCTCCGAGGCGCGTGATCTCATGTTATTCGGATTTGGCTTTTTCTGCCTCTGTCGCGGGCTCTGTGGGAGCCTCCCACATCTCGACCTGGGTCAGGGCTGTCGCGGGCAGCTTGATGCCCAGCTTATCCATTACCGACTTATTTACGATATTAGTGCAGTCATGCTTATAGTTTACCGAAAGCGTAGCGGGGCTCTTTCCGCCGAAAAGTATATCGTTGACCATGCCCGCCGCCTTACGGCCGATAGAGCTGTAGTTGATCTCGCTGGTAGCAAAGGCTCCGAGCTCGAGGGTAGCCTCATCACCGCATATAACGGGTATCTTGTTCTCATAAGAGAACTCATTGAGGGTCTTTATGTTAGAGCTGAGGAACTTATCGACAGGGATATAGATGACCTGCGTCTTATCCTCTTTGATCTTCTCGAGGGCCTCTTTGAGAGCCTTCTCGTCCGCTACGGGATAATCCTTACAGCTCATGCCGATGTTCTCCGCTTCTTTAGCGGCGATTATACCCTGCAGAACAGCGTCGGTGTCTGTGGATTTATATATAGTGGCAATTGTCTTGGTCTCGGGCAAAAGGGTCTTGATAAGATCCACCTGCTCAAAGCACGGGGTATAGCTCGATACGCCTGTGACATTTCCGCCGGGGGCTTCGTTGCTCTTGACAAGTCCGACCTCGTCGGGGCTGTTTACCGCACCGAATACGATAGGCACATCCTTAGTGATATCGGCGGCGGTCTCAGAGGCGTAGCGTCCGATAGTATACATCAGATCGCACCCTCCGTCGACGAGCTTCTGTATCTTATCACGGCACATCTCTTTATTGTCCTCAACGATATATACGATCTCCATCTTATCGAGGAGCCCGCGCTCGTTGAGCTCGGTAATAAAGCCCTCGTAGCAATCCTTACTGGCGTTGCCCAAGCCGTTCTGGATGATGCCGACCTTGAAGCTGTTTTCCGGCATAGTTACCGACTGGGTCTCAACAGCGGCTGAGGGGCTCTCGGTAGCGGCTGTGGCTTCGCTCTCGGAGCGCTTGTTCATGGCGTTCACAACAGTGAAGATGATAGCTCCGATGACGACCGCTATAAGTACTATATTCATTACAACAATCAAATGCTTTTTCATGCAGTCCTCCTTTGACGATCATTACAGATGCTATAACTATAAAGATCGTCTCGGGCTTATGCCCTCGCAATGACTATTATCAAAAACAAATATTCAGCTCTTGAGCCGTTTGTTTGCTATATAATAGTGCATTTCGCTTTAAATGTCAAATTCGATGGATTATAATTCTAAATTAGAATTATTTATAATACATATATACCTGACATCTGAGAGTACCGTTATACAGCTTGCGGCGTTTATCGGCGGGCCTGCCGAATATCTGTTCAAACCTGTCGTCGGGTGAGATCACCGTATAAGAGTGGTACGGCTTGCGCTCGAATTTCTCGCCCATCACGCGATACAGCCCCCTCGCCTGTTCAACATCGAGCATACGCTCGCCGTAGGGCGGGTTTGTGATTACAGAAGCGCGCTCGTGAACATCGACATAATCCTTTATATCACGTCGTTCAAAAACTATCCTGTCCCCTACTCCTGCAAGCTCGGCGTTACGGCGGGCTATAGCGAGGGCTTCTTCATCGATATCATATCCGTAAGCCATGAACGAAGCGTCCCTGCGCTCATTGTCCCGGGCTCTCTGCCGTTCCGTCCCGATAACGGAAGGGTCGACCTGAGCCCACTTCTCAAATGCAAAGCTCCTGTCTATACCGGGCATGATGTTGAGCGCCTTTCTCGCCGCCTCGATAAGTATCGTTCCGCTGCCGCAGAAGGGATCAATGACAATATGGTCAGCCCTGACGCGCGCGAGATCAGCCATTGCCGCGGCGAGGGTCTCTTTTATCGGAGCGTCGTTGGAGATAGCGCGATAGCCGCGTTTATTGAGAGCGTCGCCAGTCGTGTCGAGCATTATACTGACACGGTTCTTAAATATGCGAAACTGTATCTGATGGACAGCTCCGTCCTCATCGAACCAATCGGTCCTGTAGCTCTGCCTGAGCTTATCGACGACCGCTTTTTTGATTATCTTCTGGCAGGCGGGTATCGAGGTGAGAGCGGAGTCAAGACTGTTGCCCTTTACGGGAAAGCAGTCGTGCTCACCAATATACTCGCTCCACTCGACCGCTTTGACGCCCTCAAAGAGAGTATCAAAGTCTCTCGCTTCAAACTCTGCTAAAAGGATGAAGATACGCGCGCACAGCGACGAACATATATTGGCTCTCGCCATAGCGGTATGATCGCCGCTGAACAATACTCTGCCGTTCTCTGCGCGGACATTATCTATGCCCTTGAATTTAAGATCATTCGCCGCAAGCCCCTCGAGCCCTAAAAGACAAGGCGCTGCAAAATCCATATAATCAACTCCCGACCGGTACTAACAATAAAGTTATGCAAAATTCTATCGACAAATGTTAAAAGTTTTTTGATACGGTATAAATGAAAAGCGGACAGCAGAAACGCTGTCCGCTCACGGTTATTCATTCATATTTCTTTATTAGAAATAAATCAATCGCCTGCGGTAGGTACCAACAGACCGTACTTACCGTCGTCGCGCAGATAAACTACGTTGACCTCGCCTGTCTCGGCATTGGTGAACATATAGAATTTATGGCCGACCATATTCATCTGCAGGATAGCCTCGTCAACCGAGATCGGCTTTACGGGAAT
Source organism: uncultured Clostridia bacterium (assembly GCA_946183365.1). Classification (GTDB taxonomy): domain Bacteria; phylum Bacillota; class Clostridia; order Oscillospirales; family Acutalibacteraceae; genus Ruminococcoides. The sequence goes on from CAMHAH010000001.1 coordinate 78,994, forward strand.
CTCCTTGGTGCGTACTACGGTGTAGTCCTCCTCTGTCTCAGGCTCGTCCACGGGAGCGACGAGCTCTTCGAGAGAGCCCTGTCTGAGGCGTTTCTCGAGCTTAGCCTTGTTCTTTCTCAGCTGACGACCCAGCACGTCTACGCACTTATCAACAGCGTCATTCATCTCAGGCATTGTTTTCTCGGCTCTGTAGACCATAGACTTGTCGCGGATAGTGATCTCTACGGTCTGAGAGTTCTTATCAACGGTAGCAACAACAAACGCCTGAGCCTCATCTGAGAAGACTCTGTCGAATTTGCTAAGCTTCTTCTCAACTCTCTGTTTGAAGTTGTCCCTAAGATTAACCTTGCGTTCAGTATAGGTAATCTTCATAATAATGCCTCCCAGCAATAATTTATTTACGACCGCCGCCGTTCCCACGACGGGAATAGCCGCGGCTCTCGCCACGTTTAAGATCCGACATCTTATCCTCGGAGGTACGTTTGAACTTACTCATCATATCCTCAAAGCTGCCGCTGTTAGAGGCGCTCTGCCACTCAAAATCACCGGGTGAGGTGACAGGAGGCGCGGGCTCATATTTCTTGCGTTGTTTCGGGGGCTGGCTCTGTCTCGAACGGTTCTTCTGAGCAGGCTTCTTGTTGCTGTCGTCAGCCTTCTCAAGCTGTTTGAGCGACAGCGCGATCCTGCCGTCGTCAGATACCGAGATGACCTTCACGGTAACTGCCTGTCCTATCTTGAGCACAGTTTTGATATCCTCGACATAGGAGCGGGACACCTCGGATATATGTATCATACCCTTGGAGCCGTCCTCAGTCTCTACAAAAGCGCCGAAATTTGTAATACCTGTAATCTTTCCGTTTACTATGTTGCCCACACTCAATGACATTCGGTTATATACCCCTTATATAATCAGAATCTATTACACCGCCTAAGCGGCAATAATCAAGTTAATCGCCCGATACGTTGACAAATACTCTCTCGCCCTCTTTGAGATAGTCAAGGTCGTCGCGGGCTATCTGTTCGGCAAGAGCTGAGAAATCGGAGCCGGTGGAGTCATAAAGCTTCTGCATCTCTTCGTTCTTGATCTCCTGAACGGTGATTTTCTCCTTGAGCTCGTCGAGCTCAGCCTTGCGGTCGCGTATCTGTGACTGTATCCCTATGATGGATATCATAGAATATATCAAAAAAGCAACCGCCACCAAAGAAAGCACAATCAAGACCGGACGGGAGAATAAACCCCTGCCCTCTTTCTTGTTACCCTCTTTGCCTGCGGTCTGCTCGCCTGACGCGGGCTTTTTTGTTTGTTCTCTTCTTTTGCTCATATATTCTTCCTTTATTGGATACGGCTGTCAGCGAGTTTTCTTTTTCGTCTTTCAGCACGGTGCTTTTTATGTAACTCAGTCGATCTCTTGATCAACTTGTCTATTACTTCATGTATATTATACACTAAAACAGATGTCACTTTCAATAGCAAATCAAAAATTTTTTCGATAATTTTGTATATTTTTTGTATAATAGTACGCAAAACAACAGCGGTATGTGAATAAATCTTGCCCATTATGCTGCCCAGCGTCAAGCGGTATATCAAAAAACCTGCCGCCTCTCCGAAAATTATAAAGGCTCTGACGTCTCCCTTATTGAACGGCAGAGCAAACAGAGAGGTCGCCACTCCGCAGACAGCAAAGAATATGATATCCGATATGATGACATGAAGATCACGGGCGCGGATAAGTATCCTCACCGCCCTTATCAGGTCATATATCGCACCTAAGACAAGCCCGAGTGCTATCGACCACAAAAAGTAAGCGGTCTGACCCGGAAGAGACAGACCCATCACTTGAACAGCCGTGAGCGCAGCGAGCCCGAGGACGAACCGAGGTATTGGAGAGAGCTTATCGTACCGTCGATGATCACATCGCCGCTGTCGAGGCTGAGCTTGCTGATATGCAGAGAAGCGCCCTTGACCACTAAGGTGCAGTCACTGAGCCTTACTGTTATGGTCTGCTCATCGAAGCCGGGCACATCCTCTACCCCCGTGAGGGTTAGCAGACTGCGGTTGTCAAGAGTAAGCAGATGAGGCTTCTTTATATAATTTTCGGGCATAAAATTCCTCCCATATAATCTTCTAAACAATTATATGGGAGACAATGATAAAATATGACGTTCGCCTCTATGTATCAAGAGATCATAAGGGCGTATACAGAGACGCGGCGTCCTCTTTGCGTACGGTCTCAGCCACCTTTTCTACACGGAATTTTACCGTTCGGGTCTCAAAATTCAGTTCTATGACATCACCGGGCTTTACATCATAAGAGGCCCGGGCGACCTTACCGTTCACTACCGCCTTGCCCGCGTCGCAGACCTCGTTCGCGACCGTGCGGCGCTTGATGATACGAGAGACCTTTAAGTATTTATCCAAACGCATGATGATCACTCCTTTTACAGTGACATTATATGAGAAAACGCTCTCGCAGTCAAGCAGCAAATCTTTTTCCTTATTAGGAAAAGAGCAGTTCCCTAATTAATACTAATTTCAAATAAAACCCTTTAACATCTGTTGCTGAAAATCTCGCATAACTTTGTTGTCAGGCTTGACAGGCGCCAGCAGTGACACTAAGCCAATCGCTTCGCTCTTGGAGTGTTGTTGCATGGGTGTTGTTAGCCAAATCAAAGATTTGGACAACACCTCAAGCCTGCCCGCGCCTTCCGCCGCGTTCTGCAAGATTTTCCGTTAACATCTTATTATAGCTTTTTATTTGAAATTAGTATAAGGTAAAAGAAAGAGCCGACAGAAAATGCCGGCTCAAAGCGCAATGGAATAAAATTATTTGTTTACAGCATCCTTGAATGCCTTACCTGCCTTGAAAGCGGGAACCTTGGAAGCAGGGATCTCGATCTTAGCGTTTGTTCTGGGATCTACGCCTGTGCGAGCATTTCTCTCTCTTCTCTCGAAAGTACCGAAGCCAACGATCTGGATCTTGTCACCGGCAGCGATAGTCTCTACGATTGTGTCGAAGGTAGCAGCTACAGCAGCCTCGGCATCCTTCTTGGAAATAGCAGCTTTCTCAGCTACTACTGCGATGAGTTCTGACTTTTTCATTATAATTTCCTCCAAAAATTTTTGCGGATATTCCGCTTGATTTTTATTTAACTTCTTCCCATAGGGAATCAATTAACTCAGTATTAGCGGTCTTCATATCTATACCGCGTTTGTGCGCGAGCTCCTCAACGGCTCTGAACCTTGACGAGAATTTGTCGGTAGCCTTGGACAAAGCCTGCTCGGCGTCAACTCCGACGAACCTCGCTACGTTCACTACAGAGAACAAGAGATCTCCGAGCTCATCCTCGATCTTCTCTTTATCTCCGCTGTTGACAGCGTTCAAAAGCTCCCGGCGTTCCTCTGTCACCTTATCGGCGGCGCTTTGAGCATCTTTGAAATCCATACCGGATTTAGCTGAGCGCTTCTGGACCTTTTGAGCCCGCATAAGCGCCGGCAGAGAACGCGCAACGTCGTCTACCGAATCGGCGTAGCTCTCCTGAGACTTGGTCTGCATCTTGATGGCGTCCCAGTTTTTGAGCACTTCCTCGGGGGTGTCCGCCTGTGTATCGGCAAATACATGAGGATGTCTGATGATGAGCTTCTTACATACGTCGTTGCAGACGTCGTCAAAATCGAACCTGCCCTCTTCCTCCTCCATAAGAGAGTGGAAGATAACCTGCATGAGCACGTCGCCGAGCTCCTCGCGGAGCAAAGGGGAATCTCCCTTATCTATAGCCTCAACGGCCTCATAGGTCTCTTCGATAAAGTTCTGCCTGATACTCTCATGGGTCTGGACCTTATCCCAGGGACATCCGTCGGGAGAACGGAGAATACGCATAATCTCAATCAAATCATTAATATTATAGGCTTCTTTGTATTGAAAATCCATAGCATCTCCATAAAGCGGTGAAAAACCCGCTTATACTCTATATATTACCTTAATAAGTGCAGTTTTGCAAGAATTGTAACAATATTTTTACCTTTTGGAAGCATATATATCTCTTCCTTGGTAAATGTCTTCAAAAGCATAAGAGCTACAACATATACGATGACCGCGAAAATGATAGCAACGATGACAGATATCAGGTTGCCGACGACCATATGACAGAGTGAATATACTCCGTAAGCCGTAGCGGCGCAAAGGACAGCCGCGATCAAAGGCTTGAGCACCGTGCTGAAGAAGTTCGGCGTTACCTTTGAATGGCGGATAAGCAGATACATACCCGCTACGCAAACGAAGGCGAACGCTACCAGCGAGCCTACAGCAGCGCCTGTGATGTTCATCTCGACGATACTTACGAAGAGATAGTTGGTAAGTATCTTTATACCCATAGCGATGGTGCAGAGTATCAAGGGCAGCTTGACCTTGCCGATACCCTGAAGCATACTGCATATAGGCGTAGATACCGCGACGACGATACACGATAAGCCCATGACGCGCAAAACGGACGCGGCTATCTCGGTCTCTGTTATAGAGCCGTAGAGAAGAGAGATGATCGGATACGGCAGAGCAAAGAGTGCGAGACCGGCGGGAAGTGTGAAGAGCATGGTCATCTTCAAAACGGTCTCTATACTGCGCTTGAGCTCAGCCTTATCGCCCGATGTATAAGCGGCGGTAACGTTGGGCAGAGCGGATGTACCGAACGCCTGAGTGATAGTCGTGACCAGCTGCATAAGCGTAAGAGCCATATTGAAGCAGCCCGAGAGGAAGGTGTGTATGGTGACTCCGTGCTCGGGTGTGGGATGTGCCGGGATCATAGACCACATCTCCTCGGTATGAGCCGGGAACTGAGCCACCAGCCCCTGAGGATTGGTTTGTGATGTGTTATAAAGCACGTTCTGTACGACAACGGTATCTATAGAGCCGGAGACGTTCATTATCAGCGCCGATAAGCCTATCGGTATAGCTGTCTTGAGCAGGAGCTTGAAGGTCTCGTTCTGTGTACGGGCGTCGACGGAATCGCGCATGAGCTCATCCGAAACGGTAAACACACGCTTTGAATAGTAGATACGAAGGAACACGAAGGCAATAAGAGAACCTATTGTGATACCCGCTATAGCGGCGGCTACGGAATAGCCGAGAAGCGTCTCCATAGCTACGTTCTCAGAGGCGAACTTCTTACCGAATACAGTACCCGAGGAGGCGAACTCGCTCATACCGACCCTCATGGTCAGATAGCCGAGCGACAGACCGATAAAGACCTTACCGACAGCCTCGAGCACCTCGCTGACCGCGGTCGGGAACATATTTCGCTGACCTTCGTAGTATCCGCGGTAAACGGAAACCATACAGCCGAGGAACACAGACGGAGCGAGCGTCATCATAGAGTAGATAGCCAGAGGCTGTTTTACCACCTGTACCCATACAAAGCTGATGCCGATCATGAGCAAGAAGCAGATTGAGCCCATGCCGATAAAGAACTTCTTTGAGGTCTTATGTATGACCGCTACGTCCTTATAGCGCTTCTGAGCTATGCTCTCGGCGATAAGCCTTGATACAGCTATTGGAAATCCCGCGGTAGCGAGCGCGAACAGGGGATTATATACCTCATACGCGTTGCCGAGGATACCCGCGCCGATACCGGATAGGTTCTCGCCGAACTGGCCGTACATACGAGTCAGAAAAACCTTATAGAACATACCGAGGAGCTTTACGACAACCATGCTGACTGTCATTATCAAAGCGCCCTTGACAAAGGTTTTTGACGTATTTTTATTCAGACTGTCATTACTCATTTTATCGCCTCTGAAATAATTAGTATCTGTTTATCCGAGGATAGCGGTCTATCCCCGGGATACGCAATATCTGATTTTGTATTTTATCACACGGATATTGAGTTTTCAACCGTTGCCGGTATTATTCGTTGTATTCACTATAAAAAGATTTTATGCGGGCTTTGCGTTCGAGCAGTTCGTCAAAGCGGCTGATATATTCATACGGATATTTGAAGTTGAATATACGCTCGAGATAGTCGGAGTTTACGTCTCTGAGCTTTGTAACGGCTCCCGCTCCGCACGCAAGGATCGAATGTGTCTCTTCCATGATATATACATTATAGGGGCTGAAATAACCTTTTTTTGCCCATCCGATATTCTCAAGGTTAGAGAGCATCTTGCTCTGTCTGTAGAGGTAGTACGGCTCATAGCCGCCCTGAGTAAGGCTGTCAGCGGCGTAGTCGAGCATACGCGCGGTATAAGCCTGCTCACGAACCGCGTCAGAGGAATTGAGCCTCGCGCTTCGTTTAACGGCGAGAGTATGTACGGTGACGCTCTCGGGGTCGAGCTCAAGGACCGTGTCGATAGTCCTGTTGAAGCTCTCGGGAGTATCGGTCGTGAGCCCCGCGATAAGGTCCATGTTTATATTGTCAAAGCCCAGCTCGCGCGCGAGACGGTAAGCGTCGATCGTCTGCTGAGAATTATGCCGTCTGCCGATATACTCGAGAACGCTGTCGTTGAAGGTCTGTGGGTTGATGGATATACGCGATACACCGTGCTTTTTGAGCGCTGTCAGCTTCTCTCGGGTGACTGTATCGGGTCTGCCCGCTTCAACGGTGAATTCCGAACAGCCGCTCATATCGAAATCGTCGCGTATCTCTGAGAGCAGGACATCGAGCTGTTCTGCGCTGAGGGTGGTGGGCGTGCCGCCGCCGATATAGACCGACTCGAGCCTTAGATCAAGCTCACGCGCTATCTGAGAGGTATAGCGTATCTCGCTGAGCAGCAGCGGTAAATATCCCTCTATCAGCTTCTTCGCCTTCTCGATAGACTGACTGACAAAGGAGCAGTAATTGCACCTTGACGGGCAGAACGGAATAGATACATAAAGAGAGAAGGAACGCTTATCTGAGCGCGAAAGTATCTCTCGCTGATTATCATACACCAGCCTTGCGAGACGGGTCTTTTCATCGCTCACAAGCAGAGTATCTTTAAAGTAACGCTCAGCCTCACCCACGCCCTTTTCGAGGGCGAGCTTTGAAAAAAGCTTTATCGGCCGTACGCCTGTGAGTATGCCCCACGGTAGCACTCTGCCGTATGCCTTTGATAAAAGCCTATACAGCAATACGCCCATCATAAGCTCGTTATCATCACACAAAGGAGCAGTCAGAGTCTCGCTGAGCATATCCGTACATAATTCTACCCTGACCTCGTCATGAACAGAGGTCAGGATATAAGGCTTCTCGGGTCTATTGAATTCATGTATCACCGCTACGTCCTCGGTAAAAAGGAAGGCGCGGCAGAGGTTTTCCATCTCATAATGGAACTTGTGATTATCTATATATAGGTTCATATAAACTGGTATTTTCGACTTATTCTTACTGCATATACGGATTATACTTTCTCTCATGCTCGAGAGTAGAAAACATATCGTGACCCGGATAGATCGCGTAATCACCCTCGAGCTCCTTTACCTTCTGCACAGACTTCATCATATCCCGTATGCTCGAGGTCGGGAAATCGGTCCTGCCGATGCTCTCACAGAAGATAGTGTCGCCCGAGAAGATACAGTCGTCGACTATATAACAGCCGCTGCCGACGGTATGACCGGGGGTGCTCATGAAGCGGATATTGCTCTCGCCGAGCTTGATCACATCGCCGTCATGCAGCTGACGGTCGATATTGAAAGAGTTGATACGGATATTGTGTACCGAAGACAGGTTATAAAGCCCCTTTTGCAATACCTCCATCTCAGCCTCAGCGGCACAGACGGTGGGATGATACTTTCTGCACAGCTCAGCCGCGCCGATGATATGGTCGTAGTGACCGTGGGTGAGCAGGATATAATCGAGCCTGCCGCCGCGGCTGTCGAGCTCCGTAATCAGCTCGTCGCTGTGATCACCGGGATCGATGACGGCGAGAGCGCCGGTAGCCTCGTCCTCTATCAGGTAGCAGTTGGTGGCGATCATGCCGACAACATAACACTTTATCTTTATCATTTCTTTAAATCTCCACTGTCAATAATAATGGTCACGGGTCCGCTGTTGAGCAGCTCGACCTTCATATCGGCGCCGAATACTCCTTTTTGGACGTCCTCTACACCAGCGACTTTAATTCTCTCACAGAAATATTCATACAATTCATTCGCGACGTCGGGCTTGGCGGCGGCGAAGAAATCGGGGCGTCTGCCGTGTGAGCAGTTAGCGCATAGCGTGAACTGAGAGACCACAAGTGCGGAACCGCCCGTTGTGAGCAGAGAGAGGTTCATCTTATCCTCGCTGTCCGAAAATATTCTGAGGTTAGCTGTTTTATCAGCCAACACCTCAGCGTCACGGCGAGTATCGCCGTCCGCGACACCGAGTAATATCAGAAGACCGTCTTTGATAGACGAGATGAGCTCGCCCTCTACGGTCACGCTCGCGCGGCTGACGCGCTGGATTACCGCTTTCATTCCTTCATACCTTTCCGAAGCTCACATGAGCCTTCACTTATAATCTTGTAATGGATACTATACCGTTTATCTGAGCCAGATGAGCCATAACAGCACGCAGATGATCCATATTGTTTATCTCTATGGTGACGGTGACTACCGCCTGATTATCCTTTATCTCACGGGAATTGAGCATATGGATGAATATGCGCATATTAGAGAGCTCTCGCGTAACGTCTGCCAAGAATCCCGTGCGGTCGTTGCAAACGATCTCAAGGGTGCTCTGGAACGACTCGTGTATCTCCTCATCCCAATAGGCGTTTACCCAGCGCTCGGGCTCTTCACACTCGCTGATATTCTCAGGAACATTAGTACATGAGCGCTTGTGTACAGAGACGCCGAAGCCTCGTGTGATATAACCGATGATCTCATCTCCCGGCAGAGGATTGCAACAGCGAGAGAACTTTATAAGGCAATCGTCGAGCCCCTCGACGCATACGCCCGAGCCGACATGACGCTTGCGCTTCGGTGAGCGCTCTTCTGTGATAGGCTTAGGCGGCTCGTCTGACTTTTTATACTTTTTAGTATATATCTCTTTGACGCGCGGCATGATCTTCCACAGCTGGATACCGCCGTAGCCGATCGACGCGTAAAAATCGTTTATGGTATTGCAATAATGGCGCTGGATGATAGGCTGCAGGCACTCTTCGAGATCTTCCTCGGCAAACTGCATACCCGCCTTTTTGAGCTCATGCTCAAACATCGCCTTGCCCTCGGTGATATTCTCCTCACGGCGCTCTTTCTTGAACCACTGGCGGATCTTAGTGCGGGCAGAGTTGGTCTTGACTATCTTGAGCCAGTCGCGCTTGGGACCCGAGCCCTCCTTCTGGGTCAGGATCTCAACTATATCGCTGCTCTTGACCTTATAGTCGATAGGCACGATGCGACCGTTGACCTTAGCGCCTACCATACGGTTGCCTACGCCCGAATGGATAGCGTAAGCCATATCTATAACGGTGGCTCCCGCGGGGAGATTGATTATATCGCCCTTAGGAGTGAATACATAGACCTCGTTCTGTGACAGGTCGTATTTTATCGATTTTACTATCTCAGTCTTATCATCCGAGTCGCTCTGTTCCTCAAGAACCCGGCGTATCCATGTAAGGTTCTCATCAAGCTTATCCTGCTTGCCGCGGAGCTTGAGCTTATACTTCCAGTGCGCCGCGATACCGTACTCGGCGGTGTGGTGCATCTCATAGGTGCGTATCTGTACCTCAAAGGGTATACCGTTGCTGTCAAATACGGTGGTGTGCAGGCTCTGGTACATATTCGCCTTTGGGGTGGATATATAATCCTTGAAGCGGTTGGGCAGCGGAGTGAATATATCGTGAACGATACCGAGGACATTGTAGCAGTCGGAGATAGTGTTGACGATGACGCGCACAGCGAAAACGTCAAAGATCTGATCTACATCGCGGCCCTGCATATAGGTCTTGCGATAGATAGACACGACAGACTTGACCCTGCCCGAGATGGTGACGTGAGAGATCGAGAAACCGATCTTATCAAGTATCTTCTTCTTTATCTGCTCGATAAACGCGTTTCTCTCGTTTTCAGTCAGCTGAAGCTGTTTCTCTATCTCGCCGTACGCGACGGGATCGAGGTAACGCATAGAGAGATCCTCGAGCTCGTCCTTGATCGCCTTCATTCCGAGGCGGTGAGCGATAGGAGCGTAGACCTCCATACATTCGAGCGCCTTATCGCGGCGTTTCTGCTCCTTGACGCAGTCGATGGTTCGCATATTATGCACGCGGTCGGCGAGCTTGACGATTATTACGCGGATATCGTTGCTCATGGCTATGAGCATCTTGCGTACGTTCTCAGCCTGTCGTTCCTCGCGGTCGGTATAATTGATCTTACTGATCTTTGTGAGACCGTCGACAAGGTTCATGACCTCTTCGCCGAAGTTCTCTTCGATCTGTTCAAGTGTGACGTCGGTATCCTCTACCGTATCGTGCAACAGAGCCGCTACGATTGAATCGGTATCCATGCCCATCTCGGCGAGGATACAGGCAACAGATGTGGGGTGCAGGATATACGGCACGCCCGACACGCGGCGCTGGTCGCCGTGAGCTAAATTGGCGAACTCGTATGCCTTCTTGATCTTTCGTTTATTGTATTTTACATTGCTTTTATCGATAATATACATCAATTCGTCAAAATCCTGATAATGGACAACATCATTCATACAAGCTCACCTCCTTCAGCTTTTTTATGATAAGCGACGAGTTGAGGTCGACCTTACCGCCTACCTCGCACATCTTTATTTTGAAATCATACATGCCCTCTGAGATCCGAATAAGCCCGAGCTCGTTCATACTCTCGAGTATAACGCGAAGCTTTCCGTAGCTCATATCCGAACGAAGGCGGTATACAAGCGAGTCAAACGAAAGGTCATACCCGTCGCCCGCTTTTAAATATCTGTAAACAACGGCGAAATCCTCTCTGTCGGGTATAAGGCTTTTTGCCTCGTCGGGAGTGATGACGTCGCCGCGGCAGAACCTCTCGAACAATTCTTTTGAAGATAGGATATCATCTTCATCCTGTCCCGAAAATCTCATATCTCTAATGATGATAGACAGGCTCTCGCTGTTATTATAATCATTTATATCCAAAGTAACCGCTAAATCCACAATATCTCCCGCGCGATAAGGAAATTCGGCAAGAGTTGTTGAAAATCTCATCGCGTAAATATTGCTGTCACCGCGTGAGAGAGTCAATCTGAGGTGTCTGCCGCCGCCTATCTCTCTTATCTCTCTAAGGGTCATATTGTACAGACCGAAGAGCGGCGTGGGATTGCCCGCGCCGTAGGGCTCAAGCATAGACAGACCGCGGACGAGATCAACGCTCAGCTGAGAGGGATTGAGCTTGCAGTCAAGCTCTAAAACGGGAGCGGGTACCGGGTGCTCAGCCGCGTAAGCGTTTATGCGCTCTATGAACTTCTCTATATTCTCTTTGCGGATGCCAAAACCGACAGCCATTGGATGACCGCCGCACTGGATAAGAAGATCGGAGCACGAGAAAACAGCGTCGATAAGCGAGAATCCGGCTACAGACCTGCCGGAAGCGCGACATTCATCACCATCGAGAGTAATGATGATCGCGGGCTTCATATAAATCTCTTTGATACGCGAGGCGACTATACCGATAACTCCCTTGTGCCAGCCCTCACCGTACACGACTATGACACGATCATTCACGATCGAGGGGGTCTCTCTGATAAGCTCGTCTATATCGGAAATTATATCCCGCTCTATCTGCTGACGCTCGGTATTATCCGAGCTTAGCTCAGCGGCGATATCAGCGGCGTATTCTTCATCATCTGTGAGCAGCATAGACACAGACTTCTGAGACAGACCGAGCCTGCCGCCCGCGTTGATACGGGGAACAAGATTGAAGCTGAGGTTGCCGGCAGAGATCGTCCTGCCTCTCAGCCCCGCTTCGTCAACGAGCGCGGCTATACCTAAGCGGTCACCGTTATTGATGTGCCTAATACCGTTGCGGACGAGAACACGGTTCTCGCCTCTTAAAGGAACTATATCGCCGATCGTACCTATAGCGGCGAGATCGGAGTAATTCTCAAGCAAGCTCTGTATATCGGAGTACTCGCCCTCTATAGCCTGGACCAGCTTGAACGCTACACCGACGCCAGATAATTCTTTAAAAGAACTATTGCAATCGGGACGGTGGAGATCTATCACTGCCACCGCCTCGGGGAGCACCTCCGGCACGGCGTGGTGATCGGTCACGACGGTATCGATGCCGAGGCTGTTGGCGTAAGCGACCTCGTCAAAAGCGGCTATGCCGTTATCGACGGTGATGATGAGCTTGACGCCGCGTTCATAGAGCTTTGACACAGCACCTTTGTTCATGCCGTAGCCCTCGTTCTCGCGAGAGGGTATATAATATAGGACGTCAGCGCCGATATCCGAGAGATACGAGTAAAGCAGAGCGGTAGAGGTAACGCCGTCGGCGTCAAAATCGCCGTAGACGCAGATACGCTCACCGCTCTCAATAGCGGACTGTATGCGCTCGACAGCCTTATCCATATCCTTGATCTCAAACGGAGAAGCTGTGAGCGCCTCGCCGTAAAGGAAATCAGCGATCTCTTTATCATCTGTTATGCCGCGTATATCAAGCAGCATAGCTATAAGCATAGGCAGATCGTAGCGCTGAGAAACGGCAACCGCGTTTTCTTTATTCAGTTTTCTGGTTACCCATTTCTTCATCGGTTTCTCCTTTGAAAGGCGCTTGGTAAATCTTGATATTTGTAAATGAATTCAGTTTACGGTTATAAATTATTTTTCTTGAGCAGAATTAAGAAGCTCGCGCGCGTGGTTGAGTGCACTGTCGGTTATCTGTTCTCCGCCCACTATACGGGCAAGCTCACGCACCCTGCCGTCGGTATCGAGAGGCTCAACGTGAGTGAAAGTGCGGTCGTCGTGCACGCTCTTGCTGATAAACAGATGATTGTCGGCGAAAGCGGCTATTTGAGCCTGATGCGTAACACACAATATCTGACAATCCCGCGAAAGCTGACTGAGCTTCTTGCCTACCCTGTCGGCGGCGGAGCCCGAGATACCGGTATCTATCTCGTCAAAGATAAGGGACTGTACAAAATCAGCTCGTGAGAGCACGGTTTTGATGGCAAGCATCATACGGGACAGCTCACCGCCCGAGGCTATCTTAGATACGGGCTTCGGCTCTTCACCGGGGTTGGTGGAGATGAGAAATTCAAGCTTATCGATCCCTCGGGAATTGAGCTCGGTTTCCTCATGCTGTATCTCAAGCCTGACATTGGGCATAAGCAGGAATGCCATCTCGCGCTCAACGCTCTCTCTGAAGCTCTCGCTGACCTTTTTGCGTATTATCGATAATTCCTTTGCAGAATTATAAGCCTGTTCATACAGGTTTTCTCTTCTTTTTTCGAGCTGCTCAAGATTATAAGCGTAATCGTTGAGCGATTTTAATTCTTTTTTAGCATTATCCAAGAACTCGAGCATTTCTTCTTCGCTGTCGCCGTACTTGTGGCGCAAGCGGTACAAAAGATCGAGCCGTTCTTCTATCTCTTCGAGCCTGCCGGGGTCAGCCTCGATATCATCCATCGCGTTTTCAAGCTCTCTTGAGATATCCTGAAGCTCATAGAGCGCTGATGACAGCCGGTCGGCGACATCGCCGAGAGAGCCCATATATCTTGATGCTGAAAGCGTTGAAGAGGAGGCGTCGTCTATCATCCTTAAAGCGCCGTCGACATCGTCCTCGCCGTCGAGAGCGGCTCGCGCGCGCATCAGCTCCTTAGCTATTCTCTCGCGGTTCTGCAGGGCGTTTCGCTCCTCTGTGAGGGCTTCATACTCGCCAACTGTGATCTCAGCGTCTTCAAGCTCGCCTATCTGAAAGCTAAGCAGATCTATACGTCTGAGGCGCTCAGCCTCATCGGTATCGGCGGAGCTGAGCTCCTCCTCGACCGCTTTGAGCTCTCTGTACAGCTTGCGGTACTCAGAAAGCTCGGCAGCGTCATCGGCGAGAGCGTCGATATATACGATATGCAGAGCGGGGTTCATCAGTTCAAGATTGTCGTTCTGACCATGGATATTTATAAGATACTCGCCGATATCCTTCAACGCCGCTACGGTAGCGGGTCGGGAGTTTATTCGGCAGGTATTCTTGCCGGATGAAGATAACTCGCGCGATAGGATGAGAGTGCCGTCCTCAGCCTCATAGCCCATAGAACCGAGCTTCTTGAGAACAAGCTCTGATACATCCTCAAACGTTGCGCTCACATAGGCTGATTCAGCGCCCGAACGGATGATACCGCGGGATGAGCGCTTGCCCAGCACTGCGTTGATGGAGTCGATAACTATACTCTTACCGGCGCCGGTCTCACCCGTGAGGACATTCAGCCCGCTTGTAAAATCTATATTGCTTTTTTCAATAACCGCTATATTCTCGATATAAAGGTTAGTAAGCATATTTCCGTGGCCTTTCCGCCCGCTGTCGAATATCTGAGGATCACACGCCTTACCGCGGGCTGATAAGTCGCTTTATTCTATGTAAATCAGTTGAGATAACCGTTGAAGGTCTCTACACACTGAGTGGCGGTTTTTTCGTCCTTGCACACTACGATGATGGTATCCTCACCCGCGAGAGTACCGACTATCTCGTCAAATGACATCATATCAAGAGCGGCGCAGGCAGCCTGAGCCATACCGCTGAAGGTCTTGACCACAACAATATTCATCGCGTTCTCGGCGGATATGACCGACGAGCCGAATATCGAGCTGAAATTGTTCTTCGCGCCTTTATCAGCGCTCGGAGACGCCTGATAGCGGTATTTGCCGTCGGGCAGAAGCGTCTTGGTGAGGCGCAGCTGCTTGATATCTCGTGATACCGTAGACTGAGTCACATCATAGCCGTCCGCGCGCAGGTATTCGATAAGCTCCTCCTGGGTCGTTATCGGATACTTATTGATCAGCTCGAGAATCTTGTTGTGTCTTGTTGTTTTCATTTCCTTTTTTCTCCTTAAAACCATTTTCTGATATAAGATTTGTTATTTGCGATTTATATTCACTTTGACTTTAAGACATCATATTTCCTTTAGTTTTTCATTCAACAGCGTATAGAAATTTTTCTCTTTCAGAATTATAAGTTGCAATTCCTCTTTTGCTTTACGAACAGTTATCCTATCGTCCGACGAGATCGGGATATGATGCTGACCGTCAACTGTCAGGTAGCATTTAAGCGTAGAATGAGGATGTACCGAAGCGCTGAGCACGGCATCCTCACCGAAAACGACCTGTCTTGATGACAGCGCGTGAGGACAAACGGGAGACAGAAGAATACAGCGCATATCGGGCTGTATAACGGGACCTCCGGCTGAGAACGCGTATGCCGTAGAGCCTGTGGGAGTAGAGAACAGCATACCGTCGGCGCGGTAGGTGATTATCCTCTCATCATCCAGCTCGACGGAGATATCGACGAGATTTGACAGCGAGTCGCGATGTATGACAGCCTCATTCATAGCGGTAAAGCTCTCTTGTCTGCCGTCTTTATCCACCGTGATATCAAGCAGCATACGCCGCTGGATCCTGTAATCTCCGAGAACGAGCTTCTTGAGCTCATCTATCTCATCCGGCTCAATATTGGCGACAAAGCCGATACGGCCGAGATTGATACCTAAGAGCGGCTTATTGTAATGAGCCGCGAACTTAGCGTTGTGTATTATAGTACCGTCGCCGCCTACCGTTACCGCGATATCGCACTCGCGTATGATATCCTCGGCGGTATCCATAACGGTCGTGCCGTCTATCGGGAAATCGGCGCAGGTGAGCACCTCTGCCGATGATTTAAGCAACAGCTCAGCCGAGCGAGCGGCAGTCTCTGCGGCGCGTTTCTTATCCTTATTGACGATCAGCGAAAGCTTCATCAGTTCACCTCAATCAAGCTTCAGATGTGACGCCTCGACCACATCCGCCGCGGTTACTTCAAGAGTATTCTCGGGCTCGTCGCTGCGTCTTATATACAGCAGATATTCGATATTGCCCTGAGGTCCTTTGATAGGAGAATAATCAAGCCCCAAAACAGAAAAGCCGTTATCAAGGCAAAAACCGATTATATCTTCTACGACCGAGATATGAACGCTCTTGTCCCTGACTACGCCGTTTTTGCCGACGTTCTCCCTGCCTGCCTCGAACTGAGGCTTGATAAGACAAACCGCCTCGGCGTTCTCGGAGCATACTCCTCTCGCCGCGGACAAGATCAGTTTAAGAGAGATAAAAGCTACATCCACCGAGAAAAAGTCGATATCCTCGGGCACCTGCTCATGAGTTACATAGCGCATATTGGTGCGCTCGAGGTTCACCACGCGCTCATCGTTGCGGAGCTTCCACGCGAGCTGACCGTAGCCTACATCTACAGCGTAGACCTTCTCGACTCCGTTCTGCAGCATACAATCGGTAAAGCCGCCCGTAGAAGCGCCGATATCCATAGTGACCTTGCCTTCAAGACTGATCGGGAAAACCTCGACCGCCTTCTCGAGCTTATAGCCGCCTCTTGAGACATATCTGAGCTTATTGTCGCGGACCTCGACAGCGGCGTTTTCGTCAAAATTCGCGCCCGCCTTATCCGCCTTTTGATTATTAACATATACACAGCCGGACATAATGACCGCCTTGGCTTTCTCCCGGCTTTCAAAAAAGCCCTTCTCAACCAAGATTACATCAAGTCGTTTCTTCATATATCTACCTTATCGCCTCAGCCATAGACCCTGAGTCGAGGCCGAGCTTTTTCAAAGTGTTCTGAACAGAGGCGTGCTGTACAAAAATATTATCGACCGCTCTGACACGATAAGAACCGTCATAGCCCTTATCATCCAGCATATCGCGGAACGCGTCCGCGACCGAGCCGCTTCGCGTGCCCTCTTCAAAGAAATATATATCTTTGTGACCTTCGGCGAACTCGACCGCCGAGGGATCGATGGGCTTTATACGGCAGAGCTTAAGAATACATACATCCTTGCCCTGTTTCTTGAGTATCTCACGCGCCTTTACAGCTTCACTGAACAGACGTCCGTAGGTGATTAGCAGAGTATCGGCGTTTTTGTCGCCGTATATATCATAGTTCAGGTCCTCTGTTGTGTAATCCGCGGGCTTCTCGCCCTCTCCGCCCCTCGGATATCGAACGGCGACGAGACCCTCGGTATCATAAAGAGCCGCCGAGAGAGAGTTCCTCAGCCCGTCGTAATAGCACGGAGAGAATATGGTTGTTGATGGAATGGAATTTAGCATAGAGACGTCGAACAGACCCTGATGGGTCTCGCCGTCCTCGCCTACTACACCGGCGCGGTCTATAGCGAGCACCAGATGAGCCCTCTGCATAGCGGCGTCATGGATAAGCTGATCGTATCCGCGCTGCAGAAAGGTGGAATAAACGGCAAAAACAGGGAGCATACCGCTAAGAGCAAGACCCGATGAAAAGGTCACGGCGTGTTCCTCGGCAATACCGACGTCAAAAAATCTATCCTTGAACTGCTTTGAGAATTCAAGCAGACCCGTACCCGTGCGCATGGCGGCTGTCACGGCACAGATGCTCTTATCGTTCTCAGCAAGACTGCAAAGCTGTTTGCCGAATACATCTGAGAAGCATTCTTTGCTGCTGATCGGCTCGCCCGTATCGATATTGAAAGAGCCTACACCGTGGTATGAAGCGGAGTCGTCCTCAGCGTATTTATAGCCCTTGCCCTTTTTGGTGACGACATGGAGCAGGACGGGATCTTTTGAGCGCTTGACGGTATTGAGAGCGTTCAACAGCTCCTCCATATTGTGACCGTCTACAGGGCCGTAATAGGACAGACCCAGCTTGTCAAAAATAGTATGTCTGTACATAACGTGCTTGACCTTAGCCTTAGAGTGCCTGAGCACATAGCTAATCGGTCTGCCGAACAGCGGTATCTTTGAAAGTACTCTCTCTGAGCCGCTTTTGAGCCTTAAGTACCACGGCTGCATACGGATAGACGACAGATATCTCGCCATTGCGCCGACGTTCCTGCTGATAGACATACGGTTATCGTTAAGTATTATTATAAAGTTCTTTCTGTGCTGACCCGCGTTGTTCATGCCCTCATAAGCCATACCGCCCGTAAGAGAGCCGTCGCCGATAACAGCGATGGTATATGATTGGTCGCCGATAAGCTCCTTTGCCTTAGCTATACCGAGAGCGGCTGAGATAGAAGTGGAAGCGTGACCCGCGATGAACGCGTCGCACTCGCTCTCGGAGCGTTTGGGAAAGCCCGATAATCCGCCCTCACGGCGAATGGTATCTATCTGATCGTAGCGGCCGGTGAGCATCTTGTGGGTATAGCTCTGATGCCCGACGTCGAAAACGACGCTGTCATAGGGGCAGTCGAATACCCTGTGCAGAGCTACGGTGAGCTCTACCGTACCGAGATTGGACGACAGATGGCCTCCGTTCACCGATACTATATCTATGAGCTTCTCACGTATCTCTTCACACAGCTTCTCGATCTGTTCGCCGCTCAGCGACTTAAGATCCGCAGGTGATTTTATTGTTGATAAAATATCGTAAGACATAATAAACCCGATCTTATATCAACAAGGGATATGATCCCGTTGATAAACTGATAATTATTTTTTTCTCTCAGCGAGACTGAGAGCGAACTCAGCGAGAGCTGAGGTATCTCCGTCAAAGCACGACAGAGCGTCGATAGCTTCTTTTGTATACTCATCGACAAGCTCGCGGCAGCGCTCGAGCCCTAAAAGCGACATATATGTGTTCTTCTCGTTATCCGCGTCGCTGCCGATAGGCTTGCCAAGCTCCTCGGCGGTAGATGTGACGTCGAGGATATCGTCGACTATCTGGAACGCGATACCGATACCGTGAGCGTAGCGCTCCGCGGCCTTGATCTGCTTATCGTCGGCGCCCGCGACTATACAGCCCATCATACAGGCAGCTTCAATCAGGTTCGCGGTCTTTTTCTCTTCCATGAGCTGAACGGTATCTATACCTACCTCGGTATTCTCGATACTGAGATCTATCATCTGACCGCCGACCATACCGAGCAGACCCGATTTGTTAGCGAGGACGCAAGCGGCCCTCGCGGCTCTGTCAGCGCCGACAGCGGCGACAGCCTTATCTGACAGCATAGCGGCGTACGCCATGCTCTGTAAAGCGTCGCCCGAGAGCAGAGCGGTATCTTCGCCGTAGACCTTATGGTTTGACGGCTTGCCGCGGCGGAAATCATCATTATCCATACACGGCAGATCGTCATGGATAAGCGAATATGTGTGCACCATCTCGACAGCGCAGGCAAAGGGCATAGCCGCCTGAACATCACCGCCGCAAAGCTCGGCAAAAACGAGCGTAAGAGTGGGACGTACACGCTTGCCCTTAAGCCCCAGAGAATAACTCACAGAGTCGATAAGTCTCTGTTCCTTATATTCTCCTTTGGGGATATATTCTTCGATAGCGGCCTCTATAGCCGCGATATAATCCTTCATATCAATCCTCACTAATACCGTCGGCATCATTCAGCTTGAGCTGAGCGAGACGGTCGTCTATATCGGTTATACGAAGCTTCGCGTCTGAGAGCTTAGTGTGACAGAACAGCGCGAGCTCGCTTGCCTTCTCATATATCTTTATATGCTCCTCTAATTTAAGAGAGGGGTTTTCGAGCGCTTCAACAGCCTCTTTGAGGGCGGCTAAGGCCTGCTCGATATCCATAGCTTTTTCTTGTTTACTCATTCTTCATCCTCTTCCGCGAGTTTGATTATTTTATCAAGTCTGTGGTTTACTCCGCTGCGAGAGATCGGCGGGTCAAGCTGCTGACCGAGGTCTCTCAACGACAGCTCGGGGTAATCATATCTTATGACGGCTACCTTCTTCAGCTCGTCGGGCAAAAGGTTGAACCTGCCGTCTTTTTTCAGTTTTTTTATCGCCTTTATCTGCCGAGCCGACGCCGAGGCGGTCTTTTGCAGGTTTGCTATCTCGGAATTCGCGCGGCGGTTAGCGGTATTGCGTACCTGCTTCAACGCCTTTGTACCCATGACCTGCATAGCCGCGGTAACAGCTCCCATGTAGGTAAGCAGGTCGGTGATCTGTTCGCTGTCCTTGATATAGGCGATATATGAGCCGCCTCTCGAGAGCATCTTTACGCTTATATCGCAGTCCTGTATCTCGCGTATGATACGGCATATATCCATGCACAAGTTGCGATAATTGACGGCGAACTCGAGGTGATAGCTCTTCTCGGGGTCGGTGACCGAGCCGCAGGCGAGAAAAGCGCCTCTGATAAAGGCTCGCTGTTCTTCCTCATCGTCGATATTCGCCCTGTTTACGCGCAGAGTGACATCTCTCTCGTCGTGACCGTAATGCTCGAATATCTTTCGACATTTCTCGGGCGATATGACGGTCACGGTATAGGTACGGTTGCGGCCGCTCGCGCCTTTCAACGGGGCTACGACCTCACACTTAGCCTTGAACAGCTTTTCGGTCAAAAATATAAAATGCGAAAAGGTATGCTCGTTCTCGGTTTTAAAGACTATAGAATTCGGACCGAACTCACGCCCGAGCAGCAGCATGGCGTACAGCTCGCTGTACTGCAGGGATACGCGGGTCGAGAGCTTGCGGCATATCTCATGCTTTGTTTCTGTTGAAAAAGACATATTTACTCAATCTACGCTTTCCAGATATCTCTGTGGTGGATAGCAGACTTATGCCCGTTATCGGCAAAGTGAGCGTTCAGCAGACGAGCCACCGTGACCGAGCGGTGCTTGCCGCCGGTACAGCCTATACCGATGACCAGCTCGCTCTTGCCCTCTTCTTTATACAAAGAGAGCGTATAATCAAGGTACTCTGTCAGCTTAGCCATGAACTGACCGGTGACATCAAAGCCGAGTATGTAGCTCCTGACTGCCTCGTCGAGACCCGTCAGGGTCTTGAGCTCCTTGATGTAGAAAGGATTGGGCAGACAGCGCACATCGAATACAAAATCAGCTTCGGGCGGTATACCGTACTTATAGCCGAACGATATACAGGTCACAAGCATTGTATCGCCCGCGTTCGCGGTGAACAGCGTGGTAACCCTTTCTTTTAGCTCGTTGGGCTTGGTATAAGTCGTATCTATGACATAGTCCGCCATAGCCTTTACGCCCTTCATAAGCTCACATTCGAGCTCTACGGCGTCCTCTACCGAGCCTGAGGTTATCTCACCTATTAGAGGGTGCTTGCGGCGGGTCTCTTTGAAGCGTA
This sequence comes from uncultured Clostridia bacterium, assembly GCA_946183365.1. Lineage (GTDB taxonomy): Bacteria > Bacillota > Clostridia > Oscillospirales > Acutalibacteraceae > Ruminococcoides. The sequence continues at coordinate 100,221 of CAMHAH010000001.1, forward strand.
TCAGCAAAACGTCGGGCTTAGCGTCAAGAAACAGGATCTTGAAGTGCTTTCCGCTTTGTCTCGCCGCGGCGATTACATTCGAGATCTCGGTGAACATCTCACCCGAACGCGTATCGGCGACGACCGCGACCTTCTTCATACGGCTGTCCGCGGAATTATCACAGAGATCATAGAAGGTCTCAAGCAGCAGCGGAGGGAGGTTATCTACGCAGTAATAACCGATATCCTCCATAGCGTGAAGAGCGTTGGTCTTGCCCGCTCCCGAAAGTCCTGTTAAAATGACAAATTCCATATACTCACCTGCCGGTACGTATTATCTCTCTCTCTAAAAAATAGCCTGTCTCAGCTTTGACGGTGTCCTGAACGAGCTTAACAAGATCCATGACGTCGTCGCAGGTAGCTGAGCCGATGTTGATTATGAAGCCCGCGTGCTTTTCGCTGACCCGGGCGCCGCCTATGGTTTTGCCCTTAAGTCCGCACTGTTCTATCAGAGTGCCGGCAAAAGCGCCCTCGGGACGTTTGAACACCGAGCCCGCTGAAGGGTACTCGAGCGGCTGTTTTGTGACACGGCGATGCATGAAATCATCCATGCGGGCTTTTATAGCCTCTTTGCTGTCACTGTGTAATTTATATTTCGAATATAGAATAATATCTCCGTTTGCCTTAAATATGCTGGTCCTGTAGCCGAGCGCCAGTTCATCAGCTGCATATGTCCTCAGCTCACCGTTACGAGTGAGGGCGGTAACGCTTGATACAACATCCTTCATCTCGCCGCCGTAGGCTCCCGCGTTCATAAACACAGCGCCGCCGACCGAACCCGGAATACCGTAAGCGAACTCAAGACCGCCGAGGCTGTTATCGAGGGCTACGGTACACAGCTTAGAGAGCTTGGCGCCCGCTCCGGCGGTGATGGCATCGCCGTCAACGGATATCTCCTTGAACTCTCCGCTCAAAGCTATCACAGCCCCCTCGATACCGTCGTCGGATATCAAAAGGTTAGAGCCGTTGCCGAGCATCATATAAGGGATATTATTATCTTTGCAAGCCGATAAAGCCTCGATAAGCTCAGCCTTAGTATCGACGGTGATAAGGTAATCCGCCTTACCGCCGATCTTGAAGGTAGTATGAGAGCTCATAGGCTCATCTAAAACGTATGATATATGACTTTTATCCAATCTGTCTGTAAAGCCCATCATAATCACTCCGTTTCTTGGTTCGGGATATCCCGAAAAATCACCAGTTGGTGTCGATCTTCTTTTTACCGATATCCTCGGGGCTGATATCCATACCGAGGTTCTGCAATAGCTCCTGAGCTCCGTTATAACCCATCTTCTTCTGTCGATGGTTCATCGCGGCTACCTCGATGATAACAGCGAGGTTACGGCCGGGCTTAACGGGGATGGTCACAACGGGTATCTCAAGCCCCAATATCTCCATATACTCGTTATCCATGCCCATGCGGTCATAGACCTTCTTTGAATTCCAAAGCTCAAGGTTGATGACAAGGTCGATCTTCTCACTGACCTTTACGGCGCCTATACCGAAGATACGGCGGGCGTTGATTATTCCGATACCTCTCAGCTCGATGAAATGGCGGATATTCTCGGGAGAAGAGCCTACAAGAGACTTCTTTGAAACCCTCTTTATCTCGACAGCGTCGTCGGCGATAAGACGGTGACCGCGCTTGATAAGCTCGATAGCGGTCTCAGACTTACCTACTCCGCTGTCGCCTATGAGCAGACAGCCCTCTCCGTATACCTCTACCAGAACTCCGTGTCGGGTTATGCGCGGAGCAAGCTCGACATTAAGGAACGATACTATAGCCGCGTCTACGGTAGATGTGTTCTCAGACGAGGTGACTATCGGAACCTTATACTTCTCAGCGAGCTTGAGCATAGAAGGCAGTGGCTCGAGATCTCTCGCGATTATCAGCGCCGGAGGGATCTGGCTTATTATAGGCTCAAGCTGCTCGAGCTGTTTGCTCTCGCTCTCAGACTCGAGGAAGGACATCTCGGTCTTGCCGAAGGCTATCAGATACCTCGGGTCATAAAATTTGAGATATCCTACGAGCTCGAGACCCGGTCGGTCTACGTCCGTAACGGTGATATGTACCTCCTCGGGATCAACAGGCATATAATATGCGCTGAGGCCGATTTCATCTATCAGTTTTTTCAGAGTTACAAAGTAAGGACTGGTATTCATAGCGAGCCTTCTTTCCGGATGATTTTTGTATAAATTCAAAATTTACATACTTATAGAATATTATACTCTAAGATGCCGTGGTTATAATCCTTTATTAGAAATATATTCCTTTACGACATAAAAACGGATACATAATTTTTGTGTAAAACGACACTATAATATCAGGTGATTTAATGCTGACGATAATTATACGAACCATCCTGATATATATCATAGTCACTGCGGCAATCAGGATAATGGGCAAACGACAGGTGAGCGATATGCAGACCTCTGAGCTGGTGATAACATTCATCATATCTCAGACCGCAACCCTGCCGCTCGAGGACGCGGACCGACCGCTCTTGAACTCGCTCATACCGATCATGATGATAGTCGCGATCGAGCTGATAGTATCGCTCATCATGATGAAAAGCAGACGTTTCCGCTCGATAATATGCGGTCACCCCATAGTAGTTATCAAAGACGGTAAGATCATTGAATCTCAGCTTAAGAAGCTGAGGATAAGCTATGAGGATCTGTATTCTCTGTTAAGAGAGAAGGATTTGAGCGATGAAAAAAGCGTTCAGTACGGCATAATCGAGCCCAACGGTACGCTGAGCATACTTTCAAGCAAGGACATGACGACAGACGAGATATCGAGCGAGGATCTAAAAGATGAACTCAATGACATCAAACAGGACGAAAATCAGGAAGGTGAAACAGAATGAAACGAGGCTGGATAGCCGTGATAATGATAGCTCTTTCTCTCGCTTTCGGCGGTATGGATTATTACTATGTAACCTCTAACGCGGACATATACGCCGGTATGCTGACAGAAGCTCAGGAGAAAATGGAGCAGAGTGAAATAACGGAAGCGGAGTCTGTAGCTCAGAGGCTCGATTACAGGTTCAGAAGCCAAAAAGGGTTGATGAATATTTTTATGCATCACAGCGAATCGGGAGGCATAAGCTGTGACCTCGCCATGCTCGAGATGTACGCGCGTACAGGCGGGACGGAGGAATTCCTCGCGACCGCGGCGAGGGCAAAGCGCGAGATAATGACGATGAAAAACTCTAAGATCCTCAGATGGGAGAATATATTCTGAAATGCAAAAAGGCGCCGCTCAAACGAACGGCGCCTTAAAAGCGTTAATATAACGATTGAAGCATTAAGCCTCCTGCTTGCCCTTGCGAGTGTTCCAGAGTACCCACAGAGGACCCGCGATGCACAGTGAAGAATAGCAGCCGGAGATGATACCGATCATCATCGGCAGGGCGAAAGCCTGTACCGAAGAGAGGTTGAATATCGTAGCTACTACATAAACCGTGCCGATAGCAACGAGTGTTGTAACAGACGTCGCGATTGTACGGCTCATTACAGCTGACGCGCTGTGGTTGAATACGCCGGCAAGTCCCGCCTTGGGTCCGGCGATACGGCGCTCCTCACGTACACGGTCGTAGATAACGATGGTATCGTTGAGGGAGTAACCGATGATCATGAGGACAACGGCGATGAAGCTCGAGTCTATGGGCATACGGAAGATGACATACATAAAGTAGATCATAGCCACATCATGGAACAGAGCTACCAGAGCCATTACACCCGCGGACAGACCGCCGATGCGCTTAAACCTGATAGTTACATAAATAACCATCAGTACCGAAGCGATCGCGACCGCTGTCAGACACTTTAAGAGGAACTTGACACCCATAGCCGCCTCAACGGATGAGGTCTCTTTATACTCAAAGTGATTGTCGGGGAATTTCTCTTCAAGAGCGGTGGTGATGCCGCCGAGAACGTCGCTTGAAACACTTTCGTTGCCCGCGAACTGGATTGAAACAGCGTATGCCTGCTCGTCCTCGGTATTGTTCATGATATCCTGAGTGATGGTGAAGGATACCTGGTTTTCGGGAGTCGCGCTCTGGATAGTATCCTTAAGAGCCTCCTGGTCTATCTCGCCTACGAAGCCGTAGTTGGCGATAGTACCGCCCTTGAACTGGATGTCGAGGGTAACGCCGAAGATTATGTTGCAGATGAGACCGATTGCGATAATAGCGAGGGAAATACCGAAGAATATCTTGCTCTTACCGATAAAGTTTAAATCCTTTTTCATTTGCCCTCACCTCCAAACAGCCATTTTTTGCGCAGGAACCGGACGCCGGCGATGCTCTTGAGCATTACACGAGAGAGCCATACGCCCATGATGAAGTTGGAGATAACACCCATGAGCAGGGTATAACCGAACGCGTAGATGGTACCTGTGGTGGACTCGCCGAAGATCCATGAGAGGATATTGGACGGGCCGAATACCAGCAGCAGGATGACGGATACGATAACGATGGTCATGTTACCGTCGATGATAGCGGTAAGAGAGTTCTTAGTACCGTTCTCGATAGCGCTGTCAAGCGTCTTGCCGCTTCTGAATTCTTCCTTGATACGCTCGGCGGTGATGATGTTGGCGTCAACACCCATACCGACCGAGAGGATAAGACCCGCGATACCGGGCAGGGTCATAGTAAACGAATTGAACGCGTTGAAATAACGTGTTACGGCCGCGATAGACAGAGCCATCTGACCGATAAGCGCGATAACGGCTACGAAGCCGGGCACGCGATAGCGGATTATCATGAACAGAGCGATCAGGATAAACGCGATGATAGCGGCGTATCCCATAGCTGTCAGAGAGTTCTGACCCAGTGTGGGGCTGATACCGCTGTATGAAGCCGCCTCAAGACCGAAGGGCAGCGCACCGCCGTTGATCTGGTTAGCGAGCTTTGTAGCGCTCTCGGCGTCGAAATCGCCCGAGATCTGAGCCTTGCCCTCAGTGATAACGCTCTGAACCTTCGGGTTAGAGAGCATAGTCTCATCCATGTAGATGGATATCTGCTGGTTGAGATACTGCTGAGTTACGTCGGCAAAGGTCTTGGCGCCCTCGGAGTTCAGCTCGAGCTGTACTATGTACTGACCCGAGTTGGATGTAGATGTATCGATACCAACGCTCGCGCTCTGAACAGCTGAGCCGTCCATGACGGTCTCGCCGCTGGGATTGCGGAAGGTAAGCTTAGCGGTAGCCGCCAGCTCGTCTACAGCCGCAACAGGGTCGAAGCTGGTGTCGTCCTCTTTCCACGGGAAGCGAACGATGATACGGTCGCTGCCGTAGTCTGAGTAGATCTCATAGTCGGTGATACCGTTTGAGACCATACGGGTCTCAATGATCGATTTAGCAGAGTCTAACTGCTCATCCGTAGCGTCGATATCATCAGCGGGCTTAAAGGTAGCCTCAACGCCGCCGCGGATGTCAATTCCCCATCTGATGTCGCTGATACCCTTGATAACTGTTTTCTGGATATCTCCCTGATAATACCTTATGCCGACAAAAGCTGTAGCGGCAAAGCATAAGATAAGGATAGCGACAATGAAGAATACAGGCTTAGAAATTCTTTTCATGCCTTGGACCTCCATGTTCTTTCTTCTTCTGCAGGATCTTATACCGGACGTATCAAAGGCGATACTTCGCTAATATAAAAATCCACAATAACAGATTAATTATACAGACTTAAATGTGAAAAGTCAATAAACAATCACAATATTACAAAATATTTATATTTCTTGATTAGAATTATAAGGCAATTACTATTCTAATTTAGAAATATAACAATAGTTTATTTCTAAATTAGAATATTATAAACAACAGAAAGAGCAGCCCGTTATGAGCTGCTCTGATACTTATGTACTCTATTGTAATTAGGGTTAGTCGTTATAGGGAGGAGCAAGCCCCTCCCTACAGGTTGTTTAAGCCGTGAGCTTCTCTACGGCAGCGAGACGCGCGCATACGCAGAATACGTCCATAGCCTTGCTTAGGTCCTCGAGGCTCGGGAACGACGGAGCGATACGGATGTTGCTGTCGCGAGGGTCTTTGCCGTAGGGATAGGTAGCGCCGGCTCCGGTAAGGTTGACGCCTGCTTCTTTACAGAGCTCTACAACGCGCTTCGCGGTTCCGTCCATGACGTCTACGCATACGAAGTATCCTCCGCGGGGACGGTTGAAGCTGACTATACCGTAATCTTTCAAATTCTCGTCCAGCTTGTTGACTACGATCTCAAAGCGTGGTCTGAGGACATCGGCGTGCTTCTTCATATGAGCCTTCATACCCTCGAAATCGCCGAAGAAGCGCACATGACGCAGCATATTCAGCTTATCATAACCGATGGTCTGGAATTTATACTTATTCTTGATTATCCTCATATTATTCTCAGACGCAGCCATTGCTGCTACTCCCGAACCCGGGAAGGTGATCTTTGAGGTAGAGCAGAACTCGATAGGCAGATCGATGTTGCCTGTCTTCTCACACTCTTCAAAGATGTTCAACAGCTCATCGGTCTCATCACCGAGATCGTGGATGCAATAAGCGTTGTCCCACATAACGCGGAAATCCTTTGCGGCGGGCTTCAGCGCGGCGATGCGCCTTACTACCTCGTCGGAATAAGAAATACCCGAGGGATTTGAATACTTGGGAACACACCACATACCCTTTACGGCGGGATCCTTTACAAGCTCCTCTACAACGTCCATGATAGGGCCGTTCTTGTCCATAGGCACGGGGATCATCTCAAAATCGAAATACTCTGTTACGCCGAAGTGACGGTCATAGCCCGGCACCGGACAAAGGAACTTGCGGTCCGGTACAAGACCCCACGCGGGGCAGCCGGGAACAACGGGCTTATTCATAAAGCAGGATATGGTATCAAACATCATGTTAAGCGAGGAGTTGCCGCCTATCATGACCATATCGGGGGTTACTCCGAGCATATCGGCCATAAGGCGCTTGCACTCGGGGATACCGTCCATAACACCGTAGTTGCGGCAATCGGTACCGTCCTCGGCGGTGCAGTCCGCTTCACGGTAAAGGATGTCAAGCATCGAGAGTGAAAGCGAGAGCTGATCGGGGCTTGGAACTCCGCGAGCCATATTGAGTTTGAGACCCATAGACTTTATCTCTTCGAACTTCTGTCTGAGAGCGTCGCGCTCTTCAAAAAGCTGCTGTGATGAATAATCTTTGTACTGCATAATGAACCATTCCTTATCTGAAATTGCAAAAATTCTGTTTGTTACTCTTATATAATATACCATTGAACGTACTTTTGCAACATTTTTATGAAATTCCTGCAAAGTTTGTATAATATAGCGCTTTAGTGTGTATAAGAGAAGCGATATATGTTCAATTTGCGATTACCACGCCTGTCATAACTCTGTTTCTCTTGCAAAAAAGATCTCCCCCGCCGAAAGCAGGGGAGAAAAATCATCTGTAGTAATTATAGCTGTAATTGTAATTACCGAACTTCTTATATCCGTTCTTGGTACGCATATCGCAGCCGACCTTGAGAAAACCGAGGACCTTTGTATCGGCTATCTTGATATTCTGTAACGCTCTCTCGATATCGCCGTGTGTAGTGACCCTCTCGCGAACGACGAATACATATCCTCCGACGAAATCCTTGAGCAGCAGCGTATCGGCTACAACACCGAGAGGAGGAGTATCCATGATGACATAATCATACTCTTCCTTGGTTCTGTTTACGAGATCGGCGAAATTTGAGGAAGCGAGGAGCTCAGAGGGATTGGGAGGTATAGCTCCCGAGGTAAGCACATCAAGGAATGAGATAACATCCCTGTGTACCGCCTTATCAAAGTCGCCGAACTGACCGATCACATCGGAAAGACCCGTTTCATTAGTTATCTTCAAGAGATTATGCAGGTTAGGACGTCGAAGGTCGGTATCGATAAGCAGGACTTTTTTGCCCATCTTTGCTATGGAGATAGCCAGATTAACGGTAGCTGTACTCTTGCCCTCGCCCTTTGACCATGACGTTACCGCTACACAGTTGTTCTCTGCGGCTGTAAGAGAGAATATCAAATTGGTACGAGCGATCTTATAGCCCTCTACTATAGCGAATTTTGAATCGGATGACAGAACATTTTTTGCCTTTTCGTTATTTGCGGCAGCCTTGCGGTTTTCGCTCTTCTTGATCAGCTTCATTTCTTCTTTGCACCGCCTTCCGGATCAAAATCAACTATCTCGGCAAATACCGGAATATTATACTGCTTGTACAGGTCGTCGCCGGGCTTGATGGTGGTATCGACAATCTCGATAAGAAACGAGATAACAAGAGATACTACCAAACCGACAAGAAAACCTATCATGATATATCTGCCCTTGTTGGGAGAAGAGGGGGATGACGGAACAGACGCTACATCTACCGTATCGACCTTACCGCCGTCGCCGAAATACTTTTTAAATACCTCGGGAGCGGTATTCGCGACAAGGTTAGCGATATTCGCCGCTGTATGAGGATCGGATGAGGTAGATGTGATACGCAGGAAGTATGAGTCCTCAACTACGCTTATATTTACGCTCGCTCCGCTGATGATGCTCTTCATGGTAGGATCTTCGGTAAACAGCTTTGAGCAGGTGTTAGCCAGCATAACAGACGAGTTGATATCGTTCATATTGACCTTATCGCCGCCCGAAGAAGTCGAGCCGCCGCTGATATCGGTCTCAAACGAGTTTCCGTTCTGTACAAGGATCAGCGCGCTGGTGGTATACATAGGGGTAACCATATAGGTCACATACAAGAAAGCTAAAAACGTACCCAACAGCGTTATGATAATGATCAGCTTGATATGCTGCAGGAACATCTTCAGCAGATCACTGATCGTGATTTGTTTAGCCATAAAAACCTCCTGTGGGATAAAAGGAGAGCATACTCCCCTATTTAATCATTTTATATTATATTATTTGTGATTGTGTTTATTATTCTTATTTAGAACTATTTTATGGAATATTTTATAAATCGACATGAGAAAGAGTACGCCGCGAGCGTTTCGCGCAGCTATATCCCGTCGCCGCGAAGCAATAAACCGGAAATATTGCTTTATACTAAGTAGCAATAAAACACTTTAATATCTATTGCGGAGAATTCCGCATAACTGCGTTGTCAGTCTTGACAGGCGCCAGCCTGCCTGCGCCCTCCGCCTTGTTATGCGAAATTCTCCGCTAATATCTTTTTAAAGCTTTTTATTGCTAATTAGTATTACCGAAACGAGATCTTCTTATAACAAAAGCAAAGCGCCTTCAAATAATTGAAAGCGCTTATAAACAGTATTAGGTTTATCAGCCGAGTACGCTGAGCAATACGCCCGCCGCTACGGCTGAGCCTATAACGCCGGCTACGTTGGGGCCCATAGCGTGCATGAGCAGGAAGTTGCCGGGGTTCTCTTCCTGACCGACCTTGTTGGCTACACGGGCTGCCATAGGTACTGCTGAAACGCCCGCCGAACCGATAAGAGGATTGACCTTACCGCCGGAGAACTTATACATCAGCTTGCCGAACAGTACGCCGCAGGCTGTACCCATGCAGAACGCGATCAGACCGAGAGCGATGATGCCGAGGGTCTTGGGTGTGAGGAACACGGTACCGGTAGCGGTAGCGCCTACGGTAGTACCGAGGAAAATAGTGATGATATTCATAAGCTCGTTCTGAGCGGTCTTTGAGATACGCTCAACAACGCCGCTTTCCTTGAAGAGGTTACCGAGCATAAGCATGCCTACAAGCGGAGCGGCTGAGGGGAGCACGATAGCGCAGATGATGACAACGATGATCGGGAAGATTATCTTCTCGAGCTTTGAAACGGGTCTGAGCTGACCCATGACTACCGCACGCTCCTTCTTTGTGGTGAGGAGCTTCATGATAGGCGGCTGGATAATGGGCACCAGAGCCATATATGAGTATGCCGCGACGGCTATCGGTCCGAGCAGCTCGGGAGCGAGCTTTGAGGTTACATATATCGCGGTGGGGCCGTCAGCGCCGCCGATGATACCGATAGCGCCGGACTGAGCCGGGGTGAAGCCTAAGAGGATAGCGCCGATGAAGGTGATGAATATACCGATCTGAGCCGCGGCTCCGAGCAAAAAGCTCTTGGGGCTCGCGATAAGCGGACCGAAGTCGGTCATACAGCCGATACCTAAGAAGATAAGCGGAGGATAGATACCGAGCTTGACGCCCTGATAGAGGTAATACAAAAGTCCGCCGTATGTGGGTACGTTATAATACTCTACTCCGTCGATCACGGTCGTAGCGTAGCTGATCACCTGTCCCTGGTGAGCCGCCTCATACGCCGTTCGCTCGATCATCTCGGTAGACGGAGCCGCCATGATAGCGGGATAGAGGTTTACGAGAAGCATACCGAAGGCGATAGGCAGCAAAAGCAAGGGCTCATACTGCTTTTTTATAGCAAGATACATAAGCACACAGGCTACGATTATCATGACGTAATTCTGCCACGCGAGCTGTGTGAAGCCCGAGTCGTTCCATAAGCCCTCGAGCGCCTTTAAAAATCCGTTTAAAATCTCCATGAATATCCTCCTTTAAAACGGTCTTACGTTGTCCGAAAGCCCGGCGTTACGCCACGCGCTGCCTCTTGACGCGACCTTGCGAACGCTCTTTATCCGAACCTCGGAGGATGAATATACAGAGTACACAGCCGCGGATATCACGGCTATGAGCTCGTCCGTATCGGTGTCGGGCTCAGCCTCGACAATGATTTCGGGCTCAGTCTCAGGCTCACGCTCGACCTTAGGCAGATCGGCGTTTCGATTAGCCTTTTTGATCCTCTTTTTATTTTGAATGTTGTAGATGATGGTACCGTATCCCTTGATAATACCGATAAGGGCAAGCAGAACCGCAAAAACTACGACAAAGCCAGTCAACAGTATTGTAACAGATAATGCAAGATTGTCCACCGGGTCAGCCTCCTGTAAAATTCAACTCGGGACGATAAGCATACCGCGCATAACGACCCATAATAATCTAATTATAGATTATACTACATTTCAAAAAGAATTTCAACACCAAATATTTTATTCTTAACAGAACAGGAGCGGCTCATGAGAACCGCCCCTTATGATGTTTATTTCTTCTACAGAATTATACATATCAGACCGTTACAGCCGTCGTTGATTATCTTCTCTACGGTCTCCCCTATCTTAAGGCGAGCCTTCTCGGGCATACGGTAGAGCTTATTGTGCAAGCCCTCGTTGACAAGGTCGCTGACCGATTTGCCGAAGATATTGCTGTCCCATATCTTAGCGGGGCTCTCTTCAAACTCCTTTAAAAGGTAGGTCACGAGCTCCTCGCTCTGCTGCTCTGAGCCGACTATCGGCGTTACCTCGGCGGTGGTGCATACGCGCATCATATGGATGCTCGGAGCGGACGCCTTAAGTCTTATGCCGTATTTGCCGCTCTGGCGGACTATCTCGGGTTCCTCAAGGCTCAGCTCCTCCATTGTAGGCATGACTATACCGTAGCCCTTCTCGAGGACGTCATCATACGCTGTGCTGATACGGTCAAATCGGTTTTTGGCTTCCGACAGTTCGCACATACAGCCCATCAGCTCACGCTCGGAATGTATCTCGATACCGCTCTTCTCGGATAGTATATTATAGAAAAGTTCGGGACTCAGGGTGACTGATATATCGGCTCTGCCGGTGCCCAGATCCATAGAGCTCAGCCGCGCGGTATCTATATACTCGTTGTTGATGAGATCGCCCGCGGCGTCCTGGACCTCGCGTATCTTAGATATCTCGGCAGCCCTGTCGCGGATCGCTCCGAACACCGAGGACCTGAGCCAGTTATCCTTATCAAGGCCGTTGATCCAATCGGGGATATCGACGTGTATCTCACGTATCGGGAACTCGAACAGCAACGAGGCGAGTATCCCTTTTACGGTATTCTCATCCATAAGCGCGCAATCGACGGGGATCGCCGGCGCTGAGTACTTTTGGCTCAGAGCAGACGCGAGAGCCGACGCCGAGGCGCTCTCCGGAGCTGTGGTATTGAGCAGTATCACATAGGGCTTGCCGACAGCAGCGAGCTCAGCCGCAACTCTCTCTTCAGCTCTGACATAATCCTCGCGAGCTATATCGCCGACAGAACCGTCGGTAGTTATCATGATACCGATAGTGCTGTGATCCGTGATGACCTTTTTAGTGCCAAGCTCGGCGGCTTTACGGAACGGCATCTCATCATCGCTCCACGGAGTGCGCACCATTCGCTCGCCGTCCTCTTCGATATAGCCCATCGCAGACTCTACGATATATCCCACACAGTCTATCATACGAACCTTGAGATGAGCATTGCCGTCAAGGGTGATCTGTACTGCGTTCTCGGGTACGAACTTGGGCTCTGTGGTCATTATCGTTCTGCCCGCGGCGCTCTGGGGCAGTTCATCTATCGCTCGCTCGCGCAGATTGTCGTCAGTTATGTTCGGCAGCACCAGAGTATCCATAAAACGCTTGATGAACGTAGACTTGCCGGTACGCACGGGACCGACCACCCCGATATAAATATCGCCGCCGGTGCGGTTCTCTATGTCTTTATAAATACTTCTCTCTTCCATTTTGTCCTCCGTTACAATTGATACTATTATATATGTGAGCGATCGGTGATTTATGACAAACGCCTCCCATATGGGAGGCGCGGTGAACATGAAAAGGTACTTTTTACTTCACGTCGTAGGTATCAGAAGCATGACGCCGTTATCTATGCTGTCGCCGTCAAGTCCGTTCTCGGCTATTATATCCTCGGGTCGGGAAGAAAACCTCTTTGAGATATCCCAGACGTTCTCGCCGCCGTCGGTGTAATAGAGTATGAGAGAGCCCTCGGGAGAACGCGACGGGGCGTCGTCATCGGCGGTGATACGGGTCACTGCTGAACAGCTCATACGGCGGCAAAGGGTCAGACGGTAGCATATCTCAGCCCTGAGCTCTACTCTGTGACCGTCGGCCATACGGTAGCTGAGGCTGTCCAGGCCCGCACGGACAGCCTCGGCATGATCTCTGCCGTCGGTATCCGGAGTATAGATGAACTCAGCGTCACGCTCGATGTATTTGGTCTCGCCGTCCGTATTTTCATACAGCATACCGACACACAGCTTTGTGTTGAGGATTATCCTGCCGTCGGCTGAGGTAGGATCTACCGTAAGCTTCTCACAATGAACGTCGATGACCTTTGAAATGGTATCATCAACATCTACGGTCGACTTTCCTATATCCGTATAGCTCCTGCATATCGTTCCGCAGGCGCATGAAAACGGCGCGTATTCAGGCTGCGCTTCATACTCGGTAGAGAAGGCGTCGCTGATGAGATCTATCTCTTTTTCCGAATAGCACAAGGCACTGAAGCTCAGCTTTGCCTCGAGAGAGAGCAGCGCCGAGCCGTCGAGAGCGTCGCCGCCGAGCCTGAGCTCTTCGCTCATTACGTCGAGCCTGCCGTCTATGACCGAATTGTCGTCGGCGCCGTCACAGTCGATGACCCTCGATACAGGCAGACTGTATGACATACAATCGACCTGTTTGTTCTCGATATCGCTCAGGTACATCAGCTCGAGCTTAAGCTCGGCGTTGAGCATTATCTTATTATGTATAGCCTTGAGCTCGGTGATCTTCGCGTACAGACGATGGCTGAGCAGAGCGCCGATAACTATATTGGCGCCTACGGGTATTTCTTCCTGTACCGAAAAGCTCTCGGTACACAGCCCGCACAGATCTGACGCGTTTATGCTCTCGCTCTTTACCTGCAGATCGCCTCCGTCTGAGTAAGAATAATAGTCCAGTCCGTCAGCGATACAGACCTTTGCGTGCAGAGATACGGCTCCGTGCAGACTGAGCTTGCGCGGACTTAAAGCACGGCAGTTCAGATACTCGGGCTTAGCCTCGACGACCGCGGCGCAGTTATCCGGGTGATCACCGATGGGTATGCTCTCTGAGAACGGCTGAGTATACTCATAAGAGCGCATACAGCCTCTCTCGCCGTCGATGTACAGGATCCTGACGCATGATCCGCCCTCGACATTCAGGCGGTCAGAGCCCAAGTTGGTCATATAGATCTTAGGGATCAGCTCACAGCTCAGTATTCGCTCTATATCTGGACAATAATCGGGCAAAGTGAGGTCGATATCCACAGGCTGCTCAACGACCGTATTGAGCGCCGCCGAGAGCTGATCGATACTTTTCTTTGTAAGATGATATTCCATATTTTCTCGCTCCTTATAACTTGCTGATACAGTATATGAGTGATCGGGAAGATTTATAACAAAAGATAAACGCCGACTGTATGATAACAGTCAGCGTCAAAGCATATTCATTGTTTGTTTTTCCTCAGATCCAGCGACGGTAATATGATACCCGCCAAGATAAGGATAGAACCGATTATCTTAACAGGAGTAAGTCTCTCACCCAGTATCAGAAAGCCCCAGAATATGGCCGCGAGCGGATTGAGCGCTGAGAACATACCCGCTCGGTCAGCGTCAAGTTTACGCTGGGCCACAGGCTGCAGAGTAAAGCCGAACACACTGCATACCACGGCGAGCAGGAGTATCATCCCCCACTCCGAGCCGCTCTCCGGCAGGCGGAAGTCCTCGAATATCAGCGAAGCGATAAGACTTAAAACTCCCATTGTGCCGAGCTGGATGATACCGACCAAGAGAGGCTCGCCCTCTTTAGCGAAAATCGAGGTCTCGAATATCGCCGCGGAGTAGAACACCATCGAGATCAAAAGATATACGCAGCCCATGTTGAACTGAGCGCCGGGAGCAAAATTGAGCACCAGCAGACCTATAAAAGCTATCGCCATTCCGACGACCACCCTGCGCTTCGGAAACACGCGGAGTAAAGCTATCTCGAATATCGGCACTAGGATGAACGCCGAGTTGCTGATGAGAGCCGCGAGGGATGTATCGGTCTCTCTTATACCCATCATCTCAAAGCCCATTACAACAGTATATGTAACGCCGAGGATGATGCCGTTACGCAGTACTCGAGGTGTTATTCTCTTCAACTGTTTAAAAAACAGCGCGATCAATATTATGAACGATATAATAAAACGTACAGCCAGAATATTGAACGGCTGCATCGTGCCCATAGACATCTTAGAGAATACGAACGACGTACTGCGGGCAATTATGACCGCCGCCATGAGTATCTCTGACTGTCTGACGCTCAGTTCTCTTTGAGCGCCGTTATCATCCGATTTTCTCATTCCTTCAAATAATCTCAATCAAATCATCCCCGAACGGTATGAGCCAAGAAGCTCATATAAGTCGCTGATATTCTGCTTTATCAGCTTGCCGTCGTCGGTATCCTCTACCATAACGCGGCGGCTCTCGGTCTCTACGATCTCAGAGCTCGAGTGTATATCCTTATTATCGCTGAGTACCTTTGAGATGCTCTCAAACGGCTGATGAGCCTTAAGCCTCAGTCCGTGAGAGTTATATATCAGCGTATAGCCGGCGATACCGGTAGTCTCATGATATTTCTCACAGAAGCCTCCGTCTATAACGAAGAGCCTGCCCTTTGCTCTGACAGGCAGCTCACCTTTGCCGGTCCTTACGGGAGTATGGCCGTTGATGATATGAGATGACGGTGAGCTCAGACCGAATTCGGAGAGTATCTTCTCGCAGATCTCCTCATTGTAGTAGAGCTTATAATAAGGATTTTTCTCTTCATCCCACGCCGTTTTATCGTCTATATATGTACGTTCAAAGGTTTTTATGTTTCTGCCGCAGAGCGGAGATTTTCTGCCGTACCACAGATACCACATAAAGTCGAGTTCTTCGAGCCTGTCGCCCTTGCCGAAGAACGCCTCTCTCGCCTTGCTGTCGGCAAGATCAAAGAGCTCCCTGCCCTTACAGGTCTTTCCGAAAACAGTTACCTCGTCGAACTCACCGTTCTCTTTAAGCGGAACACATCCGTGATAAAGAAGATTTTCGTTATACCGACGGTACATACCGCCCTTATCATATAGAAACGCGATATGCTTCTTGAGCCGAGAGCTGTTTACAAAGGCGTCTCTCAGACCGTCTATGATCAGACTCTCATCATCGGTCAGCGCATAGGGATCGTCACTGTTTACCGTCGGGAAATCAAGGTCGTTCACCTTGTATACCTCACCGTATATTTCCACATCGCCTGTTTCTCTGTCTATTTTATTCAACAGCAAGCGATCGTCCATCTCATACTCGGGATGTCTTTTGATGACCTGACCCTCAAGCTTGAACTGTATGACAGATATCGCCTTGAGCATAGCCCGAGTGACGCTCTCGGCTTTATATGTTCGCTCGGCGAACAGCGCAAGCCCCCTGAGGCTCACACCGTAGCCGCTCTCGAGAGTCACCACGGTATTATACTTTACGCAGTTTCTTACAACGTTAGCTATACAGGCTTCACTGCCCGCCCCTGCGCCCATCCACAGGATATCGTGATTGCCCCACTCGATATCAAGAGAATGGCAGGTCATCAACAGATCGAGAACCTTATCGGCCGACTCGCCGCGGTCAAAGATATCGCCGACAATATGCAGTCTGTCCACCGCCAGCCTCTTGATAAGCTGTGACAGAGAGATGATGAAGTCGTCAGCCTCAAGCTCTATGATGGTATCGAGTATCTTCTGATGATATCGTATCTGGTTATCGTCCTCATCCTTCTGAGCGTGGAGAAGCTCATCGATTATATACGAATAGTCCTCGGGCATAGCCTTGCGCACCTTAGAGCGGGTATACTTTGAAGAAAGTGTACGCGCAATCTCTATCAGCCGGTTGACCGTGAGCTCATACCATTCGTTATCAGCCCTGCCCTCTTTGTGTACAAGGCGAAGCTTCTCTTTCGGATAATAGATAAGCGTGCAGATATCCTTGCGTTCAGAATGAGGCAGGATATCTCTGTAGAGCATATCCACCTTCTCTCTGATAACTCCCGAGCAGTTGTTGAGTATATGACAGAAAGCCTCATACTCACCGTGGATATCGCTCATAAAATGCTCGGTACCCTTAGGCAGGTTGAGTATAGCCGAAAGATTGATGATCTCCTTTGACAAAGAGCGTGTGGTAGGATATTTATCGGACAGCAGTCTGAGATATTTGGTCTTTTCGTCCACGGTGATTTCTCCTTTACTGTATGATAATCCATTTTTAACATAAAAAGTGAAATGTGTCAATAAGTCTTTATCGCGATGATAACGCCAAAACAAAAACCGCCGACCTCGGTCAGCGGCTCATAAGATCACTCTTTTTTGTCATCCTCATTCTTTTTTCTGCGGTTAGAGATCACAACGACCACAACGCCGATAAGCGTGATGATTACACAGCCAATCGCTAAATAGCTCGAGATCCTGCCGAAAGTGCGTTCGGATAACAGCAGCGCCAGACCCATCATCAGTATACTTATCGCAAGCAGAACTATAAGGACGATCAATATTTTAAAATTCTTATTATCCATCAGTATCTCCTATCATATAAGACGTCTGAAATATCCGAGAAATTTTGAAGGGTCAGTCTTTCGGCTCTGGCGTTTTGTTCAACTCCCGCTATGTTCAGTATATCACTAACCTCGTTCTTGTCAAGAGAAAGCGATGATGAAATGGAGTTGAGGACGGTTTTTCTCCTTTGGGCAAAAGCCGCTTTTATCACCTTGAAGAACAGCTCTTCGCTCTTCGGTTGGACCTGAGGTTCTCTGAGCGTAAGCTGTATCACGGCTGAGTCTACCTTAGGCGCGGGCATGAAAGAGCCCGCTGAAACATGAAAGAGAAGTTCGGGGTCACAGTAGTACCTGACAGCCGCTGTGATAGCGGAGCTGTCACGCGTACCGGGCTGAGCGCAAAGTCGCTGAGCGGCTTCTTTCTGGACCATTACCGTTATCGTTTTTACCGGCAGCCTGTCCTCAAGCAGCTTCATGATAACAGGAGACGTAATATAGTAAGGCAGGTTTGCGCACACAGCGACCTCCATGCCGCCGAACTCGTCCTTTATCAGCTTATGAAGATCAAGCTCCATCACATCGGCGTTGATGACCTTAAGGTTATCATACTCGCCGAGGGTCTCTTCAAGCACGGGCAGCAGACGCTTATCGAGCTCTACTGCTACGACCTTCTTCGCTCTCTTCAACAGCTCGTTGGTCAGCACGCCTATACCGGGACCGATCTCGATCACACCGACGTTGTCAGATGACACGGCGGCGTCAGCCATACGGGGACATACCGACGGATTTATCAGAAAATTCTGACCCAATGCCTTTGAAAAGGTGAAGCCGTGGCGGTTTAATATCTCTTTTATTACCCCTCTGTCTGTAAGTCTTTCCATGCGAGAGTACGCAGTCCTTTCGGATATTTATTCTTGAGGTGACCGTTGACGGCCTTGCCCAGTCCTAAGGTAACGCCGTTCACGACCGCTACGCCCCAGCCGTTGATCCAGTTATCTATCTCGAGCTCCTCGCCGCTGATATATCTTGAACAAAGGTTATCGTCATAGCTTAGTATCAGCCTGCGTTTGAACTCATACGGTGTAAGAGCTGTAGCGAGATTATGGTGAGGCTCGATACGGTTCTTCTTGAAGTCGCCGAGCTTGATGCCCGCGCGCAGGATATTCATGCCATCAAGATCGGGCAGCAGCTCGGTATTGGGCAGGTTCAGTATCCTGTCGTCTATGACCTCTATATGTCTGAAGCTTGGATTACGGAGCAGATCTGTAATAAACTTATCTATCATTATACGCTCCTCACGCTCAGGCTCTATATAAGTGTACATACCGCCCTTATAGGGTTTGCCCTTGAGCTTTCTGAGCTTAGCGACAAAGTGACCCTCGCCGCCGTTGAACGGATAGATACGAAGCGCCTTTTCCATTGTGAGTACGCCGAACCTAAAGCCGCAGTCGATGAGCTCGAACTCGGGATGGTTCTCTAAAAAATGCTTTATAACACCCTCGTTCTCATCCTGTGAAAAGGTGCAGGTAGAATATACCATGATACCGTCGGGCTTTAACGCCGCGGCGGCGCTGTCGAGGATAGCCTTCTGTCTCTCGGCGCAGGCGAGGCTGTGCTCGACCGACCATTCATATATAGCCTCTTTATCCTTGCGGAACATACCCTCTCCCGAGCAGGGAGCGTCTACGAGCACCCTGTCGAAGAAGCCCTCTAAGCGCGTACAGAGAGCGTCGGGGCTCATGTTTGAGACAACGGCGTTTTTGATACCCATACGCTCTATATTCGACAGCAGGATATGGGCTCTGGGGCGGACTATCTCGTTCGACCACAACAGACCCGTTCCGCAGAGCTTTGAAGCTATCTGGGTACTTTTACCGCCCGGAGCCGCGCAGAGATCGAGCACCTTATCGCCGGGCTGAACGTCCAACACCGTAACTGCCGACATAGCGGAGGGCTCCTGTACATAAAAAGCGCCCGCGTGGTGCAGAGGATGCTTGCCGAGCTTGTCCGCGTCTACATAATAGCCGTCGTCGGCGAATGGCACCTTCTCACCCGCGAAGGGCAGCAGGGGCAACAGCTCCTCTGGCTGGATCTTCAGGGTATTTACGCGGATAGCCCTATAGGGCGGCTTATCGACGGTCTCGAGGAATTTATTATAATTCTCGTCGAGAATTATTTTCATCCGATCAAAATAATCGTTCATTTTCATAATAATTCACCTCTTAAACGGACAAAATAGTCTTGTATGACCGAAAGGGGGTGCAAGCATGAGCAAAAGCAAAAAGAATACAAAGAACAACAGTTCAAACAACTCTCAGAATGCTCAGAACAACATGAGCTACGCTCAGGATAAGCAGCAGAACAACACATCAGACTGCGACAACAAGCGTACCGAGAACAAGAACGAAACTAACTGTCAGTAACGTAAACACCCGTCCCACCGAAGTGAGGCGGGTATTTTTTCATTTTATTTCAAGCCTGTTTCGTGATACCGTTATCAATAACCCAATTGCTCGCCTACGATGATTACCTTCATTCTCTCCTTATGGCGCTGCCACGCGGAGATAACATAGTTGCAGCAGATGCGGTCGGGGCTCTTACAGCCGTCGCACATATATGTGGCGTCGCGACCCATAGCGAGACACTCGCCCTCTCTTGAGCAATATGTATTGCAGTTCAGGCGCTTTGTGTTCTTGGGTGAAGCAGTGGTCTTGAGGCGAACTACGGCCTCGTCAAGATCCTTGACGATCTTATTATAACCGCAGACGAAAATAACCTGCTTGGGACCGTAGCAAATAGCCGAGACGCGGTTGGAGTTGCCGTCTACGTTAAAGAGCAGGCCGCCCTCGGTAACGGCATTCGCGCTGGAAAAGAATGTATCCGCGCTGTAGGTATCGCGATATATCTTCTCGACCTCTTCGGGAGAAGCCGCCTTTGAGCGGTCAAGATAATTATACTTACCGCTGTTCAGCATATCCACTATACCGCACTCCTTGATGGTCTCTGAACCGCCGTGTGATACGGTCTCTCCCTCTTTCATCAGGGATTCTACCAGAGGCAGGACCTCTTCTTTGGTCTCTACATAATATGCCGCCATATTATTGCGGCGCAGACTGTCCATAGTCTTGTTGATAATATTCATAT
This sequence comes from uncultured Clostridia bacterium, assembly GCA_946183365.1. Lineage (GTDB taxonomy): Bacteria > Bacillota > Clostridia > Oscillospirales > Acutalibacteraceae > Ruminococcoides. The sequence continues at coordinate 120,853 of CAMHAH010000001.1, forward strand.
CCTTTTTTTCCATCATAATATCACTTCCGAGTTTTATTTTTGACTTACGGCAAAGCACAGCCGCGTGTCATAATGTTGGTAATAATTATAACACACGGCTGTATGGTTATGCAACAAAAATATCTTATAAGCTATAAATCGACAAACGGAACATTAAGGAATTCAGCGATACTGCGGGCAAGGTTCCTGCCTATCTCGCCGATGTTCTCCTGTATCCACTCGGCGTCGGCAAGATTATCGTGATAAGCGGTCTCGATCAATACCGCCGGAGCTTTGGTTCGCCTGAGCTCGGCGAGGTTCGCGCTCGCGACCGTCTTGACCTTCTCGGGCAGAGGATAGATATCTCTGTAATTCTCGGCGATAATCTCCGCCGCGCGCTTACCTCGCGTGCCGGTGGGATAATAATACACATCCGTGCCCCGCACCTGACCGCTGTTCGCCGAGCCCGCGGCGTTGCTGTGTATAGCAAGATGCAGATCATAGTTCCCCTCATTTGACTGAGCTATAGCCTGACTGAGCGTCTGGGTCGGAGTATTGCGCGAGAAGCTAATACCCGAGGCTCTGAGATACGGCTCGATCGCGTCGGCGACAAGGTTCATATAGTATTCCTCGCTGCCTCCGTTGATATACGGATTGCTCTCTTGTAATGACGGGCTCAAAAAAACTGACGGCAAATTCATCACTCCTGTTGAATATTTTTTGGTTAGCGTTAACTAACAAAATAATATGCTCGAAAACTCGTTTTTATTCCAATACAGAAATTTATTTTATCGGGTTTATGGTATATTGTGTGCAACCGATTTTATCAAAAATCTATACCATTTAAGGAGGTAATTATTATGACAAAATGGGTTTGCCCCGTATGCGGATATGTTCACGAGGGAGATACTCCTCCCGAGAAGTGCCCCGTATGTAAGGTACCGGGTGAGAAGTTCAATAAGCTCAGCGATGACGCCGGTTTTGCCTGCGAGCACGTTGTAGGTATCGCTAAGGACGTAGCTGAAGATATCAAAGCCGACCTGCGCTCTAACTTTGAGGGCGAGTGCAGTGAGGTAGGTATGTACCTCGCTATGGCGAGAGTTGCTGACAGAGAGGGTTATCCCGAGGTTTCAGCCGCATTCACAAAGTATGCTTTTGAAGAGGCTGAGCACGCAGCTAAGTTCGCGGAGCTCTTAGGCGAGGTCCTCACCGACAGCACCAAAAAGAACCTTCAGCTCCGTGTAGAAGCTGAGACAGGCGCCTGTGCAGGTAAGCTCGATCTTGCTAAGAGAGCAAAGGCAGCCGATCTTGACGCTATCCACGACACAGTTCACGAGATGGCTAAGGACGAGGCAAGACACGGCGCGGGCTTCAAGGGTCTGCTCGAGAGATACTTCGGCTGAGACAACACTAAGTAAACCTTAAATGACTCCGCTTAGCTCAATCAAATCGGACTGCTTAAGCGCGAGCGCTTATCTCGCCTGTTGCAAGCGTCGAGATGAACTGACGATGTATCAGCAACGGGTAATTATCAAATAAATAATTGTAAATCGAAGGAGTAGGGCTTTCCTGCTCCTTCTTTTTGTGAAAAGAAAGCTGGGACACAATTGAGTTCAACTCCCTGAATACTAAGCAACCGATAACAAATCACAAAAGCGCGGCAGTGGTAATGCACCTCTGCCGCGCCCGATTATTATTTAATCAAAAGCATTAAATAATATAATTGTGTAATTGTGATATATAATTCCTGAGAATTATTCAGCGATCAGTTTACCGTCAGCATCAAAGCTGTATGTGCCTGCTTTGATCAAGCCGTTTGCCTTGGCTTCGGGAACATTTAAATCGCCGTCCTTGAATATGGTGCCGTCTTTCCTTACGAAGTAGTAGTCGCCATTGATCTGTACAATGCCGACGCCTTTGACGACCACGCCCTTCTCATAGTAATAACCGTTGATAATAGTACCGGTGGTGGCTAACTTGCCTTCCGCATCAAATTCATATGTACCTGCGGGAAGTAAGCCGTTTGCCTTGGCTTCGGTAACATTTAAATCGCCGTCCTTGAATATGGTGCCGTCTTTCCTTACAAAGTAAAGATCACCATTGAACTTTACGATACCAGCGCCTAATTGAACTACACCATTCTTATAGTAGTATCCGTTTACGATACCGTTAATGAGCATCTTGCCTGTTTCGTCAAACTTATAATAACCGGGGCTTACTAACCCGTTTGCCTTGGCTTCGGTAACGTTCAGCTTGCCGCCTGTAAATAAGGAACCGTCTTTCCTAACGAAGTAGTAGCCGCCCTTGAATTGTACTACGCCGGCGGATAACTTGATTCTGCCGTCTTCATAGTATTTTCCGTTATAAATGCCGGTTATATCAAGTCTGCCGTTTTTATCGGCGCGATATGAACCCGCGGGAACCAATCCGTTTGCGCTTTCTTCGTCAACAGTGATCTTACCGCTGGTCAATACGGAACCGTCTCTCCTGACGAAGTAGTATTTATTCTCGAACAACACAACGCCGGCAGCTTTCTTGATAACGCCGCCCTCATAGTATTTTCCGTCAATAATGCCGACGTCGAGCATCTTGCCGTTCGCATCAAAACGATATGTGCCCGCAGGACGAATGCCGTTTGCCTTGGCTTCGGTAACATCCAGCTTGCCTGAGGTAAATACGGAACCATCTCTCTGTACGAAATAGATATCATCTTCAAACTGTACCAGACCGTAGCCCTTAGCAAGTTTGCCGTCAATGTAGAATTTACCGTCAACAATTGCGGTAGTGTGCTCACTGGGCTCTGTAGCAGGCTCAGTTGCAGGCTCAGTTGCAGGCTCAGTTGCAGGCTCTGTTGCGGGCTCAGTAGCGGGCTCTTCTGCAGCTACATAGATGCAACCATAGAACCAATCCTCACCGCCGTCATAGTTGGGACGGAAGTAAACGGTATAGGTGCCGTCAGCAGTGATCTCGCCGTTCTCGCCGAAGTTATTGCCCATGCCGTCTGGATACCAATCTGTATTCTCAAACTTTGTGCCGTCAGCAGAATAAGCTACCTTGAACATATCTGTAGTTTTGAGCTCTAAGCCCTCAAATACATATTCCTCAGTATCGGCAGCGTCATTCTTAGTGAGCTTGAACGCCTCGTTGGGTGCCCAGTTGCTTACAGTACCGGAGATATAGAAGCCACCCTCAGCAACAGGCTCAGTGCCGGGCTCAGTGGCAGGAGTAGTTGCGGGCTCAGTAGCGGGCTCTTCTGCAGCTACATAGATGCAACCATTGAACCAGTCCTCACCGCCGTCATAGTTGGGACGGAAGTAAATGTCATAGGTTCCTGCGTCATTGATTACACAGTTGTTATCCATACCGTCGGGATACCAAACAGGCTCAAAGTCCTCGATGCTTGAGTTGTAGCCTACAACCTTGAATCCCTGCTCAGCAGTGAAAGTAACTCCGCTGATCATATACTCGTCAGCCTCAGCAGCCGCGTTCTTTGTCAGAGCGTAATCGGGATTGATACCCCAACCGGTCATGTCGCCTACGAGATAGTAGGTGATGCCGCCGACGATGGGAGCGTCTGTAGCAGCCTCTGTGGGAGCTGTTGTCTCGGGAGCTGTTGTGGGAGCTACTGTGGGAGCCTGAGTTTCGTCAGATGCCCACTGAACCAGATATTTGCCTTCATTATCTTTCTCATTCAGAACTGAAAGAGTATCGCCGTCCTTGACCTTTGTATCTACGGTCTGAGCGAGAACGTCATCCCAGCTTGCGTTGAGATTGACCTCATTGAAGTTTGCGAACAGAACGTTATCCTTTACTGAAACATAGCCAAACTTCTCAACGGTTTTCCACTCGCCTTCTTCGCCGTCGTTCCATGTCCAAGCCATCCAAGCGCTGCCGGGTGCTTCAACACCAGTGAAGCGCGCATATATGCTCTTGCTGACAACGGGTGCTGTTGTAGGATCTGTGGTCTCGGGAGCTGTTGTGGGAGCTACTGTGGGAGCCTCGGTTGCAGGCTCAACGGTCATTTCAAACGACTCGACCTTAAATTTGTTGTCTTCTTTCTCGTCTGTAGCATACCAGCCCGTGCCGTCGGCTATGCCCTCGGTGATGTCAACGGTCTGATTGCCGTTGGAGTTAAAGATGATGCCGACAACATCTGCGGGGATAGAAGCCGAGTAAACTGTCTGACCGAAGTCGTTCTCTTCCTCAAATACAGTCATAGCTGTGCCGGGCCAATCATCGCCGTCATTCCAGTAATAAATATTCACGCTGCCCCAATTCTGAGCATCTGTGAAATATACTGTGATCGTGTCGCCTGCAACGGGAGCGTCTGTAGCAACCTCAGTGGGAGCGGTTGTAGCAGGAGCTGTTGTAGGAGCTGTTGTCTCGGGCTCAGGAGTAACTTCAGTCTTTTCATATAAAGCCTTATCTCCGCTGTAATTGAAGATATAAACTTTGTCCTGATCTGTTCCGTCTTCGCCGAACCATCTGTCGCCGTTGTGAACCTTAAATCCTGTAGCGTCTGCGGGGATTGTAGCAGTAAACATATAGAAAGTCTGCTGCTGACCTTTCCAGCCTTCGAACTCGTCACTTAAGATCTTGTATTCAACCTTAGTGCCGTCACGGGTAAGAAGAGCGTCATTGGCTTCGTCGGCGCCACCCCAATAGTGAACGTTGTAACCGTCTGTTCCAAGTTCATCTGTGAGGTAATTGATAACGCCTACAGAGATCGTTCTGGTACCTGTGGTCTCAGCAGCGCCTGCTGCGAGAGGCATAATGCTGATCATACCGAAGATCATGCATACTGCCAAAAGTACTGATAAAAATTTCTTCATGTGTTAAATAATTCCTCCTTTTTTATTTTTCCGCGTTTCCGCCCACTTCGGTCACACGGATTTGATTTGAAAATAAATCTCGTATCGTATACTTTTGCGTGATATACGAAACCTACTTTACGTTTATATCTTACCACAACACAATTAGCGAAGCAAGCCAATATTTTAGTTAGATTTTTGTGCAGTTTTCACATATGCTGTTTATGAACCCACATAATTTTACCTAAACCATCCAAGTATTTTCAGTTGTCATTCTAAATTCGGAGTGTGAGGATTTGCCCTTTTCTCTTTTCTTTTTGTTTTTGATATGATATAATGATATAAATCCATCAAACCTTACAGGAGGTTTACATGAACATCAAAAAACGCTTTATTGCGGCGATTTTAGCTCTCATTACAACCGTATCATTAGTTGTTGTTTCAAGTACCGCGGTCCACGCCGAGCAGGAGAACTCCGAGTTTGAGTTTGAAGCGTTGAGCAGCTACCCCTTCGGACATATGAGCTGGGGCGTCAGCCATATGGGGCTCGATAAGCTCCAGAAAAAGCTCGAGCAAAGCGGCAGAGCTCTGCCCGAGGTACGTGTGGCTGTCATCGACTCCGGTATAAATACCTCAAACCCTTTCCTCAAGGGCAGATACACCGACGACGGCTACAACTTCATCTCAAATAACAACGATATCTCCGATGAAGAATACCACGGGACTACGGTCAGCGGTATCATAGCGGACGCGACCTCCAGTAATGTAAAGGTGCTGCCGATCAAGGTAAACGGGGCAAACGGCAAGGGAAATATGAAAAATGTCTCAAAGGGCATATTCTACGCGATCGAGCACGGCGCGGATGTTATCAACCTCAGCCTCAGTTCAGAGGATCCCAACCGATCGCTGACTATCCTTGACGAAGCTATAGAGGCGGCTGTCAGTCGCGGGATCGTTGTTGTAGCAGCCTCAGGCAACCAAAAGGGCGACATAATGTACCGCTATCCGGCAAACAAGTCAAACGTACTGACAATAACCTCAATAGATAAAAGCAACGTCATAAGCGAGAACGCTAATACAGGCGACGGAGTAGACTTTGCGCTGCCGGGAGTGATGATCTTAGCTCCTTATAAGCGCGCGATGTTCATCAGCACAGGCACGTCTTTAGCCGCGCCTCACGCCGCGGCGGCAGCTGCACTGCTAAAGACATGGGACAAAAGCCTGACCCAAAACGAAATAAAAGATATCTTCATAAAATACTCGGTAGACTTAGGCGCGAAGGGCTATGATACCACCTACGGCTGGGGAATGATCGACCTGAGCGATTTTGATATCAACACTGAAGTAAGACCTACCCAACCCGCTACAGAGCCTGTTACCGAAGCCCCGACCGAGCCTGTGACCCAAGCTCCCTCAGAACCGAGTACGGAAACTGTGACCGAGCCTGTTACCGAAGCCGCGACCGAGCCGCCTACTCAAACGCCTACCGAAATGACCAAGGTCCTGCTCGGCGACGCAGACGCTGACGGAGAGGTCTCTGCCATTGACGCGACCATAGTGCAGAGAAAGACCGTTTCGGTAAACGTACCCGTATTCGACGCTGCTGCCGCTGATGTAGACAGAGACGGAGAGATAACCATAGTGGACGCCACTTTCATCCAGAGGTGGGTCATCGGCGTCAGCTGCCCCTACAGCATCGGTGAACCGATATAAAAACAAACACATATATCAAACCCGTCGACCACAATCGGCGGGTTTTGTATATTCCTGAGGTTCGTTTTGATCATATACAGAGTATATCAAACAAAGTTTGTTAAAAAAATAACAATATTACCTTATATATACCAAAAATCCATACTTTCTTTGGTATAAATGCAAATTGAATATGCAGTTTGCGTATGATATACTTATACACAAGGTTGATAAAGATTATTCCGATCTTTTTGCAGCTTAATTCCATCGTTATATGTCGAGCTGTCAGCGCTCGCGAAAACGATCGGTATAAGGAGGAGAATAAATGGATAAAGAAAAATATCTGGTCGACAGCGTTGAGGCTCTTGAAAAGAAACTCAGCGAAGTCAGAAAAGCCCAGCAGATCTTTGGCGAATATACACAGGCTCAGGTCGACGCTATCTTCAAGGCGGCGTCACTCGCGGCAAACAAAGCGCGCCTGTCACTCGCTAAGCTTGCTGTTGAAGAAACAGGCATGGGTGTAGTCGAGGATAAGGTCATCAAAAACAACTATGCTTCGGAATATATATACAACGCCTATAAGGACACGGTCACCTGCGGAGTTGTCGAAGAGGACGCAGCCGCTGGCATAGTGCGCATAGCCGAGCCTATCGGCGTGGTAGCAGCTGTAATCCCAACTACTAACCCGACCTCTACAGCTATCTTTAAGTGCCTTATCTCGCTTAAAACGCGCAACGGTATCATTATCTCTCCCCATCCGAGAGCCAAGAAGAGCACTATCGAAGCCGCAAAGATCGTTCTTGACGCGGCTGTAAAGGCAGGCGCTCCGGAGGATATCATCGCGTGGATAGACGTTCCCTCGCTGGATATGACCAATACTCTTATGAAAGAAGCCGACATCATCCTCGCGACAGGCGGCCCCGGTATGGTCAAGGCAGCGTACAGCTCAGGCAAGCCGGCTCTCGGCGTAGGCGCGGGCAATACCCCCGCCGTGATAGACGAGAGCGCCGATATAGTATTGGCGGTCAACTCCGTGATCCACTCAAAGACCTTTGACAACGGTATGATCTGCGCTTCCGAACAGAGCGTTCATGTACCTTCATCCATATATGAAAAGGTCAAGCAGGAGTTCCTGTACAGAGGCTGTTATTTCTTAAAGCCCGACGAGCTGAACAAGGTTCGCAAAACCATAATCATCAACGGCTCATTGAACGCGAAGATAGTCGGTCAGAGTGCTTACAAGATAGCTAAGCTCAGCGGCGTAGATGTGCCCGAGAGCGCTAAGATCCTTATCGGCGAGGTATCGAGCGTAGACCTGAGCGAGGAATTCGCCCACGAGAAGCTCTCTCCCGTTCTCGCCATGTACAAGTACGATACTATAGAAGAGGCGTTCAACAACGCCGAGCAGCTTATCGCGGACGGCGGCTACGGTCACACAGCCTCTATCTATATCAACGAGCTCACACGCAAAGATGTTCTCGACGAGTTCATGGAGCGCATGAAGACCTGCCGTATCGTAGTCAATACACCCTCCTCACACGGCGGTATCGGAGATATATATAACTTCCGTCTCACTCCCTCTCTCACTTTGGGCTGCGGCTCATGGGGCGGCAACTCTATCTATGAGAATGTAGGAGTAAAACATCTGCTGAACATCAAAACCGTTGCTAAGAGGAGGAACAATATGCTTTGGTTCAGAGCACCCGAGAAGATCTATGTAAAGCAAGGCTGTCTGAGCGTAGCTCTTACAGAGCTCGGACAGGTATTGAATAAGAAGAAAGCGTTCATCGTGACCGACAGCTTCCTGTACTCTAACGGCTACACAGCGCCTATTGAGAAGAAGCTCGACGAGATGGGTATAATGCACACCACCTTCAGCGAGGTAGCTCCCGACCCCACTCTCGCGTGCGCAAAGATGGGCGCCGAGCTGATGAAGAGTTTCAAGCCGGATGTCATCATCGCTGTCGGCGGCGGCTCGCCTATGGACGCGGCTAAGATAATGTGGGTACTGTATGAGCACCCGGACGTAGACTTTGAGGATATGGCTATGCGCTTCATGGATATCCGCAAGCGCGTATATACCTTCCCGCATATGGGCGACAAGGCGTATTTCATAGCTATCCCCACCTCGGCGGGCACAGGCAGCGAGGTAACTCCTTTCGCGGTCATCACAGACGAGCAGAGCGGTATCAAATATCCTCTCGCAGACTATGAGCTGCTGCCCGATATGGCTATCGTGGACGCTGACATGATGATGAACGCGCCCAAGGGTCTGACATCGGCTTCGGGTATCGACGCCGTATCTCACGCTCTCGAGGCATACGCTTCCATCATGGCTACCGACTATACCGACGGCTTAGCTATCCAAGCGCTCAAGGTATTGTTCGAGTATCTGCCCAAGGCGTATGAGAGCGCTGTCACGGGTGTGCCCGATAAAGAAGCGAGAGAGAAGATGGCTAACGCCGCTACAATGGCGGGTATGGCATTCGCGAACGCCTTCCTCGGAGTTATGCACAGCATGGCTCATAAGCTTGGAGCCTTCCACCATATCCCCCACGGAGTAGCGAACGCGCTGATGATGAACGAAGTACTGATGTTCAACGCTAAGGAAGCTCCCACAAAGATGGGCACCTTCCCGCAGTATGACCACCCCCATACCCTGCGCCGCTACGCTGAGGTAGCCGAGGCTTTGGGTATAGACGGAGCCGACGACAGCGAGAAGCTCTCAAACCTGCTTGACAGGATCACCGCTCTTAAAGAGGAGATTGGCATCATGCCTACCATCCGCGATTATGTGCCTGATGAAGAAGCCTTCCTCAGCACACTCGATGAGATGAGCGAGCAGGCGTTCGACGATCAGTGCACCGGAGCTAATCCGCGCTACCCGCTGATAAGCGAGATCAAGCAGATGTATCTTAACGCCTACTACGGCGAGCATAAAGATGTATAAGGAGGCACACAATGAGCGATACAAACTATGAGATTTTGGCACAGCGTTCCAAAAAGGTCATATACAAGGACGGCGACACCGTCTTAAAGGTTTTTGATAACGATTACAGCAAGGCTGATGTTTTGAATGAAGCTCTCAACCAGGCTCGTATAGAAGAAACGGGACTGAATGTACCGAGGCTCCTTGAAGTCAGCAAGATCGACGGCAAATGGGCTATCCGCACAGAGTATATCCCCGGTAAGACCCTTGCTCAGCTTATGGAAGAGAACCCCGATAAGCTCGACGAGTATCTCGATCTCTTCGTAAATATCCAGAAGGAGATATTCAGCAAAGAGGCTCCCATGCTTAACAAGATCAAGGATAAGTTCAACCGCAAGATATCCGCGAGCCGCTTTGACGCTACCACCCGCTATGAGCTTCACACACGCCTTGACAGCATGAAAAACCACAAGAAGATATGCCACGGCGATTTCACACCCTCAAATATCATTATCACACCCGGTGAGAGCTATTATATCCTCGACTGGTCGCACGTTACTCAGGGCAACGCCGCCGCTGACGCCGCGCGTACCTATATGCTGTTCTGCTTAAAGGGTATGGACGAGGTCGCCGAGAAGTATCTCGACCTGTTCTGTCAAAAGACCGATACCGCAAAGCAGTATGTGCAGCGCTGGATGCCGATCGTCGCCTGTACTCAGAGCGTAAAGGGCAAGGAAGAAGAGCAGGAATTCCTCGAGCGCTGGGTCAACGTAGTAGAATACGAATAAGGCAGCGTGACGCTGCACCCGGTTCCGCCTTTTTCAGCCATCTGATTGACTGACATTCCATCAACGGCGGGTCAAAATACTGTTCATTCGTTTTGGTAAAGGAGTATATCTATGTCTGAATTAAAAATCGGCGTCATCGGTGAGAAATCCGTTGCGGTCACCATGGAGAATACCGCGATAGCTATGGGCAGCGGTACTCTGAGAGTTTTCGCCACTCCCTCTATGATAGCTTTGATAGAGGGCTGCTGCGCCGAGAGCGTTGAAGAAGCTCTGCCCGCAGGTATAACCTCAGTCGGCACGAAGGTCGACGTCGAACACCTTGCCGCTTCACCGATCGGCTCGAGCGTCCTGTGCAGGAGCAAGCTGGTCGAATATGACGGCAGACGGCTTGAATTTGAGGTAGAGGTTTTTGATAACGTCGGTCTTATCGGCAAGGGCAAGCACACACGCTTCACCGTAGACGCGCAGAAGTTTTTAGACAAAGCCTACGCGAAACTGAATAAATAAAGCTACTGGGCGGTTCATCACGAACCGCCCAGTTTTTTAATCTATATATATCACATATCTTTGCAGGCGGGTAGCGTCTACTATATCGCGCTCGCCGTTACGGTCAAAGTCGGAGTAATACTCCGTGTTAAGCTTGCCGCGCAGCTCAGTGTCAGCGATATAATCATTCTCGGGCCAATTGCTGAGAAGGGTCACGCATCGCTGCATAAGTGTGCAGTCTATCGCGGTCAGCTCGTTGTCGCCGTCGACATCGCCTATCAGTCTGCCTTCGCCGACCTTGTCGAATATCCTGCCCAGATCCTTATACCGAGCTACTATATCGCCGGTAAGATTGATGAAACTCTTTTGAGCTACGTCATACACAGCGTAGCTCGATCCGAACGGAGCCGACGTCTGTGCCTGAACAAAAGCGCGGTTAGCTATAACGTCGCTATAGGCCTGCTCGGATGCGTCTGAGGTCTTGGTCTTGAGCAGTACCCAGTCGGTAACGCCCTCCTTATCCTTGTGATAACACAGCTCCTCGTACTCGGAGAAATCCTCTTCGCTGAGGCTGTAGTCCGCTTTCAGCTTAGCCTTGAACAGCTCGCCCTCCGCCGGGAGCTGAAGCTGGGCGTTCTCTCCCCCGTACTCAGCGTATATCGTAGATATCATCCCGTAATGAGAGGATCCGTCAGAACCATCCATTACGATGCCGTAGGGTGAAAAGTAGATGATTACAAGATTGTGATCGGAGCGTATACGGCGGACGTCCTGATTAAAGGCGTTGCCCTCACCCTCGGGATACCAGCGGGTGATATTCACTCCGTCCTCGGAGTAGGCTATCTTGAACTCATCGCACCTTCTTAGCATGATCCATTTGCCGAATTCCGCTTGGGTAAAGCCCGGCTCGGTAGACGCGTCGCTGAACCTGTAGTTTTTGTTGAGCTGCCAATCTGTCATTGTGCCGACGATGTAGTAGCCGGGCTCAGGCTCATTGTGGTCGGGATCGGGATTAGGGAGGTTTGGAGAGCTGTATGTTTCCCATGGGTCGTAGCCCCGGCAGTAAATACAGTTATAATACCATGTCTGTACGCCGCCTTCGTCCCACCAGGAGCTGTTGAAAAAATACGTTATCCCGCCGTCGCACGCCGGTCTGAACAGGAAGGTATAAATAGTATTTCTCAGTATTATCGGACTCTCCTGATTGAAGGCGTTGCCTCTGCCGGGAGGGTAATAAGTAGCGTTGTCGAGAGTTTTTCCGTCGGGCGAATAGACTATCTTGAATGAATCATCCTGAGTCAGGAAGAGCGTGAAGCCGAGCGTTTTATCCAAACCGACGTCGCCGCCGATCTTGTAATGACTGTCGAGCTTCCAGTCGGTCATTGTACCTACTATGAAATATCCGGGTGAAGGCTCAGCGGGGACGGGCGGATCCTCATACGGGTCCTTGACAAACTCTGCCTTAGTGACATTACCCTTTTGGATGACGTCATACAGCTTAGCCTCGGTCAGCTTCAAGAGAGTGATGTTCGGAGTACCGTCCTCATAATAAACGTAAGTATCGTCCTCGCTGAGATCGAGAGCTTTCAGCCTGAGCGGCTTCATATAATCCTGTGAAAAATCATTCTGTATATATTTTCTGGCTACGTTGCAGTTATGCCAAAGGGCAAAGTTTGTTACTCTGCTGAGATTAGCTGTACCGAAGCCGTATATCTCTTTGATTATCCGATCGGTAGGCTCATAGGTATCATTACTGGTGTACACAGCCTTGTACGGAGATTCAAAGGTACCGTAGCTCAGCTTAACGTTGACGCGTTCATTGCCGCCGACCTCAGCGAGCTTTGCCGCCAATTCCTTTGTTATTATCTTACTTATGTCCTTTTGTACGGGTGCCGTGGTTGAGCCTAAGTCAAGCCGGGTCACCGCGTCCAAAGCCGCCGCGGTGTTTATCTGAGCGGCGGTCAGCATCATTGTTTTCGGAAGCAACAGACAGGCTGTGGTATAATATCCGCCGTCTATATCGTCCGCGTCCGCTCCGATCGCGTCAAGGACGGAGTTTATCTTAGTAAGCCGGGCGTTTCTGAGCTGATCGTACAGGATCGCCTCATAGCTTTTCCACTTAGGCCCGTCGGCGAGATGCTGCTTTTTCTCTTCTGCGGTCAGTGAATTAAGATTATCATCAACAGTGAAATAATCAAGGTATCCGCCGTAAGGGACGTCTGCCTGCTCTGCGGCGTATCGCTCGCATACCTCGCGCTCTGCGGCAGATATACTCAGATCGGCGGTGACGGCTACGGGCAGCTTATCACCCTCCGCTGCAGAAGCGATCTTCTCAGCCAATTTCGCTGTGATCTTAGCGGAGGGATCGCCGCTTTCTGCATTGACCGCGGTGACGGTAAGGCTGAACAGCATTACCGTCGCTAACAGTATAGCCAATACTTTTTTCATGTCATTTCCTCCTTATCCTAAAATATCTTTATATCCGTATATACGCTTTCGCCGTCCTCGTTGAAGAAGCAATAGGTCAGGCAGTCGCCCTTTTGTATCTTCGCGAGGTCATCGGCTAACGTTCCGAGATAATATGAAGCCGTGACCGTATGATACTTGTTTTGCGTAAGCGTTGCTTGATTAGTGGCCGAAAACAGATCCTCAGCACCCAAAGGACTGCCGTCAAAGGCGTAGATCCTGAAATATACCTTACCGCTGCCGGTAAGCATAGACTCCTGTATGATACCGCTCAGGCTTTGGGCGGACAGGTAGTTTATCCACTTGGAGGTCGGCGCGAAATCAACGTTACCACCCGGTTTCCCGGTCGGAGCTTCGGTGGGGGTCACGATCTCAGGCTCGGCAGAGGTCGCGGCTTCGGGTTCTGTTGCTCTCTCGGTCGACGCCTCGGTCGGACGGGAAGCTTCGGAAGGCTCTGTAACAGAAACCGAATTAATTCTTCCGTTATTATACTGCGCGGCTTCTGTCGCCTCCGCCTGATGTTGATATAAGGCGAACTCAGTCGGGTTCTCTGAGCTCTCGGTTACGGGAGCGGCAGATGCTTCGGGCTCAGTTTCAAGTTGAGCGACCGCAACGCTCTCAGTAGGTCGAGGAGCGGGAGCGGGCACGCGTTCGATCGGGAGAGTGTCGACCAACTTCGGAACAAGGATCACACCGATAACTGTTACGAGGACAAGGCACGCCGCGGCGGCAGCGTATCTGAGTCGTCTGGCTCGATTCGCCTTCTCCACAGTCTGAGGTATAGACATCAGCTTTTCTTGCAATTCATCCGTAACGCTGATATTCTCTATCGACCGGAAGTTTATTTTTTTCACTTTTCGTCACCTCCGTAGATTTCTCTGAGCTTATCTCTGCCGCGCTTCAACAGCGACTTGACCGTTCCGCTCTTGGTACTTAGTATCTGAGCTATTTCATCGACCTTATACCGCTCGATATAGTGCAGATACAGGACCTCGCGGTATTTTGCGGGCAAACGCATCAGCGCCCAGCTGACGTCTTGAGAGTCGTCGGAATCGGGAACCGGATGCTCCTTGACCAGATCGAGAGAAACAAGCCGCTTGTTACTTCTCAGACAATGTCTGCACTCGTTTATGGCTACCCTCAGGAGCCACGCCTTGAGGTGTTCCTCATCACGGAATTCCGGGGATTTTCTATACAGCTTGATGAAGGTGTTCTGAGTACAATCCTCAGCGTCGGCGGAGTTCTGCAGTCTGACGGTACAAGCCGTCAGCACGTTTTTGGCATACTTCGCCACAGCCTGTTCAAAGCTGAGCCCAGCGTACTGTCCGCGCGCCATTTTTTAACCCCCTTCATATAATAAAGCCGCCAAATGAACTTTTGGTTGCATTGTTCTTAAATTATTTGATACTTTTGTCGGCAAGCTGTTTCCTGTATAGCAAAAATGTCAACACCTTTCAGCGCTGACATCTTCGTTCAATTATTCTTTATCTTATCCCAGTAGGCTTTATACGCCTGCTCGGTCTTATTATCGCCGTACTCATAATAAACATGATCGCGGATATCATCGGGCAGATACTGCTGATATGTCCAATGATTGGGATAGGAGTGAGGATAGATATAGTTCTGACCCTTCTGCTCGCGTTCCTCACCGTCATAGTGGACGTTCTGCAGCTGTCTCGGCACTACCTGACCCAGACCCGCCCTTACGTCATCCTGAGCCGCGCTGATCGCGTTTACGCCCGAATTGGACTTTGGAGCGAGACACACCATTATCACCGCGTCGGCGAGAGGTATTCGCGCCTCGGGAAAGCCGACCTGCATAGCTATATCGACACAGGACTTGACTATCGGGATTATCTGAGGATAAGCGAGCCCCACATCCTCACAGGCGCAGACGACCAATCTGCGGCAGGCAGAGATAAGGTCGCCTGCCTCGACAAGACGGGCGAGATAGAACAACGCCGCGTCGACGTCAGAGCCGCGCATACTCTTTTGATACGCCGAGATAACATCGTAGTGAGCGTCACCGTCGCGGTCATACCTTGAGCCCGAGCGCTGTGTCAGCGACTTTGCGAGCTCTCCGTCTACCGTGATGACATCATCCTTCTCAGCAGCTAAAACACACAGCTCAACAGCGTTGAGTGACTTTCTTACATCACCGCCGCAGGCTGAACAGATATGCTCTATCGCCTCATCGGTAAAGATTATCTCTCTGCCCTGTTCCTCAGAGAGCACGCGCACCGCACGTTCGATAGCGCGCTTTATCTCAGAGGGCTCAACAGGCTTGAACTCAAACACCGTCGAGCGTGAGAGTATAGCGTTATATATGTAGAAATACGGGTTCTCGGTGGTTGAGGCGATCAGCGTTATAGAACCGTTCTCGATGAACTCGAGCAGGGTCTGCTGCTGCTTTTTGTTGAGGTATTGTATCTCATCGAGATAGAGCAGAACGCCGTTCATACCCTCAAAGGTATTCAGCGACGACACTATCTCCTTTATATCAGCGGTCGAGGCTGTGGTACCGTTGAGCTTCTTGAAGCTTCGGTTAGTGATGCGCGCGATATATGAGGCGAGGGTGGTCTTGCCCACTCCCGACGGGCCGTAAAATATAAGATTGGGTATAGTGCCGCTCTCGATGATCCTTCTGAGAGGTCTGCCGGGAGCGAGAAGCTCCTTTTGACCGACTATATCATCGAGGTTCTCGGGTCGAAGCCTGTCGGCAAGCGGTGTGTTCATTTAGTTACCTCCGGTAACATTTAATAATTAAGAACTAAGAGTGAAGAGTATACCGCGGATCACTCACGCCCGATTTGAATACTATAATCGGGTGAGGGCGTAGCCCTCCCGCAACTCTTCACTCTTCATTATTCATTCTTCACTATATTTATTCGTACAGCGGGTACTTCTCACAAAGAGCGGCAACCTTGGCGTTCACCGCTTCCTTGTTGCCCTCAAAGTCCTTGATGACAAGTGAGATACACTCGGCGATAACGTCCATATCCTCTTCCTTGAGACCGCGTGTAGTAACAGCGGCGGTACCTATACGGATACCGGATGTAACGAACGGAGAGAGAGGCTCGCCGGGGATAGTGTTCTTGTTGACTGTGATGTGTACCTCATCGAGGTTGTGCTCGAGCTCCTTGCCGGTAACGCCGTCCTCACGCAGATCCATGAGCATAACGTGGTTGTCGGTTCCGCCCGAAACGAGCTTGTGATCGCGCTTCATAAGACCGTCGGCGAGAGCCTTACAGTTCTTGACGATCTGCTCTGCGTACTCCTTGAACTCGGGCTCCATAGCCTCTTTGAAGCATACTGCCTTAGCGGCGATGATGTGCATGAGAGGACCGCCCTGCATACCGGGGAACAGAGCCTTGTCGATGGCCTTAGCGTACTTTTCCTTGCACAGGATCATACCGCCGCGGGGTCCGCGAAGAGTTTTATGTGTAGTTGTGGTTACAAAATCAGAATAAGGAACGGGGTTCTCGTGCTGACCGCCGGCTACCAAGCCCGCGATATGAGCCATATCTACCATCAGATAAGCGCCAACCTCGTCGCAGATCTCACGGAACTTCTTGAAGTCGATAGCTCTGGGATATGCAGAAGCGCCGCAGACGATCATCTTAGGCTTGCACTCCTTAGCTATCTCGAGGACCTTATCATAATCTATACGGTGGGTAACGGGGTCTACGCCGTAGCTGACAAAGTTGAAGTACTTACCGCTGAGGTTTACGGGTGAACCGTGGGTAAGGTGACCGCCCTCAGAAAGGCTCATGCCCATTACGGTATCGCCGGGCTCGAGCATAGCGAAGTAAACGGTCTGGTTAGCCTGAGAGCCTGAGTGAGGCTGAACGTTGGCGTGCTCAGCGCCGAAGAGCTTGCAGGCGCGGTCACGGGCGATATCCTCGGCGATATCTACAGCGTAGCAGCCGCCGTAGTAACGCTTTGAGGGATAGCCCTCGGCATACTTGTTGGTGAGTACGGAACCCATAGCCGCCATAACAGCGGGAGAGACGATGTTCTCGCTCGCGATAAGCTCGAGGTTCTGTCTCTGGCGCTTGAGCTCCTTGTCCATAGCCGAGCCGATCTCTTCGTCATAGCTCTTTACAAAACCGATAGTATCCATTAAATCCTTATACATCATATACCTCCAAATTGATATCAGTTTTCTGCCTACTGAATATATATAGAAGTCATTAGCGGAGCGTTACCGAGTAATTGCCATACTGCTCCGATTAATGACGATTATTTATTGCTTGTCCGGATCTCTTCGATAAGATTATTGAGATCGTCGAGAGTTTCCATAGTGAACGCCAGATTTCTCAGCTTAGCGGCGTTCTTGAAGCCTTTGAGGTAGTAAGCCGTATGCTTTCTGGCTTCTCTCATGCCGATATACTCGCCCTTGAGCTCTACGATGCGTCCGATATGTTTCTTAAGCGTATCGAGCTTTTCGTCGAGCGAAGGCGGCTGAATGATCCTGCCGCTGCCGAGATACTCGTTTACCTCGCGGAACACCCAAGGATAACCGAGAGCCCCTCTGCCTATCATGAGATAATCACAGCCTGTGTACTCGTACATATGCAAGGCGCTTTGAGCGTCGCATACATCGCCGTTGCCGATAACGGGTATCGTCAAGGCTCTCTTAACTTCGCGAATTATATCGAAATTCACGGGAGGTGAGTAAAACTGCTTCTTTGTCCTGCCGTGGACGGTGACTGCCTGAGCGCCGTTTCTTTCTGCTATCAAAGCGACCTCGACCGCGTTGATATGCTCGTCGTCAAAGCCCGAGCGCATCTTGACGGTGACAGGGATATCGACAGCAGAGCTGACCGCCCTGACTATCCTGCCGCAAAGCTCAGGGTCGCGCATGAGAGCCGCTCCCGAGCCGCTGCCCGCTATCTTAGGGGCGGGACAACCCATATTTATATCAATGACCTCAGGCTTGTAATTGAGCGCGAATACCGCCGCCTGAGCCATTGTCTCGGGTTCTGTACCGAAGAGCTGTACCGCGCACGGGCGCTCGGCGTCTGAGGTTCTCATCAACTCAGCGCTTTTCTTTGAATTATAGGCGATGCCCTTTGAGCTGACCATCTCGCTGACGCAATAGCCCGCGCCGAACTCCATACAAAGCTCTCTGAACGCTCTGTCGGCTACTCCCGCCATAGGAGCGAGAGCGGCATAGCCATCTAAAACTACATTTCCTATACGCATACTATACGCCGCGTCTGCGTGTACGCTTGCTGACCAGAACTCCTACGATCACGGCTATACCCAGCGCTACACAAAGCCACATGACTATGCCCGAGAACATAGTAGCGTCAGATACCGCTACGTCGGGGATAGCTACAGCGGTAGCCTCGACCACCTCTGAGGATGTCACCTGAGGCAAGTCGCCGAGGTGCTGGGGAGCTTCATAGGCTGAGGTAGCGTCCTCGGAATAGCCGTATATGTACTCATACATCGGCTCTCTCGCGGGAGCTGAGGTCTCGGCCTGCTCCTGTGTCTCAACGACCTGAGGCTGCTCGGCGTCAGGCTGAACGGCAGGCTCATCCTGCGCAGGGGTCTGCTGAGGGTCAACTGCCTGTGGCTGCTCCTGTTGCTGTTGTTCCTGCTGTTGCTGCTGTTGCTGTTGTTGCTGCTGTTGCTGAGCGCCGTTTTCTCCGACGACCTCATCCTCGCCTACGGCAAATGCCGAAACAGCGCCGATAGCCATTATCACGGTCAGCGCAAGAATAAGAGTTATCAGTTTTAATAATAGCTTATTATTTTTCATTTTCAGCCTCTTTGAAAGCGGAAATAAAGACTATAATTCTAAACAAGAAAAATGATGATTTTTCGGTAATATTATAGCAAAGCCCCGACCTTTTTTCAAGACCGGGGACGTTAATTCGACATTATCACTAACTTGCGCCGCTGTGCGGACAAGATTTCTTTTTACTATTAATAACTATTTTTGTAAGAGGTCGGCGAGAGCCTCTCCGAGATAGCCTCCGCTGCGGCAGGCTTCTTCGACGGTATTGCCGTCCGTGCCCACCTCGATAAGCAGAGAACCGTTGTTGAAATTCATGTTATATGTAAACTCTCCGAAGCTCAGCGGCCTGGTCATGCCGGGATACATATCCTCGCACCGTTTATCAAGCTGCATGGCAAAGATCAGGTTTTCATCCCAAAAGTCGAAATCTCCGTCAACGCCGTAGCCAGACATTATCATTATCTGAGCCGCCTTATCTCCGTTATACTCAAAGGTAGGCTTATACTTAGTGCCGTCCTGAGAGGTCATGGCGTCACGGTGCAGGTCGATGGTTATCTTGATCGACGGATATTTCTCACGGTATTTACAGATAGTCTCCCACGAACGGGCATATGAACCGTCATAAGACGGATAATCGTGCAGGGTAGTGTCGTGGACAGCGCCGATACCGCGCTCCTTGAGCGCCTTCACAAGCTCCTCTCCGACCGCGACCACGCTCTTCTCGGGATCGGTAGAGCGGGGATAAAAGTCATCGTAATATACTCCGCTGTCATCGTCGAGATAGCTCTCGCAGGTATGAGTATGATAGACGAGGACCTGGACCGTGCGGTTATCCTCAACGTCAAACGGCAGAGCCTCTGACAAAAGTGTCTCCGGGTCGAGGTCATAAGAGGTCGTGTTGCGTATGCTGATATTCTCATAACTCATATTGCCGTTATGCACCATCGTCTCTACAACGGGATAGCTCTCTCCGCTGTGAGATGTATTCTCGGTCTTTTTCACGGCTTCGGTCGGTTTAGCCGAATTCCCCGCGAGGGGCTTTGACGGAGCGGTCGAAGGCTCGGTCGCCGAGGCTTCATCCAAATCCCTCACAGAGCCGTTTATAAAGCTCAGCTTACCTGCCGCTAAAGCCGCGCTGTCGAACAGCTCTATGCAGCCGCTCGCCCGATATATCACAAGCCCCAAGCACAGGGCTATTATAAGGACCGTCGAAATAATGACGGCTGTCGCTCTCAATCTTGTCTTATTCATTCTCTCACCTTACAACAGTTATATTCAGATGAGCATGAAAAAATACATCAAAGAAGGTTAAGCAGGTCCTCGGTATCTATATCACTCTGCAAAGCCATATTCACCGAGAGCGAGATAAGCCCCGATGCTCGGTTAACGAGAAGATCTATCTCTTTAGGCGTAACTACCATGCTCCTGCCCTGCGGCGATACCTCGCGCGAGAGCTCGACGCTCTCTTTCTCATCGTCTATATCGAGCAGGTCAAACGCAAGTGTCAGAGCGTCTACGACCGTAGGAACGCCGATAGCTATGACGGGTATCCCCATAGTCTTTTCGTCGATACGCACCCGCCTGTTGCCTACTCCCGCTCCGGGCGAGATACCCGCATCGGATATCTGAACGGTACAGCCGAGCCTCTCGAGCCGCCTTGACGCGAGCGCGTCGACCACTATCATGGCTGACGGACGTATATTGCGGATAACTCCCAAGAGAAGCTCGCCTGTCTCAATACCCGTCTGTCCCGTTACTCCTGTATTGAGGACCGCTACCGCCCTTAACCTGTCGAGCCCCGTAGAACGCGCGATCTCGCCGGTGATATGTCTTGTCGCGAGAACCTTTGAGGCGGTTTTCGGCCCTAAAGCATCGGGGGTTATCTCTATATTACCGAGACCCGCGACAAGCACCAGACCGTTAACGGGCAATAACCGTTTTATCTCATCCGACAACGCCTTTACACGGCTGTCGGTATCGCGTATATTGTCGGTAAGCGGCGGCAGCTGAGCTGTGACATATGTCCCGACGGGCTTTTTGAGTAGCTGACCCGCTCTCTCGGTGGTAATCCTGAGCCTTTCGATATGCAATCCGCCCGACATCTCGTCGCTGTATTCTACTCCCTTTATATCCTCGCCGAGCAGCTCCCGTTCTTCTACAGCGAGGTCAGTCCTGCGTTCCATACTCATTCACCTGTCCTTAATAATGCTGATACACAAAGCTATTATGCACATTTTTCTTATTTACATTCAGGTAAAGATATGTTAACATAATTATATCTGTAACGGTGTATAATGCACTTATATCCATGTTCCCGATTTGAACAGCTAAATGAGGTAAAGATATGAGAAAAAAGCTCCTTTCATTGATAACAGCTTGCGGTATGATACTGTCGATACCGTCGGGCGCGGCTGCGGCTGAACTTGACGCGGCTGTTACCGGCGCAGAAAGAGATATAGCCATAGTCGCGGCTGATTATCCCGAGGTAGGCGACACGCTCGAGCCTGAGACGGAACTGCCGTCGTCATACAGCTCAGCAGACCTTGGATATGTCACTCCGATACGCAGTCAGTTACATAACACGTGCTGGGCATACAGCTCCACGGCATCGCTCGAGTCGTATATACTGAAGTACAGCAACGTCTCTGATCACCTGTCAACCATGCACTTGAACCTATGGGCTACCAAAACCAATGAGGGCAAAGGCTGGCAGCGCACATATTTAGACGCGGGCTACCCCTATTTAGCGCTCGGATATTTCACTTCGTTCGGAATGATCAGAAATGAATTGTTCAACGAAAGCAGCAGTCAGGAAGATTATAATAACTCAATAGGCAAGCTTTATCCTCAGTATATCGCCGACTCGGTGATCTATCTTAAGGCGTCGGACAGAGATACCGTAAAAGCTGCCGTATACACTTACGGCGGAGTAGTAGGCAACTTCCATTATGATTCTTCCGCTTTGAACGAAACAACCGGCGCGTATTATTCAAATACTCCCGGGCTTAAAACCAGTCAGTTTATCGGTCATTCTATCGAAATAGTCGGTTGGGACGACAATTACGGCACCGGTAACTTCTTATCGGGTAAGCGACCGACAAATAACGGAGCCTGGCTATGCAAAAACAGCTATGGCGAAGGTTGGGGCAATAAAGGTTATTTTTGGATCTCATATGAGGATTATTATCTTTTCGACTCCCGCTTCGGTCCGAGCTACGCAATATCGAGCGTCAAGCCGATGAACGCTAATAACAAAGTGCAGCAGGACGAGATATACGGGGCCACATATGAGTTTGATTATCTTGACGACAACTCACGCCTGAGGAAAATGACCTACGCCAATGTACTTGACTTTTCAGACGGCTACCGCAACATAGATGAGATCGTCTTTGAATCCACGGCAAAGGGCTCGTCCTACACCGTATATTATATCCCGATAGACAACAACGGCGTTCCGGTGACAGATACCTCGCTCTGGACAGAGCTTGCGAGCGGAACCGTTGAGTATCAGGGTTACATAAGCGTAGATACAAGCGGCTTTATCGCTCCTGACGAAAAAGGCGCGATAGCTGTTCAGATACAGAGGGACAGCTCAAGCGGAAGCGTCTCTATAGGGGTCGCCGAGCTGCTCACCGTAAGCAGAATACCTATATTCATACCTGAAACGGAATACGGACAGAGTTATATCATCGGCTACAGCACCGAACCGATGGATATGAAAGATCTGTATAAGAATAACTATGACGATAATTACAGCGGAAACTTCGTAATCAAAGCTCTCACCCACAGCTATGAGCCAAACGGTGATGTAGACAGAGACGGCGCCTTCACCATTATCGATGTTACGGTAACCCAGCGCAAGCTTATACAGATAACCGAGCTTGACAAAACTCAAATGAGATTCGCGGACTTCGATAACAACGGCGAGGTCGATATAATTGACTGTACAAAAATGCAGCGCAGGCTGACATATCTTACCTAAAATAATCAAAAGGGAACTGTTCGAGTTGAACAGCTCCCTTAAGCAACCGAGAACAAATCCGAACCCGGTTTTGACGGGCATATTTCCGCCCGCTCTTTGTTAAAATCCTCGCGAACCCGTCAGGGTTCGCTGTGGTTTTGCCGCGATCAGACGAAAATCTGCTCCGGCAAAACTCCGAAGGACTGAAAATGTGCAAGATTTCGAGAAGAATTCGGTGCAGAAAGTGCAGGCAGGCTGGCGCCTGCCAAGATTGATAAGCCGAATTATTCCGAAATATTGCCATTTGCAGCGTGTTCGGATTTATTCTCGGTTGCTTATGGGGCACTGTGGATATCCGAAATTGATATTTACAGTGCCCCTAAACTATATAGATATATCCTTGAAACAGCCAGTTTTCCATGCCTCCCGACGGGTCGCTGACAGGCGCGGTGCTGACATAGAACTCAGAGCCGCTGTAGGCTGAGTTCGACAATGTAAGCGTATCTCCGTCAACACTCTCTACAACCGCTACATGGCCGGGGCCTCCGTCCGAATAAGCCCAGCAGGCGATAGCTCCCTCTTTAGGGGTATCGCCGCAGTCATAGATACCGTTCTCAAGATTATAGTCATACCAATACCTTGCGTCCCATAAACAAAGCTCGGGCTTCTCGCCCAACAGCTCATAGGCTCTGCCCCACGCGTAACAGGTGCAATTAGGCATACCGTAGTCGGAGGCATAAAACACGTTCTCGGCGGAATAATAACAGGCGTTGTCATATGACGGAGCCTCTGTGCGTGATATATAATCATCGCCCTGCTCGTCCGCGCCGACGGTCTCAGGCTCAACCTCAGTCACCGCCTCGGTCTCAGCTATATCCTCGGTCTCTGTTTCTTGAGGCGCTTCTGTCTGAGTAACTGCCGGTTCTATTGCGGATATCCTCGGCGGTTCATCATATACAGCCGCCGATACAGCGACTATTATACATGACAGAATGAGAAAAACCGCCGTGAACGATGTAAGTCTGAATATCATTTTCATCCCTGCTTTGAATAACTTTATAATAAATATATATTCAGCCATACACCGTAATATCATTATTTGTATCTTATACTAAGTAGCAATAAAACACTTTATTATCTATTGCGGAGAATTCCGCATAACTGCGTTGTCAGTTTTGACAGGCGCCAGCCTGCCTGCGCCCTCCGCCTTGTTATGCGAAATTCTCCGCTAATATCTTTTTAAAGCTTTTTATTGCTACTTAGGGCTTGTTTAAAAAAATAATATTGCACAAAAAGAAAAATAGAAGTATCATAAAGGTATGGGAAGGCGACGATATGAGCTACTAGATAGCGAATGGGACAGAATAGCAGAAATGCTACCGAAAGAACACCCACCGGAAGGAAAACGAGGACGCCCGACAAAATATGATAACCGCAGTGTGATGAACGGCATACTGTGGATTGCCAGAAGCGGCGCGCCTTGGAGAGAACTTCCCGAACGATACGGAAAATGGCAAGCTGTTTACGCACGCTTTCAAAAGTGGACTGAAGAAGGAGTATTGGTAGATATTTTCAAGCAATTATCGGCAGATGCTGATTTTGAAAATATCTCAATAGATTCAACATCCTGCAAAGTCCATGAGAGCGCAAACGGCGGTAAAAAAAACTGCTGAAAAAGCGGTAGGCTCGTCACGCGGCGGCAAAAACACAAAGATTCATGCTTTAGTGGATGGCTTAGGCAATCCGCTTGCTTTCTTACTCAGTTCCGGCAACGATCACGATTCCGTTCATGCGATCCCGTCGCTGAAAAAGCTTGAGATTGCCGGTAGTAACATTCTCGGTGATAAAGCGTATGGCGCTAAGATAATTCGTGACTATATCTCTTCTCAAAACGCCACATATACGATTCCGCCCAGAGAAAACTGTCCTAAGCCTTGGCACGTCGATTTGCATACCTATAAAGAACGTCATCTAGTGGAGTGTTTCTTTCAGAAGCTCAAATGGTTCAGACGTATTTGCACTCGTTATGATAAGACCGATCTGTCTTTCCTTGCCTTCGTTTATGTTGCTTCTATTGCTATTCTGTTGAAATGATACAAATGACTTCGATTTATTAAACAAGCCCTAGTATGAAACAATCAAAGCTCCCGAGACGATCGGGAGCTTCTTTATCATATCACATTACATACAGTAGTATCGAAAGGAACTGCAGGACGCTGCCCAACAGCACAAAAACATGGAAGACCGTGTGGATGTACCTTACCCTCTTCCCTATTCCGTACAGAGCCGCGCCGACGGTATAAGCGATACCGCCGAGCAGCAGAAGAACAAAGCCGCTCTGCGTCATAGCCTCTATCGTGACCTTAAGGATAGCCAGCACACACCAGCCCATCCCTATGTAACACACCATAGAGATCCTTTCGAAGCGCTTAAGATCTATCGCGTTCAGGATGATAGCTACTATAGCCAACGCCCACTCAACGGCGAAAACGCTCCATGCCACATCCGGGTTTATCGGGCGTACGGCAACCAGCAGGATCGGCGTATATGTTCCCGCTATAAGCAGGTATATATCACAATGATCGATGACCCGCATTATCCGCTTCAACTTGCCGGGCTTTAGACCGTGATATACGCTCGACACAGTGAACATCATCAACAGTGTAGCTCCGTATACAGCGCCAGACACAACAGCCCACGGATCATTATGACGAACAGCCGTGACTATCAGCAGAGGTATCGCCAGAACAGCGAATATACCGCCGATGATATGGGTGATCACATTTGCTATCTCTTCGCCTCTGGTGTAATCAGGCAGCTGAGTTCTGTACTTATCACGTTCAGCCATAAGATCACCCGAAACGGCACGAGCCGGATTCATCGTTCGTCCTCTCGCTCATCTCCGAGGAAGAAGAGAGCTATGGTTCCGGTGCCGGTATGGCAACCGATCGTAGTACCGATATCGAATATCGAGACCTCCTTGACGTTCCTGAAACGCTCGAGGATCAAGTTACGAACGGTCTGAGCGTCCTCAAGACAAGCGGAATGAGAGATATAGCATTTGCCGCTGTATTTATTGCCTTCAAAAGCATGTTGTTCCATCTTATCGACAAGAGCGGCGAGGACCTTTTTCTTTGTTCTCACCTTAGTGATGATCTTCAGCTCACCCTTTGGGTTGACGCACATCAAGGGACAGATATCAAAGATACCGCCTATAATGCCCTTAACTTTAGATATCCTGCCGCCCTTGATATAGTATTTAAGATCGGTAGAACAGAACCAGTGCTGAACATCCTCTCGGTGCTCCATAGCCCAGTTGTAAAGGCTCTCGATATCCTCGCCCGCGTCGCGCTTCTCGGCAAGTATCACATTGAACAGACCGAAGCCGGAAGATGCGCACAGTGAATCTACGATATATATCTTCTGATCGGGGAACTCGGGTTTAAGCATTTCAACAGCCGACTTAGCGCTCTGGACGGTGCCTGATATGCCCGATGAGAGGCAGGTGTGCAGGATGTCATGACCCTCAGAGAGCAGCTTGCGGAAATGGTCTAAATATTCGCCGACCGAAACCTGAGAGGTCGAGGTATCAGCGCCTTCTTTGATCTTCTGATAAAACTGATCTATCGTCATCGTAGCGCCGAGATCGTCGGTATAGGACTTTCCGTTGACTACATAGTGTAAGCCTAAATGTTTAAGATCATATCTTTCATAAAAATCCTTAGACAGATCGCACGCTGTACAGGTGCTTAAAACATAACTCATATAAAACACTCCTTTTCAGTATTTGCCGGTGTCGATATAATCGTCAACAAGGTGATTGTTCATCCGTTCAACCGATCTCAAATACAGTTGAACCGTACTCTACTTTAATTTTACTCGGCATAGATAAAAAATCAATCTATTGAGGTCAAACGTTCTTCTACAATACGCTAAAAAGAATTCTACATCAAAAAAATAATGAGTAGAGCGCCTATAAAGGCTCTCTACTCACAGTAGAAGCTCAGGTTTTTTCTTGCGTTTTCGGCTTTTTCTTGATTGAGAACGCAAAGATAATAATAATCTGAGCCGGTATTCCGAGCAGGAAAAGCTGCCACCAGTTCTGATCCAAGGCGGATAGATATACCAGCGCAATGATACTCCATACAAGCGCCGAGATTATGTAAACATTGTTCCATCGGTTGCCCCATACTGAGTTGAGCACCAGCAGAGTTATCAGGGATATGGGGATCGCTCCGACAAATACTATCCAGCTGATGATACCCAGTATCCACAATATTACAAACAGCAGTACCGCAAGAGCCCAGATACCCGCGATGACCGTGAGGGCTATGAACCTGCGGCTGTAATGAGCCTTTTTGTTCTCAGGCTCAATAACCTCATCAGGGCTGTGAGCGTTCAAAAGGAAATCGACGGTGACGCCCGCCATATCGGCTATCTGTTTTAATACGAAAACATCGGGCACCGACTCGCCGCGCTCCCATTTTGAGACGGACTTGTCTGAGTAATTGAGCTGCTCGCCTAACTGAGCCTGAGTAAGTCCCAAAGAGGTTCGCAGTCTGATTATATTTTCAGCAACAATCTTTTTGCTTTCTTCCATTCATCATCACCAAAGAGCTTTAAATCCAATTTATTATATCATATTTAAAGGTTTAAATCAAGCACAAAGAATATGTATAATACTAAGTAGCAATAAAAAGCTTTAAAAAGATATTAGCGGAGAATTTCGCATAACAAGGCGGAGGGCGCAGGCAGGCTTGAGGTGTTGTCCAAATCTTTGATTTGGCTAACAACACCCATGCAACAACACTCCAAGAGCGAAGCGATTGGCTTAGTGTCACTGCTGGCGCCTGTCAACTCTTGGGGTCCCCATAACGACCCGCGTTATGGGGAGAGGAGGAGCCGCAACACGAGGTCAAGGCATACCAACCGGATATGCCTACCGAGTGCAGCGAGCGACGACGAAACGCAGTTATGCGGAATTCTCCGCAATAGATATTAAAGTGTTTTTTTGCTACTTAGTATAAATATCAGAGTGATCAAAAGCCCGCGTAAAAGCGGGCTTTATAATGATTATTATTCTTTTACAGAACTTTAGCCAAAAAGCTTTTCAATCTGTCGCTCTTAGGATTATCAAAGATCTCGCTCGGGGTACCCTCTTCGATAACGGTACCTCCGTCCATAAAGACGACCCTGCTGCCGACCTCGCGGGCAAAGCCCATCTCATGTGTAACGACGACCATGGTCATGCCTTCTTTAGCGAGCTCCTTCATAACATCGAGTACCTCGCCGACCATCTCGGGGTCGAGAGCTGAGGTAGGCTCGTCAAACAGCATGACCTCAGGCTCCATACACAGCGCGCGTACTATAGCGATACGCTGCTTCTGACCTCCCGAAAGCTGTGAGGGATACGCCTCGGCTCTGTCTGAGAGCCCTACGCGCTCGAGCAGCTCCATAGCGTACTTCTCAGCGTCGGCCTTGCTCTTTTTGAGCAGCTTCTGAGGGCCGAGTGTCATGTTGCGGAGCACGGTCATGTTCGGGAACAGATTAAAATGCTGGAAGACCATACCCATCTTCTGTCTGTGCTTATTGATGTTTATATGCGGCGCGTTTATATCTACGCCGTCAAACAGTATCTCTCCGGATGTAGGCAGCTCCAACAGATTGAGGGAGCGCAGGAAGGTCGATTTACCCGAGCCCGACGGGCCGATAATAACGATTACCTCGCCGCGGTCGATCTCCATATTCACGCCGTCAAGAGCGTGGATAGTGCCCTCTTTGTAATGCTTCTTAAGGTCTGTCACCTTTATCAAACAATTATCGTTCACTCTTACGCAGCCTCCTCTCTATGATACCGACGAGCCATGTCAGCACCATTACTATGATAAGGTATATCAGCGCAACCGCGATAAGCGGCATAAACGCTGAGAATGTCGCTCCGCGGATGGCGTTACCCGCGCGGGTAAGGTCAACAACGCCGACATAACCCGCGACAGAGGTCTCCTTGAGCAGAGCGATGAATTCGTTGAGAAGGGTGGGCAATACGTTTTTGAGTACCTGAGGGATAATGATATGGTACATGGTCTGAACATAGTTGAAGCCAAGCGAGCGACCCGCCTCGAACTGACCCTTATCTATAGACATGATACCTCCGCGGAGGATCTCAGCCACATAAGCGCCCGAATTGATACCGAACGCAAGGGTAGCGATCATGATATCGTTGGTCGAAGACGCAAAGATGATAAAGTAAATAATAAGCAGCTGTACAACAACAGGCGTACCGCGGATTACCGTAAGATATACCTTACATATTCCGTTGAAGAAGCCCAGAACATAATAGCCTATGCTCTTGTTGTGCTTCATGTTCTCCTTGTTGTTGTCAAAGGTGGTGCGGATCGCGGCGATAACGATACCTATCGCGATGCCGAGCAGAGCCGCGAAAAACGTGATCTGCAGGGTGTTTCCCAGACCTGTCAGCATCGACTTCCATCGATCCTTCTGGATGAAGTTCAGGTCAAACTGAGCCCTGAGGTCTTCGATCCACGACGAGGACTGACCTATGGTCTCTGCCGAGCCCGCCGTTGTTCCCGCCGCCGTATCCGCAGCCGAAGCCGACATACACAGACAGAATACCACGCTCAGCAGCAGTACCGCGCATATTATAAATGATAATATTCTTCTCTTCTTCATACTCCGATATCCCTCAATAGCTTTTGGATTATACAGTATTATATATACACGAAAACAGGGCGGAGGAAATCCGCCCTGAGTCGGTCAATAAACTATTATTTTGCTGTGATATACTTATCAACGATAGACTTAACGGTACCGTCCTTGATAAGCTCCTCAAGAGCCGCGTTTACCTTATCCTTGAGCTCGGTGTTGCTCTTGGCAAAGCAGATAGCATAATCCTCGGATACATACTCGGTATCAAGGATCTTGAGGCCGGCTGTAGCGGCAACATAGCTCTTAGCGGGCTCGTTGTCGATGATAACAGCGTCAACCTTGCCTGAGGACAGAGCGGCAACGGCGTCGTTACCTGTCTGGAACTCGGTCACACGTTCAGCGGCTGCGTCACCGAGATCGTCTGTGATATAGATATCGCCTGTTGTAGAGAGCTGTACGCCTACCTTGTAGTTAGCGTCCTTAGCGAGGATATCGTCGATAGACTTGATGGGGCTGTTCTCGGTAACGATTACAGACTGGATGCCCTTAGCGTAGGATGTAGAGAAATCTACAGACTTAAGTCTCTCTTCGGTTACGGTCATGCCTGCCATACCCATATCATACTTACCTGTCTGTACGCCGGCGATGATCGAATCGAACTCGATATCTACGATCTCGAGCTCCATGCCGAGCTTATCAGCGATAGCCTTAGCGACGTCAGCGTCGATACCGACGATCTTCTCACCCTCATAATATTCATAGGGAGGGAAATAAGCGTTTGTAGCCATAGTGAGCTTACCCTTTGCGGAAGCAGGCTCGGTCGCGATAGTAGTCTCTGTTGTGTTTGATGCTTTGTTGCCGCAGCCTGCGAGGACCGCTACTGAAGCGATCATAGCTACAGCTAAAACGATAGCAAGAATTCTTTTCATTTTCTTTAACCTCATTTCATTGTCAAAATATATGTGATTGACTGCACTTAATATACAACAAAATGTATCTTCATGCAAGCCTAATCCGGTGCGTTAATTGATTTTTGTATAATTATACAACTGAAATATTATCAGCCGCGTTAAATATGGTCACAATTCTGTCAAACTCAGAATATTTATGCAAATATGCAAAGAGTTATGCGATCAGAACGATGTCAGGAACGCCTTTAGCCTGTCGCTTGAGGGATTTTCAAGGATATCGGGGCCGCCTTCCTCAGCGATAACTCCGTTATCCATGAAGATCAGCTTATCGCTGACGTCATGCGCGAAGGTCATCTCATGAGTTACGATTATCATGGTCATGCGCTTATCCGCGAGAGAGCGTATGACCTTAAGGACCTCGCCGGTGAGCTCGGGGTCGAGGGCCGAGGTAGGCTCGTCAAAGCATAGTATACGCGGCTTCATCGCAAGGGCTCTCGCGATAGCTACACGCTGCTGCTGACCGCCTGACAGCTCGCAAGGATAATTGTCCTTCTTTTCACTGAGACCTACGCTCTCGAGAAGCTCGAGGGCTTCCTTCTCTATTTCTTCCTTAGTGCCCTTATTTAGCAGCTTGGGAGCAAGCGTGATGTTCTCAAGAACGCTGTACTGAGGGAAAAGATTGAAGCTCTGGAAAACCAGACCGAAGTGCAGGCGGTTGTTTCTGAGCTCACTCTCAGACAGTCTCTTTGTGTTCTCGCCGTCAAATATCACGTTGCCGTCAACGATTATCTGACCCTTATCGGCAAATTCGAGAGAGTTCAAACATCTGAGCAAAGTGGTCTTGCCCGAGCCGGATGAACCTATTATCGTAAGCACCTGACCCTCTTCGAGGGTGAAATCTATGCCCTTTAGTACCTCTGTATTATCAAATGATTTACGTATATCTTTTACTTCAAGTATCGCCATATTATCACCTTAAGCCTTAAAGTAGCTGAGCTTTTTCTCTACATAGCTGAAAAGCAGAGAAAGAATACCCGAGAAAATGAGATAGTATACGCCGGTGAAGAACAGCGGCCAGATAGCGCCCGAGATACCCTGACTGCCCTTCATGAACGCCTGACCTGCCCAGATGACCTCCTGCAGAGCAATGATACGGGCGAGAGATGTATCCTTGACGAGAGTGATGATCTCATTTGACATAGGCGGCACGATACGCTTTATCATCTGCAAGAGAGTGATCTTGAAGAAGATCTGGCTTTTTGAAAGACCGAGCACCTGTCCCGCCTCCTGCTGACCGATGGGGACGCCTTGTATGCCGCCGCGATATATCTCAGAGAAGTAACAGGCGTAGTTCAATATGAATGCCACGGCCGAAGCGATAAATCTGCCGTCTTCACCTCCGCCCCAGATGGGATTATTGAATACAAGACCGGGGAAGAAATAGATTATGAGCAGCTGGAGCATCAGCGGAGTACCACGTATTATCCATACAAAAACGCGAACCACAGCCGAAAGCGGCTTGAACTTGCTCATAGAGCCGAACGAAATGATAAGACCCAGCGGCAGAGCGCCGAGGAGGGTCACCGCAAAGAGCTTTAAGGTCTGCAAAAAGCCCACGTTGAGCGCCTGAAAAACTATCGGGAACTGTTCAAAAAATGTATCCATAAAAACCTCATCTGTCACGGCACAGCCGTATTTTACCGAAAAGGGATCTCGTCATAAAAACAAAGCGGTTTTGTCCTTATGACGCGACCCCTGATAAACGTTCATAATAAAACGGAGCAGCTTGTTCCGACCTTATTATGTACCGCATAAACCGACCGAAAGACAGAGAGCGCATACCCTCTGTCTTTCTTCAGTCAGTAATATACTGTGTTAGATTATTTGATCAGAGCCGCCTGGACCTTGTAGGTCTCGGCAACCTTCTCCATTGTTCCGTCAGCCTTAGCAGCAGCAAAGAACTCGTCGCACTTAGCCTTGAGGTCAGAGCCCTTGCGGAAGCCTACGCCGTACTCCTCAGAGTTGAGAGAAGCGGTATAAGTCAGCTGAGCGTAGCCTGTGCCCTCGCCTACCATAGCGGCAGCCATCAGAGAGTCGATGATAGCGGCGTTGCAGGTGCCCGAAGCAACCTCCATCAGAGCTGTAGCCTGATCCTTGACCTCGGTGAACTTGAACTTATAAGCCTCTGCCTGCTCCTGACCGGCGGAACCGCTCTCAACAGCGAAGTTGAGCTCCTTGCAGTCCTCAGCCTTAGCGTACTTTTCAGCGTCATCCTTCTTAACGATAACTACCTGAGCGTTGTTGCAGTAGGGGTTTGAGCAATCCATAGCGGATGTGACCTCATCGGTGAGTGTCATGCCGTTCCAGATACAGTCAACAGTACCGCCGTTGAGCTCGAGGATCTTGTTGTCCCAGTCGATCTCAACGAACTCAGCCTTTACGCCGAGAGACTCAGCGAAAGCCTTAGCCATATCAGCGTCAAAGCCGATCCAGTTGCCGTTTGCGTCCTGATAATCCATGGGCTCAAAATCGGTGATACCGACGATCAGCTTGCCCTTAGCCTTAACAGCGTCAACATCAGCTGTGGTCTTAGCCTGTGTAGTCTCGTTTGAAGCGGTAGTGCTGTCGGTAGCCTTTGTGTCAGCCTGCTTTTTGCCGCAGGCAGCAAGAACACCGACTACCATCAGAACAGCCATCAATAAAGCGATAGTTCTTTTCATCTTTTTCCTCCGTTATCAGCGGCTCAGCCGCCGTTATTCATATCGGGAGACTCCCGATCTATGCGCTAAGATTAATTCAGCGCAGCAACGTATATCATTTTACTGTATTAGCACGTTAAAGTCAATATGCGAAATGCACAAATAACCTGTTTTTTCTTATAAAAGCTATAACATTTGGACCTTTTAATTCTGTATTCCAATTATAGCATCAATCTTGCGGGCTCAGTCCACACTGTATCTGAAAACAAGAAAGCGCGCTTTGCGCGCATTTCGCATAGCCATCGCTCGTTGCCGCTCAGCGGCAAACTGAGCGGGCATACAAATTTTTTGTTTTACATAAACGAGGAGTTTCCTGTAAAGAAACAAAACTGCCCTCGATCAACGAGGGCAGTTATAAAGCATTTATTCAATTATTCTCTGATCTTTTTGATCGCAAAAGCTGCAGCGCATACTGCTGTCAGCATAACTACCGCGACCGCAAGGGGTGATCCGCCTGTTTTGGGAGAGGTCGTGCTTGTATTGCCCTTTTCATCGGCAGAGCTCTTATCGGTATCGTTCTTCTCCTCAGCCTTGACCTTCTCAAAGGAAGCTATACCATTGACATCCGACCTCGGCTTAACAACTACGACCTTATCGGTTGATATGCCATTATCGTCAAACTTGCCGGAAACAATGTCAAATTCGCCGGTAAATTCCCACTTTACAAAGCTGTATCCGTCGGTGTCTTCGGCGGTGAAAGTAACAGTATCTTCAGAATACTTCTCAACTTTAGCGGGGTCTGCCTTGACTGTTCCGCTGTCTTTCGGGTCAGCCTCAACCGAAACGCGATAGTACTCTACGGGAATACCTCCCTCGCGGCTCTCATCGAGAACTCCCTCGGCATATGCCTTGATATCCGAAAGCGGCTTGAGAATTACTACATTATCATAGGATATGCCGTCAGCGTCGACTTCGCCATCTATGACCTCATACTCGCCGTAGAACTCCCAATTTATAAAGTCCACTCCGTCAGCGGTGAAGGTCACCGTTTCATCAGAGCCTTTCTTGACCTTATCGGTGCTTGCAAAAGCCTCGCATTTATTGACTATCGTGGTTTTGATGCTGTAGTACTCGGCTGCGTCATCAGTCGATGAAGCGAACGCCGTGATAACGGTAAAAGATAAAATAAGTAAAACGGAAAGTACTGACGCAATTATTCTTTTCATAGTATTCTCCTTGGTATTTGCTTAGAGTTAATAATATATCAACCTATCAATTCTTTGAGCTTTTTGGTCACGGAAGCGGCATCGGCTCTGCCACGGCTCTGCTTCATGACATTGCCGAGGACAGCCATGAGCGCCTTCTCCTTACCGCTCTTATAATCGGCTACTGCGGCGGACATAGCGTTGATGGCGTTCTGACAATACTCGGTCAGAGTAGCGTCGTCGAGACCCGCCATATCGCTCTCGGAAACAAACTCGGTAACGGGCTTGCCGGTGTCGAGCATCTTATCAAGAGCAGTCTTGGCAAGATTGTTTTTGAGCTTTCCGCTTTCGAGCAGCTTACACAGCTCGTTGAGCTGATCGGCAGAGGTCTTGATATCAAATGCCTCTTTATCAGCCTCGGTCACCAGTCTGCGGAATATCTGACCGATAATGAAGTTCGAAGCGGTCTTGGGTGACTTCAGTCCCTCGCTCGCCTTATCAAAGTATTCAGATATACTGCGGTACTTTGTAAGCTGAGCCGCGTCCTTCTCGGGGATCTCATAATCCTCGACATATCTTCTGAGCTTGCTCTCGGGCAGCTCGGGGAGACGCGCCTTTATCTCCTCCACCCTCTCTCGCGGTACGTTGATCGTTACGAGGTCGGGCTCGCGGAAGTAGCGATAGTCGTGAGCGTCCTCTTTTGATCTCATAGAGGATGTGGTACCTGTGGCGTCGTCATAGCGCAGGGTCTCCTGTACTACCTCGCCGCCGTTCTCGATCAGGTCTACCTGACGCTCGAATTCATATTCCATAGCCTTTGCGATATTGGTAATAGAGTTCATGTTCTTGATCTCTGTACGGGTGCCGAGCTTCTCAGATCCCTCGGGACGTACCGAGATATTGACGTCACAGCGCATAGAGCCCTCCTGCATGCGGCAGTCGGATACTCCGATATAACGCATGATCTGCTGGAGCTTCTCGACATACTCCTTAGCCTCGTCGATAGAACGGAAGTCAGGCTCGGTAACTATCTCGATAAGCGGTACGCCTCCGCGGTTGTAATCGACATAGGTATCGCCGTGATTGTGAATCAGCTTGCCGGCGTCCTCTTCGATGTGTATACGCAGGATACGGATCTTTCTGCCGTTTGAGAGGGCTATATAACCGTGCTCGCACAGCGGCTTGTCATACTGTGATATCTGATAAGCCTTGGGCAGATCGGGATAACAGTAGTTCTTGCGGTCCATCTTGGCTATCTCGGCGATCTCGCAGTTTGTCGCGAGACCCGCCATGATAGCGTACTCTACGACGCGCTCGTTGAGCTTGGGCAGAGTACCCGGCAGACCGATACATACGGGACAGCAATGGGTGTTGGGGTCGCCGCCGAATTTAGTGGTGCACGAGCAGAAGATCTTTGTGTTCGTCTGCAATTCTACGTGGGTCTCAAAGCCCGCTACAAGTTCGTATTTCACAGCTTTACACCCCACTTTGTCTCTATTCTCTTATCCTCAGCCTGCTCATACTTATAGGCGAGGTTGAGAATGGTTTTTTCATCAAATTTCTTACCGATAAGCTGCATACCGATCGGCAGGCCCTCGCCGTCTACTCCGCAGGGAACCGATACGGCAGGCAGACCCGCCGTGTTGACGGGTACGGTGCAGATATCGCTGAGATACTGCTCGATCTGATCGGTCTCTTCGCCGAAGAGATAACCGTTCTTAAAGGCGGTTACGGGAGCTGTAGGCGCGAGGATAGCGTCGCAAAGCTCAAAGGCGCGGTCAAACGCCTCTACGATAGCGCCGCGGAGGTTGACAGCCTTTTTGTAATAAGCGTCATAATAACCCGCCGAAAGCACATATGTACCCATCAGGATACGGCGCTGTACCTCTTTGCCGAAGCCCTCTGAGCGAGTGCGGCAGATCATATCGTGAGTGCCGTTATAATGCTCGGCCTTGTAGCCGTAACGAATACCGTCATATCTGCCGAGGTTTGACGAAGCCTCAGCCATTGCGAGGATATAGTAGCAGGGCAGAGCGAATTTAAGCTCGGGCAGGTCGAAATATACTATCTCGGCGCCCATATCCTCATACGCCTTAGCGGCGTCGAGAACAGCCTGTTTAACATCCTCTCTAACGCCGTCGAGGTACTGGTTGGCGATACCGATCTTCCTGCCCTTGATATCATCGTTGAGAGTAGGCGCGGCGGGCTTGCTGCCCTGTGATGTGCTGTCTCGCTCGTCGTACTTCGC
The DNA here is from genome assembly GCA_946183365.1 of uncultured Clostridia bacterium. GTDB lineage: Bacteria > Bacillota > Clostridia > Oscillospirales > Acutalibacteraceae > Ruminococcoides. Next base: position 157,443 of record CAMHAH010000001.1, read on the forward strand.
GATAGCGTCAAAGACGATCGCAGCGTCCTCAACATCCTGAGTGATAGGTCCTATCTGGTCAAAGGATGAAGCGTAAGCGATAAGTCCGTATCTCGAAACCGCGCCGTAGGTGGGCTTCAAACCTACGATACCGCAGAATGAAGCGGGCTGGCGGATAGAGCCGCCCGTATCGGAGCCTAAACCGTAAACAGCCAGATTGCCGCCGACAGCCGAGGCTACACCGCCCGATGAACCGCCCGCGACATGATCGAGGCTGTGAGGGTTCTTAGCTCCGCCGTAATATGAGGTCTCGCAGGATGAACCCATAGCGAACTCGTCCATATTGGCCTTGCCGAGCATGACTACGCCCTCTTTTTGGAGCAGCTCATATACGGTCGCGTCATAGATGGGCTTATAGCCTGTGAGTATCTTTGAAGCGCAGGTGGTCTCGATACCCTTTGTAGAGATATTGTCTTTAAGGGTCATGGGTATACCCTCGAGAAGTCCGATCTCTTCGCCGTTCGCAATCTTCTTATCTACAGCCTCAGCCTGAGCGAGAGCTACCTCGGGGGTTACGGTGATATAAGCGTTTAATTCTTTATTGGAATTTTTGATAGCTTCCAAATACTTTTTTGTCAGTTCGACACAGCTGATCTCACCGCTTATCAGCATATCATGTATACGTTTGATCTGTCCCATAGGTCACGCTCTCTTTCTGACTAAGAAGTGATCCTCGGCCTGCTCGGGAGCGTTCTTGAGTATCTCCTCTACAGGCAGAGATTCCTTCACCTCATCCTTGCGGAAAGCGTTGGACAGGTTGTTGATATTGTCAAACTCGCCGGTCTTGACCTCAACATTGTTGATGGTATCGGCAAAGGCGACTATCTTCTGCATCTCTTCGGTCAGGCTGTCGAGATCCTTTTCATCGACAAACAGCTTTGAAAGCAGAGCGATGTTCTCTATATCTTCTCTTGTTACCATAGTATGTTCCTTTCTAAAGCCTCTCTCTTATAGTGAGGAGGCTCGAAGAGCCGGAGGGTTGCGACCCCGGTCAAATTTATCTGATTTTTATATGAACCTCTCTGAGCTGCATCTCGGAAACCTCGCCGGGTGAACCGAGCAATACATCCTGAGCGTTGCTGTTCATCGGGAACGCGATTACCTCACGGATATTCTCTTCATCTGTAAGAAGCATCAGCATACGGTCTACGCCGGGAGCCATACCCGCGTGGGGCGGAGCACCGTACTGGAACGCCTTATACAGCGAACGGAACTTCTCTTTAAGGTCGTCCTCGGTATAGCCCGCGATGGAGAACGCCTTCTTCATTATCTCGATATCGTGATTGCGGACAGCGCCCGAGCTGAGCTCTACACCGTTGCACACGATATCATACTGATACGCGAGGATATCGCAGGGATCCTTCTCGAGCAAAGCCTGCATACCGCCCTGAGGCATTGAGAAGGGATTGTGGGTAAATATGATCTGACCGCTCTCTTCATCCTGTTCATACATCGGGAAATCAACGATGAAGCAGAATTCATAGCGTGATTTATCTATAAGATCAAGGCGCTCGGCGACCTCTGTACGGATCTGACCCGCGAGCTTGGGAGCCTCGGCTGCGGTATCGGCGATAAAGTAGATGACGTCGCCTGCCTTAGAGCCGTTGCGCTTGATAAGCTCTTCTCTGTCTCCGGGCTTTAGGAACTTGTCGATAGGACCGTAAAATAGAAGCTCGTCGGTGACCTTTACATAGCCCAGACCCTTCATACCGATAGACAGAGCGAACTCCTCCATCTTTTTGAACCAGCTCTTTGAGCATGAAGCGGCGCCGGGTACATTGATAGAGCGGACGCACTTCTTTAAGAAGGGCTTGAAATCGGTCTCTTCAAACATATCGGATATCTCTATGATCTCAAGGGGATTTCGGAGATCGGGCTTATCCGTACCGTATTTGAGCATACTCTCGGCAAAAGAGATACGGCGGAAAGGCGGCTTTGAGATCTCTTTATCGGAGAATTTCTTGAAGGTCTCATATAAGACTTCTTCCGCTACGTCAAAGACGTCCTCCTGAGTGGCGTAAGCCATCTCAAAATCGAGCTGATAGAACTCGCCGGGTGAACGGTCGGCTCTCGCGTCCTCATCACGGAAGCAGGGAGCTATCTGGAAATACTTATCAAAGCCCGATACCATCAAGAGCTGCTTGAATATCTGCGGCGCCTGAGGCAGAGCGTAGAACTTGCCCTTATGCTTACGGGAAGGTATGAGGTAATCGCGCGCGCCCTCGGGAGAAGATACGCCGAGGATCGGGGTAGCGATATCAACAAAGCCCATCTCGCCCATCTTTGAGCGCAGGAAGGATATGACCTGAGAACGAAGCAGGATATTATTGTGTACCTTAGGATTGCGCAGGTCGAGGAAACGGTATCTCAGACGGGTATCCTCATTTGTTGCTGTAGAAGAAATCACCTCAAAGGGCAGATTGTTCTTGCACTTGCCGAGTACGGTAAGGCTCTCGGCGACCACCTCGACGGTACCGGTCGCGATCTTCTTGTTTATAGTATCCTCGTCACGCTTTACTACCTTACCCGAAACGGTGACCGAGCACTCGCGGTTGACGCCCTCAAGCAGAGCGTCGTCGTGTACTACGACCTGAGTTACGCCGTACTGGTCGCGAAGATCGATAAACATAACACCGCCGTGGTCGCGGATGTTTTCTACCCATCCGGCGAGGCGCGCCTCTTCTCCTATATTATTCTCTCTTAGATCTCCGCAGGTAACGGAGCGATAGATGTTTGCTTTCATTTTCATATTCCTTTCGTACCTTAAAGGCATTTTTCCCTATTCTGTAGTATTATAGCATATGATAAAAGCAAAGTAAAGGCGACAATCCGCTTTTTTTCCGAAATAATACTCCGAATTATCACCGTATTATCACGAAATTCTGTCTATTTCAGTAGATTTATAAAGCACATAACACAAAAGCTCCCCTCACGAGGAGGGGAGCTTGATGTATTGTTCGGATCAAGTAATAACCGAATTACTTGAGGTAGGTCTGACCGGCAGGTCCGATAGCTCCGCTGATGCCCTTGAAGCCTGAAGCGCAGCATACGTATACACGCATATTGCCCTTACCTACAGAACCGACGCTCAGAGTACCGTTGGAAACAGTTTGTCTGTCGCCTGTAACAGCGTCGATATAGGTGCCGTTGGGGATGTTCTTGAAGGTAGCGCCGTCGGTGAGAGCTACGCAGGCAAGAGAGTCTACATTGGATGTAGCGCCTGTCTTAGCGTCGGTATAGCTGCCTGTGTAACGTCTGATGTACGCCATATTACCGCTGACATAGTTGCCGTTGGTGGTGTACTGTCCGAGCTGGAGAGCGGGGATAGCTCTGCGGATAGCGTTGAGCTTCTGGAGATGTTTAGCCAGAGTGGAATTCAAGGTAGTATTTACCTTGCCGCTCGCGGTGTAGCTTGAGAAGTCGTTAGCTGTTACGCTGCCCTCAAGGTAATCGCCGAAGTAAGCGCGGCCGGAGTTAGCGAGAGTGATGTTTGTACCCTCGTCTATACGCAAGCCCTTCTGGAACTCAACTTCATCGCCGTAATACAGACAGGGGATACCGCGGAAGGTGAACATCAGGTTGAGCTTTTCAGCCCACTCCTGAGTACCGCAAGCGGTCTTTTTGAAATGGTCGCCGTCACAACCGTAGTCATGGGACTGAACGTATACAACGTTCCATGTAGAATCGTTAATGTACTGATCCTCCGCCTTACCGACGCCGAAAGCAGCGCCCGCGGTATCAAAGTTCCAGTGCATACAGAAGTCTATGGGACCCATACCCGAGCTCTTGGAGTAGTCGGGCTTATGATAGTTGATACCGTTAAGGAAGGCGTTAGTAGAAGTCGGGCATTTGCCGACATCAATGTTAGCCTTATTGTAAGCGATAGAATTCTCGAGATTGTTCTTTACCGAAGCGGGATCGGTTTTATCCGAGAGCTTGGCAAGATCCGCAGCAGTATCATCCCAAGTGTAATACGGAACAGACTCGGTAAATGTGTTACGGTTCCAGATCTCGTTTACACGGCAGCAGATCTCGCCGAACATATTGAAGTTGTTGTTGCCGGAAGTCTTTGCGTTGGCATATATACGATCATTATACCACTTGTTAAGCGAAAGTCTGGAGATATGGCGGACCGTATCTACACGGAACGCGTCAACGCCCATATCGATATACTGTGAATACGCGTCAACGGTATAATCCGCAACAGCCTTATTCTCGGTGTTCAGGTCAACGCAGTCGCCGGCGATCTGATGGAACTTACATGTATAGTCATCCCAGTTATAGTTGTCGCCGAAGTAACCGTTGTGGTAATAGTTGTTCGAGTTGGATACCTTATCATAAGATACCATATCGGTAAAGCCCTTAGTCTGTTTCATCAGCTGCAAACGTGAGTCATACTGCTTAGCGTCGGAGAGCTGCCAATACTGCTCGGGCTTAGAGATATTGTTGTAATCGAGGAGCTTCTTGGTGGGGATCATGGTGCTCTTCATATCTCCGAGCTTTGTACGGTCGCTGTCGTCCTTATCGAACAGGTGCTCGAGATTTACCTCGCCGAAGTTACCTGTGTGGTTCCATACGACGTCCTGAACGATCTTCATGCCCTTGTCATGAGCAGCGGCAATAAGATCCTCATAGGTGAAGTCGTCGGATTCGTAACGAGCATCGACCTTAGAGAAGTTCATAGCGTGATAGCCGTGGTAGTCATAACCTGAGGCGTTCTCTACGACAGGGGTGATCCAGATAGCCGAGAAGCCCAGAGCCTTGATATAATCAAGCTTTTCGGCAAGGCCCTTGAAGTCGCCGCGCCACTCGGGATCGGAGTCGGCGTTATTGGATTTTGCATGATCCCAGCAGAATACGTTGTTGCCCTTGTCACCGTCATAGAAACGTGTAGTGATAACAAAGTAGATAGAGTCCTGACGCATATCTACGCTCTCATAGGAATCAGCCTGCTCGGGGTTCTTGTTGCGGAAGCGGCCGTTTCTGTACCACCACTCGCCGGTGTTGCGGGTGAGCTCTCCGGAAATCTGACCTGAGAGACCGGTAGTACCGTCGGTAAGCTGGAAGTTGATCTTAGATGTATTTGTGAATGTATAGGTGTACCATGCAGTGCCCTGTGAGCTGTCAAGAGTCATCTTAACGCCGGGATAGGTACATTCCTTGTTTGTGGGCAGAGCGTTCCAATAATAGATATATGGAACCTTGTCCTCACTCTTGACATGGATGATGATATTGTCAGCGCCTGTCTCGGCGATCTCAGCCTCTGCGCCGACTTCAGCGATATCCTCGTCAGCCGCGTTTGCGGAAATAGCGGCAACAGAGAATATAAGCGCGAAGCACATCAACAGCGCCATTATACGATAAAGCTTTTTCATCGTCTGTTACCTCCTTAAAGTTTGCCTAATCCAACGAGATAGCGCTGGACCATAACCGCGTCGATACTATTGATATCGCCGTCGCCGTTGACATCAGCGTTCTTCACGTTGATAGGTGTGGGCATAGCGGCTTTGATAGAATAGCGCTGGATATACACTACGTCGATAATAGTGATATCGCCGTCGTTGTCAGCGTCGCCCTTGACGACCGGCTCGGGAGCCGTAGTAGGCTTCTGGGTCGGAGCCTGAGTAGGTGCGGTAGTGGGCTTAGTTGTGGGCTTCTGTGTCGGAGCCTGTGTGGGAGCCGTGGTAGGCTTTGTTGTAGGCTTCTGTGTCGGAGCCTGTGTGGGAGCTACAGTAGGCTTCTGAGTAGGCGCCTGTGTCGGTGCTACAGTAGGCTTCTGTGTCGGTGCCTCTGTCGGAGTTACGACCGACTCTGTCGGGCTGTAGCTTGAAACGCTTGTGTAAGAATACTCGCGCTCAACGGTAGTGTTATCAGAGCCCTGTACGCTTACGGTAAGAGTATAAGCACCTGTAGCAGCTGGAGTAAAGCTGTAGGTCTTCTTAAGAGTATAATAAGGAACGTTTACGATATCGCCCTTAGCGTCTCTTACGGTATACTTATAAAACAAGAGGTTTGTACCCGTGAGACCGCCACCTGCTGAAACAGTGACGTTTACGGCGGTAGACTTCTTGATCTCGCCGCCCGCGGGGGTTACCTGCTTGATGTAAGGAGAAACAGAGGTAAGACCGCTCTCAACGGTATAGGTCTTTGTACGCTTATTGGTGTTTCCCGCGGCATCCTTGAACTCATAATTAAGAGTGTAGGTGCCTGCGGAAGCGGGGATCCACTGAGCTGAATTCTTGGTAGAATAATCAGAGAGGACGACCGTGTTGCTTCCGTTTGTTACGGAGAACTTGTAATAAACGGTGCCCTGACCCTGAGCGGCTGCGGTAAGAGTGACCGCTACGCCCTCGTACTGAGGCGCCTCAAGATCGGTGGTGAAGAGTGATACCTGCAGAGGCGAGGTATCATAAGTGTCCCACTTATAGGTCTTGTTGTTATAGATCTGACCGTTGCCGGGTAAAACGAGGTCAGATGTCTGATTCTGACCGCTCTGGCTGAAGATGATGTTCTTGAAGCTCTTGGGAAGCTGATAACGCCAGATATTACCGCCGATGTTGGTCATCGCTACGCCCGGCCAGCTTGCGTTGTTGTCTGTTTCTGAGTTCCACATATAAGCGGTAACTGTAGACCAGCCCGCCTCGTTCTCACAGTAGACGTACTGAGCTCCGGAGGGTGAAGTTGTAGGAGCCTGAGTAGGCGCGGTCGTTGAACCTGATGAGGTAGGATCAGCAGATGTGGGCTGGGTCTCATACACGCTCCACGCACCCGTGGAGTTATCGTAGATCCTGCCCGCTCCGGGGTATACCAGATCCTTAGTCTGATTCTTACCGTTCTGGCTGAAGATGATGTTGGCGTAAGCCTTCGGGAGCTGATAGCGCCAGATATTGTTGCCCATGTTTGTCATGGCAATGCCCGGCCAGCTCGAGTTAGTGTCGCTGGAGCTGTTCCACATATAAGCGGTGACAGTTGACCAGCCTGCGGTGTTTTTGCAGTAGACATAGTCTCCCGCGGCGCCGGTGTCGGCAAGCTCGATCGACTGCTTTTTGCCTGCGTCGATGTTGCTGTTTGAGCTATCATCAGCAAGGTTATCCGCGCCTGTCGCAGAAATACCGATCTCTTCCGCTCCGACAGAAAGAGCGAACGCGATCGATGTCACGAGCAGCGCCAGACAAAGCAGCAGCGATACAGCGCGTTTTGTCTGTTTCAATGATAATCTCATGATAATTTCCTCCTTTTTTTCATGTAATCTAAGATAATCCTAGTTATAATAATTATATACAAAAATATAGGCGTTAAATTTCTATAACAGAAATAAATTTACCTAAAATTCACCAAATATCCTATAGGATTTTTTGTCGGTTTTACACATACAAAACTCAACTCTTTTTTTGGAATTATCATATACGTTCTATTGCCTGATAACTGCCGCAAAACAGATATGCTATCTGAACGCTCACAGGTAAACTAAAAAAATACAGCCGGTTCTATTCCCGGCTGCCCGGCTCGATTATTACACAGAGAAAAAGCTCCCGAGATAACTCGGGAGCTTTCTTTAAGTTAGTTATTAATTTGAATAAGTATTATTCCTTGATTTTCTTGAATGCGAATACAGCTGCGCCGAGACCTAAGAGCAGAACGCCGGCAAATACCAGAGTCATGTCACCGGTCTTAGGAGAAGTTGTATCATTGTTCTTCTGATCCTTAGTTGCTGTGTCAGCGCCCTCGAAGTAAGCGATACCGTGGATATCGGACTTCGGCTTAAGAACTACAACCTTGTCATAAGAAATGTCGTTTTCAACAGTACCGGAAACTACATCATACTCGCACTGGAATTCCCATCTGACGAACTTAGCATCTGTAGTCTCAGTAGCTGTGAAAGTAACTGTACCGTCAGAGCCAACCTCAACCTTAGCGGGATCAACCTCGGCCTTACCTGCGTTAGCGGGTCTTGCTTCAGCTGTCATAGAATAGTAAGCTACAGCTGTGGGGCTGGGGTTATCATCAGCAGTTGCTGCGCCTGCAGAGATAGCTGCGACAGAAGCAACGAGCATGAGAGCCATTAATAAAGCGATAATTTTTTTCATAACTAATCATCTCCAAAAAATATTTTCAAATTCCTAACTAACGTATATATAATAAATCAAACCGTCTTTTTTGTCAATAGCATTTTTTACAGAAATAAAACTCCCGTAACAAAACCGCACTTGATTGCTCAACAGAACGGTCAGATCATGACGTTTTATTTACCATATATCGTCGTCTTGATTATAATAACATTAAACTAAAGCTATTGTCAAGCAAAAATTAGGAAAAAATATACAAATAACTTAATAATATTTTGGAAATAATCAATATATTGTTAAAAATCCGCTTTATTTTTCCGATATATCAAATAAGCATTAGACTTACTGCGTTAAATCGCCGCGAGAGCGGTCTCGATATCGCCTATCTCTTGTCTGATACCGGCGATCTGTTCCGACACATAAGCGGTCACGGTACTGTTTGAAACAGGGTTGAGGCTGTGTTCGTCCATCTGAGAGTCAACACTCAGCCTTCCGCGATAACCTGTTTTGAAAAACGCCTCGTTATCCTTGTCAAACACATACCAGTACCCGTCATCTCCGAGATAGGACGACTTCGCTTCGATACCCTCCACCGCTTCTTTTATACTCTCCTCAAGCTGAGAACGGTTGATATGCTCTATCTCTCTGCCTTCGTCGTCAAGCTCGACCGACGTACCGACAAGAAAATAATCCTTCGTTGTATGCTGAACATTACCGTTACCGTCTGTCATCTTGACCTGAGCGGTAACTATGCCCGTTGACGCGAGATCATCTCTTTCGATCTCCCATGTCAAACGGACATCGCTGCCGAATTGAGCAGATCTCAAAGGAACGGTTTTAACATTTCCGTCGTCGAACCTCAGACAAAGGGTATACTCACTTGACGGAACTACTCTGCGGAGTATGTGAAATTCTTTTGTGACGACCGTATTATCGCCTGCGAATCCGATAAAACGCTCATCCTCGGGGATAGATAATTTTCCCGATTGGATCGTGATCATAATATACACCTCCAACTATGCCGAAAAACAAAGAGAGGTTGCATAAAACTATGCAACCATCTCGTAATATCAAATATTTTACGCCATATCCGCAAGATCGAGTATCAATCTCTCGGTCTTGTCCCATCCGAGGCACGGGTCAGTGATGCTCTTGCCGTAGCAGCCGCCGTCTATGCTTTGAGCTCCGTCCTCGATATAGCTCTCTACCATGAAGCCCTTGACCATACGCTGCAGCTCGGCATTGTACCTGCGGGCCGCCATGACCTCTTTGACGATCCTGGGCTGTTCATAAGGGTTCTTGCCGGAATTGCTGTGGTTCGTGTCTATGATACAGGCAGGGTTCTTGAAATTGCCCGACGCGAACAGTCTGAGCAGATGAGTCATGTCCTCATAATGATAATTAGGCAGGCTCTCGCCGTGCTTGTTCATATAACCGCGCAGGATAGCGTGGGCATAGGGATTGCCGTGAGAATTGACCTCCCACCCGCGATATATAAATGTATGGCCCTTCTGAGCGGCTGTGATCGAGTTCATCATTACGCTGAGGTCGCCGCCTGTAGGGTTCTTCATACCTACCGGGATATTCAAGCCGGAAGCCACAAGCCTGTGCTGCTGGTTCTCTACCGAACGCGCTCCGATAGCTACATAAGCGAGGATATCGTCGAGATAACGGTGGTTCTCGGGATAAAGCATCTCATCCGCGCATGAGAAACCTGTCTCTTTCAGCGCTCTGATATGCAGTGAGCGTATCGCTACTATGCCCTTGAACATATCCGGCTTCTTCTCGGGATCGGGCTGATGCAGCATGCCCTTATACCCTGAGCCGGTGGTACGGGGTTTATTGGTATAGATACGCGGGATGATAAAGATCTTATCCTCTACCTTATCCTGCACCTTTCTCAGACGGCTGATATAATCGATGACGCTGTCCTCCTTATCGGCGGAACAGGGTCCGATGACAAGCACAATGCGGTCGTCCTTGCCGCTGAATATATCCTGTATCTGCTTTGCCCTGTTCTCGACTATATCTCTTAGGCTGTCGTCGAGCGGATACATCTTCTTGACCTCCATAGGGATGGTCAGCTGTCGTTCGAATTCCATATTCATATTCATAAATATACCTTCCTTTTGTTCAGTCGGCGGTCAGGAGTATATCACCGAACCTGTTTATTTTTTCTTTTTATTGAAATAAGCCCTGCGTTTGGTGCTCAGGCGCATCTTCTCTCTCAACTCATCCACTCTGCCGTCGCGTATCATATCCCTCAGCGAAGCGAATTCATCGAGGAAAATGTCCATATATTTGAGCAGCGACTCTTGATTGAGCATAAAAAGCTCGCTCCACATCAGATCGTTTATATTCGCGATACGCGTAAGATCGCGGAAGCTGTCGCCCGTATAATCTACAAGGTGCTCGTTATCCGAACAGGTCATGAGAGCTACGGCGATACAATGAGTAAGCTGTGACAGATAGCCAATCATCTCATCATGCTCTTCTGGAGAGAGCACCGATATCCTCGCGAAGCCCAATATCCTGCCCAAGCCGCCGATCCATCGGATAGCCTCAGCTGTATTTTTCTCTGTGGGAACTATAATAAAGTTCGCCCCTCGGAAGATAGCGTCGTCTGAATTCTCAACGCCGTAGACCTCACGACCCGCCATAGGGTGTGAAGCGATATACTCGACGTCGTCCCTGAGCATATCCTGGATATCATAAACGATACAGCTCTTTACGCCCGTAACGTCGGTGATCATAGCGCCTTTCTTTAAATAGTGCTGATACTCGGCTATCCACTGTTTGAATACCTTGGGATATAAAGCGAAGATCACAGCGTCAGCTGAACCGACTATCTCCTCGTCTACGGTCGTGAAAGCCTCGTCGACTATGTTGTTCTCAAGCGCGTATTCGACAGCGCTCTGACGGGTCTCGATAGCCGTCACATGAAATCCAAGACGCTTGAGAGCTCTGGCGTAGCTGCCGCCTATAAGACCCAAACCTACTATCAGTATCCGTGAGTTACTTATCCAATTCATATATACGCACCTCCGCGCCTAAAGCGCTTAATTTATCAAAGAAATCAGGGAAGCTCTTGTTTACCGCCTGAGCGCCGTTTATCACGCCGCCCGTGACGGTCATAAGCACCGACAAAGCCATAACTATACGGTGGTCTCCGTGAGAAGAAAGCGCCTTGCATGGCTTTTTTGGTTCTGAGCCGTGAACCGTGACGGTGTTCTCGCATACCGTGACTTTTATCCCGAACTTGCCGAGCTCCTGCTTCATGGCTTCGGCTCTGTCGCTCTCCTTTATCCTGAGCCTTGCCGTACCCGTGAATTCAGCTCCGCCGCACAACGCCGCAACAGAGAACAATACAGGTCCGAGATCGGGACAGTCGGAGATATCCACGGCTCCTTCCTTCGATTTTATTTTCTCAAAAAGAATTTTATAAACTCTGTCGCCCTGCAGTGAGTCCGAACGCAATCCGCTAACGATAACGTCTGAGCCTGCGTAATTGAGCGCCTCAAAAAACGCCGCGTTTGAATAATCTCCCTCTACGGTGACATTCGCGGCTCGGTATTCCTGAGAGCCTCTTATACTATATATATTATCATTCTGTGAGACCTCGATCCCGAACTCTCTGAGAGCCGATACGGTCATATCTATATAAGGTCTGCTCTCTACGGGCGGCAGGATATGTATCTCGCTGTCGGTATCGAGCAGCGGCAAAGCGAACAGCAGACCCGAAATAAACTGAGAGCTGATATTCCCTTTTACAGTGTATATACCACCGCTTAGCCTGCCCCGAACGGTCAGCTTATCAACAGCCTTTTCAAAGCGTATATCCTCACGCCCGGCTATCTCCTCATAAACGCTCATAGGACGGGTCATGAGATACTCGCTGCCGCGCAGCACTCGCTCTTCACCGCACAGCATACATAACGGAGTAAAAAACCTCAGTGTGCTTCCGCATTCATTACAATCGAGCACAGCCGACCTGCCTATGGGCTCTCTGACATCTACGCCCTTTACAAAAGCCGTGTCTCCGTCTATGCGGATATCCGCGCCGAGAGCACGCAAACAGCTTACGGTAGCCTTGACGTCCTCAGAAAACGCAAGTCGGCGTATAACGCTCTCTCCCCTGCTGAGCCCGGCGCAGATAAGCAACCTGTGAGCCATGCTCTTTGACGGAGGAGCCGATACTGTACCGCTGAGGTGTGAGGGCTTTATCTCAACTCTCATTTCTCTGCATCAGGATATCCATCGCTTCAATATAACCGTCAAAGCCGTGACCCGAGATCGTCGCTATGCAGGCGAGCCGCACATAGCTTATCTGTCTGAAATCCTCTCTTGAGTCCACGTCGGAGATATGTACCTCTACCGCAGGGACAGCCACCGCTTTGAGCGCGTCGAGGATCGCTACGCTGGTATGGGTATAAGCAGCGGGATTGATAACGATACCGTCGGTATTGCCGTAAGCCGACTGTATCTTATCAACGATATCTCCCTCGTGATTGCTCTGATACAGCTCGACCTCAATGCCGAGCTTCTCAGCGTGAGTTTTTATCATCTCACACAGGTCGTTATAGGTGCTCTTGCCGTAGATATCCGGCTCGCGTATACCGAGCATATTCAGATTGGGTCCGTTTATAACAAGGATCTTCATATCTTATTCTCCGTTTATCACACTGTCGGCTACGTCATCGGGGTCGCAGTCGCCGTCGATTATATAGTCGGCGGTATCTATGTATATGTCTATGCGCTCATTATACAGGCGCTCTATCTTAGCCTTTTCATCAGCGAGCGGTCGGTCGTCTGTCGGGGTCAGGTATTCTATCGAACGATCGATGAAGAATATCTCTGAATTCTGTCTGAGAGCTCTTACATTCTCGGGTCGTAAAACAGCGCCGCCGCCGAGAGAGATGACCTTGCCGCTGAGCGAAGATAGATCTTTGATTACCTCGCTCTCGATATCGCGGAAATATCCCTCGCCTTTCTCAGCGAATATACGCGATATCTCGCCCTCTCGCCCGACTATCAGACTGTCGGTATCTATAAACTCTCTCTGAAGCTTATCGGCTATTATCCTGCCTACGGTGGACTTGCCCGAAGAAGGCATACCACTCAGCGCTATATTTCTTTTATCGAAATATATCTCGTCGTATATCTTATTTGTCAGAGGTACCGTATCAAGCTCTTTATCAAGGAAGAGCTCAGCCGCGAGCACAGCCTGAGCGACCAGCATATAAAGACCGCCCTCGGCAGATATCCCGCGCTCCTTAGCGCTGAGCACCAACCGGGTATTGAGCGGATTATATACCGCGTCGATAACTCCGCTGAGCTTTGTGAACCTGCCGATATCTATCGGACAACCGTCGAGCTTCGGGAACATACCGCAGGGAGTTGTGTTGATTATCACATCGGCGTCAGAGTGGTCGGCATAAGCCTGCTCATAGGTTATCGCTCCGCCTCTGCCCGTTCGGCTGACGCGAAGTATCTCTTTAGCGCCAAGACGGGCGCAGACCGCCGACGCGGTAAGAGAAGTACCGCCCGTACCGAGGATAAGAGCCTTTTTATACTTAAGTACTATACCGACGCGCTCTATAAGCGCTCTCATACCGCCGAAGTCGGTGTTGTATCCATATAGAATACCGCCGCGGTTAACGATGGTGTTCACCGCTCCGATAGCCTCGGCGTCGGATGATATCTCATCAAGCAGCGGGATAACCGCCTGCTTATAGGGTATAGTCACATTGATGGCTTTGAAGTCTTTATTAAGAATAAAATCTTTCAGCTCATCCTCTTTTATTTCTTTTAAAGAATATTTGTAATATCCTAATTTTTCATGTATCTCTTTAGAGAAGCTGTGAGGGAGCTTCTCACCGATCAGTCCGTATTCCATATCTCGTGATCCTTTGCGTACAAAAAGCAATTGAGTTTTATTTCAGCCAATCAGTTCCGTATCTGAGAGCGAGCATATCCGCGACCGCCAGAGCCGCTATGCTGTCTACGACCACCCTCGCGCGGTGGATTATCGCGGGGTCGTGCCTGCCCTTTAGCTCTAAGACGGCGTTCTCACCCTTTATAAAGTCTACGGTGCTCTGCTCTTTGAATATCGAAGGCGTTGGCTTTACGGCACAGCTGAACACTATCGGCATACCGTTGGTGATGCCGCCGTTGATGCCGCCGTTATTATTTGTCGCGGTTTTTATTTCTTTATCAGAAATATAAAACCTGTCATTATACTCTGATCCCCTGCGATTCACCAGTTCAAAGGCGTTGCCGAACTGCACTCCCTTTATCGCGGGTATCGAGAACAGAGCGTGAGATAGAACTCCCTCCATGGTATCGAACCACGGCTCGCCTACTCCCGCGGGCACTCCGATAACAGCGGTCTCGAGCACGCCGCCTACGCTGTCGCCGTCTGCCGCCGCCGCTTCGACCGCGGCACGCATCTGCTCGCCCTTTTCAACGTCGAGCGCCGCGAAATCGAGCTTATCAAGCGCGGCTATATCATTGGCTAAATCATCGAAAGCTCTGTCAGATATCCCGGCACAGCTCTTGATATGAGTGCCGATATATATGCCCTTGTCCCTGAGCGCCCGTATCAGTACGGCTCCCGCCGCGACAAGCGCCGCAGTTATCCTGCCCGAGAAGTGACCGCCGCCGCGGTAGTCCTCAAAGCCGTGATACTTTTGGTACGCGGTATAATCGGCGTGACCGGGACGCGCGAGAGAGCGTGTAGCCGAATAATCCTTGCTGTGCTGAGACGTATTGGGTATCAATATCGTCAAGGGAGTTCCGGTAGTCCTGCCCTCGAATACTCCGCTGACGAGCTTGAATTCATCAGCCTCACGCCGCGCGGTCGATATCTTTCCCGACGGACGGCGTTTTAAAAGCTGAGCGCGGATGAAGTCCTCATCCACAGCGAGCCCCGGAGCAAGACCGTCGAGCACAGCGCCTATATATTCGCCGTGGCTCTCGCCGAACAGCGTCAGTGAAACTGAATTTCCGAATGTATTTTTCATAGTTGTTTTCCTATCGTTTCAATCAATGGGTACAGCTCTTTGAACGATACCTTTTTCATTTCGAACTTACCTGCCTCGGGAACGGTCGTGATAGTTACCGTATCTCCCTCACCTTTTTTATCGTGGGTCATGGCGGCAAATACCGCGTCGGGATCGAGCTCGACCAATGTAGGCAGGCTGAGCTTATCAAGCACTTTTATCAATCTCGGTCTGAGGCTCTCGCTCACCATAGGTATCATGCCCAGAGCCACACACTCGCCGTGATAAAGACCGTTGAGATGCTCGAAGCTCTCTATGCCGTGGCCGATAGTATGACCGAAGTTTAGTATCTTTCTGAGCCCCTGCTCCTTTTCGTCCTGTTCGACAACACTCTTTTTTATCATCAGCGACCGAATTATTATCTCATCCAAACTACTGCTTATATTTCCTTTTTCGAATAATTCAAAAAGTTCCGCGTCGGATGTAAGCGACATCTTGACCGCCTCTGAGAGACCGTTGCTGATCTGTCTTTGAGGCAAGGTCGATAGCAGGTCGATATCTATGATGACCCTCTTGGGCTGATAAAACGCGCCTACGATATTCTTGATGCCGTCAAGGTTGACAGCGGTCTTTCCGCCGATGGACGAATCGACCTGTGATAAGACCGTAGTCGGTATGTTATAGAAATCTATTCCGCGCATATAAGCCGAGGCTGCAAAGCCCGAGAGGTCACCGACTACTCCGCCGCCCACGGCGACCACCGCGTCCTTTCGGCCGAAGCCGAGCCTGAGCATCTCAGATAGTATCTCAGAGAACTTATCTATACTCTTGCTGTCCTCGCCCTGAGGCACGGTATACACGGTGCCGTCCTTTGACAGATCGGCTATAGTGCGCGCGTAGCTCTCGGGCACACCGTCGTCAGTGATGACCATGACCTTGCGGTCAAGATCAAGCAGCTCATCCGCTTTATCCAAAGCGCCGCGCTCTATGATGATATCATAGCTGTCAGCGCCCAGATCCATATGCAAAACCTTTTTCTCAGCCATAATCAAACCTCAAAAATTTTATAAAACTACCTCGTCGCTGTAATGACCGACCACCTTGAGCATATCGCAGTGCAGAGCGAGATGACGGAGCATATCGGAACCATTCTGACCCGTCTCGTCGCCTTCGGCTTCTATATAAAAGTAATACTGCCACTCAAGATCCTTCATCGGACGCGAACGCAGAGCGCGCATATTGAAACCGTAGCTGCTCAGTACATTCAGCGCCTGAGCCAGAGCACCCGCCTCGTTCTTTACCGTGAACATCAGCATGAAGCGGCTGTCGCCGCTGTTACCGACAGCCTTGTTCGCTGCTCTTGAGAGCACCGCGAATCGGGTGGTATTGACCGCGCTCTCATTGATATCGTGGTCGAGAACGTCAAGTCCGTACAGACCTGCCGTCTCGGGAGAGGCTATCGCGGCAACGGTCTTATCGCCGCACTCTCTTACATATTTAGCCGCCTTAGCGGTATTGGCGAACTCAACGGTCTTATAACCGTGCTCGCGGATATATCCCGCGCACTGAGCAAGAGCCTGAGGGTGGCTGACAACGGTCTTGATGCCTTTGATATCCGAGCCCTCAACGCCGAGCAGACTATGAGTTATCCTGAGCGCATAGATGCCGTTCACATACAAGGGCCCCTGGAACATCATATCCATGACCTGTCCGACCTCACCCGCGTAGCTGTTCTCTATAGGCAGCACGCCGATATCGCACTCGCCGCTCTCGACAGCCTCATATGCCGCTTTGAAATCGGGATAAGAAATCTCTCTGCCGTACGGGAATATCTTTTTGGCGGCGATATCGGCATAAGCGCCCTCGATACCGCTGTAAGCTATCTTTGCTCCGCTTATCACGCGCTCCTGATACTGCTTTGAGACCGCCATAAGATCACCTAAGAACTTAGCGTAATATGAGCGGACGTCATGATCGCCGATATACTCAGAATTCTTCTCGATCACCTCGCGCTCACGCTTAGCGTCGTATATCTGCAAGCCGTGTTCCTTTTTATACTCGGCTATGACCTTAGAAGCCTGCATACGCCTCTCAAAAAGCCCCGCCATCTCTTTGTCGATCTCGTTGATACTCGCTCTCGCCTCTTGTAAGCTATCCATATAAACCTCCCGAATACAATTAATAATATCGCACTTCAAATACCATATAATATTGCGTAAATAATAAAAAGCGGTTCTGCCCGGAAACAGAACCGCATAAAGCCGTTTTAAAATCTGTTACATCCGAGCGATCAGCATTTTTGGGCAAAGTAATAAAAGCCCGCAAAAAAGCGCGCGAATGTAAAGTAAAAGCAGTTATTGAATTTTTCAGCCATTTTGAGAGACATATCAATAGCTCCTTTCACCTAAGATGGGTTTATGATAGCACGTTAAAGTGCAAAAGTCAATATCTTATACTAAATTTATACCGGTTTCTAATAAAACGGCAAAGGCGCCGCTTTCTCAGCAGCGCCTGCGGTATACATATTTACCATATCTTCCCTAAGCCTATAGAGTATCTCTGAACAAAGGTCGCGTCGATGACGTCAACATAGCTGTTGCTGTCAACGTCGGCGAGCGGTCTGTATATCCTGTCGGCTCCGAACATACCGATGTCATAGCGCTGTATACAGGTAGCGTCAACAGCATTTACGTCGCCGTCTCCGTCAGCGTCGCCTATGATATATCCCGTTACGACCTTACAGTGATTGCCGTACTTATAATCCGCCTCTGCAAGCTCCGCGAGCATCTCATCGGTCAGATCACCGTCTTTATACGCCTTTATAAAGGTCTTGAGCTTATCCTCGATGAAGATCTGAGGCTCATAAGATGAGGTCGAGTAGAACAGATAGTCACCGAGCCTCTCTTCTAGTATGACCGTTGCGTAAAAGCCGTAGCCCTCAACTTCATAATCCACGACATACGCGGGAGTACAATTGAAGCGATAAGAGTTGATAAGATCGATCTTATCATCAAAGATATATCTTTGCGGATTAAGCAGATTATTGACGGCAAGCTCGATATCATCCGCTGTCAGCTCCGCTTTGCTGTTCCACAGCTCGATAAAGGGAGATGTCAAGCCTGTCGTCTCGGTCGGGTCGGTCGGCGGCTCACAGGGATACGCTCTTATCACTCCGCGGTACCATTCGTCGCCCTCGCCGTCTCCTTCGGGAGCTAACTCTATCTTGCAGTAATCGCTGTCAAAGCCCGGCTTATAGTTGTAGAGTTCTCCGCCGTCGGGATACCAAACGCTCCTGTCTAAGCCGTCTGAAGAATATACCACCTTGAACTCATCGTCTGCGCTCAGGGTCGTCTGATACAGGATATAATGACCGCCGAAATACGGTTTCATGAGATAGTCCTTGTCTATTGTCCAGTTGTTCATCGTACCCACTACATAGTAGCCCGGGACAGGCTTTGTCCACGCGCCTGTCGCTACGGTGAACAGGCTGAACATCAAAACGATCGCCAATAATAATGATAATGCTTTTTTCATGTTTATCCTCCTTCACAAATAGTTTTATAATCAAAATCTTACTTATAGGTATACCGTAGTATAATCACTTACGAGCACCTCTCCTCGTGAGTTGTAGAAGAAATAATCATATGTTACTTCTCCGTGCAGATCAGAACGGTCGATCTTTTCGTCATACCCTGCAAAGACGTTTCCGTTTTTCAATACGGTATAATGCGCTCTGCGGTAGTCGGCAAATCGGTCTTTCACTATTGAACCGACGGCATAACCTCTCCGCTGCACTATACAATATATAGGCTCTCCGTCTGTGATAAGGGACGACGGGAATACCGCCGCTACGCTGATAACATCGAGTTCTTCAAAGCCATAGGTAGGATCGGTGATCTCAGTCGGCGTCCACGGAGGATCTGTCGATACAATCGGCGTGGTCTGAGGCTGAGTTTCTGCCGATCGGGTCTCTGTTGTCTCACCGGTATATGACGGTGTCGTCACCGCGGCGGGTTCGGTCGTCGAAGCTGTTGCCGCCTGTCGCTGTTCGGTCGAAATGGCATTCGGAGCAGTGCTCGACGATACTGATTTCGTCTCCGCCTCCGATGAAACGGTATTGTTTTCTGTCTCCGGAAATTTCTTAAACATATCCGAAACGTCGGTCTCAGACGCTTTGCTGTTACTTTGTGCGGTTGAGATACTTGTTTCGATTTCGGTCTGAGAAAGCGGCAGGCTACCGTCGTTAACGGGCGACGGCTTTTCAAACATCATAAATACAACGACAGCGACAACGCTCACAAGCACCAGAGCAGCCGCCGCGACAGCGCGGTACGGTACGGCGACAGAGTTCTTTTTCTGAGGCATTTCAGGGATAAGCTCAGCCTTTTCTATCCAAGTCTGAGGCGCCTTGATATGAGAAAGTGCGTCAAAATTCACCTTTTTCATATTTCATCACCTCCGTACGCTTTTCTGAGCTTTTCTCTGCCGCGTTTCAATAATGTCTTTACGGTATTCGGATTTTTGCCGAGTATTTCCGATATCTCGTTCACCTTATAGCCCTCGCAGTAAAACAGATACAGGACCTCACGGTATTTTGGCTCTATCTGAAGCATCGCCCAAGAGATATCATTCTCGTTCTCCTTTAACTCGACCGTCTCATGCTTAGCCGCGCTGAGAGGGACAAAACGGCGGTTCATATTGATATAGTTACGGCACTCGTTTATCGCTACTCGTATCAGCCATGCCTTGAGGTGGTTTTCATTCATGAAATCGGGAGATTTTTGAAAGAGTTTGATAAAGGTATTCTGAAAACAATCCTCGGCGTCGGCATAATTACGCAAGCGCATGACGCATACGCCCGCTACGGTATCGGCATACTTATGTAAAACCCGGTCATAGCTCATTCCCGCAAATAACTTCTCAGCCATTATCTCCCTCCTTCACTAATAATACAATCACAAACGCGATTTGGTTTCAATTATATAGAAAATTTTTTGTTTGTCAGTATGACAACAAGAAATCGCGCACCCCATGCGCGCGATTTCGTATACCCATCGCTCGTTGCCGCTCAGCGGCAAACTGAGCGGGCATACAAATTATTTTTTGCTTTACGGAAACGAACAGTTTCCTGTAAAGTAAAAAAAACAGCACCGCGATAAGAAACGCAGTGCTGTAATTCAATTATTATATTGCGGCGGATCGGTTCAGTCCTTTATAAGTTCCTTGTTAAAAGCGGTCTCGGTCACCCTCATAGCCAGCATGGTGATATCATCGTTCTGTTCCGCGCCCGCTGAGAAGTCGCGCAGCTTTTCAAGAACATCATCTATGATACGGTCAGTTTCGCTGCCTATATGGCGACTGAGCTCTTTCTCAAGAGCCTCTGTGCCGAAGAACCCTCCGGCTTTATTCTCAGCCTCGTTGACGCCGTCGGTATACATGAACAGCACATCGCCCTCCTTGAGCGTTATCGAAGCCTCTTTATACTTCGCGCCTGAGAATATCCCGGCAGCTACTCCGTCTGCGCCGTCGAGGACTATCAGCTCATCCGAAACGATATACGGATGGTTGTGTCCGCCGTTGGAATATATCAGGTCATGGGTAACGGGGTCATAGACCGCCGCGAAGGTCGTTATAAACAGCTTGCCCGGGTTGTGTTCAGCAAGAGTATTGTTATACTCGCCGAGCATCTGCGCAGGTGAGTAGCCGTGAGCGACATACTGCTGAAGAAGAGTGAGACCCCTTGACATGAACAGCGACGCGGAGATACCCTTTCCGGATACGTCAGCTATCATCATATATATCCTGCCGTCGTTCATAACGGTATAGTCGTACAGATCGCCGCCGACGTTCTTTGCCGCAAGCATATAGGCGTTGACCGAAACGCCGCCACCGGAGAATGACGGGGGCTTCAGCATACCGTTTTGGATGCGGTGAGCTATATCAAGTTCAGCCTGCTGCTTATGCTTCTCTTTATTGAGCCGGTCTATATTAATGATATAGGTATCTATCTCATCAGCCATGCTGTTAAATGAGCGCGACATCTCAGAGAGCTCATCCTCGCCCTTTACAGGCAGCTTTTCAAAGCCCTTGTCTCTGTCTGATACAAAGCTCTTCATCCTCTTGCCGATCAGCTTGATGGGCTTTGAGATCTTGAAATACAGGATGAGAAATATCAACAGCACAATAACGATCGTCAGGATGATAGTAAATATCGCGATGGTATTGAATCTGCTGCGTATGCTGCTGATCACGGATGTGATATTCTCTTCGGCTGCGATCACTATGGTGCGGTCGAGGTCAACATATTCGCGCTTGTGAGAATCATAATACCTGGTCATAGGCAGATAACACGCGATGGTCTCTCCGTATTGGTTTTCATAATGCTCAACGACTCCGCTGTTATCTCCGTTATACGCCGCCGCCATTTCTTTAGATATAGGTTCCTGGACGGTCACACCGTGATATCGCTCTTTGACCGCGTTATCATCGGCGTCTTCTCCGAAGCCTATGGCGATATACGTCAAGCGGTTTGTCTCGATATACGGCGATACCGCGTACAGATAAGTTATTTCACTTATGGAACACAGCTCTCGGAAATACTCCGAAACATTACGGGCGTCTTCATCACTGTCGGGATAATTCTGCTCCATGAAAAGCTCGGCTATCTCAGCGTTGCGTTTTATCGTTTCAGTGCTGTGGAGCAGTTGATTGTTGTAGGTGATGCGGTATGATACAAACAGAATACCGCAGTCGAGAACCATGATGATGGCGACGATAAGCAGCGCCAGCCTGAAAAAAATCGATTTTCTCATGTCGATCCTCCAATCATCTTCGGGGCGATCTCCATAACCGTGTCGTTATGTTCCAAAGCTTTAGTGTAGGGTGATGCGTATTATAATAATCTGTTCCGCTGATAGCTGAATAAAAAGTCTTGTTATCTCAAATTTACGATATTATCTATCTTTAATATATTTTTCAGCATATGATCGGTAATATTATAACTCTACTTTTAATCTATTTCAAGATAACAGATGACCGACCTGCTGAAGAATTCAAAATATTTATCCCGATATCCGGGCATACAAAAAGAGCAACACCTTTCGATGTTGCTCTGATTTTGTATTATACGCGATTACAGCGATAATTATTTGTTGCTGATAGCAGCCTGAGCAGCAGCCAGACGAGCGATCGGAACACGGAACGGTGAGCAGGATACATAATCCAGACCGATCTTGTGGCAGAACTCAACGGATGTGGGATCGCCGCCGTGCTCGCCGCAGATACCGATGTGAAGCTTGTTGTTGACGGGCTTGCCGAGCTTGATAGCCATATCCATCAGCTTGCCCACGCCTGTCTGATCGAGCTTAGCGAACGGATCGTTCTCATAGATCTTAGCGTCATAGTAAGCGCCGAGGAACTTGCCTGCGTCGTCACGGCTGAAGCCGAAGGTCATCTGAGTAAGGTCGTTTGTACCGAAGCAGAAGAAGTCAGCCTCAGTGGCGATCTCGTCAGCTGTCAGAGCAGCTCTGGGGATCTCGATCATTGTACCGACCTCATACTTAAGATCAGCGCCTGCAGCGGCGATCTCAGCGTCAGCGGTCTCAACGACGAACTTCTTAACGTACTTGAGCTCCTTAACGTCGCCAACGAGCGGGATCATGATCTCGGGAACGATGTTCCAGTCGGGATGAGCCTTCTTAACGTTGATAGCGGCGCGGATAACAGCCTTGGTCTGCATCTTAGCGATCTCGGGATAAGTAACAGCCAGACGGCAGCCGCGGTGACCCATCATCGGGTTGAACTCATGCAGAGAGTCGATGAGAGCCTTGATCTCGGCAACAGTCTTGCCCTGAGCCTTAGCCAGAGCCTCGATGTCAGCTTCCTCAGTGGGAACGAACTCATGCAGAGGCGGATCCAGGAAGCGGATGGTTACGGGGTTGCCTTCGAGAGCCTCATACAGCTTCTCAAAGTCGCCCTGCTGATAAGGCAGGATCTTGTCGAGAGCAGCCTCGCGCTCTTCAACTGTATCCGCACAGATCATCTCACGGAAAGCAGCGATACGCTCAGCCTCGAAGAACATATGCTCTGTACGGCAAAGACCGATACCCTCAGCGCCCAGCTCGCGAGCCTTCTTAGCGTCAGCGGGTGTATCGGCGTTTGTACGAACCTTAAGAGTTCTGTACTTGTCAGCCCAAGCCATAACTCTGCCGAACTCGCCTGCGATAGTAGCGTCTACTGTGGGGATGATACCGTCGTAGATGTTACCTGTAGAACCGTCGATCGAGATATAGTCGCCTTCCTTGAAGGTCTTGCCGGCCAGTGTGAACTGCTTGTTAGCCTCGTCCATTGTGATGTCGGAGCAACCGGATACGCAGCAGGTACCCATACCGCGGGCGACAACGGCAGCGTGAGAGGTCATACCGCCGCGAACTGTCAGGATACCCTGAGCAGCCTTCATACCCTCAATGTCCTCGGGAGAGGTCTCGAGACGAACGAGAACTACCTTCTCGCCTGCGCCGCCCTGAGCCTTAGCGTCCTCAGCGGTGAAGACTACCTTACCGCAAGCAGCGCCGGGAGAAGCGCCCAGACCCTTGCCCATGGGGGTAGCGGCCTTGAGAGCCTTAGCGTCGAACTGCGGATGGAGAAGTGTATCGAGGTTTCTGGGGTCGATCATCAGAACGGCCTCTTCCTCTGTTCTCATACCCTCGTCAACGAGGTCGCAAGCGATCTTAAGAGCAGCCTGAGCTGTACGCTTGCCGTTACGTGTCTGAAGCATATAGAGCTTGCCGTGCTCAACGGTGAACTCCATATCCTGCATATCTCTGTAGTGGTCTTCAAGAGTCTTGCAGACCTCTGTGAACTGCTTGAATGCCTCGGGGAACTTCTGCTCCATCTCTTTGATGTGCATAGGTGTACGAACGCCTGCAACAACGTCCTCGCCCTGAGCGTTTGTCAAAAACTCACCGAACAGACCCTTTTCGCCTGTAGCGGGGTCACGTGTGAACGCAACGCCGGTACCGCAATCGTCGCCCATGTTACCGAAAGCCATGGACTGTACGTTAACGGCAGTACCCCAGCTGTAGGGGATATCGTTGTCTCTTCTGTAAACGTTGGCTCTGGGGTTGTCCCAAGAACGGAATACAGCCTTGACAGCGCCCATGAGCTGCTCCTTAGGATCGGAGGGGAAGTCGTCGCCGATCTTAGCCTTGTACTCAGCCTTGAACTTGCCTGCGAGTTCCTTTAAGTCCTCAGCGGTCAGCTCTACGTCCTGAGTAACACCGCGGTCAGCCTTCATCTCGTCGATGAGCTCTTCAAAATACTTCTTACCGACCTCCATAACGACGTCGGAATACATCTGGATAAATCTTCTGTAGCAATCCCAAGCCCAGCGGGGGTTACCGCTCTGCTCAGCGATCGTCTCAACAACCTCTTCGTTAAGACCGAGGTTGAGGATGGTGTCCATCATACCGGGCATGGAAGCGCGGGCGCCCGAACGTACGGATACGAGAAGCGGGTTCTCCTTATCACCGAACTTCTTGCCGGTGATCTCTTCCATCTTTACGATATACTCGTTGATCTGATCCTGGATCTCTGCATTGATCTGACGGCCGTCCTCATAATACTGAGTACAAGCCTCTGTGGTGATTGTGAAGCCCTGAGGAACAGGAAGACCGATGTTGGTCATCTCAGCGAGGTTTGCACCCTTACCGCCGAGAAGTTCTCTCATGTCAGCGTTACCTTCTGTAAAAAGGTAAACCCATTTTTTGCTCATTGGAATCTCCTCCTAAAAGTTTGTTATAGTAAATACCGCGGAAAACCTCGGTATACATATACAATTGTATTATATCAAATGCCGAAGAAAAATACTATACAAAAGAGAAAAAAGAAATAAAAAATGGGCACAAAAGTAGTACGTATATTTTGTGGATATTGTGAAAAATGTTTAAATTGTCATTTTTTTGTAATTTGTCCTTGCAAAATCCCAAATATATGCGATAATAGTATTGTGTATGAGAGCGCCAAAAAGCGTTTTTCATAATTATAATCCCCTGCCTTTGGCATAGGTTTTATGAGGTAATCACTATGAATAATAAATGCGCTGTTATCCTTGCCGGCGGCGAGGGTAAGAGAATGAAATCAGATATCCCGAAGCCCATGAACGAGGTCCTCGGAAAGCCGATGCTCAGATGGGTCATCGACTCGGTAAAAGCGGCGGGTATAGACGATATCTGTGTCGTAACCGGCTATAAAACAGAGATCACCGAGGCGTATCTTGAGGCTCTGCCCTTTGAGGTCAGCCACGTTCTTCAGAGCGAGAGGCTCGGCACGGGCCACGCTGTTATGATGGCTAAGGATTTTCTCAAGAAAAACGGCGGCGACGTAGTCATCCTCTGCGGCGACGCTCCGTTCATGGATACACAGACCATCGCGGACGCGTATAACAGCCATGATGACGGCTCATATTCCGCTACAGTCATCTCGGCTATGCTCGATGATCCGACAGGCTACGGCAGAATAGTCCGCAACTCTGACGGCACGCTAAATAATATAGTAGAGCAGAAGGACGCCGACGAAGCTACCCTCGCTATCAAAGAGGTAAACTCCGGCGGATATTGGTTCGACACCGAGGATCTGCTCTCTGTTCTTGACGATATAAAGGCTAATAATTCCGCAAAAGAATATTATTTGCCTGACGCTCTTTATCTCCTGCTTCAAAACGGCAAGAAGATAGGCGCCTTCACAGCGAAATCTCCCGACACCGTTCTGGGAGCGAACGATCCCGCTCAGCTCGCGGAGCTCAATGAGATAGCAAGAAAGAAAGGCTATTAAGTATCCAAACCGCAAGGTTAATTATAAATCTAAATTCATTTTTAGGGGGACACATAATGAATTCACACGGTAAGGACATCAAGATTTTTACACTCAACTCCAACAAGGCTGTCGCTCACGGCATCGCCGATTGCTTAGGCATCCCGCTCGGCAAGAGCGACTGCGCAACCTTCTCTGACGGAGAGATCGCGGTATCTCTTCACGAATCCGTCCGCGGCTCCGACTGCTTTATCGTCCAGTCGACCTGCTCGCCCGTAAACGACAACCTGATGGAGCTTCTCATAATGATCGACGCTATGAAGAGAGCTTCGGCGTCATCCATCACAGCCGTTGTACCGTACTTCGGCTATGCTCGTCAGGATCGTAAGGCTAAGGCGAGAGATCCGATCTCATCAAAGCTCGTAGCCGACCTCATCACCACTGCCGGCGCAGACCGTCTGCTGACGATGGACCTGCACGCCGCTCAGATCCAGGGCTTCTTCAACATCCCTGTCGATCACCTCGTAGGCGCTCCGATGCTCGCCAAACACATGAAGAAGATAGTCGAGGGACACGAGGACGAGTTCGTCGTAGTTTCTCCCGACCTCGGCTCGGTCACACGCGCCCGTAACTTCGCCGCCAAGATCGGCTGCCCCATCGCCATCATCGACAAGCGCAGACAGCGCGCCAATGTCTCTGAGGTCATGAACATCATCGGCGAGGTAAGAGGCAAGAAATGTATTCTGGTCGACGATATGATCGACACCGCGGGCACACTGTGCAACGCCGCTAACGCTATCGTTGAAAAGGGCGGCGCTACCGAGGTATACGCCTGCGCTTCTCACGCTGTTCTCTCGGGTCCCGCTATCGACCGTATCCGTGACAGCGCTATCAAGGAATGTATCCTTCTCGATACCGTTCCGATCCCCGAGGATAAGATGCTCGACAAGTTCACCGTACTCTCTACCGCTCCTCTGTTCGCCGAGGCTATCGAGAGGATCTACGAGGACAAGCCGGTATCTCCGATGTTCGTATAATAACCGCTGATAATAATTGTTAAAGAAGGGAGCTTCAGGGCTCCCTTTCTTTGGAGTAAATATGCTTTTCAAAAAGAAAGAATACGCCTCAAACGGCATAGAATATATCATAGTCGGTCTGGGAAACCCGGGCAGGCAGTATGAGAACACCCGCCACAACGCGGGCTTCATCGCTATGGATTATATCTGTGACAAGCTTGGCGTAAAGATTAACAAGATAAAGTTCAAGTCCACCGTTGCCGAAGCGAATATATCGGGCAAGAGGTGCCTGTTGATGAAGCCCTCTACCTTTATGAACCTGAGCGGTCAGGCTGTGACCGAGGCGATGAATTTCTACAAGATCCCGCCTCAGCATACTGTTATACTGTCTGATGACATATCCCTCGACGCAGGCGTGATCCGCATACGCCGCAAGGGCTCTGACGGTGGTCAGAACGGGCTGAAGAATATCATTTATCTGAGCGGCTCCGACGAGTTCCCGAGGGTCAAGATAGGTATAGGCAAGAAGCCTCATCCCGACTATGACCTCAAGGATTGGGTGCTCAGCCGCTTCACTGATAAGGATAAAAAACTGATTGGTGAGAGACTGCCCGATATATTAGGAGCCGTCGAGCTTATCGTCGCTGACGATATCGATAAGGCTATGAACCTGTATAATTGAGACCATCCGCAAACACACGGAGCATTTCGCTCCTCTCCTGATTTGATAACCAATGCGATTTTTAGACAATGTTATCCGCGCCTCTAAGCAATACAAGGCGTTGGAGAACGCGATCAAGACCAACTCACGAGCCGCCGGCGTAGGCGTTTCGGGAGTACACAAAGCAAATATCATCTCTTCGCTCTGTCGGGATAACTCCCTCAGAGCCTTTTGTGTTGCCCAAAACGAGCAGGAGGCTCAGATACTCTGCAACGACTTAAGCTCTATGGGTATGAGAGCCTTTGTATATCCCAAGAAGGATTTCATCTATATTCCTTCTCAGGTAAAATCTCACGAATATGAGCACCAAAGGCTGAATATCCTAAGCAGAATGATAAGCGGCGAGTACGACGTTGTCATAGCTACGCTTGACGCGGCGGCTCAGTTCACGATACCCAAAGACGTCCTCAGCTCGGTCTCGCGTGTACTCAAGCCCGATGTAGAGATAGATATACATGAGTTTGAAAAGTCCCTGCTCCTACTCGGATATGAGCGCTGCGACAACGTAGAGGGCAGCGGCCAGTTCTCGGTCAGAGGCGGTCTGATAGACCTGTTCATGCCCGACAGCGAGGCACCCGTAAGGATAGAGCTGTGGGGCGACAGCATAGACACTATCAACTACTTTGATACAGAGACACAGCGCCGCACGGATTATTGTGAGGAGATCGCGCTGACCCCCTCGAGCGAGATCTTGATAGACAGTAAAGAAGCCCTCGCTGATAAACTGCGCAAAAAGGCTTCTTACCTTAAAAGCGCGGGCAGCTCCGCGGCTAAGGAGCGTCTGCTCAAAGAAGCCGATATGCTCTCCTCCGGGCTCAGCTTTGCGACCTATGACAAATATATCTCTCTGGTATACGATAAACCCGCGACGCTCTTCGATTACTTTGACGAAAAAGAGATAGTTTTTATCTCAGAATACAAGAACGTAAAGGAACGCGACCGCTCGATGGTGTTCCATGAGAAAGAGGAGCTCAAAGGGCTTTTTGCCGACGGAATTCTATGCAGAGGCTTCGAGACCTATTCCCTCGACTTTACGCAGAGCATGAACATCCTGCTCGATCGCCCGACGATCTTCCTCGACACCTTCACTCACGCTAACTATGATACACAGCTCAGCGAGGCTGTCACCTTCAACGCGCGCCAGACCTCACCGTGGTCGGGCAACAGCGCCGCGCTCACTGAGGATCTCGAGGATATCGGCTACGGCAGTATGGCGGCGGTCATCCTCGCGGGCACCGAGAAGGGCGCTGAGAACCTCTGCTCTCTGCTGAACGACAAGGGTATCAACGCTAAATACACCGCGACCCTCGACAAAGCCGAGCGCGGCTTTGTATACGTTATGCCGGGTATGCTCAGCGCGGGCATCGAATATCCCGAACAGCATTTCATACTGTACAGCCTCTCGGCGGTCAACACAGCGCCTAAGAAAAAGCGCCGCCGTACCCCTAAGGACGGCAAGGCGGTCTATCAGCTCTCTGACCTCAGCGTAGGCGAGTATGTGGTACACTCCATCCACGGTATCGGAGTATACCGCGGGATACGCAAGATGGACGTACAGGGACTGATAAAGGATTACATCCTGATAGAATACGCCAAGGGTGACAACCTGTATGTACCCGTCACTCAGCTCGACCTCGTCGCAAAATATATCGGCCCTAAGGAGAACAACCGCGTAAAGCTCAACCGCTTGGGCTCTAAGGAATGGCAGAACTCAAAGCGCAGGGTCAAAGCCGCCGCCAAGGAGATGGCTAAAGAGCTCATCGAGCTTTACTCAAAGCGTATGCAGGCTCAGGGACACGCATTCTCAGCAGACAACGAATGGCAGCACGACTTTGAGGCAGGCTTCCCCTATGACGAGACAGAGGATCAGCTCCGCTGCAGCGACGAGATAAAGCACGATATGGAGAGAGCGGTGCCGATGGACCGTCTGCTGTGCGGCGACGTCGGCTTCGGCAAGACTGAGGTAGCGCTCAGAGCCGCCTTCAAATGCGTCTCCGACAGTATGCAGTGCGCTCTGCTCTGCCCCACCACGATCCTCGCGTGGCAGCACTATCAGACGGTGCTCAACCGCTTTGACGGCTACCCGATAAGGGTCGAGCTGCTCTCGCGCTTCCGCTCGGCGTCCCAGCAAAAGGAGATACTCGAAAAGCTCAAGCGCGGTGAGATAGACATGATAATCGGAACCCACCGACTTGTACAGAAGGATGTTGAATTCCGTGATCTCGGACTTGCCATAATAGATGAGGAACAGCGCTTCGGAGTAGCTCAGAAGGAGCATTTCAAAGAAATGCGCAAAAACATAGATATCCTCACACTCTCCGCGACACCCATCCCCCGCACCCTCAATATGGCGATGAGCGGTATACGCGATATGTCGGTCATAGAAGAAGCTCCCCTCGACCGCCATCCCGTACAGACCTATGTACTTGAGCACGATACCGCCGTTATCAATGAAGCTATCCGCAGAGAACTCCGCCGCGGCGGTCAGGTTTTCTATCTATACAATAATGTCGAGGGCATCAACGCTAAAGCTATCCGCATAGGAGAGGCGATACCCGAGGCGAATATCGCCGTGGGCCACGGCAAAATGAGCGAGCAGGAGCTCTCGGAAGTCTGGAGAAAAATGCTCAATCAGGAGGTCAACGTCCTCGTATGCACCACCATCATCGAAACGGGTGTAGACCTGCCTAACGCAAACACGCTTATCATAGAGAACGCCGACCGCTTCGGTCTCTCTCAGCTCCACCAGATACGCGGCAGAGTAGGCCGCTCCCCGAGGAGAGCCTACGCATACTTCACCTATAACGGCGCGAAGGTGCTGTCCGATATATCACAGAAGCGCCTGACCGCTATCCGCGAGTTCACCGAGTTCGGCTCGGGCTTCAAGATAGCCATGCGCGACCTCGAGCTCAGAGGCGCGGGAAACATCCTCGGCGCCGAACAGCACGGCCATATGGAGGACGTCGGCTACGATATGTATATCAAGCTCCTCGGCGACGCTGTCAAAGAGGAAAAAGGCGAACAGCCCGAGGATATCGAAGAGCACGACTGCCTGATAGACGTACAGGTACAGGCTCACATTCCCGAGGATTATATAGAAAGCCTCTCGAACCGTCTCGACGCCTACCGCCGTATAGCCGATATCCGCACCAACGAGGATTCACGCGACGTTATAGATGAGCTCTTGGACCGCTACGGAGACGTTCCTCAGTCGGTCATGGGGCTTGTTGATATAGCGCTGGTACGCAACCGCGCGGCGGCAATGGGTATTTATGAGATACGCCAGAACGACAGCTCTCTGATGATGTATCTGAGCGATATACGCCGAAAAGAAGTACCCGAGCTGATAGGCAAAATGCCCGGCAGAGCCATGCTCTCCGCGGGCGGCAAGCCGTATATCGCCGTCCGTATGGGTAAGACCGACAAGGTATTGCCGACGCTGAAAACGATATTTGGATAACCAAACTCAATCAAATATAATCAAATTCTATATTAAGTCATTCAAACAAAAGCAAAAGATTGTCACAGCCGTATTTCTTCTCGTGTTCCCTGCTCGGAACAAGGGCGTTGCTGTGACAATCTATTTTCTTTATTAGAATAAATATTATAACAAAATGTGAATATTTGATTTTTTTATCACAATATATAGACAAATTTTAAAAAATGTTGTATATTGTATTAGTTAAATAATATTATCATGAGGTGATATGCGTTATTCACCTGTAATGGTAATAAACAAAGGACGGTAATTAAAATGAAGAATTTTACTAAAATCCTCTGCGTCGTTCTGGCGTTGGTAATGGCTCTTTCCGTTGCCTCTTGCTCCCTCAGTCCGGAGTACGCCTACGACAAGGACGATATTAAGCTCCCCATCGGCGTATACATCTACTACCTGTACAACGCTTACAGCCAGGCTCAGTCCTACGCTCAGGCGTCTGATCTTTATGATTCGGCTACAGGTAAGTACGACGGAAAGAAATCTTTCTTAAAGATGGAGATCACCGATGATGACGGCGTTACCGCTGTGGCAGAGGATTGGATCAAGAATAAGGCAGAAGAGCAGATCAAGACCGCCGTTGCGACCATGACAAAGTTCAACGAACTCGGCTGCACTCTCGACCAGACTGAGCTCGATCAGGCAAAAGACTACTATAAGAACTACTGGGAACAGGGCTACAAAGAGACCCTCGAGGGCTACGGCATCAGCTTTGACTCCTTCTTTATGGCGGGCTATACCATCAGCGTAATGGACAACGATGCATTCAAGGCTGAGTACGGCAAGGGCGGTCCTTCAGAGGTTGCCGACGCAGATCTCCAGAAGTATTTCACAGATAACTACACCTCATATAAGTATTTCTCAGCTAACCTCTATAAGAGCGAGACCGCCGAAGATACAGAGGCGTCTGAGAGCAGCGCAAACGTACCGCTTTCAGAGGATGAGATCGCCGCTTATCAGAAGGAATTCGACGGCTACGCAAGCACTCTGTCAACAGGCGGCTCTTTCGACGATATCCTCAAGCAGTATCAGACCGCTCATGATATCACAGAAGACCCCAGCACACAGAACGTATCTATCATCGAAGAGGATACTACCGACGAGCTTATGAAGACCATCAAGGATATGAAAGACGGTCAGGCTATGACTATCGTCATCGGTGACGAGGATACCACAAAGCAGATATATCTCTTATACAGAGAGCCTATTACTAATAAGGTCGAGGAATACACCGAGGCTGACAGCACAAACCGCGACAACGTTCTTTCCTCAATGAAGGGCGACGATTTCAAAGAGCTCATCAAGAAATTATCAGAAGACCTCGGCGTTACCCTCTCATCAGCCTGCAACAGCTACAAACCCTCTATGTTTGAGGCTAAAAATAAACGGAGTTGATTTTATGAAAAAATCACTTAAATACATCTCTCTCATACTTGCTGTGATTTTCATCATCGCGGGCTGCGCTATGGTAGCCTACGCTGAGGGAGAAGACAAGGGCGAGCCGCCCGCGGCTCAGGAGAATAATCCCCAGACGCCTGAAACTCCTCAGACGCCCGAGACCCCCGAAACTCCCCAGACGCCCGAAACGCCCGAAACTCCCCAGACGCCCGAACAGGGAAACGTAGATCCCAACAACCAGGGCGGCGGCACCGATACCGGCACCGGAACCGGTACCGACACTTATAACGGCGGCGGAACTGTCGACAACAACGTTGACAACTCAGGCAGCGGATACAACTATGATAACTCATATCAGCAGAACTATGATCCCATCTATTACGGCGACAACGCTAATTCAAACAATGTCGTGATCTCAGATGAGACTGCCGGCTCGGTATCCTCTAAG
Organism: uncultured Clostridia bacterium; assembly: GCA_946183365.1. GTDB lineage: Bacteria > Bacillota > Clostridia > Oscillospirales > Acutalibacteraceae > Ruminococcoides. The sequence goes on from CAMHAH010000001.1 coordinate 190,437, forward strand.
AATAATCTTTACAATTCTTCGGGCTTAAGCGCCGCTGAGGCGGCTCCGAACGAATGGAGCGAGATCACTCTTGATGAAAAGTCTGTTAAGACCGGCGTCGCTGATTTCTCGTCTATAAAGACCAATACCGCGACCGAAGATAACGGACAGTGGGTATTATACCTCGGATATGTTCTTATAGGTCTATCCGTTCTCGGTATCCTCTACTTCATCATTTCTACCATAGCCCAGCGCAAGGCAAACGCCTCTGCCGCGGCGCGATCGGCTTATAATGCCCCTGCGCGTTCACAGGCAGCGAGAATGTCTGAACGCGAGCGCCGCTCAAACGAGAGCATAAACCGCTATAATGATGAGATCAAAACCTATTCGCGCCGCGTATCTTCCAAGGCAGATACCGGTGAGGTCTACATCCCCCGCAGAGCGAGGACAAAATAATACAAAGAATTACCGCCGTATTTTGTACGGCGGTTTTTCATCCTCAGAGCTGTCATGTTGACGGCTCTTTATTTATTTGAACGCTATCATCGTATACTGGCTGCCCTCTGCGTTGAGGCTTACCTTTACACCCTCGGAGTCCGCGGCGATCTCATGGATCGTCACTCCTGAGTTGTTTATGCTGATGCCGGCCGTATTACCGTTTCCGTAAGCCGCGTAGCCGCTGTTGACTACCGTCACTCCGTTGCTGAAGCTCACGGCAGGCACTCCGCGCTTGAATACGATAACAAACTTCGGTACAAAGCTCAGCACTATCGTCCGCTGCGCGGCTCCCGAGCCCGCGTAAACGCTGACCTCATACGGATTATTGAGCTTAGCCTTCTCGTCAGCGGTCACATGGATACCGCTGTTATTGATATGACCCCCAAGCTGCGTATCTATGATATTGTTATCGGATACGAAGTCAGCTCTCTTGGGGCGGTCGCTTTCAGTCCACGCGTTCAGATGCAGATTTGTCGTATGATTACTCGATGCCATTACTATCCTTCTTTCCTTATCATTCAGTTCTGGTGTCTAATTCATGCCATGACAGATTAAGACTGTCGATCTCTCCGAAGGTCCTGTCCTCGGCGTCGATCTGCTCCCATGTCATAGTATTGAAGGTGATCTGGAACTCCAGATGCAAGGGTATGATCTTGCTTACCTCACTTTCTATGAACGCCTGCTCAGCCTGAGAATAATCCTCTGTCACAGCCGATATGTTCAGACTTTCCAGCTCGGGGAGCTCGCTGATGACGTAGCTGAGCCCCAAGCTCTCAAGAGCCTTACCAATACCCGACAGGGTAAAGTCACCTTCGCCGAGATTTGTCCTGAGCGTAAGCATCCTTCTTCTCTCTTCAACGCTGAAGTCCGACCTCTCGGGGCCGAACAGCTCCTCATAAACAGTCAGTCCCATATCCTCCGCCGTGCTGATGAACCTCTCCTTGAACATGGCGTCCAGCTCGTCATACAACAGCTCTATCTCAGCCGAATATACCTTAAGCTCCCTGTCCAAGGCTTCGGCTTCCTGACTGTATATCCTCAGCGGAGCCATGCTTTTTTTCATCGCTTCGTATACCATCAGCTGCTCCTTACCAGTATATTATCGGCGACGGGATACTGGCTCTTGGTTATAATAGTGTCAGAGCCGTAGCTCTCAAGGAACTTATATGTCTCAACGCCCTTTGTATGATATATGATCTCGCCGATATCATTGAGCATAACGTCTCTGCCTATACCGAGACCGTTGATGAATTCCGCAACGGAGGTCTTTATCTCATCTGCTACTTCATCGAAGCTGTAGCCGGCTTTGACGCTGAGCTTTATATACAGATTGATATCTACCGCCGTCGGACTGAACACGCGTACGTCAACATTCAGCTCTCTGGCTTCTCTTAAGAGCGCCTCTATCTCGCTGAGCTTGCTTGCGGGCAGATCTGTACCTTTGCCGCAGGCGTAAACATTTATCGTGCCTGCCCCTCTGGCTCTGCCTACCGCGGAAGCCGAGTATACGCCGTCGACCGACATCGCTACCGAGCGATAATACGCTTCGTTTGTGCCGTTAGATATATTGACATAGCTGTCCTTGATCCTCTCTCTGAGCTCTTCATCGCTTTCAGCGTCGCTGCCGCCCGTAAAACGTGACGGATTGCTGACCGCGTCAACACCGATCACAGGAGTAACTACGATACCGACAGTACCGGCGGAAACGTTATACGCGCCGCCCGCTTCTGCGGCGGTGACCGTCGTATTGCACGACTGACTTTCGGCTTCGATAACAGCTTCATCATCGGTTACAAATTGCTTCATATCGCCGTTTGTACAAACTACGGTACCCGCGGGAATGATTATATCTCCGTGTTCTTCGGCAGTCGTGATGAAGGTAACCCGACCCGACGCCTTTGTCGCGGTTTTTCTTATGATGTTCCTCTGAGCGGCGTGCTCATCGAGATATGTACCCTCGGCTGTCACAGGAAACATTTGTCTCAAAATATACTCGGCATAAGCGCGCTCCTTGAAGATCTCACCCGCAAGCACGCGCAGTCTGAGCATGATATCGGACTCGTTCTCGGGAACAAATCCGCTGAGCTCACTGTAATTATCTATCATCCTGTTCAGGATGTTCTCGTAAGATTCCAGATAAATCCACCTCCGTATTAGTTATAATACCCTTATAAGATACGCTTATCTCTGCTATGAGGCTCTCTGTGTCACAAGAGAGCACCTCTACCTCTGTAACGGAGATATCACAGCACGCTTCTTTGAAAAGCATATCGAGCTTCTCTGTAAGCAACGCGTCATCCTTACTCAGGCCTTTATAATCGGTACCGAGCTCACGGTCATAAATAAACTCTCCCTTTACGGTCAAGACCGAGATCAGAACACGCTGTACAGCCTCGTCGATACCGCTGATATAAGTATAGTCACCCGATGACCCGACGGCGATATCGCCGTCCTTCAGTAGTACGTCCATCATGTCACCGCCCTGCCGTTTATAAGCACTCTGCCGTCATTTTTCAGCAGAACGGTCGCGCCGCCGGCTGAATACAACAGCAACTCGCCCGCCTGCAGATCATCTATTGCGGGAGATATCACCCCTAAACAGACTGAGCCGCTGTCCGCTGGCAGGACGACCGTCTTTGAGCCGACAGCGGGCACATACGCGATACCCGCGGGAGCAATGATAGGCAGGGATCTGTGATCCCGATCGGCGCTAACAGATACAGTGCCTTTTTCAGCCGATCGTATCTCTCCCGAGGCAGTATCTTCACCCTTGAGATTGTTTCTCGTAACATATTCACTTAACCACATCAGCTCATCCTCCTTTTCATAATGACATCGGTATATTCGCCGCTTCTGTTCATTCTGTAGCGCAGAGCGCTTATATATAGATCGGTTATCTTCTCGGCTCCGTTTTCAACTAAGGCTCTGTATCCCTCGATGCCGAGCAGTCTTGAAGGGCATCTCAGCTTCATGGTATACGCCTTCTCCGCGCCTGAACGTATCATAGCCTCAGCGCGTTTCATAGGGCTCTCGGTCATAACGGCGTTAAGAAACCTCTCTCTGACTATACCCCGCCCTATGGCGTCGGTGTTTTCTACAGGCAGTCTGTAGCCGCCTAAGCTCAGGGTCTTGATATTGACCGCGGATATCTCCTCACAGCGCTTATACTTCTCGCTCATCTCGATATATCTGATGCCGCCGCTTCCGCCGAAGCGCACGCTTTCGTCCTTCTTCATGCCTTTCAGATACAATACTCCCTCTCCGCTGATACGGGGTATCGATGAATAACAGGCTGAACAAAAATTCTTCAGAACGTTCCAACAGGATGAACCCTTCACAACACTCTGCTCACCGAGATAAACCGAGTCGTCGCCATCGCCGACCGTTATACCGTACGGTAAAACATATCTCTCACAGATAAGCCTCGCCGACGGGTGGTCATAGCTGCACGGAGCGGCTTCGTTATCCAAAAGATGAGCCGCTAAGCTGCGCGACGATATCCTCAGCATTTTGCCCGACGGACGATATATCCGCTCCTCCTCGTCTACAACGCCTGCAAATACGATATCGTCACCCGAATACACGCGGATACCCATGAATTCAGCCGCCTCAAAATACGGAAAGACCGCATACAGCGAGTCGGCGGGAACACCCTCGTCCACATCGATATTCAAGGAGAGAGCGGCGGGAGCTACGATCTCAAGACCGTTTATATCACTCAGCACACATCTCAGCATATTCTCACCCTCATACCCACACTGAGCTCATCCACATATCTTATCCGGGGATTTAGCTCTACAAGCCGCTCGGGCTTTACGCTGAACAAATACGATATATCCCATAAGCTCTCGCCGTCATCTGTCACGGTATAATACTCGCTGCTCACAGAGCTCTTCCTCGGGCTCTGCGCCTGACAGAATACAAAGCGGTAAGAAAGCACCCCATCCACCGGCTGAGCTGTCATCTCAAGCTCTTGCAAAAAAGCGTAAAAGGATCTTAAACGCGGCAAAGAGAGCTTCTTGCATACATAAGACTTTCTCATAGCGTCCAGAGCCGCGAACTGTTCAAGACAATCCGCTCCGTACAGCTCTCCCTCGCCTGAGACCGTTTTCATTCTCTCTCCGAGATAAACGCTGTCAGCGTCACAGCAGGGCGGCATAAGCTCCCTGATATTGCTGTTATTCCCGATCACAAGCTTATGCGGATTATGGTTCAGGCTAAGCCCTCCGAACCTCATCGGAGCGTTCTTCATAAGAGCCCTACCTCCTCTTCTTCGGTGAATGCCCTGTTATATCTTCTTGCGTCTCTTTCTATTATTTCAGAGAAGCTCTCGCCGTCATACTCACGGTCATATAAAGTCTCATTATTCATCTTCGATCACCCGCTCTCTGTAATCATGGGCTTCTATAGTAAATGTCTGTGAGACAACCTTGTTGCCCTGAGCGCCTTGTGAGATCTCAGTCACTCTGCAATCCTCGTACCTGTATTCGACCCTATCCTCGATCATGCTCAGCGTAAACGCTCTGTCAGTCGGTATCTGAAAATCAAACATAGTCATTATCCCGAGCTTGATCTCATACTCGGCTCTCTGAGCTACCTTCTCGACCGGAGCTGAACTCATGAACTCATATACCGCGTGATAACGGCGCTTTTGCCTGACATTTATCTCGGTTATACCAAAGGCAATATCACCGTCGATATTGACCTCGATATCTCTGCCTCGCACAATCCTCAGCTCATTCATCGCTCACCCTCCTCAGTCAGTAGTATTTCGAGGGTCGCCTCGATATCCCTGTACTCTGTCCTTGACGAAGTATCAAATCCGATACCCGAGAACGAGGTCGCGACGATATACTGCTCATCGTCCTCCGCTTCAAGCGCGTCGGCGAGCATGGCTGAGGCTCTGAGCAGCGCCGCACCCGAACTGCGCTCGGGTGCGTATACCCTTAGGCGAAGCGCCACCTCATACAGTCTGCCGTTTAAGCTTATCCCGGCTTTATTTCCGACAAATACTCTTTTCTCTCTTGTCGAGCGGTTCTCAACAGCCACGGTATATTTTTTGATCGGATTGGGAGTTTTATTCGGTGGATAAGCGGGTATAAAGCAAAAATCAACGATAGCTCCGTGCTTTTTTACACGAGAAATAAGCTCGTCGATCTTATTATCAGCCGCAGTTATCATAAAACCCCTCCTTAGCTTTTGTAACAGGCATGAGAATTGCCCACACATAAACATTCTCGTCATGCGCAGAAAACTCCTCTGCGGTCACGACCGTATAATCGGCGTTCTCACATCTTATCATCATGCCCGTGTCAAGCGGATGCGAACTCGACCCGATATAAAGCAGATAGCGGTTATCAAAATAACCCGCGGGAATATACCTGTCGTTGATATACAGTCTGTGTCGCCGCCTGAGCGGCTGGACAAAGGCCTTACAGACCTCTGTCCTGCCGCCGCGTTTGATTCTCACGGTGTTGCCGAATTTCCTCAGAGCGATATCAAGATAAGACGTCAGTCTCATATCCTCACGCTCCTGAACGCGAACTCGCCGTCAAGATCAGCTATATCAGAGATATTCTCCCGTTCGACCTTCCACAGCTTCTCAGCCGCGGCTCCCGCCGCCTCGGTGCTCATCTGTACGTCGCCAACCTTGAACGAGACCAGCTCATCCAATCGACCGAGCATCGCTACGCGGTAGAAAGCATATGTCGCGCAGGCGTTAGCCGCTCTGCGAAGGTCGGCGTCGCTTAGCCCGTCATATAAACGTTCCTCAAAATATTCCTTACAGTCAAGGATCACCGGCAGAAAGCGTGAGATATCCTCCATCTGAAGACCCGACACCAGAGCGAAGCGTTCTATTATCTCTTTCAGACTCAAGTGTCATGACCTCCTTAATAGCTGAGCATCTTTGAAGCGCCGTTGTAGATCTTCGCAAAGCCCGCGATGCAGCTTACTGTAGCCTTCTCGAGCTGACGATCGATGAGCTTGTCATAATCAACAGTCACGTCGCCCGCTACGACCATCTCAAGCGCGCAGTTCTTGTCAAGACCGATGATACTGTCGCCGATGAAGGCGGTCGTATGGATGAGAGACGCGCCTAAGGGAGTGATCATCTTGCCGCTGCCGTGGAAGTTCAGACCCGCCGTAGCGTCCTTCATCTCAGCCATTCCCAGAAGGTCCGACATAGACATAGTCGAAGCCAAAAGTGTATTGAAGCTGAACGGTGACAGAGCGCTCCACATACTGATGAGGTCTGCATAGCTCAGGCTGCCGGAAGCCGCGGGAGCTACCGTTCCGCAGGCGTTATTGTTGCCGTCGCCGTTGATGATAACATCTACAGCGTCAGCCATCTGAGTGCGGGCGATATACGCGCCGATCTGCTTTAAGGTAACGGTAAACAGATCGATACGCTGGAAGCGGAGAGCCTCATAGCTTGCGACGAGCATTCTGCCGCGCTTGTGCAGGTGGACTAAATTATCGCTGGTCTTGATCTCGGTCGTCGGGATGAAAGCTCCCTCAGCTACTCGCTTGAGGGTTTTATCATCTTCTGTCATAGTTGAGGTACATGAGCGATAATCCATACCGTCGATCTTAGTAACGGTGGCTACGATATCGCTCAGGGTGTCAGCCTCTTCGATGCCGGCATTTACGGCGCGGCTGACATACTCGGGGAAGAGAGCCGCGGAATTTGAAGTAGCGAAGAACTTTTCGATACAGTCAGAGCCCTTGCCGCTCACCTTGATATCAAAGCGCTTGAGCTGACGCGAGAAAGCGTCCAGACCCTCAAGTGCTGTACCCTTATAATTCTCGCTGGGGTCGAGAGCCTCAAGAACCTCTGTGAGGGATTTTCCGCTCTGATACATACCCTTCTCTAAATTGATCTTCTCAAAATTAGCCATTATAACATTCCTTTCTGAATAAACATCTTTATTCTATTAAAGAATAAATCCGACCTTGGTGTCGCTGCTGACAATAACAAGACGGTCGATACCCGAGCTTGCGGTTTTTACGCCCGATGAAGCTGCAACGATCTTGTTGTAGCCTACGCTTACTGTACCGCTCTTAGCGGTCTCGACATAGCCGCTGAGCTGTACCGCGGCGTAGCCGTCTCGAACGCTTACGCATACGCCGATGAACGCGCCGTCGGCGGACGCCTTAGTTACCTTGCCGGAGGCGCTCATAGTCACGAGATCGCCTTCCTTAACGGTATTTGTACACTCAAAGGTCAGCACGTTTTCCTGATAACCTGTAAAATTGATATCCATATATAACCTCCGTTAAATTCTGAATTCCGTATTGCCGATGATCTCATCGGCGCCGTTCTCACAAAGCTGAGAGACCGCCCTGCGCTCCTTTTTTGAGAGAGCCTTTATAAGAGCCTGTGTCTCAGAGATACTCAGCTTCCTCAGCACACAGCTCTCGACGCTGTAATCAAGCTCGATACCGTTGCTGATAAGAGCCTTCCTCAGCTTTTCGTCAAGCTCGGTTTTATACGCCTTGGCGTATTCGCTCTCGGCTCTGAGCTGAGCGATATATTCTCTGAGATTATCGACCTCGCCCTTACTGAGGGTGACCTCGCTCTCACTTTCGAGAGCCTTACAAATATCTTCCATATCCTTCTCCTTGTAACCTGTCTTTATCACTCCTGCCGACCGCTGAGCCGGCACGGCGACAAAGCTGAATTCATATGCGTCCTTAGGCTCGGTGAGCTCACCGTAACACAGCGCTCCGTCGTACTCTCTGCCCTTGATATGACTGCACATGGGCGAGTTCATATCATTGCGGCAGATCGAGCATACCGTATGCCCTATGCTGCAGCCAACCGAGACCTCTTTGACGATACCCGCCTCGATAGCCTCGATAAGCTCGCTGTTGCCCTCGGTACGGCGGATATAAGCCCTTGCTGTCAGGCGGAAGAGCTGATCTCCCAGAGCCGTAACGGCTCCGTCCACACTCTCAACACAGCAGGATATTATCCTTGCCTTCTGGTTGTTAGCGGTGGGATTGTGATCGATGATACCCGTCTTTCCGACAAAGAGCTTTTCAAGCTCAAAGAGCGCCTCGACCGTGAAGCGTTCGTTGTCGCGGTCGATATCGTTATCGCACAGCGCGACAGAGAAGATATATACCTCGTCCGCGCTTAGCTGACGGCGCGAGTAGCTGTTCACAAGCTCCATCTCGCGCCCGATATCACCGGTCTCAGCACTCTTTATTACCTGTCCGTTCTTCATGCGTTCACCTCCAAGCTCTGTTCTATCTGAGCCGCTCTCGCGTTATCGAGACGCGCCGACGCGAGCTCAGTCTCATCCTGCAGACTGATGTTGCTCCAGCTTACGCTGACCTCAGGGTCAAGCCCGACAGACCGCAGATATACGCCCGCTATCTTTCTGATAACAGGGGTCAAAAGCGAGCGGTAATACTCGAGCTCAGAGGTCAGTATGTCCGCCTGCTGAGCCGACATACGCTCGGTAGACGACCAGCTGAGCCCCAAGAGGAACGGCGGTACAGAGAGCTTTGAAACTATCTGCTCCAGCACGTGCCTTACGGGGATATCGCAGTCGATTATCTGGCTGTCGGCGCCGATCGCCTTTATACTCACATCGCCTACCGATACAAAATCGCATACCCTGCTCTTGTCGCGCATAGCGCGGCTCCACTCGTCGGCGATCTCTCTGACGCGCTGCTTTGAGTTGACCGAAGAAGCTCCCGCCGGCGGGTGATATGTGACCGCGAAGCGTACGTTGCCGGCTCTCTCAAAGTTCTGACCTACACAGTCAAATATCTTCATCAGTATCTCGCTGACGAACGGCAGACCCTTTAAGAGAGAACAGCCCCGCAGAGCACCCGGCTCGGGATTGAGCAAAGTGACCGTCAAGAGTTCGGGGTGGGCGACCTCATGCGTCTGACCCGCGCCTCTGACGAATATACGCGCGTCGATCGGACTGTCGCCCGTTCTGAGCTCAACAGCCTCGACAGGCGCGTTGTACAGCGCCGCTATACCTCCGTCGTCATAGGTCACTATCTCGCCCACAGCCTCGCCGTAGGTCAAAAGCTGATCGAAGTATGAGCAGATAAAGCCGTACAGCCCCACACCTGTGCCGCCGACCTTTACCCTGCCGCAAAACTCATCCACAGCATTTTGAGCCGTGCTGTCCGCGCACTTGACCTCAAAGCTGCCTAAAAGGCGCACGAGCTTCATGATTGCCGCGTCGATCACGGGCACATTCTCTCTGAGCTGTCTGTATAAGCTCAGCTCAGCGTGATTTTGAGAGGAACGCAACTGAGGGATCATTCCCCTGTCAGCCACGGTACAGGTCTGTACCTCGGGTGACAGGGGACGTTTTCCGAATGAAAATAATCTCAATTTCTTACCTCCTGTCTATAAAGGCGCAGTCAAAACCCTCGTCCGCCGCCTTTATATAACTGACAAAATACCGTATGTCATCCATGGCGTGATCATCGCGTTTGAGCACGGTATCGCTGGGTTTGTTCTCATCCCAGCGGTACAGAGAGAACTCGCGAATGCTGTCGGTACAGGTATCGCAGATGATGATCTCGCGGTTCTTGAGCGCCTGAGAGGTCTTGCGGATACCGTCTATGACGTTATTGTCGGCTCTCACCACGGTATAGCGCCCATGCCGCTCTATCACCTCGATAAAGCTCGCCGCAGAGGGATCGACGATCACCGCAGAGGGCTGAGCGTAACCGCATAATTCTTCAAGAGCATTATAATGCTCCTCATCGGTTCTGCTCTTACCCTCCTTGCGCGCGTCATAGTAGTACTCGCGCAGCCTGTACCATATCTCGCCCTTTCTCGCCCACAGCCCTATAGACGTAGGATTGACCGTGCCGTAATCGCAGGAAGCACAGTATTCCTCAAAGGGGCCTTCAAGCGGGCGGATGAACATACCGCTGTCATCCATAAAGGGATAGACAGCTCCCGAGACGCTCACCCACTCTCCGAGCACAAACCTGCGGTAGAAAGCTCCTGTATAAAGGCTTTCATACCTGCTCAGCATTTTCTCGGACAGTGACGGATTGTCCCGCATAGTAAAGTGGATATACAGAGCGTTTTTCTTCTCCCTGTTCTGTATCCACTCATTATAAAACCAGTGCGAGGGGAACTCCGGGTTACAGTTGAAAAAGAACCTCGAGCCGTGAACGGAGCATCGCGCGAGCGCCTGTTCAACAAACGAGCGCGGCATAAGAGCCACCTCGTCGAACATAACGCCCGACAGGGTCACTCCCTGTATAAGCGCGGCGCTGCCCTCGTCCTTTCCCGAGAAGAGGCAAAAGGTATTTTCGTGACCCATATAGCTTATGACCAGCCTGTTCTGAGTTATATTCTCTTTGACGCTGAAGCCCAGCTCTTTAAGACAAGGCATGAGAGGCATTATTACGTTGCGCCTGAGCGCCGTTATTGTCTTGCCGCAAAAGCCGAGCAGAGCGCCGTTGAATCGAAGCGTAGCCCACACAGTAAAGGACAGCGACAGAGAGAAGGTCTTGCCCGAGCGCACAGCGCCGTCGCATATCACGGCGTCATGCTTCTCATAGCCCGAGCCCTCAGCCCACCAGAACATTGCGATAAGCTGTTTTTCGGATAAAGGCTTATAATTCATCCGCGCTCATCCTGTTCATGCTGCTCAGAGCCTGTGCCGAAGCGGTTATGGCTTCCAATAAGCCCTGAGAGCCGCCCGATCTGTCTGTACCCAAGATCTCGTTGAGCTTATCGAGGGCCTTGATCCTGTCAAAGAACTTGATCTCGATAGCCTTATCCTTTGTCCTTTTGATCTCAGATACGTTTATCAGGTCGAGCTCACCGATCTCTTCGTCTGTGATATCCTCACGGTAAACGAGCTTCAGAGGGTCGCTTACTCCGCCGTAGGCGAGCCTGTACAGTCCGCATATCGCGGTACTCTCATATATTGAGCGGATATTCTCGCTCAAGCGGCGTATCTCGTCGGCGACCTCCTTTTCAGACATAAGCTGTATAAGCGATTTTTCGGGATCCTTATACCCCGCCTCTTCAGCCGCCCTGACAGGGTCGGCATATACCGTCATAAGACGGCAGAATTCTTTTTCTCTCGGTTTCATTTTTCTCCTTTCCGCGGCGCAGATCATATCGACGCCGCCGCACGGTTTCACCAATGTCCGTATAAAGAAAAAAGTTGCATAAAACTATGCAACCGAGAAAAAATAATAATAATTTTTGAAAAATCTTCCGCTATCCGAAACATCTCTTACTAATAATCAATAAAGGATTGATAAATATATTCGGCACATCATTCGAGAACAACCGCAAGCTGCTCGCACATCTGCTGCGCTCAGACGAATGCTTTGATATAATCGAGCGCCATATCGTTATCGCAAAAAAGAAAGCCGTGATCTTCTATATAAACGGCCTTATCAAGGACGATATAATGGAGAAGCTCATGGAGTTTTTCTACAACAATACCCGCCCCGAATATCTTAGCTCGGCTCAGGAGTTCACCCGCCACTGCGTACCCTATGTTGAGATAAGCGTGGTAGATAAGCCCGACGACGTAGTCAAAAACGTCCTGAGCGGTATACCATGCATGATGGCTGAGGGCTTCACCTCGGCTATCGCCTTCGATATGCGTACCTATCCGCAGCGCAGCACCTCAGAGCCCGAGGACGATAAGGTGCTCAGAGGCAGTAAGGACGGCTTTGTCGAGACGGTCATATTCAACTCCGCTCTCATACGCCGCAGGATACGCTCGAGCAACTTCATCACAAAGGCGATGACTGTCGGCAGAGAGAGCAAGAGCGATATCATAATCTGCTACATGGACAACAAAGTTGACCACAAGCTGCTCAAGGATATAACAGAGCGTATAAAAGGGCTGGATATAGCCAACCTCAGCATGAACCAGCAGAGCCTTATAGAAGCGCTCTATCAAAAAAAGTGGCTCAATCCCTTTCCTAAGATAAAGTATACCGAGCGCCCCGACGTAGCCGCCGCGGTATGTCTCAAGGGCAATATAGTAATACTCGTAGACAACTCGCCATCTGCTCTGCTGATACCGACCTCTATATTCGATGTGCTCGAAGAAGCTGATGACTACTACTTTCCGCCGATAACCGGCACCTATATACGCATAACGCGATATCTTATAACTATAGTTTCGGTCATCCTCACTCCGCTGTGGCTGCTGTGTCTGCAAAACCCCGACAAGGTACCTCAGATATTCACCTTTGTCCTGCATACCGAACCGATCAACCTGCCCATATACTGGCAGCTGATAATAATGGAACTGTGTATAGACGGTCTCAGGCTGGCGGCTCTGCACACGCCGAGCTCACTCACCTCGGCGATAGGCATAATCGGAGCGATAGCCTTCAGCCAATTCGCGATAGACGCGGGGTGGTTCACCACCGCGAGCGCCCTGTATGTCGCCTTTGTCACCATAGCCAACTACAGCCAGCCTAATTATGAGCTCGGCTTTTCTCTGAAATACGCGAGGTTCATCCTGCTTACCGCGACTTATATAGGTAATATGATCGGCTTCATCATAGGCTTGGTAATCATATTCGCCCTGCTCGCCTGCAACAAGACCATCAGCGGCAAAAGCTACCTCTATCCCCTGATACCCTTCAAGCCGAATGAGCTCAAAAAGAAGCTGACCCGCACCCGAATGAAGCAGACATAAACAAGAAAGCGCGCTTTGCGCGCATTTCGCATAGCCATCGCTCGTTGCTGCGCAGCAGCAAACTGAGCGGGCATACATATCTTTTTTACTTTACAGGAAAGAAGCAGTTTCCTGTAAAGCAAAAAAGCCCTCCCATTCATACGGGAGGGCTCATTTTCATATGTTCTGTATTATTTGATTGTGATATCAGCCGGTATAATTCTCAGCCGCTTGCCAATAACGGTATATAGCCTTGACTATATCCTTGAACTCTCGCTCATGGCTATCGGCGTTCAGAACTTCGTGACAGTAATTCATCGGACTGTACGATACGCTTCCGCTGTTCTTTCCGTTATTAACTGTAACGGTAAAGTCGTCTCCCAGCTTCTTCGCCGCGATACCGCTGATACATATCATTTGGATATCGCCGTCCGACACGGTTTCGATCCTGCCGCTGTCACAGCTCAGGATAAGCTCATCCTCGCTCCTGAAATAGAGCTTGAGCGTAGTGGTCGAGCGCAGATATAGTGACGAACCGATAAACTCCACACCCTCGGGCAGATCGCTCTCAAACGAGCTCTTGCCGATTTCCTCGGCAGTGATCTCACCGAGGACCCTGTCGTCCTCCGACAGAGCGCTGTTCGCAAGATCATCTGTATTATGTTTGAAATATATCTGAGAATACGCTCCGTAGTTGAGCATGGCTTTTACAAGCTCAGCCGCCTCTAAGTACTCTTCTTCCTCGGGATGCGCGAGCATATACTCGGCGTAATCTTTGACGGAATAAGTATATTCTTTGCCCTCGATATCGCCGTTGATCATCTGAGCTTTTATATCCGAGCTCATTTCCTTTGCCGCTACGCTGCACTTAAAGACGTAGTATGTCTCACCGTCCATAACGGTTTTCTCAGCCTCGCTCACGGGGACGTCCAGTATATAAGGATCGATACCGCTCGGAACGGTGAACCTCATAAAAGCGCCGCTGTTTACAAGCTTATCATCGAGCTCCATATAGAAGTTCAACGCTATATCTCCCTCAAGGCTGATCGTATAGCCCGCGAGACGCGCGCCGACCTTGTCCTCAAAGCCGAATACAGCCGATACCGTTACATCCTTTGCGGGCATAGCGAACGAGTACACCCCGCCCTCAGGCTCGATCACCGTATCATTGACCGTGACGCTGTTGATGACAAATCCGTCCTTTGGAGAGACCGTCAGGTTAACGATCTCATTCGGTACAGCCTTCTCTTTATCAGCGGTAACGCTGCCGTGAATGATCCCGTCACCTATCCTTATGCTGTACTTAGCGGCAGGCATATCCTTCATAAAACTCGGAGTTACATACCCTTCGTTCGGGTCAGAGGCATATACTCCCCATAGCTTGCCGTCGGTTATCCTGATACCGTAGAGGGACTTGCTGCCCGTACCCTGAGCAAAGAGCTTCTCGGTACCGGTAGCGATATCATATTCGTATACGGCTGACGGACTGTTATAATAGAGCTTTCCGTTATGATCAACGAGGCTCGAGAAGTTGCCGACCCAATAGCCGTTTGAACCCGCTGACCATCTGTAGTCGATATTCTTGAGTACAGTTACCGCGTCGGTTTTATGATCGTATCTTACCAGCTTACCATCAGAGGTGATAGCGTAGAATTTACCGCCTACATAGCAAAGCTGAGTTCTGATAGAATGCAGATTATTAAAATTATCATATTTTTTAGAGTCAGCGCCGTTGATAGATTTATAACCATAGTGCGGCTTACGCTTTATGTCAGTATCCTGAGTATTAAAAGCCGCATCGCTGTACAAAAAGTTTGAGTGATAAGCCTTGCCGACCTTATCATTCATAGGATCGTCCCATGTAGAGTCGGCGTTATACCATTCTCCGTCAAGATTTATCTTGAGCCACGCGTGACCCATGTCGCTCGAGCTCACTATCTCGCTTTTGATACCGACCTGAGCCAGCAGATAGGCGTAGCACTCGGAGTAATACTGACACACGCCGTATCCCTCAAGCATATATGTAAAGTTGCTGCCGGAATTTGTTTTATAATCCTTGGGGTAATAGGTGTTGAGCACAAGTGCGTCATGCAGTATGACAGCCTTGGTAAAGTCATCCATATCGTCATCTATCAGAGAAAGATATCGGCTTTTTGCTGTCTCAATAAATCTATCCTTCAATGCTTTGAGATCACCCTCTATATATCCCGGCACAAATGCGGCGATCTTATTCGGATAGTAGCTGTAGCCGAGGCTGTCTATATAACTGATCTCAGGGAAAGAACGATAAAACAGCTCCGTCACCGCTTTAGCGTAGCTGACCGGGATATTAAACCCGCTTACATCTATGCTGCTCTCGAGATTTGATATTCCGTTATATATCGCCTCTAAAGCGTCGCCGTAGTTCTCGATAATGTCGGCATATCTCAGATACTCTGCATCTGTGAGAACATTATCCGATGAAACTCCGTCAGGAACTTTTACAATATAGCCTACAGGCGTATTGTCCGCCGCGAGGGCAGAGACGCCGAATGATGAAACGAGCAATAACACGCAAAGTATTACTGCTGCCGCTTTGATGAAACGCTTCTTTGATTTCATGCTTTACACTTCCTTTACCGACTTTGTTTCATTGATATTTCAATACTACCATATTTGTATTACAATTTCAATAATTATGCGCTGTTTTTATGGACCGAAAATCAGCCCTACAATCACCACGCTCACCGCAATAGCGGTAAGATCAGCCAACAGAGCCGATACCAAAGTATGTCTTATCTTCTTGATACCTGCCGCGCCGTAATACATAGTCACCGCGTAAAAGGTCGTCTCCGTCGAGCCCGCTACCACGCTCGCGCACCTGCCGACAAAGCTGTCGGGACCGCAGTCTTCATATATCCCTGTCAGTATAGCGGTAGCTCCCGAGCCAGATACAGGCCGCAAAAGCCCCATAGGTACCAGCTCGGGCGGAAAGCCTATCTTATCGGCGAGGGGTGTTATCAGCTCGGCAATGAAATCAAGCGCTCCCGAGGCTCTCAGTGTACCCACAGCAACCAGCAAAGCTATCATGGTAGGCGCGATGAACCTGACCGTTTCGAAGCCCTCTTTGACCCCCTCGACAAAGCTCTCGAATATATTCACGCGTTTTATCAGACCGTAAACGCACAGCGAGGCGACGATAACGGGGATTATCGCTTCCATGCCCGCCTCCCGCTAAAAATAGTTATTATCCTCGAAGATATCAGCCCCACGGCGAGTGCGGTCACCGAGGTCATCCACACGCACAGCAGGATGTCAAAGGGCTGCTGTGAACCGTAGCTCTTTCTGAGAGCCGCTACGGTCGTAGGTATCAGCTGTATCGACGCGGTGTTCATGACCACGAAGGTCACCATACTGTCGCTCGCCGTATCGCTGTCATTTATCCTCCTGAGCTCTCTCATCGCGCTCAGCCCCAGCGGCGTAGCGGCGTTGCCCAAACCGAGCAGATTAGCGCTGATATTCATTGAGATATATCTGAACGCGTCAGACTCGGGCGCAACATCGGGATACAGTCTTTTGAGGATCGGCGCGAACAACCGCGCCAGCTTATCTATCAAGCCGCAATCCTTTGCTATCCTCATGAAGCCCGACCACATACACAGCATACCGCTGATGGATATGAGCAGCTCCACCGCCGAGGTCGCCGCCTCGGGTATGCCTGAGCTGAGCTGTGAGAGGTTCCCGCTTATCACGGCATATAAAAACGAAAGCGCTATCATAGCGCCGAATATGTATGACATCTTTACCCCCGAAAAACGATATTCGTCAATATGCTGTAAAATGCAATAAGTTTTTATAGGCTTTTACTAAAATTTTAAAATCCTCTTGTATAACTTGACAAATTTACCTTAATTTGGTAAACTCTTGACATAAACCAACATGAAAGGACCTTTACTATGAAACCTGCTGGCTTTCTCTGCAAAATCGACAAATTAGGCAGGATCGTCGTACCTAAGCCGCTAAGAGCAAAGTACGATCTTCACACCGATGATACTATAGAGCTCTTTACCGAGCCCGACGCTATAGTGATGAAGAAATATGCCATGAGCTGTATCTTCTGCGGCAATAGCGAAGATCTGATCGACTTTGAAGGCAAGCCGATCTGCGTCGACTGCCTTGAAAAGCTCAAAAACCGCTGATACTTAAAATATACCGAAAACGAACCTAAAATATACCAAACAGGAGGCAAAGATGAAAAGAGAAGACTATATCTCGTGGGATGAATACTTTATGGGCGTAGCTGTTTTAGCCGCTAAGCGCTCAAAAGACCCCAACACACAGGTAGGCGCCTGCATAGTCAACAAGAGCAAGCGCATACTATCGACAGGCTACAACGGTTTTCCGTACGGCTGCTCAGACGATACCTTCCCCTGGGAGCGTGACGGCGGCGATACAAAGTACAAGTACGTCGTACACGCCGAGCTCAACGCTATCCTGAACGCTCACGGCAAGTCGCTCGAGGGCGCAAGGCTGTACGTCGATCTCTTTCCCTGCAACGAATGCGCCAAGGCTATCATCCAGAGCGGTATAGGCGAGGTCGTCTATCTCTATGACAAATACGCCGACACCCCTGAGACCGTCGCGTCAAAGAGGATGCTCAGCTCAGCAGGCGTGAGGATGACCCATCTTCAGCTCCACCGTGACACCATCACGATCGACTTCAACAAGAACAAGTGAGAAAGCATATACTGACACAAACGAATAGTTCTACATAAAAGAAGCGACGCGGAATATCACCGCGTCGCTCGTTTATTATGTTCAGTTTTTGTGTTCAAAGTTATATCTTTCTATTATCTCGGCATATGCCTCCAGTACCTTGGGCACTATCTCGTTCCATGTCTTTGCGACGTGCTTCTGAGCGCCGTCGCTGACCTTTTCGAGCAGTCCCGGAGTACCGAATATCCTCAGTATCTCTCTGAACATAGCCACCTTGTTCTCCTCGGCAGCAAAACCCGTCTCGTTATGTATGATCGCCTCTGCCGAGTTAGAGCCCTTTGTCAGAAGAGAAGGCACGCCCATCGACGCCGCCTCGCGAACTACCAGCGGAGAGTTATCATATACAGACGGGAAGAACAGCAGATCGGCGCTGAGGTACATACCCTTGAGCACCTCGCGGTCAGCTATCTTGCCTACAAAATTCACATGACCGTCTTTGAAATTCAGTTCATCGGCATATTTGCGGATAGCCTCGCCGTCATAGCCGTTGCCGACAAAGAACAGCCTGTAATCTTCGCTGTGCTCCTCGAGCAGCTTAAAGGTATCGAGGATCAGCTTGATGTTCTTATGCCAGATAAGATGTCCGACAAAGAGGATAATCCTCTTATCCTTAGGTATCTTGAACGCCGCCTCAGCCTTTGCTCTGAGCTCGTCGGGGTTAGACGGCATCTCATATGTCGTGCCGTTATCCATAACAAGGATATTGCCGCGGTAGCCGTAGCTTCGCAGGGTATCCGCAGTGCCCTCTGAACAAGCCCATACGCTGTCAACGCTCCTGTAAAAGCTGACTATCCTCGATACTACTATCTTAGCTATGGTCTTTGAGCCGGTTATATTTACGACGTCGTCATAATACTTTGAGTGGAAGGTAGCCACGCTCGGGATGCCGAGCTTTTTTGCGTAGGAAGAAGCGAACGAACCCTCAAAGAACGGACTGTGAGCGTGAAAAATATCAAGCTTTCGGTTCTGCAGGAATTGTCTTACCTTAACGTCGAACTTAGGCGTAGGAGTGGAATACTCCGCAATAGGGAGCTTGAGCGAGCTTGTACGGAACACCTCATAGCTCAGTTCGCTGTCGTCATATGTGCCCTTGAGCGGTCGCGAAGTTACAACGCAGCTGTAGGAGCTCTTGTTCATGATCTCAGCGTAATTATGTACGGTCTGTACAACTCCGTCAACCATCGGAAAATATGTGTCGTTAAACTGAGCTGAACGGATCATTTTTGGTTCTGTCATACATTCACCTTTTTATCAGTTTTATCATTAAAGCGGAGCATATCACTCCGCTTTTTTTGCCAATTTATTTTCACGGCGTTTCTGAACGACCTTTGTAACAGCGTTATAGCCGTAAATCAGTACGCCGATTATAATAAACGAATAGTAACAGAGCAGTCTCCAGAGCAGCATTGCCCAGAAAGTGCCTGATGTTCCGAGGCTTGAGAATACCATATAGAACGAACCCTCGGCAGCGCCTGCGTTACCGGGAGTAGGTATCAGAGAAACCGCCGCCTGTATATATACACACATGAACAGCGCCTCAAAATAGCCTAACTTTCCGTCAAAGGTACGCACGACAAAGAACGGCATACTGCACATCGCGAGCTGGAACAGGGTCGACAGCACCAGCAGCTTTATCAGCAGAGCCTTATCCTTTGTGATCTTCTTTATATTGTCGCTGTAGTTCCTCAGCGAGCGTATAGACTTCATTATCGTGTGATTAGGGTTCTTCACGATATGGAGCTTAGCTCCGAAGCGCACTACACCGGCAACGATCTTCATAGCTATTTTGGGAGCAACTCCCGAGATGATTATCATAACGGGCACTACGGTATATGCCACAGCGCCTACATATGCCGTGATCTTGATACCCGTTAATCCCGTTGAGTTTATTATACTGTTTCCGAATATGAAAGCGACGACGCACAATATAACAAAACCGAACTGCATGGTAAAGAAGCCGCTCAGCGGCATTGCCGAGGCAGCGCCTACGCTGTAGTTGTTTGAATGAAGATAATATATCTGGAACGGCTGACCACCCGCGCCCGAGGGCGTTATACAGTCATAATATTTACCGAGTGCCGCGGTAGAGAACGCATGTCTCACGCTTACCTTCTCACCGAGGTGTCTCATCATCAACATATACTTGACGGTCTCGCACGCGAGCACGATCACGAGACACATGATACCGCCGAGCAGGAAGAGTATATTCGTAAATCTGAATTTTTCGGGAGGCGGAGCTTTTCCCGAGAATTCAAGCGAGGCTGTGTACCATATAACTGCGGCGTTGAGAGCGATAAACAGGATAAGCCCGACTCGTTTTAAGATCTTGTTCTTACCCTTAGGGTTCTCGGGCGAGGCGGGAGAATCATTGACCTCAGCCATCACCTCATTGAGGAGTTCTTCGTTCGCGGCGTCATTCTTAGCCTTTCGCTCAGCGTTAGCCTGAGCTCTCGCCTTTGCCTTGGCTTTGCGCTCAGCGCTTGCCTGAGCTCTCTCTCTGGCCTTATCTTTACGGCTCTTTTTTGCCACAGCGAATTCACTCCCTTCACACAGTTAACGTAATTATACATCATTTTATGCAATTATGCAAGGAATAATTATCAGACCGTGTCACAGGCGGATATTTATACTAAATCCCCATGCCGCAAGACGATGTTTATCGGTCTCAAAAGTAGTTTACTATATACGCAAAAAGGCTCCGCCGTATGACGGAGCCAATATGTTAAATTATTACTTAATCAAAGGAGATTAAGCGCGGTCTCTCTTGCGAGCGAAGAAGATAACGCCTGCGGCAACTACCATTACGCCGAGCATAATGAAGAGAACGTTCTCGGTCTGACCTGTCTTAGTATCAGATGCGGAACCGGTCTTAGTTGTGCTTGTAGATGTGGTGTTATTGTTGCTTGTAGTAGTAGTTGTTGTATCATTGTTGCCGCTATCTGATGAACCGCCTGAGAGAGAAGACTTATCGGCAGTCCACTCTACCTTTACGCCTGCTTCCTCAACAGCCTTGGCAACCTCATCCTTTGTGAGCTTGAGGCCCTTACCTGTATCATCAAGCAGGGTCTGATCGTCCTTCTTGGAATAGGTACGAGCGTTATCAAGAGTGTTCTTCAAAAAGTCTACCATCATCTTGTAGGGAGTTGTGTTAGAGGGGCAAGTCTCACCTACAACGTTACCGATAGAGGTAACAACAAGAGCAGGACCGAAGTTGGTGTTGTTTGTCCATCTGGTCTCGTCACCGGTCTTGTTGGAGTCGGTCGGGTTCTCGATCTTGTTGCCTGTTACATAAACTGTATCACCGAGGCAAGATAAATCAAAGAGAAGGTCATAAGTCTGAGCGTTAGAAGCCTTATCGTTCATGATAAGACCATACTGCTTACCGCTCTCAAGACCCAGGCTGCTGGGATCAAATGACCATGTGCCGTCACCGTTGTCAACACCTGCGAGGTTCTTGGAACCCCAGGGCTTGAGCTCGCCTTCACCGGGCTCATAGATATAGAACAGGATAGGACCTGCCCAATTGGTCTTTGAGTTGTCATAGTTCAGGCATTTTGACTTATCAACTGCGCCTGTAGAGGCTGCGTCAGCCTCAGCGCCTGTGGTTGCAACGTCAGCGTCAGCGCCTGTTACGGCTGCGTCAGCGTCTGCCGCTACATCAGCGATCTCTACCTGAGCGGCAGAGAAGCCTACTGCTGCTACGCTCATGATCATAACGACTGCGAGAGCAAGGCAGAAAATTTTCTTGAACATAATAATCTCCTCCGTAATCAAATTACTAATTAATCAGAATGATCATACACAGAGATAACCGTCATGGGTCCGTTTTTGCAAGCGACAGCAGATCATGCTGTGTACACTCTTCCTTAGTATCATATATTATAACTCAAAACTAATTATTTTTCAATATTTTTTCATTATTTAGCTCTACAAAAGTAAACAAAAATAGATTTTAGCTTTGATACAATATCAACAATTTTTTTGAACATATTTGGGCATATAACCAAATTTTTCATATTTAGAACAATAAATCAAAAGCTCCTCTTTTTTTAATTATCATTAAGATAACCCAAGGCTCCTTTCGGTAAAGGGAGCTGTCACCGAACGGTGACGGAGGGATTGTATAACTTGACCGAACGTCAGCGAGATACTTATTTTAGCATAATGATTTTCTCTTATTTGTTGTCCTTGTTTCTCTTAGCGAGGATGACGGTAAGAATTATAACAGCGATGATGCAAACCGCTGACACTATAATGATCCACGTAGTAGCGGCGGTGAGATTTATACCGTCCTCTTTATCCGCCACCTGTTCTACGGTCAAAGATTCTTTTATGCTCTCAGCTTTTGTTTCATCGGTCTTTGAAACGACGTTGAGCTCGGTCAGCTCATAGCTTGACCCATTCCCCTCTCCCCATTTTGTCTCGATAGTCTGAGCGTCAGCCTCATCGGGGTTGAGCGTCTTGCCGTTTGAATCGATCTCAATAGCGGGGTACACCTTATCTCCGTTGTTCTTCCATCGGGCAACGGCACAGCTCTTCTCGCCGTCTACTGGGTTCACACAGGTGTCGCCCTTACAATAAGCGATATCTCCGATACATGAAGATGTGATATTGAGGTTATAGGTCTGCATACCGTTTTCGTTAGAGAATATAAGCGAGTATTCGCCGTCTTTGTCAAAATCTATACCGCTGATATCATAACGCCAGTAGCCGTTGTTCAGATCCTCACATCGCTCATTCTTATCCTGCCAGCCGTAAACATCGCCGCCCGCTCTGCTCCACATATGGCAGTATACCATTTTGAAATTGTTCCACGCCACAGAGCCCTCGGTCGAGACCTGAAAATAGATATAACCAGTCTCGGTCTGTTCGGCGCTTACGGATACAGACATAAGTAACATCACAAGGATAAATACAGCAATAATGACTGAAACCGCTCTTTTCATTTCTTCCTCCTGATAAAACCTTTATTCTTTATAGTTTTAGCTCATTTCGGATCACGCGCGCTGTTGCTGCGGCAACCTGAGTTAGCTGTGATCATCATGCCCTAAAGGTAAAAGGAGGCCGGCTCAGTGAGTCAGCCTCCGTCGGTTGATTATTTATTCTCGGTCGTGTCCTTAGTCTCGTCCTTAGCTGCGTCTTTTACTGCGTCCTTTGCGGTATTATCAGCGTTTGCGGCTGCCTTTTTCTTGTTCATAGAATAGAATATACCCGCGCCGCCGCCTGCTACGACAAGCAGGATTATTACGATCCAGATCCACGCTGAGCTTACGCCGGACTTCGCGGGAGCTGTATCTGATGTAGCTGTAACATTACCCTCTGCGTCGGTAGCTAAGATATAGTTGCCCTGAGCGTCGGTACCGAGCTGAGAGTTCTGAGGATCCTCCGCGTTAGCGGCGGCAGCGTCTGCGCTCTTTGCGTCAGCTGCAGCGCCGTTATTTGAATCAGAACCCGAACCTGAGCCGGAACCGGAGCCGGATCCTGAACCGTTATCAGAGCCTGAACCCGATCCGCCGCTGACAAGGGCCTCGGGCTTAGCTACAGTCTTAGGGTTGTCGGGATCAGCGTCCTTGCTGTCGCCTGTAACAGAGTTGACAAACACGCCGGTTTTCTGTGTCTCTTCGATATTGAGCTCGGGCTCAGCCTTCTCTATTACAAGCTCGCCGTTCTTTGTAACGTCACAGGTGAATTTATAAGTGCTGATCTGCGCGTCCTGAGTGCGCTTGCGCATCTGTTCCTGAGTAACGGTCTCACCCTCGGGAGGGAAGAGAGAATCATCATACATATAGCGGACGAAATATGAGAGATGTCCCGTGCCGTCTCCGATCGCCTTCATATTGACTGTCAAGAAGTCATGAGCGGTTGAGAAATCAAGGTTCTTCGGATAATTAGAGAAATTACCGATTACCTCGCCGTCGAGATCGGGGTTCATCATGTATTTCCAGTCTCCCTCATCTGTCGATCCTGTATAATCGGCTACAGAAACGACCTCAAACAAAGAAGAATCATAATAGAAAGAAAAGTCGAGACCTATTACGGGAGTAGGAACATCGCTGAGCGTAAGTTTATAGGTGACTTCATCGCCTTTTTTTACGTCCAAAGTAGTCTTGGCTGACTCTGCAGCGGATGTACTTACGCCGCATACAGCGATCATGCCGACTATGAGCATGAGAACACACAGAACAGAAACTAATCTCTTCATAGTAATCAATCCTTTCAGACAAGCGCAAATCATATATTTACGCAATTTTTTTGGTTCAGACTTATTATAATACATCGAAAGGCATAATTCAATAAATAAATTGTTAATAACGTGTTTCCGGATTGAAAAATCCATAATAATCAACCCGTATTATACAAGCAAAGCCCCCCTCGATATGAGGGGGGCAAAACTCATTAGGTTACGAGTGCCGATAATTATTTATCAGTCTTCTCTTCTCTTCTTTGTGAAGATGATGATACCTGCAGCCATGAGGAGGATAACAACGAATACTAATGCAGTTGCGGGTGAACCGGTCTTAACTGCGGAGCTGTTGTTGTTGGTCTTCTGGTCAGTTGTAGATGAACCCTTTGTGGGCGCCTGAGTTGAAGACTCGCTGCTATCTTCCTTAGCCTTGATGGTCAGTGTACCGTTAGCCTCACCGTCAGAGAATACATATCTCATAGCGTGATCGCCGACTGAGAGAGTATCCATATAGTCAGCCTTGAGTGTAAGCTTCAGTGAGCCGGACTCTGTGTCGTAGCTTGTGTAAGCAACGAGCTGGCCGTCGATATAGAGAGCTCTGAACTTAGCGAATGTATACTCGTCATCCTTAGCGCCGTTTACTGTGAAGAGGATATCCTCACCGTCGCCGATTGTATGAACGCCGTCGTTTACCTTATACTCGGTCTTATCATCACGGATGTATGTACCGTTGATGTAGCCCTCTCTCTTGGTAAGGCCATCAACCTTGACATCTGTGCCGTTGAAGATGATTCTCTCTTCGTCAGCGTCAGCTACGGTGCGTACGTTTGTGAAGATACGATAGATACCGGGCTTAGCGTCATCCTTGATCGTGAAGGAGATTGTAACGAGCTTGCTGTCGGGATCGCTGAAGTCAGCGCCGTTAGCGGATGCATAGGTGAAGTGGAGCTGGTTTGTATTGCCGTCAGCATCAGCAAATGTATTATCGATTACATTAGCAAGCTGCGGATAAGCGTACTCACCCATGATGAGCTCAGGTGTATCCCATGTTGTGATAGCGTCGATACCTGCGAGCTTATCGTTGGTAACGAGATAGTAGCAATACTCATATGTGCCGCCCTTAACGACCTCATAGATCTTGCCGTCAGCGTTTACATAGATCTTCTCGGGATCGAGCGGAGGCTCAGTGCCGGGCTCTGTTCCGGGCTCGGTGCCGGGCTCAGTACCGGGTTCGGTTCCGGGTTCTGTACCGGGCTCAGTGCCGGGTTCTGTTCCGGGCTCGGTGCCGGGTTCTGTTCCGGGCTCACTGCCGGGCTCTGAACCGGGCTCACTGCCGGGCTCTGAACCGGGCTCACTGCCGGGCTCTGTAGCAGGTACAGGCTCTGTGAAGGTTGTGATCTGATCGAGAACTACGCCGTCTGCAGGCTCATCGTCCTTAACTACTCTTGTGAGGTCGATATCTGCTGCAGCGAGGTTCTTGATGTGGTTTCTGACCTCTGCCTCACCGGGAGCGGTTACTGTATAAGTAGTAACGATCATGATATCGTCGTCACTGTCGAATACGAATGCCTTATCAAGCTCAGGAGCAGAAGCGTTGTACAGGATCTTGCCGTCCTGATCTGTATTAACGATGATGTTGCCGTCAGCAAGGATCGGGAACATATCCTTCTCAGCTACGGACTTATCAAGGGCAAGGATGCTGTCTGTGTATTCCTGAGAAGCGTCAACGGAAGCGAACTCACCATCGTTTACATCCTTAGCGTTAAGGATTGTGTAAACCTTGAATGTGTCGCCGACATTGAATGTCTTCTCCTCGGGTGTATCGCTGTTGAAGCTATAGATCTTAACTGTAGCTGTCTGAGGAGCCTCAGTAGCCTGTGTTGCGGGCTCTGTACCTTCAGTAGCCTGTGTTGCGGGTTCTGTACCCTCAGTTGCCTGTGTTGCGGGCTCTGTACCCTCGGTAGCCTGTGTTGCGGGCTCTGTACCCTCGGTAGCTTGTGTTGCGGGCTCTGTACCCTCAGTAGCCTGTGTTGCGGGCTCTGTACCCTCAGTTGCCTGTGTAACGGGCTCAGTGGGATCGCCGGGGTTATCGAAGTAAGCGTTGCCCTTGAGGTTGTTGTCTAAGATCTCGCCCTTATTGATAATGGGAGTGAGCTCTTCGTCAGCCTTAGCAAGCTTCTTCAGAGTTGTCTTGATCTCGGCAGTGCCGGGAGCTGTTACCTTATAGTTGGTAACGATCAGCTTACATGTATCCTGATCGAACATGAACGGATTATCAATGTAAGGTGTAGTAGCATTGAAGTAGATAGTGCCGGACTCAGCGGCGTTAGCCATTGAGTTGTCCTTAGTGATCGGGAACATAGCGTTGAGATCCTCAACCATGCCGTCCTCAGAGTTGAACTTGTCAGTGAGAGCTACGACTGAATCAGTGTAGGTCTGCTGACCGCTGAGAGCGCCGATCTTACCGCCGTTGATATCGTTAGCGTTCAGAGTTGTGTAAACTGTGAACTCTTCACCGACGTTGAATTCTCTTTCTTCAGCAACATTGCCGAATACATCGTAAATCTTTACAGTAGCCTTTTCAGGAGCGGGCTCAGTAGCCTGTGTTGCGGGCTCAGTAGCCTGTGTTGCGGGCTCAGTAGCCTGTGTTGCGGGCTCGGTAGCCTGTGTTGCGGGCTCGGTAGCCTGTGTTGCAGGCTCGGTAGCCTGTGTTGCAGGCTCGGTAGCCT
>CAMHAH010000002.1 GCA_946183365.1 uncultured Clostridia bacterium
CTGTCTCAACTACCCGCCCGGCGAAATTGTAGTACCGGTGAAGATGCCGGTTACCTGCGACAAGACGGAAAGACCCCATGGAGCTTTACTGCAGCTTGATATTGGGTTTCGGTAATTTATGTACAGGATAGGCGGGAGACTTGGAACCGTAGGCGTCAGCTTACGGGGAGTCGACCTTGGGATACCGCTCTTAGATTGCTGGAATTCTAACCTGTGGCCGTGAATCCGGTCAGGGGACATTGTCAGGTGGGCAGTTTGACTGGGGCGGTCGCCTCCGAAAAAGTAACGGAGGCGCTCAAAGGTTGGCTCAGCACGGACGGAAACCGTGCCCCTGAGTGTAAACGCATAAGCCAGCCTAACTGCGAGGGTGACGGCCCGAGCAGTAACGAAAGTTGGAGTTAGTGATCCGGCGGTATGTGAATGGAAATGCCGTCGCTCAACGGATAAAAGCTACCCTGGGGATAACAGGCTGATCTCCCCCAAGAGTCCACATCGACGGGGAGGTTTGGCACCTCGATGTCGGCTCATCACATCCTGGGGCTGAATTCGGTCCCAAGGGTTCGGCTGTTCGCCGATTAAAGTGGTACGCGAGCTGGGTTCAGAACGTCGCGAGACAGTTCGGTCCCTATCTGTCGTGGGCGCAGGATATTTGAGGAGCTCTGTCCTTAGTACGAGAGGACCGGGATGGACGTACCTCTGGTGCACCAGTTGTCACGCCAGTGGCACAGCTGGGCAGCTATGTACGGATCGGATAAACGCTGAAAGCATCTAAGCGTGAAGCCGACTCCAAGATTAGATATCCCATCGCTTTATGCGAGTAAGACCCCTTGTAGACTACGAGGTTGATAGGCTGCGTGTGTACGCACGGTGACGTGTTTAGCTTGGCAGTACTAATAGGTCGAGGGCTTGACCACATTTCTTTGGTCTACCCATCTTACTCTCCTTTGTCTCTCACTTTGTTCAGTTTTCAGGGTGTTCCCTTTGATTTGATAATTAATTAAGTTGCCATAAAACAGCGGCGCGGTAGTGATACCGCGCTGTTGTTTTTTACTTTACAGGAAACTGCTTGTTTCCGTAAAGTAATACTAAGTAGCAATAAAAAAGATTTGTATGCCCGCTCAGTTTGCCGCTGTGCGGTAAAGAGCGATGGCGATGCGAAATGCGCGCAAGGAGCGCTTTCTTGTATATTATTGTAACGTTATGTTTATTTGTGCGTTATTAAGGTGAAAGGAGGTCGGATGGTGGAATTTGAAGAGATATATAAAGAATACTTCAGGGAAGTGTATTATTATCTGTGCAGTTTATGCGCAGATACGAATTTGTGCGAGGATATTGCGCAGGAGACTTTTTATAAGGCTCTGAAAAATATTGAAAGATTTGACGGCAAAAAAGATATCAGAGCGTGGCTTTTTACAATTGCAAAAAACAATTATATATCTTATCTGAGAAAGAACAGAAAGAATATACAATTAGAGAAAGATATAATATATGAATCCGATATCGGGGACAAGCTGTCTGACCGCGAGAGCGCGTTGAAGCTTTATGAGATACTGCATAAGTTGCGGGAGCCGTATAAAGAAGTATTCAGCTTGAGAGTGTTCGGTGAGCTTAGCTTTGAGAATATAGGAAAGCTGTTCGGAAAAAGTGCCGGATGGGCGAGGGTAACCTACTACCGAGCCAAGATGATGATAATCAAAGAAACGGAGAATAATGATGGATAAAATTAGCTGTAATGTTATAAATGATATACTGCCGCTGTATGCTGATGATGTTGTCAGTGAGGATACTCGCAAGATTGTAAATGAGCATTTATCAGGATGCCGTGAGTGTTCGCAAAGATTATCGGATATACGAAGTGATATAAGGACAGATATCGAAACACAAGCTGCTGAAGCTGAGAAACATGCGGTCGTAGCTGCGAAGAAAAAACTTCGTACCAAGAGGATAATTACCATTTTCCTTTCGGTGGTAGTCGGAGCTGTGATAATCAGCATGATAATCGCGGGTATGAGGCTGGTCAAGATACCTGTTGAATACGATGAAAGCAGGTTCAGGGCCGTTGTTCGTGAGGAAGGCGGAGAGGATTGTCTGTTCCTGAGATATAAGGGAAGATATGACGGACATGAGTTAGTAGCCACCAGAGACGCTAACACCGGAGAAGAAGAAATGTATATCGAGCTGTATACCACGGCTTGGGGCAATCTGTTCGGTAATGAAAATGATGATTCATGGCACGAGTTGTCCATATGGACGCTTAATGACAGAGATGGTGACTATATCAATGAACTAAGGCTGATATCCGGCGACATAAGGCAGTTCTATGAGCCTACAAGGGATTATGAGAAGCTGATCGAAAAATCGACACTGTTGTGGGAAAGAAAGGACGGTATCACGCACTCGGCAGAACCGGAACATGGTTTATTCAAAGCGCAACAGTGAGCAAACCTTGAAAACAAAGAAATAATATGTTATATTTGGTCTATATTTAAGACAAGGGCTGATATTATGACCAAGAAACAAATTGCCTTGATGGCTGTGGAGGCGCTGAAAAATGAATATCCCGACTCGATATGTTCACTGGAGTATACGGATCCTTTACAGTGTCTGGTCGCCACAAGATTATCGGCTCAGTGTACGGACGCTCGGGTGAACATGGTCACTCCCGCGTTGTTTGAGCGGTATACCTGCGCTCGGGATTTTGCGGAGAGCACGCCTGAGGAAGTTTCTGATTATATAAGGTCATGCGGTCTGTATAAGACAAAGAGCAAGGATATCGTTGCAATGGCGCGCGTGCTATGCGACAAATACGACGGTGAGGTGCCTTCGACCCTTGACGAACTGATCGCCCTGCCGGGTATCGGCAGAAAAACCGCTAATCTCGTGATGGGCGATATCTTTCATATGCCGGGCGCGGTGGTCGTGGATACTCATTGTATCCGCATAACACGCAGGCTCGGTCTGCATGATGAGACCGATCAGAAAAAGATAGAGTTGATACTCAGAAGGCTTTTGCCGTCAGATGAGAGCAACGACTTTTGTCACAGGCTCGTTCTGCACGGCAGGGCTGTATGTACCGCGAGAAAGGCAGACTGTGAAAACTGCTGTATGACCGGTTTTTGCAGAAAAAAGCCGTGATATTGAGTATTATATTGGGGACGATCCGCGGATCGTCCTCTTTTCTTTCTGATGAATTAATATGTAATAAAATTTTGCGAGCGTTCCAAATAATCGGATTTTTGTATTTACAAAACATTCACATATTATTCACACGGTTTTACACTTTTCGTCACATATGCGTGTTATGATAGTACCATCAGATAAGACAAGGGAGGTGACAAAATGAGCGCCGTAAAGAAGCCGTCTGTGTTAGTATGCGTAACAGGACAGTATGACAGCGACAGGCTGATCGAAGCAGGCTTTGAACAAGCGGTCGAGCTGGGCGCGGAGCTGCACGTATTGTGCGTACATCCGCCGGTGAGAGATCTGTCGTACTTTTCTGACGAGATAGAATATCTCTACCGTACCGCTAAGGATCTCGGCGCGGACATGACATTGTTATTTAGCGATAAAGCGCCTCAATGCGCGGCCGGCTTCGCACGCAAGATCAACGCGCGGCACCTGATAACGGGTCTGCCGGATAACCGTCCGAACGGTTTCGTCCTGACCCTCAGCGAGCTGCTGCCGAGACTGCAGATTACTATGGTAACAAAAGAAGGCGAAAACCTGTTGTATCGTATTGCAGATACAGACAGAGCTCTTGCCTGACGGATACGGACTTTCGTATCAACAAAACAAAACTACTTAAAACAATTAGGATCAATACTATTATATATAATCAATAATTCATCATTTCAACAGGAAAAGCCGCTCGAAAGGGCGGCTTTTTTCTGAGGGTATACAAATCTTTTTTGCTTTACTCAAACGAGCAGTTTCCGGTAAAGTAAAAACCGCAGCGATACGTATGTACCGTTACGGTGAAAATCATGTTCCGTGTATCACGCGCTTATAGCGGAAGAGGGTGTTCTCTGCCCACTCTCGGTCTATCTTAATAAATCCGCTGAGCTTCTTGTCGTTGCCGCAGATGGCGGTCACTATCTTCATGCTTTTGCGGTATATCTCGAGCCTCGCGGACTGAACGAAGGGTTCGCTGTTCTCACCTATAAAAAAGGTGAAGCCGATCGTGTTTTCCTCACGATTGTACATTGTAAGATAGCCCTCTGAGACCCTGCCGAGGTTCTGTTTCCTGGCTACCATCTCGCTGATAGCGTATTTGGTAAGCTCGACCGCCATATCGTCGAGACCCGACTCAAAGATAAATATCTTCTCTTTGAAGGAGTTGAAGTCGGCGGTTATGCGTTTTTTGATACCCTTGAGATTGCGGTAGTCATCCTCGAGGGATCTGTCCTCAAGCTGAAAACGATCGATCTGAGGTATCATGTATACCATGAACCTGCGTTTCATATCATTATAGAGCATCGGATATCTGTACTGGAACTCGTGACCGCAGCCGGAGCATTTGGATTTCATCAGCCTGCCCGAGAGCAGCTCGGTCTTGAACTGCGGGTCGTTGGTGGCGTTTATGCTGATGTAAAGATGAGCGCTCGACTTTTGACCGCACTTAGGACACACGATCTCTTTTGAAATCACATTTGACATAATATTCCCTCTTGAAATCAGAAAAAACAATTTACCATACTATTCTATCATATTTCAATAAAAATGTAAATTATTTCTCAATCAATTATAAATAAATATTGATTTTCTCGCTGATAAGTGCGATAATAAATACGAATATAATATACGGAGGTATGATCATGGATATTTCTAACAACATCAAATCGGGTTTGGGATTTGTAGGCGAGACATTCTCCGAGTTTGCTGCGTCTATAGCGGAGAAGAACCGCCTCAGAGTACAGCTCAATGAAATAAAGTGTCTGATAAAGTCAGACACAGCTACACGTGATCAGGCTTTTATAGAGCTGGGACGTTATTTCTATGAGAATATGCGCGAGAATACTACTGCCGAGAACGAGGCTATCTGCGCGGTTATAGACAGCGCCAACGACCGCATCAGCAAGGCTTCTCTCAAATATGTTGAGCTGCTGAATATACAGAACGATACTAAGGTCCGCTCCGAGAACGCCGAGAAGCTGGCTAAGGCTGTATCCGAGAAAGCCGCCGCGACCGCTAAGTCGGCAAAAGACAAGAGCACGGAGGCTATAGACAAGGCTAAGGATTTTGCGGCGAATACCGCAGAGAAGGCCAAGGCTACAGCCGCGGATCTTGGTGAAAAAGCCAAGATGACCGCGAATGACTTAAAGGATAAGGCGTTCGACGCCGCCGAGGGCGTAAGAGAGCGCTTTGATCCCGCTGTTAACGCCGATCTCGAAGATCTGATCGCCGCCGAGCAGGAAAAGGCAGCCGAGATCGAAGCAGAGACCGTTGAAGCGGCGGAGGCGGCTCAGGAAGCTATCGAAGAGAAAAAAGAAGATATCTCTGAGGAATCCCCCGAGGATATCGGCTTCTGATAACAGAATAAACGTGAAACGAAAGCCTTCTCATGATCGGAGAAGGCTTTTTTGGTGTTATAATAAAGGGATATTATAATAATTCTTCTATTTTTTCTCGGACTTCGGGTATATTAACTAATTCGTTTATAAAGTAATCAAAGTTATCTCTCATATCTTCATTGCGTGAGCTGACAATTTCGTCGTAATCGATATGTAAGATCTCACATAGTTCTCTGCCGGTCATTATATGTTCAAGATCAAACCTGCCTTTAAAGCCAGTGTAAATCATCTCTTTATTCTCTTGATTGAAAGAACAAATATAGTATTCTGTAACAAAAGGTATTCTTGAGCCGAATAGTCTTGCAAATTGCTCAAGATGTTCTTTCTCGGATTCTGATTTTTTGGTATCAAAATTATCGCCGTCTTTTAATTCAATAACTTTACAAATTCGACGTCTATCAACTATAAAAATCAATAAATCCGGCTCAATATCTCTGATAGCATAGCTGCTTTTTTTAAGCACTTTCTTTTGACATAAATACACACCGTTCTCTTGTTCGCCGTCTGTGACATTATTAATAAATAAATCCAAGTCATGGATGGGGTTAGTCAGTGAAACAATAATTCGCTCTAATTCCGTTCCGTTGCTGATTACTGTAGATTGTACTCTTGAAACAAGCCGACCCAACTCATCATTGCCCAAAGCTCTTGTATATCCGGAGTTACCGTCAGTTCTTCCTTTTGCATCTCGGATCTTCATATTATTCCTCCGTTTCTATATCACAACCAATGAACTGCCTTTCTGTTTGTAAGCAGGCGTCTAATACAGAGTATCCCCCTGCAGCGGGATCTACTACAGTATCTCCTATGTCTGTTACAGCTTGGATAAGCATCTTTTGAAGTTCTATGGGTTTACTGTGCGCATGATTTTTATTGACCTTCTCATCCCAAACATCCGGAATATTATGTATTTTCCAAGTTGCTTTTGCTAATTTCGGAACCTTTTGCAGAATAACTAAATATTCACTTTTTCTTCGGGTTCTATATCCCATGCCCATCTTGAGTTTATTCCATGTTATCAGATCAACAATTTCCATTGTCGGGATATCGGCAAACCAAGCAGATATACCCTCGCAAAGATGAAATTTATCTACCCATAAAAATAAATAACCACTGGGTGATAATACTCTTTCTATTTCTACGAGGAATGATTTTATAGTATCTTCTGACATTTGCGGTAAAGCGCTCCTGAGTTTTCCTCTGCTTTTTCCCTCATTGCCGTAAGATAGCTTATCAAGAACGCCTCGATACTGAGGATCAAAGAAAACTGCTTTTGTCGAGCTGCTTTTAAGCTCTGACAGCAGCAGTATTCCATCCATTTTATTTTTGCTGTTTGTTTTATACATATTATCATGAACCCTTATGTTATTATAAAAATAATGGTAAAAGCTAAATTACATTATATAATGAATTACAGAATATTACAATCATTATTTATAATTTAACATAAAAATAACACCTAAGGTAACTTTTATGTACCGTAGGTGTCATTATATAAAATTATAGATTATTCAGCTGTGAAGTCGAATGAACCGTAGACCTTGCTGCGGTCGCCGGCGTTACAGAAAACGACCTTGATCGACTGGACGGGGTTTTGCAGGCTCTGGAAATACTTGAAGCCGTAGTCGGCGGCGATCTTAGCCTCATCAGCGGCTGTAGCCTCATCGTAGTCGCCCTCGTTGAGGCCTACCATTACCGACTTGGCGTCTTCGTCGATGAATACATACTGACCGTAGCTCTTGTCATGCTTCGCGACCAATTCGTTCTGTATATCGCTTGATACCGTATTCTTGTGGTTTTCCTGATAGCTTTTGTACTGGCTGTCGGTAAATTCATATACGGTGTTGCCGTCGCTGTTGACCGAGCTTGAAGAAGCGTACTTGTTAGCGTAGCCGTCGTCATACTTTGAGTTTACGGTCGTGGTGACCTTACCGTTCGCGGAGCCTGAATTGCCGCCGCAGGCGCATAAGAGCGCGCAGATCATAGCGACTGCAAGAATAATTGCAAATAATCTTTTCATTTTGATCCTCCGAAATGTTGTGAATTATTAGGATAATGAGGGAGTTATATCCCCGAACATTACTAATTATATCAAACCTGAATAAAAAATCAACTGTTATAATTATAATTTAATAATTCAGGATGATCAGATCTTTTCGATAAGCACTTCAAGTATTCGTCTGCCGTCTGAATGAGAAGCGGTGAATTTGAGACCCTCCGCCTCAATAGAAGGCTGTTCGTCGGCAGAGGGGATACGTCCGAGCCTGCTGAGGATAAAGCCGGCGATGGTCTCGCTGTCGTCGTCGCTCAGCTCGGTACCTGTCAGCTCCTCTACATCCTCGATCGAGGTGCTGCCGTCGACGGTGAATTTGCCGTCGGAGATACGGCGGATCTCGTCCTCTTCGTTATCATACTCATCCTGGATATTGCCGAGGATATCCTCGATCAGATCCTCAAGGGTGATTATGCCCTCTGTGCCGCCGTATTCGTCTACTACAATTGCTATCTGGGTCTTGTTCTTCTTCATCAGAGAGAACAGCGAGCGGCAGTCCTTGGTGCGCGGGATGAATACCGCGGGTCTGAGGATGGCGCTGAGCTTGAAGTTCGCGGGAGCGGGTTTACCGACAAATCTTAAGAGATCTTTTACATAAAGGATACCGAGTATATTGTCTACATCGTCTCGGTATACCGGGATTCGTGAGTGACCCGATTCGATAGCTACCTCAACGACCGTGTCAAGATCGTCGGTGTCCTCGAGGGTGGTCATATCTCTGCGGTGGGTCATTATCTCATAGGCGACAGTATCGTCAAAGTCAAAGACATTCTCGATGATGTCCTTGGTCTCGTCCTCGATAAGCCCCTTCTCCTGACCCTCTTCAACGAGAGAGAGTATCTCTTCTTCGGTCTCAGCCTGTTTGCTTTCGGCGTCTTTGGGACCGAAAAGACGCTCCATAAAGGTTTTTTCTTTTTTGCTACCTGACTGATCGTCGGGCATATTTTTCACTCCTTGGATTTTTGTCAACCTCGGGAGATTTACTGCTCCCGAGAGGATAATTACAGATATATGATGTTTTAATGTTGATAAGCTGAGCTGATATCAGTCGGTGTCGAGCTTGAGCACCGCCATGAACGCCTCCTGAGGTACCTCTACGGAGCCGAGCTGGCGCATACGCTTCTTGCCCTCTTTCTGTTTCTCGAGCAGCTTTTTCTTACGGGTGATATCGCCGCCGTAGCACTTAGCGAGTACGTCCTTGCGCATAGCCTTGACGGTCTCGCGGGCGATTATCTTGCCGCCGATGCACGCCTGTATCGGGATCTCAAAGAGCTGGCGCGGGATATTCTCTTTCAGCTTTTCAGCCATTTTTCTGGCTCTGGGATATGCCTTGTCGGCGTGGATGATGAACGACAGCGCGTCTACGACTTCGCCGTTGAGCATGATATCGAGCTTGACGAGCTTGCTCTCGCGGTACTCCTTGAACTCATAGTCGAAAGAGGCGTAGCCCCTTGTGCGCGATTTGAGAGTGTCAAAGAAGTCGTAGATTATCTCAGAGAGCGGCAGCTCATAATGGATATCTACACGGTCGGAGTCGATATAGTCCATACCGATGAAGGCGCCGCGTCTGTCCTGACAGAGCTCCATGATGTTGCCGACATAATCGGAGGGTGAGTAGATATGAGCGTCGGTGACGGGCTCCTCAGCCATCGCGATAACGGCGGGATCGGGATAGTTTGTAGGATTGGATATCATCTCTACGGTGCCGTCGGTGAGGGTTATGCGGTAGTTTACCGAGGGGGCTGTGGTGATGAGGTCGAGGTTATACTCGCGCTCGAGCCTCTCTTGGATTATCTCCATATGCAAAAGTCCGAGGAAGCCGCAGCGGTAGCCGAAGCCCAGCGCGACAGAGGTCTCGGGCTCGAAGGATAATGAAGCGTCGTTCAGCTTGAGCTTTTCAAGCGCGTCGCGCAGGTCGCCGTAGCGGGCGCCGTCAACGGGATAGATACCGCAGAACACCATGCTCTGTACCGCTCTGTAGCCGGGCAGGGGCATCTCGGCGGGATTTGAGGTCAGGGTGACGGTGTCGCCGACCTGAGCATCGCCGAGGCTCTTTATCGAGGCTGTGATATAGCCGACCTCGCCTGCGTATAAGCCCTCTCTGGGCTCGAGCGAGGTAGCGCGCATATAGCCGCACTCAACTACGTTGAACACCGAGCCGGTAGCCATGAGACGGAATTCGTCGCCGACATGGATCTGACCCTCTTTGAGCCTTACATATATGATAACTCCTTTGTAGGAGTCGTAGATACTGTCAAAGATCATAGCCCTGAGCGGAGCGTTGATATCTCCGGTCGGAGCGGGTACATCCGAGACGATCTTCTCGAGGACGGCGTGGATGTTTATTCCCGCTTTTGCGCTGACCTGCGGAGCGTCCTCGGCGGGGATGCCGATGATATCCTCGATCTCATTTATCACGCGCTGAGGGTCGGCTGAGGGCAGGTCGATCTTGTTGATGACCGGCACTATCTCGAGCCTCGCGTCTACCGCAAGGTAGGTGTTCGCGAGGGTCTGAGCCTCGATGCCCTGTGACGCGTCGACGACCAGTATAGCTCCCTCGCACGCCGCGAGAGAACGGCTGACCTCATAGTTGAAGTCAACGTGTCCGGGGGTATCTATAAGGTTGAACTGATAGCTCTCGCCGTCGTCAGCCTTGTATTCAAGGGTCACGGCGTGGCTCTTGATGGTTATGCCGCGTTCACGCTCGAGCTCCATATCGTCGAGCAGCTGATCTTCCATATCGCGGACAGCAACAGACTGGGTCTGCTCCAGAATTCGGTCGGCAAGGGTGGACTTGCCGTGGTCGATATGGGCGACTATCGAAAAATTACGGATCTTACTCTGATCAAATGACATTTTATCACCTGTTGTTTCGGGCAGGATTTTCTCTCTGTTTACCGATTATTTCATTATATAATTAACCAAACTATATTCTATCATAAATATCCCGCCTTTGCAAGATTGGAGCGCAATATCGGCAAAAAAGTAAACGGCCGCCCCGTGCTATGTGCCGGAGCAAATAAAAAGCAGAAAAAAAGTCAAAAATGGGTATTGAAATTTGATTTGAGTTGTGATATTATATTATAGCGTTATGAAACGCTGGTGTAGCTCAGTAGGTAGAGCGCATCCTTGGTAAGGATGAGGTCACCGGTTCAAATCCGGTCATCAGCTCCATCGCAAAACGGCATCCCGAAAGGGGTGCCGTTTTTTTGCTTTACAGGAAACTGCTCGTTTCCGTAAAGCAAAAAAAGATTTGTATGCCCGCTCAGTTTGCCGCGGTGCGTCAACGAGCGATGGCTATGCGAAAATGCGCGAGAAGCGCGCTTTCTTACGTGGGGCTGTGAGAGTTGATTTGACGTTATAGGGAGCCAAAAACTCCCCGAAAAAATGAGCGGAATTAGTGATTTGGGGATTGTAAAACAGGAAACGCTGTGATATTATAAAAGTGCTACACGAACCGAATATGGTATCTCGAAAAGGTGGGTTTTTGTCTTTTGGCAAAAACGCATCTCTTCTTCGCATTCTCATCTTTTCGGGTATGACGGTTTTGTGTAGCAACAAACGGAGTTATGCGTTTTTCGGTGTGTAGTTCCGTTTGGGACTGCACACTTTTTATTTAGAAACAAAGCCTCCCCGCTGAGGCGATATCGTCAATTCAGCCTTCCCCCCGAGGGAAAGGCTCATAAATACTAACCACATCAAGGAGGAGAACAAAATGAAAAAAGCATTATGTGTCTTATTAGCCTACGCGGTACTTATGACCATGCTCGTCGTTGTACCGTTCACCGCGAACGCGGATGAGAAGAATATCGCCGAAACAGGCGAAACCGTAGCAAGCGGCACCACCGGCGACTGCACATGGACGCTTGAAAACGGCGTACTGACTATCTCGGGCAACGGCAAGATGGGGAGCTATGATGGTAGCGTCAACAACCACGCTCCGTGGCGATATTACTATATTACAGAAGCGGTGATAGAAAAGGGCGTTACAACGATCGGTAAGAACGCGTTTTATAAATGCAAAAACCTTACAAAGGTAACCATCCCCGATACGGTCACGAGTATCGGTGATAGAGCGTTTCGTAATTGTTCAAATCTTACGAGTGTAAAGTTAGGTAACTCTGTCAAAAGTATCGGCATTGAGGCTTTTTGTGCCTGCACAAACCTTAAGAGTATTAATATCCCCGACTCCGTATCGAGTATCGGAAATAACGCGTTTTACGGATGCTCAAACCTCACGAGCATAGATATCCCCGACACTGTATCGTGTATAGAATATGAAACATTCTCAAACTGTACAAACCTTATGAGCATAACTATCCCCAACTCTGTCACAAGCATTGGAAATGATGCGTTTTTCAAATGCACAAAACTTACAGGCATAACTATCCCTGACTCTGTCACGAGTATCAGTTCTTCTGCATTTTCTGGCTGCTCAAGCCTTACAAGTATAAAAGTTGCTGAAAGCAATACAGTATTTGACAGCCGTAACGACTGCAATGCGATTATAAAGACGGAAACTAACGCCCTTGTTCTCGGGTGTAAAAATACTGAGATTCCCAACTCCGTCACAAGTATCGGTGGTTCTGCGTTTTCCGGCTGCCGGGGACTGACGAGCATAGATATCCCCAACTCCGTCACAAATATCGGTGGTTCTGCGTTTTCCGGCTGCTCAAGCCTGACGAGCGTAGATATTCCCGATTCTGTCACAAGTATCGGTGGTTCTGCATTTTACAACTGCCGGGGACTGACGAGCATAGATATCCCCGACTCCGTCACGAGTATCGGTAATTATGCGTTTGAGGGCTGCAAAAGCCTGACGAGCATAGATATTCCCAACTCCGTCACAAGTATCGGTGATAGAGCGTTTCGTAATTGTTCAAATCTTAAAAGAGTAGAAATTGGTAACTCTGTCACGAGTATCGGTTACGAAGCGTTTTTAGGCTGCACAAGCCTGACGAGCGTAAAAATACCCGACTCCGTCACGAGTATCGGTGATGCTGCATTCGGATACTCTTTTGAAGATTGGGGCGAGTATATAAAAACCAAGGGTTTTATAGTTTACGGATATGAGGATTCGGCAGCAGAAGAATATGCGAATAAAAACTACTTAACTTTTATCGGTACAAAAGGTACCACAGGTGACTGCACATGGAAAGTCATAAACGGCAAACTTACGATATCCGGAAGCGGCGCAATTGGTAATTATAGCACTGGTGAAACACTTCCTTGGAGGAACTGGAAAATCAAAGAAGCTGTCATCGAGGACGGTATCACAAGTATCGGCAGTCAAGCTTTCTACGGCTGCACAAGCCTGACGAGTGCAACTATCCCCGATTCTGTCGAAGCTATAGCGAGCATGGCTTTTTACGATTGTACATCTTTAACAAGTGTTACTATTCCCGCGTCAGTTACTGACATTTATGATAAAGCCTTCGGTTATTACAATAAAGAAGGCTTCGGTGAGTCGAAGGTAAAAGATTTCACCGTATACGGTTATAAAAACAGCGAGGCTGAGCGCTACGCTAATGACAACAACTTTAAATTTATCGCTCTGGATGACGAGCCCTCTGACCCGACCAAAACGACCGACAGAGAATTCTTCGGCGATATAGACGGCGACGGCGAGGTCTCGGTCATAGACGCTACCTTTATACAGCGTTATGTGACAAAATTTCAGACCCCCTACCCCATCGGCAACAAAATGAAATGATCGAGTAGATCGGTCATATAACAACACGGCGGGAGCGCTCCCGCCGTGTTTGTTTATAGATATGATATCGAGTAATAAAGCCGTCGTAATCGTGAGCAATTTACCCAGCCGTAGGGACGACCGTTGGTCGTCCGTGTTCCGCAGGAACATTCGCAAAGCGACAGAGGTTGGAACCTTCCACCGCTGACGCGGTCCCCCTCCCTTAGAAAAGGGAGGCTATAACCCTCCGCCCCTGTCGGGGCACCTCCCTTGGGAAAGGGAGGCTTTGGTCGTCCCTGCGGCGGGGCAGCTTGCTCCTTATCTACGTTTCGAGCGGGACGGCTTCTGTTACCGTGAGGTTTTTATCCTTTACCGTAAAGCGGATATCATAGCCGCTGTAGGCGAAGCCGTAGACGCGCTGCGGGTCGTCCTGATATCCGGGTCTCGGATCAAGAGAGAGCACCTCTTTGAGCGTTGATAACCGTTCTTCGCCGAATAACGACGCTATCTTTGACGGTATCTCGACAGATAAGTGTTCGCTGTATATGGGACCGTAAGCGCCGGACGTCGCCTCGGGAACGCTGTCGGCAAAGGGGAGATACGGCTTGATATCCAATATCGCGGTGCCGTCCATGAGATCGGCTCCCGATACGGTCAGCACCGGACCGTCGCCCTCTGTGAAGTCAACGGATATCAGCTTTACCCGAGTGAGACCGATGGGATTAGGGCGGTTGGGCGACCTTGTGGCGAATACGCCCATGCGCTTGTTGCCGCCGAGCTTCGGCGGGCGGACGGTAGGCGACCACTCGCGCTTGCCCATGGGCTCGAATATCCAGATGAGCCACAGGTATCCAAAGGCTTCTATACCTCTGAATGCCTCGGGGTTTTGATATTCCTTCTCCATTATTATTCGTGAGATCAGGTGCTCGGACATACCGCTCTGGCGGGGCAGTCCGAATTTAGTCGGGAAATCGTTGTGTATACGCGCTATTGGTTCAAAATTCATTGCTCTCACGACCTTTATATTAATTGAGATCAGTATAAATCTTACGTTAATCTTTAAGCTGTGTCAAGATTTTCGCGGGCGGGCGGAAAAAATCATCGGAATACCGAGAAAAATTTAAAATATATATTGAAATATAAAAAGAAAAATGATATCTTTATTATAGGTGTAAATATTCCGAATGTTGATCTGTTGATATACCGAAAGCTTGAACGGGTCATGCCCGTGCCGAAAGGGGAGTAACCATGAAAAAGAAATGTAAGAATTGCGGAGCTGTTCTGAGCAAGACCGATACCGTATGCCCCAACTGCGGAGCCGAGGTCAAAAAAGCCGGCAAGGGTTCTTCAAAAAAGGCTGTGATAATAACTATCGCCGCTATATTCGTGCTCCTTATGGTGATCGGTATCTTCGGCGGACTGAGCGCTCCCGTGAGAGGCTACTACAGCTACGAGGGCAAGCCGTATTATTATCAGGGCGGCGTGTGGTATACCTACAGCGAGTTCGGCGGTTGGTACGGTATAGTGCCCAATCAGGAGTTCCTGGGGAACTATAAGGAATACTATCAGGGCAATACATATCAAAGCGGCAGCAGCTATGAGGAATTCGAAAAGAGCGAGTATTATGCCGCCGACGGAAAGGTGCCCGATTTCAACGGCAAAAGCACCGAAAACAACAACGGATAAATATTCAGAACCGTCTCGTAATGAGGCGGTTTTTTACTTTACAGGAAACTGCTCGTTTCCTGTAAAGTAAAAAAGATATGTATGCCCGCTCAGTTTGCTGCTGCGCAGCAACGAGCTGAGGTGCTGTCCAAATCTGTGATTTGGGTCACAGCACCCATACACAGGAGATGGGTAAACGAAATCGCGCGCGTGGGGCGCACGCTTTCTTGCTGTAAACGGATAAGACATTTTGATATCCGAGTTCAATAATACAAGGCGTTGAGATGTGATCTCTGCAAAACGTCTTTTGATCATCGTAAATTCTTTATGTGCAAAAATTGTACATCAGGTAAATATATGGTAAACAGCCGAATGTTTTTGATTATTTTAGACAAAAAA
Source organism: uncultured Clostridia bacterium (assembly GCA_946183365.1). Lineage (GTDB taxonomy): Bacteria > Bacillota > Clostridia > Oscillospirales > Acutalibacteraceae > Ruminococcoides. The sequence goes on from CAMHAH010000002.1 coordinate 15,380, forward strand.
GCTATTGTTTTTATCTTCTATTTATCCAACGGCGCAGGTCAATATTTTGCCAATTCTATTGATTTTAGAGCAATAATAAGGTATTATATAATAGAATATTCAGGCGCATATCTATTATTGATCCTGCCTGAATTAATTTATGACCAAATATGTTTTTATCTATTACTCAGAAAAACAAAATGGGGAGATTTTATGCAGGAAATTACTAACGAAAACAGAGTAAACGACAAAGCCTCGCGCGAGATAGAGATAGACGTTGTAGGTCTTCTGCGCGCGATATTTAAAAAACTGTGGGTCATCATTCTTGTCGCGCTGGTATGCGGCGGCATAATGTTCGGTCTCTCCGAATATGTGATCCAGCCCACCTACCGCGCCTACTGCACCGCGTATGTAAATAACAAAAACGTTCAGTCGAGTTCTCAGCAGATCACCAACTCCGATATTAACGCTCAGCATCAGCTTGCGGCTACCTATTCAACTATCCTTACCAGTAATACGGTACTTACCGCCGCGGCAGAATCGATAAATCTCGATTATCCTTATTCAAGGCTCAAATCAATGGTCAAGACCAGCGAGAAGGATGAGACCGGCGTTATCGAGATAAGCGTTATCTCGAAATCAAAGGATCTTTCGTTTATGCTCGCTGACGCTATCTCAAAGGTAGCTCCCACTTATATGGCGGATATGGTAGAGGGAAGCTCGATGAAGATCGTCGATCATCCTGAATATCCCAAGGGCAAATACGCTCCCAATACCTCGAGATATACATTGCTCGGCGCTTTAGCGGGCGCGCTGCTCACATTGATAATCGTCATCATCAGACACTTCACCGATGATACCTTATCAAGCGAGACCTACCTTGAGCAGAATTACTCGATGCCTATCATCGGTATCATCCCCGATTTCACCAAGATAGATAAGCAGGGCAAGGGCGCTTACAGCTATGGCTACGCTTATAAACGAAGCAGCTCAAAGGAGGAAAAGGACAATGGCTAAGAAGAGCAATATCAATACAGTGTTTAATTCCGAAAGCATGCTGCTTTCGAAGAAATCTCCTTTCTCCGTACAGGAAGCGTACAAAACGCTGAGAACGAACGTAACCTTCTCTTTACCGGGTAACGATTGTAAGTGTATAGGCGTTGTATCTGCCAAGAGAAGCGAGGGCAAGAGCTCTGTATCTATCAACCTCGCGATATCATTCGCTCAGCTGAACAAAAAGGTAGTCGTAATCGACGGAGATATGCGTCTGCCTACCCTCGCGGCTAAGCTGCGTATAGCTACCAACAAGGGCCTTTCGAACTATCTCGCGGGCAACTGTGACGAGATCCCCGTACAGCATATCGAGGAGAGAAACCTCGATATCATCACCTCGGGTAATATCCCGCCGGATTCGACTACACTTCTTGAATCTGACGTTATGGCTCAGATGATAGATCTGCTCAGACAGGAATATGATTATATCATCATCGACCTGCCGCCCGTTACCGTCGTTTCTGACGCGATCATCCTCTCAAAGCTTATCGACGGATATCTCCTTGTAGTTCGCCATAACTGGTCAGAGACCTCTAAGATCGACGAGACTATCCGTCAGCTCAGGTTTGCCGACGCGAAGATCCTCGGATTTGTATATAACGGCAAGTCGACCGAGAGCAAGTATTACAAGAAACGCGGATATTACAGCTCTGATTACTATTATTATAAAAAGTCTTAACCATTAAGACCGACAAATAGTTGCCCCTATGACATCCACAACTAATTATTTGGGAGGGAAGGATATATGTTTTTTCAAAAGCGCTCCGCTGTGAGCTTTGACGGTTATCTGAGAAAAAACGTCAAAGACGCGGTAAACGCCTCTGATGCAAATATACCTGAGAGAATACTTCAGGATGAAAGATTTGAAGGGATAACTCCCTTTGAAAACAAGATCTGGCTCTCAAGTCCCACCATGCACGGCGACGAGCAGAAATGGGTCGATGAAGCTATTCAGACCAACTGGGTCAGCACCGTAGGTGCGAATATCAACGAGATAGAGCATAAAGTAGCAGAGATGGTAGGCTGCAAGTACGCTGTAGCCCTCTCAGCGGGTACAGCGGCTCTGCATCTCGCCGTCAAGCTCTGTGCAGAGAAGCTGTACGGTCAGCCCGGCGCGGGTCACGGCTCTCTCGAGGGCAAAAAGGTATTCGCCTCGGATATGACCTTCGACGCTACCGTAAACCCGATCGCATATGAGGGCGGCGAGGCCGTATTCATCGATACGGAGTACGACACATGGAACATGGACCCGAAGGCGCTCGAAAAGGCGTTTGAGATCTATCCCGATGTAAGGCTGATAGTGGTGGCGCATCTTTACGGCACACCCGGAAAGATCGACGAGATCAAGGCTATCGCGGACAAGCATAACGCTTTGATCGTCGAGGACGCCGCCGAGTCTTTTTGCGCTACATACAAGGGCGCTCAGACAGGCCGCTTCGGCGACGTCGGCGTCCTTTCGTGGAACGGTAATAAGATAATCACCGGCAGCAGCGGCGGTATGCTGCTGACCGATAACGAGGAATGGGCGAACAAAGCCCGCAAGTGGTCTACTCAGAGTCGTGAGGACGCCGCTTGGTATCAGCATGAGGAGATCGGCTATAACTACCGTATGAGCAATATCGTTGCCGGCGTAGTAAGAGGCCAGCTCCCATATGCAAAAGAGCATTGCGCTCAGAAGAAGGCTATCTACGAGAGATATAAAGAAGGTCTCAAGGATCTGCCCGTACAGATGAATCCGTATGACGGCAAGAACTCTGAGCCTAACTACTGGCTCTCTTGTCTGATGATCGATAAAGAGGCTATGGCTCCCACTGTAAGAGGCGAGAAAGAGGCCATGTATCAGACCAAGCCCGGCAAGAGCAGTCCTACAGAGATACTCGAGGCTTTTGCGGCGTTCAACGCTGAGGGCAGACCTATCTGGAAGCCCATGCATATGCAGCCTATATACAGAACCAATCCGTTTATAACAGCTACCGGCAGCGGAAGAGCGAGAAGCAACGCTTATATAGCTGAGAGCGGCATGGTAGACGTCGGCGCCGATATCTTTAACAGAGGCGTGTGTCTGCCCAGCGATAACAAGATGACGCCTGAGCAGCAGGATATCATCATCGATATCATACACAGGTGCTTCAGATAATCGCTGACGATAATCTAAACAAAACGACGGGTGAACAAATGTATAAGGTAAAGCATAGTTTTTATCAAAAATATGTTAAACGGTTGTTTGATATTGTCCTGTGCTCGCTGGCTTTGATCATTCTTTCGCCGATCTATCTTATCATCGTGATCGGCATTAAGGTATCAAGTCCGGGCACGGTGCTTTATTACTCCGACAGAGCGGGGCTGAACGGCAAGCCGTTCCATTTTTATAAATTCAGGTCGATGCATCAGACAGACAATGATAAAAAGATGTTTGTCGCGGATCAGGACCGCGTATTCCCCTTCGGTAAGGTGATGCGCCGCTTAAAGCTTGACGAACTGCCCCAGCTGATAAACGTTATCAAGGGTGATATGAGCATCGTCGGCCCGAGACCTATGACGGTCGAAGGCGTAAAGAAGATATACGCCGGTAAATATGAGCCGATCAAAGCTGTCAGACCGGGGCTCACAAGCATCGCGAGCCTTTACGATTATCTGGTCGGCGATACGTATACCGACAACGATGAGTATATGAGGGTCGTGCTGCCGGTAAAGAAGGAGCTCGAGCTGCTGTATGTTGAGAAGCAGTCGTTCTTATATGACGCTCAGCTGGTTTGGCGCACGATAGTTGCCATTATACAGGTAGCCTTCGGCAAGAAGGACTTCAAAGAGATGAAGGAGCTCAGTGAGATCGACCCCGAGATACGGCGATTAACAGTTAAGTGATTTGAAGGTTGTATATATGGAAGGTAAAACAAGTTTACCAAACTATAATAATATATCTGTTTTGATCTTCGGAGCCGGCGGCAGACAGACCCTGCCTATGTGCAGAGGTTTTTATAAGCTGGGCTGCAAGGTGACGGTCTATTGCTCACACAAAATGGATACCGGATATATGACGCGCTTCAAGCATAAAAAGATCCTGTTTGATGAGAACAATCCCTATGGCGAGGATTTTTATGAATTCGGAGCGCGCCTGATAAAGTCAGGGGATTTTGATCTGGTCGTTCCTATGGGCGACAAGACCGCGATGTTTTTGTCACAGAATAAAGAGGAGTTCTTGAAATACGCTAAAATCGCGGTGAACGACTGGGATGTATTCAGCAAGGTCATAGATAAATCGAAAACCATGCTTATCTGTGAGGAAAACGACATACCCGCTCCGCGGACTTTGTACTCTGAGGATCCCGTAACAGAGATACGAGAAAAAGGACTTTCGTATCCGGTCGTAGTCAAGCCGAAAACCGGCGTCGGCTCCATCGGATTTAATATAGTAAAAGATGAAGAAAGACTAAAAAAGCTGCTCGAGGGTTATGATAACTCGAACGGACCCCTGCTGGTGCAGGAATATATCGAACAGGGCGATCAGCCGCAGTACGGCGCTGAGTTCTTCAGAGACCGCGACGGTGTGATACGCTCAAAGCTTATATTCAAAAAACCCAGATGGTTCCCGCTTGACGGAGGATCTACCGTATGCGCTGTGTCAGTACATGACGATGAGATACTTGACTCCTGCACGAGGCTCTTAGACGCGCTGAACTGGGAAGGCACGGCGAATTTCGACCTTGTCTGGGACGTAAAAGAGAAAAAAGCTAAGATACTTGAGATAAACCCGAGGGTCAGCGCGATAGTCAAGCTGTCGTTCGTAGTCGGTATCGACGTCGCGAGGCTGATGGTCGAAAACGCTATGGGTTATCCTGTCACCGATATGACCGAGTATGAGGATAACAAGCAGATTTCGTGCCTGCTCGTTGATTGTCTGTGGTTCGCGAAGTCAAAGGACCGTTTCAGGTCCAAGCCCTCATGGTTCGCCAGATGGAGAATCAAGGACACGATCTTCTCATGGGACGATCCTATACCTACGATCGGCTTTATATATGAGAGCGTCAGCGGATACAAGTCGGCGATGAGCAAAAGAAAGAGAGTGGATTAAATGAGCAAAGAATATAACGATAATATCGTGATAATAGAAAAACCCGATAATATAAGCTATGAACAGATCCAGTCGCTGCTTCATTCGGCTCACGGAAGCAATAAGGAAAAGGGCATGAAATACGGCGTTGCAGATCAGTCCGTTGAAGAGCTCGAGAAAGAGTTGAGCAGAAACACGATTTGCTATGTCGCTATGGACGGAGAAAAGATGGTTGGAACAATGTCCTTCAGATATGCCCGTAAACGCAAAGCGTTTTTGCATATAAACAGCATCTATATGCAGCTGCTCGGGGTATCACCCGACTGTAAAGGGCATCATATCGCCGACAGGTTGTTTGACAGAGGTATTAAGGACGCTGAGGAAAAGGGCTATAAGATCTTTTACGGCTTTCCCGCAGAGGATAACTTGATCATTCACCATATGTATTTAAAGCGCGGCTTTGTTAAGGCGAGTTATACCAAGTATCCGAGAAATAATTTCTTTTCGGTAGGATTTATCAGAACGCCTTATAAATTGGTAAACAAAGTATTAGCTTCACGGTATGAAGGAATAAGAAAGAAAGTCCGCGCCGAGCATAATCTCGATGATTAGTCGCTTGTTGATCGAGCCACGATATAGTACGGAGGAAGTATATGAAAAAAGAAAAGAACTTAAAATATAAGGGCATAAAAGTATTCTTACTCGATGTCTCTGGACGTCAGGCGGTACCGATTGCAAAGGGTTTCGCTGAGCTGGGCTGCGAGGTGACTGCTTACGGACACTCTAAGCTGAACCCCGGTTACCTCACAAAATATACAACTCACAATATACTTTTTGACAGAGATAACCCCGATAAAGAGAACTTTTATGAATATGCCGCTCATAAGATAAGAGATAATAAGTACGATATCGTTATTCCGCTCAGGGATAAAGCCGCGATATATCTATCTAAGAATAAAAGAGAACTTGAGCAGTACGCTCATATCGCGGTAAATTACTGGGAGATCATGCAGTACGCTTCTGACAAGGCTCTTACCATGGAGGCTTGCGAGGAGTTGGGCATACCTGCTCCGCGAACCGTATCCGGAGATAATATTTTAGAGCAGGTCGACGCAAAGGGACTGCAGTTTCCTCTGGTTGTGAAGCCGAGAACTGCCGGCGGCTCGGTAGGATTCAGCATTATCAAATCCAGAGAGAGTCTGGAGGCTTATGTCAACAGTTACGATAATAGAAACGGGCCTATCTTGTGTCAGGAATATATCGAGCAGGGCGACGCACCCCAGTACAGGGCGGACTTTTTCAGAGACAGAGACGGTAATTTCAAGGCGGCTATCGTAGGCAAGAACACCCGCTGGTATCCGCTCGATGGCGGCTTCGGTATATTCGCTGTGACTCTGCATGACGACGAGATCATCAAAAACGGCAAGAAGCTGCTCGACAGGATCGGTTGGAACGGCTACGCCAATATAGATATGGTTTGGGATTCGAGAGAGAACAAGGCAAAGATCATAGAGATCAATGGCAGAACCGGCGCAACCATACTGCTTGACTATGTTGCCGATATAAATATGTCGCAGCTCATCCTTGAAAACGAGATGGGTTATCCCGTAACCGATATGCTTGATTATGAAGATAACTGCAGGACTTCCTGTTTCTTTATAGATATTCTCTGGTTCCTTAAATCAAAGAACCGCTTCAAAGCCGATCCCTCGTGGTTCGACCGCAGGGGCGCAAAGGACGCGATCTTTCAGTGGTCAGATCCCAAGCCTGGTTTTGGATATCTGATACAAGGGCTTCAGAATATCAAAAAAGGCAATGCCAGAAGAAAGAGATTTGAACCTTAAATAATCCGATGCGAAGCGCAAGAGGATAGAGGATTGATACACCGCAGACAAATGTCTGAAAGCGATGCGGAAGGCTGTGAAAAATACATTTCAGCGTGTTATCACGCGGAAAGAGGAACAGATGAAGATTTTAGTATTCGCGCCCCATCCCGACGATGAGATTCTGGGATGCGGAGGAACTATGGCGAGATATATCGCTCAGGGAGCCGAGGTCACGGTATGTATCGTGACCAGCCCTAAGCCTCCGGTATATAACAATACAAAAGCCGTTGAGAACGGCTGGCCGCACATGATATATCCTCAGGCAAAGGCGGCGCATGAGCTGATGGGGATAAAGGAAACGGTCTATCTGCAGTTCCCCTGTGTCCTGCTCGAGAATGAGCCGCGTCATATTGTGAACGGCAAGATAGGCGAGCTGATCCAGAGGGTCGAACCCGATATCGTGTTCATCCCGCATTTCGGCGATATGCAGAAGGATCACGCTATCGTAGCCGAGGCGGTCATGGTAGCGGTAAGACCTAAATATAAGCACGTTCCGAGGTATGTTTATTCATATGAGTGCCTCTCGGAGACCGAGTGGAACATACCTCACGCTTCAAATATGTTTATCCCCAATACCTTTGTTGATATAACCGACTATCTGCAAAAGAAGCTCGACGCTATGTCGTGCTTTACATCTCAGTTAGGGGATTTCCCCGATCCGCGCTCGCTTGAGGCGGTCGAGGCTCTGGCTAAGCTCAGAGGTTCAACATCAGGCTTCAAGGCGGCTGAGGCGTTCGCGCTTATACGCGAGTACAGGGGGATGTAAGATGAAAAACATTGTTTTGTACGGCGCGAGCGGCTTCGGAAGAGAGGTCGCGCATATAATAGAGCGCATCAATAAAGTCAGCCCTACATATAACCTGCTCGGATTTCTCGACGACGGCGACGGCTTTGATGAAAGTACAGATATCAACGGATATCCGTGGCTCGGTAAGGGCGACTGGATACTTGAGCATAAGGACGACTGCGTTTGTACCTGCACCATAGGTTTCCCTAAAGTCAAGGCGGCGATACAGCGCAGACTTACCGAACAGGGAGTAAGGTTTGAGACTCTTATTACTCCGGGAGCTGTTATCGGTCCCTATACTGTTATCGGCAGTGGCTGCGTTATTTACGGAAAGGTCGGAATCTCGGTAAACTGCGTCATCGGCGACGGAGTTCTGCTCAATACGGGAGTCCTGCTGGGACATGACGACGTTATCGGTGACTATACCACCATCATGACAGGCACCGCTGTAAGCGGATGCTGTAAGATAGGCTCGCAGGTAAATATAGGCGGCCACGCATATATCATACCCGGCAAGAAGGTCGGAGATAACGCCACGATCGCCGCGGGAAGCGTGGTATTCACCAATGTTAAAGCCGGCTCTACAGTACTCGGCAATCCCGCAAAAAGAATGAAGGAATTGGAGTAAATAGAATGAAAACAGCATTTTTGTTTTCAGGTCAGGGCGCTCAGTACCCCGGCATGATGAAGGAAATATATGACACCGAGCCCGCCGCTAAAGAGGTTTTTGACGCGGCTGAAAAGGCTCTCGGCAGAGATATCTCTGCCTTGTGTTTTGAGGGAACTCAGGAGGAGTTGAACCTTACCCATAACACTCAGCCCTGTGTGCTTGCCGCCGATCTGGCTGCTGCTGCGGCTTTGAGGGCGCACGGGATAGAGCCCGACGCTGTCGCCGGCTTCTCGCTCGGAGAATACGCCGCGCTTACCTTTGCGGGAGCTATCCCTATGGACGAGGTGTTCCCGATGATCCAGCTCAGAGCCGACGCCATGCAGGAGGCTGTTCCCGCGGGCGAGGGCGCTATGGCAGCGTTCATCGGCGCTCCCGCCGATGAGGTCGAAGAGCTCTGCGCGCAGGTAAAGGGCGGTTATGTTATACCGGCGAACTACAACAGCCCCGTACAGACGGTCATATCCGGCGAGGCCGCGGCTGTAGACGAGGCTATCGCTCTCGGAGTTGAAAAGGGTCTCAGATGTATGAAGCTGGCTGTCAGCGCTCCGTTCCACTGCGCTATGATGAAGCCCGCCGCAGAAAAGCTCGGCGAGCTTTTTGAGACCAAGAGTTTTTCTGCCCCCGAGATACCCGTTTATATGAATGTGAACGGCGAGCCCGCAGGCTCTGCGTCAGACATCCCCGGGCTGCTCGTCAAGCAGGCCATGAGTTCCGTTCAATGGGTCAAAACATTAGAGAATATGCGCGACAGCGGTATAGACACCTTTATCGAGTGCGGTCCCGGAAAAACCCTGTCGGGTCTTGTGAAAAAGACCTTGAAGGGTGTAAAGATCTGCCGCGTTGAGAATATAAAAACACTCGAGAGCACCTTAGAGGCTCTGAGTGAAGAGCAATAATGAAAATAAAAGCGTACAGCTCTGATCTTCTCTCATCCAATATGTATGTCATCTCTGAAAACGGTCACGCGGTAGTGATCGACCCGTTCAGAGATATCACAAAGGGAGAGGGGCTTACAATAGACCTGATGATGGTCACGCATGAGCATTATGACCACATCTCGGGCGTGAACGCATGGAAAGAGGCTTATAACGCGCCTCTCTTGTGCAGCGAGGCGTGCGCCGCCAACCTCGGCGATACGGTCAAGAACCAGTCAAGGCACTTCGATGTTTTCTGTGAGCTTCAGTCGTGGATAAAGCAGGACAAGCCCGTAGATACCGAGCCTGATTATACTTGTAAGGCCGATATGACCTTTAATGATAAAACAGAATTTGAATGGCAGGGTCATGTGTTCAGATTATATGAGATACCCGGTCACTCTCAGGGCAGTATCGGTATATATCTGGACGATGAGAATTTCTTCTCGGGCGACAGCCTGCTTGAAGGAAAAGAGACCGAGCTCAGACTTCCGGGAGGAAGCCGAAAGCAATGGAAGGAGCTCGGCGAGCCGCGTATCAAGGCGGTTCCCCCGGGCACGGTGATATTCCCCGGACATTTCAACAGCTTTTTGAAGGAGTAGATACTATGTCGTTTTTTAAAAGCAACGGTATCGGTATCGCAGGTATCGCCTGCGCCGTACCTAAGAATAACGTTACGGTAGACAGCTTCACGCCTGTATTCGGTGAGGAGGTCACCTCTAAATTCACTGCCGGTACCGGTATCAAGGCTATGTATAAGGCTCTGCCCGAGCAGACCGCGAGCGATCTGGGTGTAGCGGCGGCTGAGAACCTTCTCTCAAAGCTCGATATAGATAAGAACGAGATCGGCGCTATGCTGATGGTCACACAGTCTCCCGATTACCGCAGACCCTCAAGCGCGAGCATTGTTCAAAAGCGCCTCGGATTGCCGATAAGCTGCTCTTGTATGGAGATTAACTTAGGCTGCTCCGGTTTTATCTACGGTATACAGACCGCGATGTCGCTGATGAACAGCTCTGATATGAAATACGCTCTGCTCGTTATGGGCGAGACCGCCTCAAAGCTGGTTGACCCCAAGGATAAGTCGATCGTTATGATGTACGGCGACGCAGGCGCGGCTGTCCTGCTCGAAAGACAGGCTGACGCGAAGACGACAACTCTGCTACGCTCGGACGGCGACCGCTTCAAGGCGATCGTACTGCCCGCGGGAGGCTTCCGTGATATGACGCCCACCCACGAGAGGTTCATGTGCAGCGACGGTATCGAGCGCTCTCTGTATGACATCTTCATGGACGGCACCTCGGTATTCTCTTTCTCGATCACAGACGTGCCTCAGGCTCTCAAGGATTATCTTGAAAAGACAGAAACTACCGCCGAGGATTACGACGCGTTCGTATTCCATCAGGCTAACCAGTTCATCATAAAACAGCTGATAAGAAAGATGAAACTGCCCAAAGACAGCGTGCCGATCTCTCTCGACCGTTTCGGCAACACCGGCGGCATTTCCATACCGCTTACGCTCTGCGACGCTTACGGCGACAAGAACGAGGGCAAGAAGAACGCGCTGATGTGCGGCTTCGGTATAGGATTATCGTGGGGCGTCACAAACGCCGTTATAGATTTCGACAAGGTATTCCCGATAATCGAGACCGACGATTATTATAAAGAGGGTAAAATAACCCCTGAGATGCTTTGAGAAGGAGACGACTATGATCAATCCAATGGATCTGTCCGGAAAAAGGATTCTTGTCACGGGAGCTACGGGAGGTATCGGTTCCGAGACTGCCGTTCAGCTCAGCAGACTCGGAGCAAACGTAGTTATCTGCGGAAGGAATGAAAAAAAACTTCAGGGCGTTTTTGAATGTCTCGAGGGAGAAGGTCACGCAAGATATGTATTTGATCTGAATGATATCGACTCCATCGAGGGCTTTATCAAGCAGATAAATGATGAACAAGGTGTTTTTAACGGAGTAGCGTTCTGCGCGGGAATTGCTCCGATGAGACCTTTGAAAATGACAAAAAGAAAAAACATGATCGAGGTTATGGATGCAAACCTGTTCTCATTTATTGAGATTGTCAGATGCATCACTAAGAAAAACGGATTTGCCGATGAGGGAAGCATAGTGGCGATCTCATCTACGGCAAGCATACAGGGAAAACAGTCCAAGGTTGCCTACAGCGCATCAAAGGCAGCTCTAGACGGCGCAATACGCTGTCTGGTTTGCGATCTGAAAAAGAAAAAGATTCGTGTTAATTCAATAACACCCTGTTGGGTCAATACAAAGATGTATCAGGGCTATATAGACAGATATCCCGATACGTTTGAAGTTCAGGAGATAAATGAAAAACAGTACATGGGTGTGACGGAGCCGATCGAGGTTGCCAATACTGCGGCGTTTCTGTTGAGTGATGCCGCAAAAACCATAACAGGCACAACCGTATTGATCGACGGCGGAATGTCGCAGGGATAAAGGAGGATAATATGTACAGTAATATTGATAATGTCAAGGTGATAGGTATAGCGGCGGCCGTCTCTGAAAAATGGGACTCCGTTATGGAGGTCACAAACGAAAGCCAAGAGGTTTTGAAGCGTTTTGTAAAGAAAACCGGCGTAGAGGGTCGTTATTCTGCATCCCTTAAGCAGACTACTTCGGATTTCTGCTGCGCGGCTGCAGAAAGGTTGCTGACAGAAAAGAACATCAACAGAGAGGATATCGGGGTCCTTGTGTTTGTAACACAGATGCCCGATTACCGCATTCCGGCCACAGCCTGTGTTTTGCAGATGAGACTGGGTTTGAGCAATAACTGTATTGCATTTGATGTGAACTTAGGCTGTTCGGGTTTCGTATACGGGCTGAACATCCTTTCGAGTTTGATGAGTACCTCCTCAGCCAGATACGGACTGCTGCTTGCGGGCGATACCTCCGCAAGAGAGTTCAGCAATAAGCAAAAAGAGAAAATAGGACATACAAGTGAGCTGCTCTTCGGTGACTCCGGGACTGCAACTCTCTTAGAGCGCAGCGAAGGAGACAGCCTCTCGTTCATGTCCAATACCAAAGGCAGCGGATTTAGAGCAATCATTGCTCCTTACGGTTGGTATCGCAATCCCGAATCTCCCGACGGCAGAATACACTATTCCGTAATGGATGATATCGAGGTATTCAACTTTGCTACAAATGAGGCTCCCGAGCAGATCAGTAGCTATATGGATAAAAAAGGAACTACATCTGCTGATTACGATTGTCTTGTGCTTCATCAGGCAAATCTGATGATAATGAAGCGCATTGCTAAAAAAACCGGTTTCTCCGAAGATAAAATGCTCGTTTCAATGAATAAATTTGCAAACACATCGTCTTCTTCGATCCCCCTGACGCTGGTATATACCTATGGAGATTCAGAAGAAAACAAGTCGATAAACGCTCTGTGCTGCGGTTTCGGCGTTGGCCTCTCTTGGGCGACAGTCGGGCTTTCCGTAAACAAAAAAGATATTCTGCCGCTTGTCCATACAAGTGAGTATTTCAAAGACGGATATAATTTAGACGATTTGGAGGAAAACAATAATGACTGAGCAGGAAAAGATCGCACTGATCGAAGAAACACTCGACCTTGACGAGGGCACACTTACGGCTGATACCGTACTTGACGATGTAGACGAGTACGACTCGATGGCTAAGCTCTCGCTTATCGTAATGATGGACGACGAGTTCGGCGTAAAGCTGACAGGCGACGTAATCAAGGGCTTTAAGACAGTAGGCGATATCCTCGCCGTTATGAATTGACCGGCGCCTGCAATATTCAGGTTCCGAAACAGGTGAAACAATAATGTATAATCTTGTAGATCTAACAGATAAAAAAATATTGGTAGTGGGAGCCTCATCGGGTATCGGCAAACAGACTGCCGTTACTCTCAGCCGGCTGGGCGCCAAGGTGATACTTGCCGCACGCAGAGAGGACAAGCTCATGGAAACGCTGGCTCTGCTTGAGGGAGAGGGCCACAGCGTGAAGAGATTTGACGTGCAGGATACCGACGGCATAGAAAAGGTCGTAAATGATATAGTGGCCGAATCCGGCGCTCTGGATGGAATGGTTTATTCTGCGGGTCTCGGGACAGCGCTCCCACTTCAGCAAACCAAGCCCGAGAAAATCAATCAGGTATTTGATGTTAATTTCTTCGGCTTTATAGAGACGGTAAGGCAGCTTTGCAGACGCGGCAGGTTTAATCCCGGTATGCGTATCGTCGGTATTTCGTCTGTCGCTTCGATACGCGGAGATAAATCAAAAACTGCTTATTCTGCGTCTAAATCTGCGATGGACTCGGCTGTGCGCTGTATAGCCCGCGAGGTTGCCGACAAGGGTATATGCATAAACAGCGTTGCTCCGTCTATGACGGCCACAGAGCTTTACACACATTATCTCGATAAATACGGAGAGGATAGCGAAACCAACAAGGATCTGCTCAAAAGGCAGTATCTCGGTATTGCCGAAACCTCCGATATTGCAAATGCCGTGGCATTTTTACTTAGCCCCGCCGCGAGATTCATAACGGGAATAACTCTTCCTGTTGACGGCGGACTGACAACTTGCTGAGCATTTGATTCAATGATATGAATAGAAAGGAAGTATAATTATGACAGAAAAGGAAAAAATCGCACTGATCGAAGAGACACTCGATCTTGATGAGGGCACACTGACAGCGGACACCGTACTTGACGACGTAGACGAGTATGACTCGATGGCTAAGCTCTCACTGATAGTAATGATGGACGACGAGTTTGGCAAGAAGCTGACAGGCGACGTCATCAAGGGCTTCAAGACCGTAGGCGATATCCTCGCCGTGATGGAATAATATTTGGAGGTAAAAGACAATGACAGAAAAGGAAAAGATCGCACTGATCGAAGAGACACTCGATCTCGACGAGGGCACACTCACAGCCGACACCGTACTTGGGGATGTAGACGAGTATGACTCGATGGCTAAGCTCTCACTGATAGTGATGATGGACGACGAGTTTGGCAAGAAGCTGACCGGAGATGTTATCAAGGGCTTCAAGACCGTAGGCGATATCCTCGCCGTGATGGAATGATCGAGGGAATAACGATGACTAACTTAGAAAAGTATAACAAAGCATTCATCGATACCTTCGGCGTAAGCGAGGACGCACTCGGTGAGAATTTTACATTCAAGGATGTGCCCGTATGGGATTCGGTAGCGCATCTTTCTCTTATATCCGAGCTTGAGGACAGCTTTGATGTGCTGTTTGACGCTGAGGATATACTTCACTACGGCTCGTATCTCAACGGTATAGAAATACTCAAGAGATACGGCGTTGAGTTTGACTGATTATTATCAGTTCCGTAATGAACATGGATGATCGCCCGGAGGTGTGACGAATCGGGCGGAGAGGAGAGCTGATCTGATATGCGTATATGGGTAGTCGGCAGAGGAATGCCCAGTAAACGGAATAATTTGTTGGGCAGCTTTGAACTTGAACAAGCGCAAATGCTTGCGCGAGCGGGCATGGACGTCTGCTATTTCGGCGTGAATGTACGCTCGGCAAGGGATCTGAAAGGATTAGGTTACCGATACTCTTCTGTTGGCTCTGTCAAGACAGCTTCTTTCAATTTTCCTATCGCAAGATTTATGAATTGGGCCGCGTCGATGCGAATAGCGGTCAAGTGTTTTCGTGCGCTCGCCGATAATATGGTGAAAAGATACGGTATGCCCGATGTGATACACATCCATTATCCGGCGCTCTGGATGTATGACGCCTTCGAGCCTTTTCAGAAGAAGGGAGTCAGGATAGTCGCAACCGAGCACTGGTCGCGGGTCATGGAGAAGCAGATCGACGGCGTGCACTCTGAGAGTCTGAGAGAATTCAGTAAAAAAAGCGACGCTTTGATCTGTGTCAGCTCTGGTCTTGAAAGATCCATCAGAGAGCTGACGGGCACAAAGCGCGACATCTATGTCATACCTAACTTTGTAAGCTCGGCTTTTTCTATAAAGAGCGAGCCTCATAAGAGCTTTAATTTTATTTGTGTAGGCAGAGTGATACCGATAAAGCAGTTTGACAAGGTCGTCTCTGCTTTTATTGAGGTGTTCAAAAATAAGTCCGATGTCGTGCTGACTGTTGCCGGCGGCGGAAGCGACTTCGGCAAGCTGAGTAGGATCGTAGCCGATGCCGGCGCCCATGACAGGGTAAAGCTGCTTGGCACTGTGCCGAGAGAGAAAATGGCTGAGGTCATGGCGTCAGCCGACGCTTTGATATGCTACAGCGTGTATGAGACTTTCTGCGTCCCGATAATAGAGGCGTGGATGTCCGGCAAGCCGGTCATAGTACCGTCATCTTTGCCGCTGGCGCAGGATAATAATGACGAAAGACTTGAGAAGCTCGTGGATTATAGTGATACGGAGACTCTCAAGGCCGCTATGCTTGAAATGTATAATGACCACAGCCGTTATGACAGCGAGTGGATAGCGGCTTACGCTAATGAGCGTTTCAGCGAGCAGGCGGTATCAAAACAGCTGACAGATATCTATCAACAGGTAATAAGGAAAAATCAATGAGACTGACAATTCATAAAAGACAGGGAAAATTAAATCTCAGACAGCTTTTGATCGGCGTGATGGTAATATGGCCTTTTCTATATTCCATATGGATACAGGTCAGAATTACTGCGAGTACATTTGTGCATTTCCCTTTGATATTGCTAGGAGCGACTGCGATAATAGCTGTTATCTGTTTCGGAAAGCTGTATCAAAGCATTTTACTTGTATGGTTGATTTTTTACGGCGTGATCCTGTTATTATCACTCAAGTCGAATAAAAAAGTATTCTTCATGGATTTTGCGGTCAGCTTCAGCTCATGGCTGATCTGCTATACCGCGGGAAGAAGGAATGTTTCTTTTGATCTGGTATGCAAGATCGTGCGCAGGCTGGGTATCATTACCGCGTTCACGGTCATTTTGGATTCTACTACCCGTATCATTTCGAAAGTGATAGCTCCCATGTTTTATACAAGCGCCGATGTGGAGAAGTTCTCAGGCAGATCCGGGATCCTGAGCTCCGGTTTATTCACACATTCGGGAATCGCCGGATGCTTCCTTGTGCCCGGTTTATTTGCTTTTTTGGTGAGCTACAGAAATAAAAAGAAAAATGCGTTTTTTTGGATCATGCTGAGTGTATTGGCTCTGGGTATAATACTCATCAATAAACGCGGCTTCATGTTGGATATAGCTATCTCGTTGCTTGTCGTCTTTTTGGTCGCAAGACAGTCTGAAGGCAAAATGAAACTGAGATTGAACCGCGTCCTGATAGTGGTGTTCAGCATACTTATTATAATAGGCGTGTTGTTTGCTATGTATATGAGCATACCGCTCGTAAGGCAATCCATAAACAATATCACGGATAAGTTCGCTGATGACGATGGTACGCTCTCAGGCAGGACAGAGCTTTATGATCTGGCTATACGTCTGTTCAAGCAGCATCCGATCATTGGCATAGGTTGGGGCAATTTCAGAGAACAGTCCTTACACGTATTCAGAATGACAAGCTCCAAGACCTATGAAACTCATAACGTTTATCTGCAGCTCTTATGTGAGACGGGCGTCATAGGTCTGGCGGCGTTTTTGATAACCATAATATGGATGCTGGTATATACGATAAGACGGTTTATGAGGGTCAACTCGATGTATCCCGATTCCGAGGCGTCACTGGCTCTGCGCTTATCTATGTATCTACAACTTTTCTTCATAACCTATTGCTTCAGCGGAAACCCGCTGTATGACTATGTTTTTGTTGTTACCTACTTTATTGGTATAGTGCTCTTGGGCGTTAATGAAAGGGAAAATGTATGAAAGCAGGAATAATGACCTTTTTCAGCGCGAATAACTACGGCGCCGTTCTTCAGGCTTACGCGTTGCAAAAAAAGCTGACATCCGAGAACATCGAATGTGAATGTATAGATTATAAGTGCGACGCTATAGAGAAGATGCATCAACCCAGAAAAATCGATATAAAATACGGTTTGATTGGCAACGCGAAGATTATAGTTAGCAATATACTGAACGGTCCGAGGCTGAAGGCGTTCGCTCCGTTCAGAGAGAACATCTCTCACAGCAAGCCGTATACTAAAGCCACTATAGCTCAGGCAAACAATGTTTACGACGCTTTCATCACCGGCAGCGATCAGGTATTCAGCCTTGACCTCACAGGCTCAGATACCGCGTATTTCCTTGACTTTGTTGCCGACGGTAAACGTAAGATATCCTATGCCGCGAGCATGGGAAGGTATCTTGAGGAATACAAGGATATTTATAAGGAACAGCTTGGCAGCTTTGATCTTTTGTCCTTCAGAGAAAAGGCGATAGCCGACAAGATAAAGAGCGAGATAGATATAGAAGGTCAGACCATACCCGATCCGGTCTTTCTTTTGACGGGTGAGGAATGGAAGAAGAGCCTTAATATTTCGCAAAAATCGAACGAGAGATATATATTTGTATACGCTCTCTTCGGTTCAAAGACCCTGTTGCAAGCAGCTCAAAGACTGGCTCGTGAGAAGAACTGCAGGCTGTACATAGTCACAAAGCTGAATAAGCTGTCGGTAAATGCCGATAAGATAATCAGGGACGCTTCTCCCGAGAGGTTTATCGAGCTTATCGCTAACGCTGAGTATGTGCTGACTGATTCGTTCCACGGGACTGCGTTCTCATTGATACTAAAAAAGCAGTTCTATACCGTTCTTCCCCCGAAAGCGCCGGAAAGAATAACCGATTTGCTGAGCTCGGACGAGCTCAAGGCGAGGATCATAGATGATCAGAGCGCGGCGGACGGCAGAGAATTCGACACATCGTTCTCTGCACAGGTCACCGAGAGCTTAAAGCATACGGGAGAAAGTTATATTTCTTTGATCAAAAATATAATCAGTTAAGTCAAAACTCTGTTTTGATGTATGGGTGTTAATAAATATGCGTGTTTTAACTGTAACATATTTGATTAATAATTACGGCTCGGTTTTACAGGCGTTCGCACTGCAAAACATTTTAAAAGAAAACTCAGCTGAGCCTGTTATCATCAAAATAAAGAACAGGCCCTCCGGACGAAAAGCAAAAATAAATAAGTATCTGAAGGTTTTTAAGCCGACAAAGAGTTACACAAGTTCGGTCAAACTGAAAATGATACTTCAGGAAGGTCGCTTCATCGAAAAAGAAAAAAAGCTCAAACGCTTTATAGATGAACACATCTCTGTTATTGAAGTGAATTCATCTAAAGAAGCCGCGAGAGAGGTAAAAGACACCGATATTTTATTGGCAGGAAGCGACCAGATCTGGACTTATATAACGGGAAAAACCGCCTCTTGGTATACATTCAGATGGCCGGGACTGTCTGATGACGTAAAGAGAGTAAGCTATGCCGCAAGCGCCGGTCTTAGCGAGCTCAGCGACGTCCAAAAGGATGATTATCACAGAGCTCTCAGGGATTTCAGCTGCGTTTCCTTCAGAGAGCAGCAGAGCGTCGATCTCCTTGGATCCTCTTTATCATCTCCTGTTCGCTGCGATCTCGACCCGACATTGCTGTTTGATAAGGAGAAGTGGTCTGAGTTAGCCGCTGAGCGGATAGAAAGCTCCCCTTACGTGTTTGTATATATGCTCAGACCCGACACCCGATTGATAGAAATGGGTAAAAAATACGCCGCCGAACATAACTGTAAGGTTATCTATACCGGCTTGATGGCGGATAATTATAAAGGAGTGGAAACCGTCTGTTCCGCGGGAGTAGAAGAGTTTCTCTCATATATCAAATATGCTGACGCTGTCATAACGAATTCTTTTCACGGTATGGCTTTTTCAATACAGTTCGAGAAGCAGTTTGTATCCGTTCAGTTATCATCTACAAACTCGAGAGCGTTAAATCTTTTGAACAAGCTCGATCTGGCCCACAGACAAATCAAAACGATTGAAGAAATATCGGTTTTGAATGATAAGATAGATTATATCCCGGTCAAAGAACGCTTGACCGCAGAGAGAGCCTTATCGCTCGGATATATAAAGCAGATATGCTCGAGTGAAGTATTTGATAAGCCTGTTAAAAAATCGTACTTCGATACAGGCCACAGCTCAGATTGCAGAGGCTGCACAGCCTGCTCCGCAAACTGTCCCGTAAACGCGATCAGCATGATCGCTGAAAACGGCTTTGTCTATCCTGAGATAGACGATGAAAAGTGTATACACTGCAACAAATGTGTAAAAACCTGTGAAAAGACCCTCAGGACAATATCGGGGTCAGATAACGCTGAGGTTTATTACGGCTGGAACTCCGATAAGGATATAAGATGGCAGAGCACCTCGGGCGGAGCGTTCCGCGCTATTGTGGACGCTTATACAAAGGAATTTCCCGAAGCCTGGGTATACGGAGCGGTATACAACGATAAATTCTATGTTGTGCATACCGGTACTCAGGATAAGAATGTCATCTCTGATATGTGCCGCTCAAAGTATCTTCAGAGTAATATCGAAGGTATTTATGATGAGATAAAAGAACGTATCAAGAATAAACAGCGCGTGCTGTTTTCGGGTACTCCGTGTCAGGTCGCCGGTCTGAGAGCGGTCATAGGCGATACCGAGTATCTGCTTACGGTAGACTTTATTTGTCACGGTGTATCTAATCCGCTGTATTTCAGCGAGTACATCAAAGGCTTGGGCGAGAAAAAGAACAGTCCGGTCACATCATATTCATTCAGGACAAAGACAGATACGCTGAAAAAGAAATCTTATCGCTTGATATCGCTCAAATACGAGAACGGAACAAGCGAGCTTACCGATGAAGATCTGTATGTCATGTCGTATAAGTATCGGATGTTTTACAGAAGCTCATGCTATAACTGCGAGTTTGCGCGTATGGAGCGCTGTTCGGACATAACACTTGGAGATTTCTGGGGATTAGAGAAAAAGATCCCCGCTTTGCAGACCGAGCGGCTCAAGGGTATCTCTATGATGATGCTCAATACAGACAAGGCGAGATCATTCAAAAACAATCTTTCGAAATACTTTGAGATGAAACGCTATGACGGTGATTTTACGGCTTATTCACATCTGTTCCTGCCTTCGGCATCATGCCGCGTAAAGATGAAGGAATACTCGGATGACCAAAGCTTTATCGACTATCTGTCAGATACGATCACCCCTAAGATGAGAGCGATGTATACACACCCCAAGGCGGCGTGGCTGTTGAGAATTCTCTGAGTATCAGCGCCATTTTCACTCAAATGACTGAAAAATAATAGTTTATTCAAATGCTTTGGATAACGGTTAGTAAGACAATAAGAAGGTATTATAATCATGGCAAAATCAAGAACGACTAAAGCGACATTGAATA
The DNA here is from genome assembly GCA_946183365.1 of uncultured Clostridia bacterium. GTDB lineage: Bacteria > Bacillota > Clostridia > Oscillospirales > Acutalibacteraceae > Ruminococcoides. Next base: position 36,091 of record CAMHAH010000002.1, read on the forward strand.
TTGCGACTTCAGCGATCTATGAAGTCGCCGCGATGGTGTGCGCGCTGATATTACCGCGTTTGATTCTGTCGCATTTCGGCTCTGCATATAACGGTATAGTTTCTTCTGTCTCACAGTTCCTCACGCTTATCTCGCTTTTAACGCTGGGCGTGACCGCTTCTACAAGAGTAGCGTTATATCAATCTCTCGCCGCTAAGGATATTCGAAAGACCAGCGCTATCGTACGCGCTACCAATAACTATATGCGCAAGGTCGGAATCGTACTGCTGATATATATCCTTGCTATCGCTTTGATATATCCTTTGGTAGTACATACGGGCTTTGATTATTTTGACATATTCATTCTGATACTGATAATCGGCGCCAGCGCCTTTGCCGAGTTTTTCTTCGGAGTAACATATCGTACCTTCCTGCTTGCCGATCAGAGCGTATATATTTCCAATATCTTCACGACTATCTCTGTCATATTGAATACGGTGCTCTCTGTAATACTGATAAATATGGGCTTCAGTATTCAAATAGTAAAGCTGGGCAGCGCGGCGGTATTTGTGCTCCGACCGATCATGCAGTATATATATGTACATAAAAAGTATAAGCTGATAAAGAATATCGAGCCTGACAAGAGCGCGCTTAATAAGCGCGGCGACGCTATGGCTCACGCGCTCGCGAATATCGTCCATGACCATACCGATATTATAGTCCTGACCATATTTACCGACGTCAAGACGGTATCGGTATATACCGTGTATAATCTGGTCATGAACGCGCTCAAAAAGATACAGTCCATAATGACGACCGGTACCGAGCCGATATTCGGCGATATGTGGGCAAAGGGCGAAAAAACCAAGATCAAGAATTTTCTCGGTTTCTATGAGTTCGCAATATACTCGTTCGCGTCTATAGTTTTCTCAATAGCCATGGTCATGCTGCTGCCGTTCATTGCTCTGTATACCAAGGGTGTACACGACGTAGAGTATATACTGCCGGTATATGCAGTGGTCATAACGATGGCGTTCGCTTTCCAGTCTATCAGGACACCGTATTTGTGTCTGGTACAGGGTGTCGGTCATTACAAAGAAACAAAGGCTGCCGCTATCATTGAGGCTGCCATGAATATAGTGATATCAGTTGTTCTGGTACAGTTCATCGGTATAGTCGGCGTTGCGGTGGGTACATTCGTCGCCAATGTATACCGTTCATATCAGTACGCGTTTTACATAGATAAGAATATCGTCAAGAGAGGTAAAAGAGTATTCATATTAAAGTCGATATGGGCTTTGTTCAATATGGCGCTGATATGTATTCCCGCTGAGCTGGTATTACAAAACATCGTGATCAACAGTTGGCTGAAGTGGATCGGAGTAGCGGTTATCGTAAGTATGTACGCTATCGTCGTATGGTTGATCTCGTCGCTGATATTCTACCGCAAGGACATGATAGTCGCCTTGAAGCGAGGTAAAGACATCATGCAAAAGCGTTTCTTAAAGCGCAAAAGAAAAAGACCTGAGGTAAGATCATAATGGATAATATTTGGAAAGAAAAAACCGAAAAGCTGAATGAAAGACGACTGTCGGCGCGTGAGGGCGGCGGCAAGGCGAGGATCGACAAGCAGCATGAAAAAGGCAAGCTGACCGCTCGTGAGAGGCTTGAAGCGCTGTTTGACGACAATACCTTTGTCGAAGTGAACGACCTCATAGCCTCGCGCTGCTCAGATTTCGGCATGGATAAAAAGAAGCGCCCCGGCGACGGAGTAGTTACCGGCTACGGATATATCCACGGCAGGCTGGCGTATGCCGCTTCTCAGGATTTCACCGTAGGCGGCGGCTCTCTCGGAGAGGCTCATGCTATGAAGATATGCCGCGTCATGGATATGGCGCTTGAGATGAAGGCGCCGTTCATATCTGTCAACGACAGCGGCGGCGCTCGAATAGAAGAGGGCATCGACAGCCTCGCGGGATATGCCGATATCTTTTATCGCAATACCATAGCGTCGGGCGTTATCCCTCAGATATCGGTCATACTCGGACCGTGTGCCGGCGGAGCCTGTTACTCGCCGGCTATTTGTGATTATATATTTATGACAGAAGAAAACAGCCAGATGTATATCACCGGACCCTCGGTGGTAAAGTCTGTTACCGGTGAGGTCATCACCGCCGCGGAGCTTGGCGGCGCATCGGTACACGCGGGTGTATCGGGTGTGGCTCACTTTGTATATCCCGATGATCTTTCATGTCTCAACGGCGTGAGAAGGCTGCTGGGTTATCTGCCTCAAAGCAATGAAGATGAGATATTGACGGTACCCGGAAGATCTATAGATCGCTGCTCGGAGCTACCCGATATCGTGCCTGCCGACTCTAAAAAGGGCTATGATGTGAGAGACGTCATTGCTACCTTCGTAGATGAAGGCTCATTCATGGAGGTACAGGCGGCTTTCGCTCAGAACATAGTTGTAGGCTTTTCGCGGATCGAGGGCAAGACCGTGGGTATAGTAGCGAACCAGAGCAACTATATGGCGGGCTCGCTTGAGATAAACGCTTCTGATAAGGGAGCGCGCTTCATACGCTTCTGTGACTGCTTTGGAATACCCCTGCTCACTTTGGTTGACGTACCGGCGTTCCTGCCCGGCAGTCAGCAGGAGCACGGCGGTATCATACGTCACGGCGCAAAGATGCTGTACGCGTACTCAGAGGCTACCGTACCTAAGATATCGGTCATTATGCGCAAGGCTTACGGCGGAGCGTATATCGCGATGAACAGCAAGGGCATCGGCGCCGATACGGTATTCGCTTGGCCTATCGCCGAGATAGCGGTAATGGGCGCTTCGGGCGCTGTCGCGATCATCGGCAGAAGAGCGATCGACGCCGCTGAGGATCCCTCGGCTAAGCGCGAGGAGCTAATAAATGAATATAATGAAAAGTTCATGAACCCGTATATAGCCGCCGAGCACGGCTATGTCGACGAGGTCATCCTGCCTGAAGAAACAAAAATTAGGGTCGTATCCGCTTTGAGGATGCTTGAAAACAAAAAGCAGCAAAGACCCTATAAAAAGCACGGTAATATTCCGCTGTAACGGAGGTGTCCGCATTGAAATTGACCGATGAAGCCATCGTCGCTATGGCGATAGCCGCTATCGCTGAGGAAAGCGGCGCCGAAATGAGCGATATCAGAGTGAGATCGTTCAAGAAGGTCGGTAAGAGCCAACTTGAAGAATATATCGAAGAACGCGGTATCGCTTATAAAAAATATCAACTGGGAGACTGAACGAATGAGTAAATACAGAATAACCCTGAACGGAGAAGTATATGAGATGGAGGTCGAGCTGATCGAAGAAGGCTCTGCCCCGATAAAGACCGAAGCTAAGCCCGCTGTACGCGATACAGAGCGTCCCGCGGCGCAGAAAGCTCCCGCACAGGCTGATAACACTTCCGCCGACGGCGCTGTAGTCAGCCCCATGCCCGGCACGGTCGTCCAGCTCATGGCGGCTCAGGGCGATAAGGTCAGCAAAGGCCAGCCTATTCTGGTGCTTGAGGCTATGAAAATGGAAAATGAGATAACAGCCGCTAAAGACGGCGTGCTGTCTGAGCTGCGCGTTGCCGAGGGACAGACGGTCGCGGGCGGCGAGATACTATTTATAATCGGCTGATAAGGCGGTAGATATATGGAAAACAAGCTGAATTTTCCGGCGCGAAAGCTGTATATAACCGATACCATCCTGCGTGACGCCCATCAGTCGCAGGCTGCTACGCGTATGCGCCTTGAGGATATGCTGCCTGCCTGTGAGGCTCTCAATGAGGTGGGCTACTGGTCGCTCGAGTGTTGGGGCGGCGCTACCTTTGACGCCTGTATGCGCTTCCTTGGTGAGGATCCGTGGGACAGGCTCAGAGCGCTCAGAAGAGCTCTGCCGGATACAAAATTACAGATGCTCCTGAGAGGTCAGAACCTGCTCGGTTACCGTCATTACGCCGATGACGTTGTAGATGAATTCTGCAAAAAATCCATAGAGAACGGTATCGATATCGTCAGGATATTCGACGCACTCAACGACGTCCGCAATATGAGAGCGGCTATGACGAGCGTGAAGAAGTACGGCGCTCACTGTGAGGCGGCTATCAGCTATACCACCAGCCCCGTTCACAGCGACGATTACTTTGTCGAACTCGCAGCAAAGCTCGAAGATATGGGAGCTGATACGATCTGTATCAAGGATATGGCTAATATCCTGCTTCCGGATAACGCATATACACTTATTAAGAAGATCAAAGAAAAGGTGAGCGTGCCTGTTCACCTTCATACACATAATACGACCGGCACCGGCGCTATGGTATATATGGCGGCGGCTATGGCAGGCGTAGATATCATCGACTGCGCTCTGTCGCCGTTTGCCGACGGTACCGCTCAGCCGGCGACCGAGTCTATGGTAGCGGCGTTCAGGGGCACACCCCGTGATACGGGTCTGGATCTCAAGAAGCTGAATAAGGCGGCAAAGCATTTCAGAAAGGTCGCTCAGCGCCTGCAGGATGAGGGCACGCTCAACCCAAAGGTGCTGCGTACCGACCCAAACACCCTGCTCTATCAAGTGCCGGGCGGTATGCTGTCGAACCTTATGTCACAGCTGCATGAGGCAAACGCGGATGATAAGTTTGATGAGGTGCTCAAAGAGGTCCCCAGAGTACGAGAGGACTTCGGCTATCCTCCGCTGGTCACGCCCACAAGCCAGATCGTCGGCACACAGGCTGTGCTGAATGTCCTGTTCGGCGAGCGTTACGGCACCTTTACCAAAGAGTCAAAGGGTTTGCTCAGAGGAGAATACGGTTCTCTGCCCGGTAAGGTCAATGAGGATATCCGCAAAAAGGCTATCGGCGATGACGAGGTCATCCAATGCCGCCCCGCCGACCTGCTCGAGCCTGAGCTGGATAAGGACAGAGAGAGCTACAGCGATATCGCGAGGAGCGATGAGGATGTGCTCAGCTGTGTGCTCTTCCCACAGGTAGCCCCTGAGTTTTTGAAGAAAAAGTACGCGCAGCCCGAAGAAGAAAAGGTCACAGAGATAAATGTTGTCTGGGACAGATAAGAGGTAAGCATGAGCGAGATCAATAACAACCTGTTAGAGGATAAAGTAGTCATCGTCACCGGAGCCGGCAGAGGCATCGGTCAGGCTATGGCTGAGCTTTTCGCCGGGAACGGCGCTATAGTTTATGCCAACGACGTTCGCGAAGGCGCCGTAGAGGAATGGTGCGGCAGCGTCAACGAGAGCGCCTCGGGCGAGGTGCGTCCGCTTTACTTTGATATAACGAACGATCAAGAGGTCAAGACTGCCGTTATGCAGGTCAAGAAGGCTTGCGGTCATATAGACGGTCTGGTTAACAACGCCGGAGTAGAGTTCAACGAGCTCATCGGTATGATCGACCGCAAGCATATGCAGACGATGTTCTCTGTCAATGTTTTCGGCACAGTCAATATGCTTGAGATAGTCAGCCGTGTTATGGGTCGTCAGGAGAACGGCGGCTCGATAGTGAACATAGCTTCGATGACGGCATTAAGAGGCAACCGCGGCCAGATGATCTATTCGGCTACCAAGGGAGCCGTGATCTCTCTGACAAAGTCCGCGGCAAAGGAGCTCGCAGATAAAAAGATCAGGGTAAACGCGATCGCGCCGGGTCTTACAAACACCGCCATGATGCAGCAGGCTGACCCCGAAAAGCTTCAAAGCCGTATCAATAATATCTGTATGGGCAGGCTCGCCGAGCCCGAGGATATAGCGGGAGCCTGTATGTTCATGCTGTCCGACCTCTCAAAGTATGTGTCCGGTCAGATACTCGCGGTAGACGGCTGTACCATAATGTGATATCGTTCCGCGGCAGTAAATGATACTTGCGGTTTTATAGAAAATAGTATAGATAATCGATCAAGGTGATAATATGAATATCCAACTTCCCACTACGACCTGTACAGGCTGTTCTGCCTGTATGAATACCTGTTCGGTCGGCGCGATAACCATGGCGGAACAAACCGACGGCTTTTTGTATCCTCAGATCGATGATGGAAAATGTATAAAATGCGGTCAGTGCATGAAGGTGTGTCACGCTCTCGGTTTTGAGGGCTTCAATCAGCCTTCGCAAACCTATGCCGCTCAGGTAAATGATAAAGATGTGTTGAAGGCCAGCACCTCGGGCGGTTTGTTCTTCGCGCTCGCGCAGAGCATACTATCTGAGGGCGGCGTTGTATACGCCTGTAATTATGACGATGATTACAACGCTTTCATTCAGAGATTTGACGCTGTAGAACAGATCGCGCCCGTACACGGCTCAAAGTATGTATGGAGCGATTCGTCACTCAGCTATCCCCTTGTCAAAAAGGACCTTGACGACGGAAAGGCCGTTTTGTATACCGGTCTGCCGTGTCAGATAGCGGGTCTCAGAAAATATTTGAAAAAAGATCATGAAAACCTCTTTACCGTCGATGTTTTATGCGGCGGCGCTCCGAGCCCCTACGCGTTTCAGAGATATCTTGATACCCTGACGGACAAAGAGGGCAGGAAAAACCTGTGTTTTCAGTTCAGAGATAAAGGGAAGAACGGCTCGGGTGTATGCTGCACCTACTATGTAAACGGTGTAAAGCACTATGAGAACTACCTTGAAAACAGCTTTTACTTTGCTTTCTGTTCACAATCGAGGATATCATGGCGAAAGTCGTGTTACACCTGTAATTACAAGAGCCTGAGCAGGGCGTCAGATATGTCTATAGGTGACTATTGGGGTGTTGAAAAGTATCACAATGATTTCAAGCCTAAGGACGGCGTGTCCCTGGTGATGATAAACACCGATCAGGGCAAACGCCTTTTTGAAAAGATAAAGGGCAGTATCAAATATGTCGAGAGCAAGGCGGTATATGCGATTGAGAAAAACAGCCTTGTAAAAGAGCCCGCCGAGGGCCACCATAAAATGCCCGAAAACAGAGAGGCGTTCTTTGAAGAGCTCCGCCGCAGCGACTGGAATACGGTGGATAAAATGTATCTCGGAAGCAGGCATAAAATATTGAACAAGCAGAAGCTCACGCGGATACCGCGAAAGCTCATGCGTATATTTAAAAAATAAAGGCAAGCTATCCATTGCCTTGATAAAAGTGGGTCATATCAGTGTTTTTAGATTTAGATAAGCATAATCAAAACAAAACAGCGATAAAGGACGACTCGGGCTATGAGCTGAGTTACCGCGACGTATGCGATACCGTCCGAGCCTTTGAACAGCTCAGCCTGCCCAGATGCGTAGTTTTCTGTATGTGTGAGAGCTGCGCGGGATCGCTCATTGGCTATCTTGCCTTTGAAAACAATAAACAGGTTCCGCTCCTGCTGAGCGCAAAGCTTGACGGTGAACTGCGCTCGCGTCTTGAGAGCATCTATCAGCCTTCTTACTACTGGGCTCCCGAGCAGATGACAGAAGAGCTCGGCGGAGAAAAAGTATACTCAGCCTACGGCTACGCGCTGACAAAGACGGCGCATGAGCCGTATGAGCTGAACGATAAGCTCTCTATGCTGCTCACTACCTCGGGCTCTACGGGCAGTCCCAAGCTCGTGCGCCATAAGTACGGCAACCTCGAGGCGAACGCCCGAAATGTCGCAAAGGTATTCGAGTGGCGTGAAGATGAGAAGGGCATCTGCGACCTCCCGATGAACTACACCATGGGGCTGAACGTCATCAACAGCCATTTGGTCGTCGGCGCTTCGGTCCTGATGGTCAAGGCTAATCTGATGGATCCCGACTTCTGGAGCTTTATCAAAGAGAACGGCGGTACAAGCTTTTGCGGAGTACCGTTCAGCTATGAGATAATGCGCCGTATCGGCTTTGACAGGATGGACCTGCCCGAGCTGTATACCTTAGCCGAGGGCGGCGGAAAGCTGACCGATAAGATGTTCAAGTGGACAGCCGCTTACTGCAAGAATAACGGTAAACGCTTCTGCGCTACCTTCGGCACCAGCGAGACGAGCGCGCGCATGGCGTTCCTCGACCCGAAAATGGCTGAAGAAAAGACGGGCAGCATCGGCAAGGCTATCCCCGAGGGCGAGCTGTTCCTGATCGACGAGGCTCAGGGCGAGGACGGATGTTTGACCGGTGAGCTCGGCTACAGAGGTCCTAACGTTACCATGGGCTACGCTGTATGCAAAGAAGATCTTCTCAAGGACGATGAGTTCCTCGGTGAGTACCACACAGGCGATATCGCTAAGCGTGACGCAGACGGATTTTACTATATAATCGGCCGCAAGGGCAGATTTTTGAAGCTGTTCGGCTTAAGGGTTAGCCTCGATGAGACCGAGCGTATCTTAAAAGCGCAGTATCCCGACGCCGACTGCGTATGTACGGGCGATGATAAGCGCATGAATATCTTTACCGTTGACGCTCAGATCAAGGATCGGATAATACCGTTTATCAGCTCAAAGACCAATCTGCATAATTCAGCCTTCAGGGTATTTGTTGTTGATAAGATACCACGTAACGAGTACGGCAAGGTCAAATTTGCCGAGCTTGAAAAGCTTATGTAAAATAATAAATAGTATAATAATACTGCCGCAGCGTTATCGATGAGATAACGCCGCGGCAGTTAGTTTTTTGTTTACATTAGAATTGAGTTAATATCAAAGCCTCGCTCCGCAGTTTCCGCAGAAGGGCGAGCCGTCTGTAGGAGCGCCGCAGTTGGGGCATACGGAGGGAGCCGCAGGCTGTTGAGGCTGAACGTTGAAGTTGTCGTTATAGGGCATGGGCTGAGGAGCACCGTAAGGGGGCTGGGTATTATCCATTGTGGGGATAGGATTATAACCGTTCATCCCTCCGTCGGGTGTACCGTTATAGCCATACTTGATATTGTCGATATATTTCTTGTAGCCCAGAGCAATCCCGGCTGTAAATACAAGGATAAGGAAGTTGACTATGCCTGAGATAAGTGACATTACAAGATACATAACGGTACCTGAGGACGCACCGTATGAGATAATAGAGAACAGCGAGAAGAATAAAGATAAAAGACTGAAGGCGCTGAAAACAGCGTTGATAACGCAGATGACACCGTAGCCCTTTGCTCCTTTGTTCTGCAGCTCAACGGTATTGATGCTATCCTTGACAGAGCGATAAAAGCGCTTGCAGTTGATAGCGGAGATCAGCAAATAAATAATGACGATAAGAGCGATTACGCTGAAAACGATCAGTAATACACCGATTGCCGATCCCGTGATATTGAGCTGATAGCCGTTGCCTAAGTCTACAGCCTGTGAGGTATTGTTTCCGAGCAGGTTCACCGCCAGAACGATCATGCCGAGTAACCCGAGACCGCCCAGGACCGTTGATATTATGATTATAACCAAAGAGATGACAGAGAGGACGTACAGGATATTTACGCCTGTGTTAGGGGTGGATTCCTCAGAAGTGTTGCGGCTCTTTATATAGATAATAATAAACGCGGCGGCAAAGAGACCGGTGACAAAGGTCGAGACGACCATACTCGGTATTGAGCTTATGAGAGTGGATGAGACCGGTAAGCTTTCCAATATCATGCGCATACGGTTTGCCATATCGCTCAGACCGATCCTCTCGAGCAGTGAGATCATATCCGCGAAATAATCGTTCGCGCTGCCCGCTGTAATAATAGTCGAGACAACAGATATGATTGCGGATACAATATACAGAATACCTAAGACGAGGACTTTAGTCTGTTTAAAATAGTCCTTTACAATAGCCAGATTAGCTGCAAAGGGGTTAAACGGCTGTTCGTACATATGATCATACTCCTTATACTGATAATAATGAACCCGACAAAGAAAACTCTGTCGGGTATATTATAAATTATTATTTCACGGATTGCAATACCTTATATTATATCAGAATTTGACCTCGGCGTCTTTGAGCTGACAGTATTGCTGCGAGCCCTCCATATAAGTCGAGAAAGTGCCGACGACTGTGATATCCTTGCCTGCCTCGGGGTAATCGTCGGGATAGCTGTGATCGCCCTTCCAGATAAACTCGATACCCTGTGAACAGCAGGCGGTGGCGTCCTTGATGATACAGGCGAAGTAGCGGTTATTATCCATCTCAGCAACGCTGAAAGCACCCTGCATCTTTACGGTCTTGCCTAAGTAATCGGTAGGCTTAGTCATCATGTTCTGTACCTCTGAATATACCATGGTCGAGCTCATGGCGGTGAGGTCTACGTCTATGCCGTCGGCGGATTTTTGAGCTGACTGAGCCGCCTCGGTAGCTTGATCCGCGGATTTGTTCACGGTCTCTGTGGTTCCGCTCGCGACCTGCTTGCCGCCGCAGGCGGCGAGAGTTGCTGTGAGTATAACAGCCATCAATAATGCTGTGAGTTTTTTCATGCTTTTGAGCCTCCTTTGATCTTACCGATGACAGAAAAGATAATGAACGCGACTATATCGACCGCGACTATCGTAGAGCCTACGGGCGTACCCGCTAAGATAGAGGTCAGCAGTCCCGTAAGCGCGCATATCACCGAAACTATAGCCGCGCATATCGTAACGCTCTTGAAACTCTTGAATACTCTCATAGCCGACAGAGCGGGGAAGATGACCAGAGCGGATATCAGCAGTGAGCCGACGAGCTGCATGGATACTACGATGATGACCGCTATCACTATCGCTATGAGCAGATTATACAGAGAAGCGCGCTGTCCCGTAGCTCTCGCGAAATTCTCGTCGAAGGTCACCGAGAATATCTTGTTGTAAAAGAGTACAAAGAAAAGTACGACGATGACCGAGAGTATGACACACATCCATACGTCAAAGGAACTGAGCGTGAGGATAGAGGTAGAGCCGAAGAGGGTAGAGCAGACGTCGCCGCTGAGGTTTGAGGAGGTGCTGAACAAATTCATCAGCAGATAGCCTATAGCCAGCGAGCCCACCGAGATCATAGCGATCGCGGCGTCGCCCTTTATCTTCGCGTTCTTGCCTATACGCAGCAGCAGTATAGCACATACCACGGTTATAGCCAGTACCAGCGGCATATTGTTGGTCAGCCCCACTACGGCGGCGATAGCCATCGCGCCGAAGGCTACATGAGATAGTCCGTCGCCGATGAAGGAATATCGCTTTAATACGAGAGTCACGCCCAAGAGGGATGAACACAGCGCTATCAGTACGCCGACTATCAGAGCGTTGACTACGAAGGAGCGCTGAAGATAGAACGCGAGGGTAGAGAAAATATCAGTCATTATCATCCTCTCCCTTCACAGCGCCGTCTTTGAAGTCCCGGTATTCTTCCTTTGTGCCGAAGAAACACTCGTTTCCGATATGCAGGATATGAGATGCGTATCTCAGCGCTTTGTCTACATCGTGAGATATCATGATTATCGTCACGCCGTCATCTTTGTTAAGGCTGTCTATCAGCTCATACATATCGGCCGTAACCTTTGGGTCGAGACCTGCGACGGGCTCGTCTAGGAGAAGGATCTTTTGAGTAGCACACAGAGCGCGTGCTAAAAGCACACGCTGCTGCTGACCGCCCGAAAGCTCACGGTAACAGCGTTTTTTTAGGTCGAGTATGTTCATGCGCTCCATAGACCGCTGAGCGAGAGCCTTATCGTCTTTGTTATAAAAAGGGCTGAAGCCCTTTCTGCCCAAGCAGCCCGAGATAACTATCTCTTGTACCGAGGCGGGGAAATCACGCTGGACGTCGGTTTGCTGAGGCAGATAACCGATATCGCGCGAGCTGAGCCCCTCAGAGAATTCGATCGTGCCCGAGAGCGGCTTTTGCAGACCTAATACGGTTTTCATCAGAGTGGTCTTGCCCGAGCCGTTTTCTCCCACGATACACAGATAATCGCCGGAGTTCACCTCAAAGCTGAGCCCGTGCTGTATTTCCTGAGAGCCGTAGCCGAGGCTCAGATCCTTACATATTAACTGAGGCATTTCGTATACTTCCTTTTTTATAGGATTGCGGCGCTCCGGCTCATTTCAGAGCCTTTGTGAGCACCTCGAGGTTGCTCTCCATGATGTTCAGATAAGTCTCGCCCTTGTCGATAGCGTCCTTTGTGATGTTCTGCATGGAGTTGAGGGTCAGTATCTCCTGATCCTTTGTCTTTGTATTATCTCTGACGGTCTTTGCAATCGAGCCGTCGGAGGTCTCTATTTGCATTATGTTGTGAAGCCCGAGCTCGTCTGCTTTATCGGCGAGGAAAACTATCGTCTCAAAGCTCGCCTCGGTCTCTGCCGAACAGCCGACAAAAGCGGCGTAATAATCGAGCTTGTAATCGTCGGTAAGATAGCGGAACGGGAAGCGGTCGCCGAAGAGCAGGGTCTTTACCGCGGCGCTGTCGACAGCCGCCTGATACCTGCCGTCAAGGTCGTTGAGCTTGTCAGTATAAGCGGCGGCGTTGCTCTTGAATACGTCGGCGTGCTGAGCGTCGACTTTCTCAAAGGCTTCTGATATTTTATCGACAAAGATTTTGACGTTTTTCAAAGAGAGCCAAACGTGCTCATCATATTCGGGCTCTTCTTCGTGTTCATGCTCGTGTTCGTCAGCCTGCATACCCTCTTTGAGCTCTTCTTCTTTTGCGTTGCTGCCGAGGATATCCATGAGGTCGAGCACTATCATATCCTTGTTGTTCGCTTGCTTCAAAGTATCGTCGACCCATTTGTCGGACTCGCCGCCTACATAGATGAAAACATCACACTCGGATATATCCATTATGTCTTTGGCGGTGGGCTGGAAGCTGTGCAGGTCTACGCCGTTATCGAGCAGCAGGTCGATATTAATATCAACATCATCGCCCGCGACGTTCCTGACCCAGTCATAGATGGGGAAGATGGTGGCGACTACCTTTATGTTGCCGTTCTCAGCGGGCTTTTTGCCTGAGCCGCACCCCGCGAGAGCCGATACCGCAAGTATCAAAGCGAGCAGTAAGGCTGTTATCCTTTTCATTTTTACCTCCCTGTTGAGTGACTGCACTGTGAGCAGATGCCGTATATTATGGTGTCGCTCCTGTCGATAGAGAAGTCGTCGTTCTCAGCTACGCTCTCAACGAGGGCGTCCGCGGTCTTTTTCTTCATATGCACGGTCTTGCCGCATTTTTTACAGCTCAGATGCAGACAGCCTATACATTCGTGAGCGTCTATATATTGGTATATTACCTCTCTTGAGCCGCCCGACGCCACCCTGCGCACCTTGCCCTCAGCTTCCATGTCAGCGAGATTGCGATAAACGGCGCTCTTGCTGATGAGCTCAGAGAGAGCGTCGGCTATCTCGCCCGCCGAGATACTCTCGTCGGTGTGCTGTGAGAGATAATCTGTCAGTATTTTACGTTGCTTTGTCATGTATTTTGACAAGCGTGTCGCCTCCAATTTGCGAATTGTTCGCAAATCAGTATAACACAGCTGATGAGCTATGTCAACATAAAATATAGGTATTATCTATTGATACGGCGTAAAACTTGTGATATAATCTATAAAGCGAAATTCGGCGTTGAAATGGTTCCGTAATCATCAGGGAGCTGTCACTCAGTGACTAAGGGTTGAATCCTTTTCAGTGAGATGAATTATTCTTTTTGTCATACGAGGCAACCCTCCGCCCCTTCGGGGCACCTCCCTTAGGAAAGGGAGGCTGATATTACATCTACACCAACAGAAAGGTTTTGATATAATGGCATTGATAACCAAGAAGCCCAGGGGCACCGAGGATGTATTGCCCCGCGACAGCTACCGCTGGCAGTTCTTAGAGGATCTGTTCAGAGACGAGGCGAGAGCCTTTGGCTACAAAGAGCTCCGCACACCCGTATTTGAGCACACCAACCTCTTTGAACGCGGAGTAGGCGACACTACCGATGTAGTACAGAAGGAGATGTATACCTTCCTGACTAAGGGCGGCGACAGCATAACCCTCCGTCCCGAGGGTACGGCAGGCGCGGCGAGAGCCTTTCTTGAGCACGGTCTGCACAACGATCCTCTGCCTATAAAGGCGTATTATTTGACTTCTTGCTACCGCTATGAGAAGCCTCAGGCGGGCAGGCTCAGAGAGTTCCATCAGTTCGGCATGGAGTGCTACGGCACTCAGAACCCCGCCGCCGACGCCGAGCTCATCACCGCTGCGGCTAATATATTCGACCGCTTAGGGTTGAAAAATATAAGGCTCGAGATAAACTCGATCGGCTGTCCGAAGTGCAGAGCAGAGTACCATAAGGCGCTCAAGGAGTATTTCGGCGGCTACAAGGACGAGCTGTGCGAGGACTGCCGGGACAGACTGGAGCGCAACCCCATGCGCCTGCTCGACTGCAAGGTGCCTCACGATCATGAGATAGCTGAGAAGGCTCCCACGGTGCTCGATTATCTGTGTGATGAGTGCAGAGAGCACTTTGACGGAGTGAAGGCTTATCTTGACTCAAACGGCGTTGAGTATACCGTGAACCCGACAATTGTGCGCGGCCTCGATTACTATACAAAGACTGTATTTGAGTTCATATCGGGTGATATCGGCGCTCAAAGTACCATCTGCGGCGGCGGAAGATATGACGGACTTATCGAGGACTTAGGCGGCAATCCCATGCCGGCGCTGGGCTTTGCGGCAGGTATAGAAAGACTTCTTTTGACACTCGACGCTCAGGGCATCGAGATCCCCGAGCCCGCCCCCTGTGATATCTATATCGCTTCAATGGGCGACAACGCTCACAAAAAGGCGTCTGAGCTGTGCAACGCTCTGCGCAAGTCGGGTATGTACGCCGAGTTCGACGTAGTAGGCAGAGGTCTGAGGGCTCAGATGAAGTATGCAGATAAGCTAAAGGCTAAGTTCTCGCTGGTGCTCGGCGATGATGAGCTCAGCGGCGGCACAGGCAGGCTCAAGAATATGGACAACGGCGAGCAGGTCGATATCCCGCTCGATACGGATGCGTTTACACAGAGCTTTATCGCGGCTAAGCTTGATCACGAGTATAAGACAGCGGCGAGCAAGTAAAACCAAATGATAGTTCAGCTTAAACACAGCTTGATATAAAGGAAGGATGTACTATGGCAGAATTTATGACAGGGCTCAAGCGTACCCATTACTGCGGCACGCTCAGAGCTGATAATATCGGTGAGGAGGTCACCGTTTGCGGCTGGGTACAGCGTCAGCGTGACCTCGGACAGCTTATCTTCATCGATCTTCGCGACCGCACGGGTATCGTGCAGCTCGCATTTGATGACAATACAGACAGAGAGATATTTGACAAGGCTTTTGCCGCGAGATCTGAGTTCGTTCTGTGCGCTAAGGGTACTGTACGCGAGCGCTCGGCTAAGAGCAATAAGATCCCCACGGGCGATATAGAGATAGAGGTCAGCGACCTGAGAGTGCTCTCAAAGGCCCAGACCCCGCCCTTCGAGATCGTCGACGACAGCAAGACCGCTGAGGATATTCGTCTAAAATACCGTTATCTCGATCTCAGGCGCGCTCCATTACAGCAGAATATCATCACACGCTCAAAGATCGCTAAGATCGCGCGCGATTACTTCTATGAGAACGGCTTCATCGAGATAGAGACCCCGATGATGATAAAGTCGACCCCCGAGGGCGCCCGCGATTATCTTGTGCCATCGCGTATACACAACGGTAAGTTCTACGCTCTGCCGCAGTCGCCCCAGATATATAAGCAGCTGCTCATGCTCTCTGGCTTTGACAGATACATCCAGCTCGCGCGCTGCTTCCGCGATGAGGACCTCAGAGCCGACCGTCAGCCCGAATTCACTCAGATAGATATGGAGCTGAGCTTTGTAGACGTCGAGGATATCATGGAGATCAACGAGGGTCTTATGTACAGGCTCTTCAAGGAGATAAAGGGCATCGAGCTCGATCTTCCCTTTGAGCGCATGACATATAACGACGCTATGAACACCTACGGCTCCGATAAGCCCGATGTTCGCTTCGGTATGCCTATACAGGATCTGAGCGAGACCGTCAAGGACGTTGATTTCGTCGTATTCAAGAGCGCTATCGAGAACGGCGGATCGGTTAGAGCGATCGTCGCTAAGGACGCCGCTTCTTCACTGACCAGAAAGAAGATAGACAAGCTGACCGAGTATGCTAAGGGTATCGGCGCAAAGGGTCTGGCGTATATCCGCTGGGCTGACGATACTCCCAACTGCTCATTCAATAAGTTCCTCGGCGAGGGTGACCTCGATCGTATCATAAACGCGCTCTGTCTTAAAAAGGGCGACGTCGCGCTCATCGTCGCGGATAAGAACGCGGTCGTCCTGCCTACCCTCGGCGCTCTGCGCCTTGAGGTTGGCAGACAGCTCGACCTGATACCCAAGGATGTGTATAAGTTCGTATGGATCGTAGATTTCCCGTTCTTTGAGAAGGACGAAGAGAGCGGCGAGTGGGTGGCTATGCACCATCCCTTCACCATGCCTAAGGAAGAGTGCCTCGAGTATCTCGAGACCGATCCCGGCAAGGTCATCGCAAAGGCATATGACCTGACCCTCAACGGCACCGAGCTCAGCTCGGGCTCTATCCGTATCACGGATTATGAGCTGCAGCAGCATATGTTCCGCGCGTTGAAGATGACCGATGAAGAGATCGAAGCTAAGTTCGGTTTCCTTGTAGAAGCGTATAAGTATGGCGCTCCGCCTCACGGCGGCATGGGCATCGGCCTCGACCGTATCGCGATGCTGATGTGCGGCGCAGACAGCCTTAGGGACGTCACCGCATTCCCAAAGGTACAGAACGCCTCTGAGCTGATGAGCAACTGCCCGTCTACGGTAGATGATGAGTCGCTCGATGTACTGGGAATACAGATAAAGAAGATCGAAGAATAAGCATAGTCGGTAATCGGCGGTTATCATAGCATCGATACTAAAGCCTTTACCGTAAGCCTTGTTATGCCCTGTTCTAAGGTATAATAAACAGAATAAGCCGCATCCGAATTCGGATGCGGCTTTGTCGCGTTATTATGGTTTTTTATCAGCCGAGCTGTTTGATAGCGGCCTTGATCAGAGCTATCTTCTCGCGCTCACGCTCTGCCTGACCCTTGATCTTCTCGATAACAGCGGCGGGAGCCTTTGACATAAAGCCCTGATTGTTCAGCTTGCCCTCATCCTGAGCGAGCAGCTTCTCAGTCTGCTGCAGCTCCTTGTTAAGACGTTTGAGCTCAGCCTCTTTGTCTACAAGCTCGTTCATCGGGATATAGAGTTTAGCGTCGGCGGTTACTACGGTGACGGCGCCCTCGATATTGAACTCATCGCCGATCTCGACCTCGCTTGCCGAAGCGAGCTTCTTGAAGAACTCTGTTCCCTCTTTAAAGGTGTCGGGAGTTTTTGTGGCGATATAGAGCTTAGCCTTCTTTGAGGGCGGAACATTCATCTCGTTGCGCTGTGTGCGGATCGCGGTGATCGCCTTCATGATCTTCTGCATATCCTCAGCCTCTTTCTCAAAGCTGAGCTCCTCGGTGTACTCGGGGTACTTCTGCAGCATGATGGTATCGCCGTCGTGAGGGATGTTCTGCCAGATCTCTTCGGTGATGAACGGCATGAACGGATGCAGCAGCTTGAGTATCTTATCGAGCACATATACCAGCACCTGACGGGCGTTCTGAGCGGCGTTCTCATCATCGCTGTAAAGGTCGGTCTTTTTCAGCTCGATATACCAGTCGCAGAAGCAGTCCCAGATGAAGTCGTACAGCTTCTGTACCGCGATACCCAGCTCGAACTTCTCGAGGTTATCGGTGACGTCCTTGCACAGGGTGTTGAGAGTAGAGAGCACCCACTTATCCTCGAGCTTCAGGTCGGTCGGCAGGGTCAGGGGCACATCATGCCCCTCGATATTCATGAGTACAAAGCGGCTGGCGTTGTAAAGCTTGTTCGCGAAATTGCGGCAGCTCTCGACGCGCTCCTCCGAGAAGCGCATATCGTTGCCGGGCGAGTTGCCGGTAGCAAGGAAGAAGCGCAGGGCGTCGGCGCCGTATTTGTCGATGATCTCGATCGGATCAACGCCGTTGCCGAGAGATTTACTCATCTTTCTGCCCTGAGAGTCGCGGATAAGACCGTGGATGAATACGGTGTGGAAGGGCACGTCGCCCATGTTGTGGATGCCTGAGAACATCATGCGTACTACCCAGAAGAATATGATATCGTAGCCTGTGACCAGAGTATCGGTGGGGTAGAAGTATTTGAGCTCTTCGGTATCCTCAGGCCAGCCGAGCGTCGAGAACGGCCACAGCGCTGAGCTGAACCAGGTATCGAGCGTATCGGGGTCCTGAGTCATGTGTTTACATCCGCAGTTGGGGCAGGTATCTACGGCAGTCTTGCTGACTACCATCTCGCCGCACTCGTCGCAGTAATATACGGGGATACGGTGACCCCACCAAAGCTGACGGGATATACACCAATCCTTTATATTTTCAAGCCAGTTGAAGTAGATCTTCTCACTGCGCTTTGGGATGAACTTGGTTCTGCCGTCGCGAACGGCGTCTATAGCCGGCTTTGCCAGCGGAGCCATCTTGACGAACCACTGCTTGGATACCATCGGCTCGATGGTGGTGTGGCAGCGGTAGCAGGTGCCGACGTCATGCTTGAGCGGCTCGATCTCTTTTAAGAGACCGAGGTCTGTCAGGTCGGCGACTATCGCCTTGCGCGCCTCATCGGTGGTCATACCCGCGTATTTGCCGCAGTCGAGCACCTCAGGCTCGTTCTCAGAGAGCTTGCCCTTAGCCTTTAGCTCCTCATAGGCGGCTACGTCCTCAGCGCCTGTCATGTGACCGTCATAGGTGAAGCAGCGAACGATCGGCAGATCATGGCGCAGACCGACTTCAAAGTCGTTGGGGTCGTGGGCCGGGGTGATCTTGACTACGCCCGTGCCCTTCTCCATATCCGCGTGCTCGTCGCAGACGATCGGTATCTCTTTATCAAGCAGAGGCAGGATGACATGACAGCCGTGCAGGTGCTTGTAGCGCTCGTCATCTATGTTGATCGCGACCGCCGTATCACCGAGCATGGTCTCGGGACGGGTGGTAGCTATCTCAAGCATCTCGCCGGTTTCTTTAACGGGATAGAGGATGTGCCAGAAATTGCCGTTCTGCTCCTCGTACTCGACCTCCGCGTCTGAGATAGAGGTACAGCAATGAGGACACCAGTTGACCATGCGGTTGCCGCGGTAGATAAGGCCCTCGTTATAGAGTTTGACGAAGACTTCCTTAACGGCGTTCGAGCAACCCTCGTCCATTGTGAAGCGCTCGCGCTGCCAGTCGCAGCTTACGCCTAATTTCCAGAACTGCTTGGTGATCCTGCCGCCGTATTCCTTTTTCCAATCCCACGCGCGCTCAAGGAATTTCTCTCGTCCGAGATCCTCTTTCGTGACGCCTTCCTTGCGCATAGCCTCAACGATCTTCGCCTCTGTAGCGATAGAGGCGTGGTCGGTGCCGGGCAGCCACAGAGCTTCATAGCCCTGCATCCTGCGCCAGCGCGTCAGGATATCCTGCAGGGTGTTGTCCAGAGCGTGGCCGATATGCAGCTGACCTGTGATGTTGGGTGGCGGCATAACGATGCAATAGGGCTTTTTATCGGGGTTTACCTCGGCGTGGAAATAGTTGTTTTCCAGCCAATACTGATATATCCTGTCCTCGACCTGTCTCGGGTCATAGGACTTGTTGAGTTCTGCCATGATATAGCCTTCCTCTCTACATGATAGTCAAAATGTGAAGTTAGCGTAGTTTGCCCGTCAGGGTGTTTGTGGGCATACTCTAACCTATATATTATGGCATTACAGGCGGATTTTGTCAAGGTCGCGCGCGACTTTTTCTCTCAGCCGCAGTAGTTTTCAGAAATAAAAATCACCCCTGAGAGTGATCACAGGGGTGAAGTTATGCCTGAAGGCAAATTATTGATCTATTCGGAACGATCAGTCCTTAGCTCTCTCGGTAAGGGTCTCGAAGCGAGCCTCAGCGGTCTTTTCAGCCTTATCGAAGAGTTCCTCAGCTCTCTGCGGGAAGGAACGGGTCAGAGCGGAGTAACGAGCCTCGTTCATGATGAAGTCGCGATAGCTCTCTGTGGGAGCCTTGCTGTCGAGGATGAACGGGTTCTTGCCCTCAGCCTTGAGCCTGGGATCATAACGGAAGTTGTTCCAGTAACCGCAGGCTACAGCGCGCTGCATCTCCTTCTGGCAGTTCTGCATACCGCCCTTGATGGAGTGCATCTCACAGGGAGCGTAGCCGATGATAAGTGACGGACCCGGATAAGACTCGGCGTCCTTGATAGCCTTGAGGGTCTGGTTCATATCAGCGCCCATAGCGATCTGAGCAACATAGATGTAGCCGTAAGAGATAGCTATATCAGCGAGCGACTTCTTCTGGATAGCCTTACCGGCAGCCGCGAACTGAGCGACCTGACCGATGTTTGAAGCCTTTGAAGCCTGACCGCCGGTGTTGGAGTAGACCTCGGTATCGAATACCATGATGTTTACATCCTCGCCTGTAGCCAGTACGTGGTCAACGCCGCCGAAGCCGATATCATAAGCCCAGCCGTCGCCGCCGAAGATCCATACGGACTTCTTGGAGAGGTATTCTTTGTTTTCGAGGATATCCTCAGCGTAGGGGCAGTTCTCGCCGACCTTCTCGACCTCAGCGATGAGAGCCTTGGTAGCGGCGGTGTTCTTGTCGCCGTCGTTTAATGTAGCGAGATACTCATCGGCAGCAGCCTTGAGCTCAGCGGTAGCTCTCTCGTCAGCGATCATTTCCTTGACGTCGGCGATGAGGCGCTCGCGGATAGCTCTCTGACCGAGGAACATACCCAGACCGTGCTCGGCGTTGTCCTCAAAGAGGGAGTTCGCCCATGCGGGACCGTGACCGTTCTTGTCAACGGTGTAGGGAGAAGTAGCCGCGGGACCGCCCCAGATTGATGAACAGCCTGTAGCGTTAGAGATGTACATTCTGTCGCCGAAGAGCTGAGTTACGAGACGAGCGTAAGAGGTCTCGGCACAGCCTGCGCAGGAGCCTGAGAACTCAAGCAGCGGCTGCTTGAACTGAGAGGAGATGACAGAGAGCTTCTCTGTGGTCTCGGGCTTCTCGGTTACGTTAGCTACGCAATAATCGAATACTGCCTGCTGATCGTCCTGAGACTCTCTGGGAACCATTGTCAGAGAGTTGGTCGGGCAAACGCCGATACATACGCCGCAGCCCATGCAGTCGAAGGGAGATACAGCGAGGGTATATTTATAGTTTGTCTTTACGACGGGCTTGGGAGCGAACTTGGTCTGCTCGGGAGCAGCAGCGGCCTCCTCATCGCTCAGAGCGTAAGGACGGATAGTAGCGTGGGGGCAGACAAAGGCGCAGCGGTTACACTTAGCGCACTTGTCGGGTGTCCACTCGGGAACCATAACGGCAACGCCGCGCTTTTCAAATGCAGAAGCGCCCTGCTCGAATGTACCGTCGGCGTGGTCAACGAAGGCGGATACGGGCAAGCTGTCACCGTCCATACGGCCTACGGGCTCCATGATGCCCTTGACCATCTTCTCGAGCTTTGAGGTAGCGTCAGCGGCTGCCTCAGCAGCGTCCTGAGCGTCAGCCCAGTCAGCGGGAACGTTGATCTTGACATAAGCGGTAGCGCCGGCGTCGATAGCCTTCTCGTTCATCTCAACGATCTCTTTGCCCTTCTTCATGAACTTCTGAGCCTTCTCCTTCATGTAGCCGATAGCTTCCTCAGCGGGGAGTACCTTAGCGAGTGAGAAGAACGCGCTCTGGAGAACGGTGTTGGTACGCTTGCCAAGACCGATCTGAGCGGCGAGGTCGATAGCGTTAACGGTGTAGAGCTGGATGTTGTTCTGAGCGATATAGCGCTTTGTCTCGGCGTTGAGCTTTTCAGCGAGCTCAGCCTCATCCCACTGGCAGTTGATGAGGAATACGCCGCCGGGCTTGACGTCCTGAACCATGCGGAAGCCCTTCTCGACATAAGAGGGGTTGTGGCAGGCTACGAAGTCAGCCTTGTTGATGTAATAGGGGGATTTGATGGGCTTATCACCGAAGCGCAGATGGCTGATGGTGATACCGCCGGTCTTCTTTGAGTCATACTGGAAGTATGCCTGTACATATTTGTCGGTGTGGTCGCCGATGATCTTGATAGAGTCTTTGTTAGCGCCTACGGTGCCGTCGCCGCCGAGACCCCAGAACTTGCACTCGATGGTGCCCTCAGCCGCTGTGTTGGGAGCGGGCTTCTCTTCGAGAGAGAGGTCGGTGACATCGTCTACGATACCGATGGTGAAGTTGTGGCGCGGAGCGTCCTTCTTGAGCTCCTCATATACTGCGAATACAGATGAAGGAGGAGTATCCTTTGAACCCAGACCGTATCTGCCGCCTACTACCTTAGCGGAGCAGCCGTTTGCAGCCAGAGCGGCTACAACGTCGAGGTACAGAGGCTCGCCCAGAGCGCCGGGCTCCTTTGTGCGGTCGAGGACCGCGATCTTCTTAGCTGTAGCGGGGATAGCCTCTACGAGCTTGTCAGCGCGGAACGGACGGTACAGTCTTACCTTTACAAGACCGACCTTCTCGCCGTTAGCATTCATGTAGTCGATGACCTCTTCTGCAACGTCGCAGATAGAGCCCATAGCTACGATGACGCGCTCAGCGTCGGGAGCGCCGTAGTAGTTGAACAGCTTGTAGTCGGTACCGAGCTTAGCGTTTACCTTGTCCATGTACTCTTCAACGATAGCGGGAAGAGCGTCATAGTACTTGTTGCAAGCCTCACGGTGCTGGAAGAAGATATCTCCGTTCTCGTGAGAGCCGCGCATTGTGGGATGCTCGGGGTTGAGAGCGCGCTTACGGAACGCCTTAACAGCGTCCATATCGGTCATCTCTTTGAGGTCGTCATAGTCCCAGATCTCGATCTTCTGGATCTCGTGTGAGGTACGGAAGCCGTCGAAGAAGTTGATGAAGGGGACTCTGCCCTTGATAGCAGCCAGATGAGCAACGGCGCCGAGATCCATGACCTCCTGGGGGTTGGTCTCTGCCAGCATAGCGAAACCTGTCTGACGGCAGGCGTATACGTCAGAGTGATCGCCGAAGATGTTCAGCGCGTGTGACGCAACGCAGCGGGCGGAAACGTGGAATACGGACGGAAGCAATTCGCCCGCGATCTTGTACATATTCGGGATCATGAGGAGCAGACCCTGAGAAGCGGTGTAGGTGGTGGTCAGCGCGCCCGCGTTCAGCGAGCCGTGAACGGTACCTGCGGCACCTGCCTCAGACTGCATCTCTTCTACCTTTACGGTAGTGCCGAAGATGTTCTTCATGCCCTGTGCGGACCACTGATCAACGTAGTCAGCCATAGGGCTGGACGGTGTGATGGGGTAGATGCCCGCTACTTCGGTGAACGCATAGCTCACCCAAGCGGCAGCATTGTTACCGTCCATGGATTTCATTTTTCTTGCCATGTATTTTCCTCCTGTTTTTGCATTGCTGTAAGATGAGCTCGTTCTTACACCAACGCGGATTTTAGGTTGATGAGGGGTTACATCTCCCCTCATTTTTCCAATATATATACTATCACTTTTTGTCGATTATGTAAAGGGGAAAATGTTGATAAACAAGCGGAAAAACAGCATTTTTAAGTTAGCCAAAGCTAACGCAGGCTCTTTTTCCGAGCCTCATTATCAATGAGATAAAATCTGACGAAATTTGCACAAAATATTTTTTCAAATGTGTTATAGTTTATTCCAAATATGTATGGAATTTTCTGCGGTTTATTGATATAATATTTATACCCTATTTTATACATTAGCATTTTGAGGTGGGCGGATGTATAGCAACATTATCTTTGATTTGTACGGCACACTTATAGATATTCGTACCGACGAATATTCGCTCGATTTCTGGCGCAGAGCGGTACAGCTATTCGCGATGGGCGGAGCCTCGTTCAGCCCCGGAGAGCTCAGGACTGCGTATTCAAAATATGTCAGGCGCGCTTATATGCGCGAGAAGCTCAGACACCCTACATATAAGCACCTTGATATCGACCTGCTCGAGGTATTCAGAAAGCTCTATGCGATGAAGGGGCTCAGCCCCGATGAGGTCCAGCTCAGAGATACAGCGTATAAGTTCCGCAAGGCGTCTACCGAGCATATAAATCTGTATGACGGAGTTACAGAGTTGCTCGAGGGTCTGCGCGCAGCGGGCAAGAAGATATATCTGCTCTCGAATGCTCAGGAGAGCTTTACTATCCCCGAGATGGACGAGCTGGGGATCCTCGGTTATTTTGACGGTATAATGATAAGTTCTGAGGAGCGCGTCAGCAAGCCTCAGAAGCAGTTCTTCAATAAGCTTCTCGATAAATACAACTTAAAGCCCGAGGAATGCCTGATGGTGGGCAACGATATGAATTCGGATATGCTGGGCGCGGAGAGTGCGGGCATTGACGGACTGTATATTCATCAGGATATCTCGCCCGATGTCTATGATGAAAATGAGATACACGCCAAATGGAAGATAATGGACGGCGACGTTCACAAGATACTCGGATACATTTTAGAAGCATAAAGAACACGCCCGAGAACGGAAAGAACCGCTCTCGGGCTTTTTGGTTTACAGAAAATAGCATATATATAATAAAGCCATGGGTCTGTCTTTTCAGATCCATGGCTGTTATATTTTATTTGTTTTCGATCTCAGACTCAAATATCCATTCGCTTACTTTAGCGTCTGTAGTCATGCCTACTTTATACTTGCGGATATCGAGAGCGTCCTTGAGGTTTACGTCGCCGTCGCCGTTCACATCAGCGTTCATCAGCTTGTAGTCAGCGGCTATACCCGCCGTGACGCGCTGGATAAACGTGGCGTCCATTACGGTTACGCTATAGTCGCCGTCAGCGTCGCCGATAAGAGCGACAGCGGGCTCCGCGAAGCTCTGCTGGTAGGGTACGGGATCGAGCTGAGTGTTGGGCTTGCCGTTGTCAAAGATCCTGACCTTGCCTTGACCCGTGTTGGACGAAAGCACCTCAAAAACGTGGCTTATCTCGACTCTGCCGGGAGCGACAGCTTTAAAGCGAACCTTGAAATAAGGCTTGTCAACGCTGTTGAATACATCTACGCCGACCGTAGGCTTGGTAAAGTTATACTTGATCCTGTTTTTTACGCCGAAGAAGTTTGATACAAGAGAAGTATTGTAGATGGATTTCGGGAAAGAATACTTATCCATATCTACATCGCCCCACTTATCTACGACGCCGTGCTCAACGACCTGTACGAAGTTCGAGTCATATCTGATATAACCCTGACCGCTGTGTATGAGATAATCTCCGGAATTCACGCCAACTCTGTATATGAATTCGTTGCCTACCTCTACCGACGCCAAAACGGTGCCTGCATCGGTGATGACCAGTATATCATCATTATCGGCCGCCGAGACATGACAGCAGGTAAACGCCGCGACCGTTATCATCAGTACAAGCAGTATGCTTATCAGCTTTTTCATATTTACCTCCGTGATAGAGATTGCTGAATATATTGTAATAGAAAAGCCGATGAATTGCAAGTCATTTAGTTATTTGTTAATTTAATTGTAACAAATAGGCGCCTGCCGAAAAGCAGGCGCCTGTGTTATATGGATGTTATCTAAGACCTGTGACCGACCTCTGGAGCATAGTCGCGTCTACCGCGTCAGCCTCGCCGCTGCGGTCAAAGTCAGCCGCCTTAAGCTGATGGGCTGTTAAGCCGTACATAGCTATTACATAGCGCTGCAGATAGGTGACGTCTATGATGTCTACCTCTCCGCTGTCGTCTACGTCGCCCATGAGAACGTCGTCATAACTCAGCGTTCTGCCCTGAATGACAGCATAGTTGAGCGCGAGCTCGCCGCCCGTAGGCGTATCTGCAGCGCTGCCGCCGGCTACTGTGGTCATAGATACCGGCACAAGCTGCAGGATGAGGGTATCATGGAATACGTCATACTTGAAATCAGGCAGAGCGGTCTTGTCAAAATACGCTGTGAGCACCTTGCGGTTCTCGGCTGTTATCTTAGCCGAGGCTCCGTCTATATCGGTGAAGGTCTCGCCGTCGGTGCTGTGCTGCAGCTTCCACTCGGCGGGGCATTTATTTGAACCCGCGAGATACAGTGTAAGATTGAGCTGATCATATCCCGTCGCGGGGACAGCGAAGCGGATATAAGGCTCACCCCAGGGGTTCTTTGAGCCGGCTGCCATTATCGGGGTGATAAGAGTGCCCGTCTTGCCGTACTCGGCGTCGCTCCACTCAAGCGCGCGTAGCTTTTCGCCGCTTACGGTGAGGGTCATGGTACCGTTGCCGAGGGTCGCCTTGTAGCCTTCGTCAGAGCTGCCGTATTCGGTCAGCTTGTCTCCCGATACCTTTTCAGCGTTATCGAATATCCATGCCGCGATCGCGTCGGTGAGGTCGGGGGTGATGATCTCTTCCTCGGGCTGAGTGGGTTCTTCGGTCTGCGCCTCGGTGGGCTCGGTTGCGGGTTCGGACGGGATATAAGCGTCTATATACTGGGCGCTGATCCACGCGGCGCGTGAGTTGGTCCAATCCATCATATAATCGAACTGACCGTCAAAGGTGTACTGGTCATATGTTGTCGTTGAGCTGTTCTGTTTGAGAGATACGGCTGTGACCTGACCGTATGCGTTCTTAGTGTAGTCGGCTGTATATCCGCGCAGACTGCCGTGGTCGCAGATCCAGCTCGAGTTGGTGACGAGCTCCCAGACCTTGTAGTTCATATCGGCAGAGCCGCGCAGGATGTCGGCGTATACGTTTGATGAATACAGCTCGCCGTCGGAGATGTTCTTTGAGTTGAGGATATCGAGAGCGGGGAGGAAGTCTTCGAACCATACCCTGCGTACCTCATCCATGATAACGCTGTTCTTGACTGCCTCCGCGAGGAAGTTGGGGCCTGCGTAGCCGTTCTTCTTTGTCGAGAACCAACCTGAGGGCAGGGTGTAGTCGGTTATACGCAGACGGCTCAGGTCGCCGCTTACTCCGCGGGCATTGCCCAGAGAATTATCATAGTCCCATACGGGAGAAGCAAAGAACTTATATTTACCGTCTTTGTCGGGCTTATAGGTGAAATAGAAGGAAGAAGCGCCGCTGTCCCAGTTCTTGCCCAGCTCGTTTATCAGATAGACCTTGGCGAGGGAGTTTATATCGATATAATCGTTGATGTTAGCTTTGCCGATATTGTTGTACATGACGCTGTACTTTGAGCGGATATATGTGCGCACGGCGTTGTAGTTTGGGTCGTCGGTGGCTAATTCCGGCGCCTTCATGGTGAGGTTATTGCCGTTCTTCGCAGTGAAATGGAAGTCATCGGCAGCGGGGCTTGAGTCTATCTCGGCGACGAAGCAGAAGTCGTCCTTAACTCCGCCTGTCTCGGGGTCGAGGTAATCGTCCTCTTCAAAGTCGCTGATAAGGGTGTTTTTGCCTGTGTCTATCTTCTGACAGATCTGGTATGTGCCCTGATATTCTCCGTTGGTATAAAGGTCGATGAAGCGGCTGTCTGAGGAATAGGGCACGCCTATCTCGTCAGCCAGATCGAAGAGTATGCGGTTGCGAGCCATAGCGGCGTCCTGGAAGTTAGATACGAGAGAGAACTTCTTGCACTTTTCCATTCCCGCGAGCTCAATGGTGTTCTGGAAGGTAACATTGAAGCCCTTTTTGTCAGCGTTCCAAGAGGTGTTGCCGCGACCCTTCATCTTTTTGATCTCTGTATTCTCGATCTTTCCGTCAGGTGTGGAAACAGCGCCCGACGCGGCTACCGAGTTTTCTTTGTTTGCCGTCAAGTATGAGAAGAAATCCTTATAGTTCTCGAACTCGTCGGTATTGTTAACCCACAGAGCCGCCTCGGCGGTAGAGAACATGAATTTTACGGTGCGGGTCGAGCCCTTCCAATCAACCTTGTATGATGTATCGGCGTTCACCTTAACTGCAGCTGAGCCGAACGAGGGTACGGTCGTTCCGTTGACGCTTATATCGCTCGAGAGAGTGCTGAACAGCTCAACAGTGTCATACGCCTTAGCTGAGGACGGCATAAAGAAATAGTATGTGTCGTTGACATTATACCATTTCACCCATGCTTCGCTGTCAGACACGCCGTCGACCGCCGCGTGAGCGTAGAGGCAGTCGGACGTCAGAGCGGTTACGGGCGATGAGCCTACCGTTATCACAGAGGATCTCGTGTCATAGGCTATGACCCTGCCCGTGCTGTTGTAAGCCGTGACAGTAGCCTTTACCGTATAAGCTCCGTCGGCATCGGGAGTAAAGGTGTAGGATGAGAGGGAGCTTTTGAGCTCGTCGTTTATATAGATAGCGCGGTCTATCCTGCTTGCGGGGACATAGGTGTTTGTGACAGAGATATCAAAGCTGTCGCCGACCTCGCCTGTATTCGCCGAGATATTCAGAGTGGCGGTGGTATTGTAGTCATAGGTCGAGGTCAGATAGCCCGTGTCGGTCCAGTCGGTGACCACGACGGTGTTCTTGCCCTCGGCATAGTTGGCGGCAGTCAGCACGATTGACTCGTTCCAGAGCTTTTCGGTGTTGCCGCGCCAGAAGCGCATCACGGTAGAGCCCGCCTCATCAGCGGTGACCGTATGGGTATAAATACCGCGTGAGCTGTCGTATTCGGTATTGTCCGAAGGGTCAAACAGGCTCTTGTCGGCTGTGGATATGACCACAGATTTGTTGTTGTTCAAGGCGCGTGAGGCGTCTGTGAAGTTTACATAGATAGTGGCTCCGGTCGCCCAGCTGTCGGGGTTCTCTATCTTGAGATAGAGGATGTCGCCCTCCTGAAAAGCCGCCTGAGCCGAAACGCTGAACGGAGCCGCCGATACGACTGTTATCAGCAACACCAGTGATAGCAGCAGAGAAATGATTATTTTCATGTTGATTACTCCTAATTATTATTTTATATGACTATACATATTAATTATATCGTAAATAAATATAAAATGCCAGAATATTTATGTATAAAAAATATTGCAGATTTTAGTGATAATAAACTAAAAAATTTTTCTATTATCTCGAACAAATATTTGCTTTTTTCTGTCGGGTGTGTTATAATACATATGTGTTATAAATAAACATTTCGGGAAAGGACAAGGGTGATGATATGAAGCCGTTAACCTCAAGTCAACAGAAAGTTTATGATTATATCTTAGAATGCTCCGAGAACGGACGTATTCCGTCGGTCAGGGAGCTTTGCACCGCTACCGGTTTTAAGTCGACATCTACCGTGGCGTATCATCTCAAGGCTCTCGAGGAGCGCGGGCTCATCGAGCGTGAAGAGGGTCTCAACCGTTGTATCAGGCTCAAGAACGAGCAGCCCGCCGCAAAGGTGCCGCTTTTGGGACGAGTTACTGCCGGTCAGCCCATACTCGCGGTACAGGATATAGAGGCGTATATCCCTATCCCCAAGGACGTATCCAAGGGCAGAGAGCTCTTCGCCCTTAAGGTAGTCGGCGAGAGCATGATAAACGCGGGTATATTTGACGGCGACGTCATCGTTGTGCATCATACCCCCGTAGCCAATAACGGCGATATCGTCGTAGCTATGGTCGAGGATGAGATAAGCGGCGAGAGCAGCGCGACGGTCAAACGCTTCTATAAGGAGAAGGGTCATATCCGCCTGCAGCCCGAGAACGACGCGTATGAGCCCATCATCGTAGATAAGGCGGTATTGCTGGGCAAGGTGGTCACCCTTATCAGGAATTACGAGTGACATCCATTGATCGTTACCGCGGATAACGCGCAAAGGCTTTGAACGACAGGAGAAATTATTCTAAAATTGTTAAAGCCGCGTTAATAGAACGTTAACACTTTTGTTCGCGGATCGGATATAATATAGACAGTGCAAGCGAGATACCGTAACTCCTTGCATATGTTCTACCCTCCTCTATACGGGTACATGGCCCGTATAAAAACCCTCATTTTATTTGGATTTATCCCCAAGAGAAAGCGTGCGTCATCGACGCACGCTTTCTCCCTTTTATACTAAGTTTCCATTATAAAGTGTTTTAATGAAACTTAGTATTATATCATAATATTGTCCGTTATTATTATCGAGGCGGTCACTCAGCGTCTCTGAAGTCATCGTCATCGAGATTATAGACGGTGTTGTCGCGTCGTCTGGGTTTGTATTCGTGATAACGTCTGTCATCCTCTGAGCCGCCTCTCTCTCTGCGTTCACGGTCTCTTTTAGCCTGCCGTCTGCCGTCAGAGGCGGTATATGCCGCTGTGGAGAATACTACTCCCATGAATACCGCAACGACTATGATAAAGGCGATGACGCATAGTATCCACCACGCAATATCTACCAGCACCAGCATGAGACAAGCCAGAATAACTACTCCGACACACATTCCGCCCGCGATAAGCAGCGAGGATATCAGATCCTTCGCGTTATCATAGAACCCTATAGAGGGCATCAGCGCCGCGAACAGGACCGCCGCGACAGCTACGAAAAAACCTACTACAACGGGCATGGTATGGTATATCAGCATATCGAGCAGCATGGGTATACACAGGATCGCCGCGGGGACTATGGCGTGCTCGCGGTCATATCGCCGCCAGACCAGTATCAAAAACACCGTCGCGACGCAGCCGAAGATAGCTGTGCCGACAAAGCCGTGCAGCAGCGGAGCCAAGAACAGCACGATGAAATCTATGATAGCGAGTATCGCGAGCCGCGAGCCGATCTTTGTCCTCACGAACGGTCGTATACTGTGTAGTTTTTGTTTGTAGACCGACCATAGTCTGCTCATTTAAAACCAACCTCCCCGCAGGGTTTGATATCAATGTTCAGTATACCATATATTGTCAGCTTTTGCAACTTGTGTTATAATGAGAGAAAATATGTCGGCAGCAGGTGAGAATATGGAAAGAGCATATCCCAAGGTAACGGTCAGCAAGAAGTGCGAGCGCTTTATAAAGGGCGGTCATATATGGGTCTATTCGGATGAGATAAAGGATATCGACGGGGCTTATGAAAACGGAGATATCGTTGACGTTTATACAGAGAAGAACAGATATCTCGGCTCGGGTTTCATCAACGATAACTCAAAGATACGCGTCAGGATAATCTCCAAGAACGCCAACGACCGCTTTGACGAGGCGTTTTACCGCCGCAGGATAAGCTACGCGGTGGATTACCGACTTACGGTCATGGGCGAGGACTTCTCTTCCTGCAGGCTCATTTTCGGCGAGGCTGACGGCTTCCCCGGTTTGACCGTCGATAAATTCGAGAATATTCTGGTGGCTCAGGTGCTGTCGCTGGGCATCGACCGTATCAAGGATATGATATTCGGCAGCCTTATTTCAGTTCTCAGAGAAAAGGGATATACCGTAGACGCGGTATATGAGCGCAACGACGTCAAGGTCCGCGAGCTTGAGGGCCTTACTCAATACAAGGGCTATTATCGTATGGAAGGGCTCAGGGATGATATCGGTTCTGAGGTAGAGATAACCGAGAACGGTATCAAATATATCGTTGATTTTGTCGATGGGCAGAAAACCGGCTTCTTCCTCGACCAGAAGTACAACCGCCGAGCTGTGGCGAAGATAGCTAAGGGCAAGAGGGTGCTCGATTGCTTCACTCACACGGGAGCCTTCGCGCTCAACGCCGCAACGACCGCTGAACACGTTACTGCGGTGGATATCTCTCAGACAGCTATTGATATGGCTCGCCGAAACGCAGGGCTGAACGGTTTTACGAACATAGACTTTGTGACAGCGAATGTGTTTGAGCTTTTGACCGAAGCCGACAGAGAGCATAAACGCAACTGGGATATGATTATACTCGACCCGCCCGCATTTACCAAGTCGAGGTCTACGGCGCGCTCTGCCGAGAGGGGCTATAAAGAGATCAATATGAAGGCGATGAAGTTGCTGCCCCGCGGCGGATATCTCGCGACCTGCAGCTGTTCTCACTTCATGCCCGACGAGCAGTTCAGACGCATGCTGTATTCAGCCGCCGCTGACGCGGATGTGAGCCTGAGACAGATCGAGTGCCGCCAGCAGAGCGCCGACCACCCCATACTCTGGGGCGTAGAGGAGACAGAGTATCTCAAGTTCTATATCTTCCAGGTGGTTTAAAACAACTTAAATCAAAACTCCCCGTACTCATTTGATACGGGGAGTTTGTGTGTAATGGATCAGAAATTAGAGCTGCCGCCGCTGTAGGAGCCGCCGCCTGAGCTTGAATGAGAGCCGCCCGAGTCATTCTTGGGCTTGGCGGTGCGGGTGACGGTGCTGTAGAGGTATGTGTCTCGCGACTGGGTAACATTCATGCTGCCCGGTCTTACATAGTTCGCGGCGCCATGCTGCATCTCTACGGTCGTGAGCTTCTTCTTCATAGAGCCCATGATCAGCATAGCGATCAAAAAGCCGATACCGAGAGCGATAGGCAGCATATACCACTTGAGGTGAGGTGGTACAGCCTCTTTGAGCCCGAGAGCTATTGAGTTCAGGAAATCATAATAGCTGTGAGTATCGGGGTTATGATTGGATATAGCGTTACTGCGGATATTGTCGCTCTCTTCGTTCGTGAGGCGCTTCTCGCATTTGCCTGTGCCGAAAACGCCTACCTTGCGCTTGCCGCCCTCGTCCTTGAGAGTGACATATACGAGCAGTCCGTCAACGTTCACGCCGCAGGTGGTCTCATAGTATCTGAAAGCGTAGTCGTCGGCTGTGCCGTTGAAAGAGAAGTTTGCGCCTGTCAGATCGTTGGTCGTGATGAATACTACGTTGCATTTGCAGGCGTCGCTGAGATCCTGCATGGTAGAAAGCAGGGAGCTCTCTTCGCTGTCAGAGAGCAGGTCGGCAGAGTCGTCGAGCTTGACGGTGTAGCTGCCCTCGGCAGAAGCCGCGACAACGGTCAGCGAAAGGACCATCATGACGGCGAAGATAAAAGCTGTTATTCTTTTGATCATTACGGCACCTCCTTACAGTATCTGGAAGAGCCACATACCGCCGTATATCAGCGCGCCGACGACGGCGGTGATAAGCGCTGTGAACTTCCAGAATTTACCTGTATCTGTCGGGAGATTACCTACGAATTTACCTGTCTGACCGTTCATGGCGAAGATGTACTTCTCACCGTTATAGGTGGTGTTCAGCAGCCATACGGGGTAGAAGGCGTATTTAGTCTTGCCGTTATGCAGACGCACGTTGGCAGCCTCAGTATTGACGGTAACATATCCGTTGACCGTATCGCGGAACGCGTCCTCGGTAGAAGCCTTTACGCGCTCGTTCGCTCTGCCTATCGATGCCTCGGCGTCTACGTCGTATTTATCGGCGAAGTAACCCGAGAGATAAGCTGTCTGGAAATCTACCGCCTGTGAGAAGTCATAGGGCTCTACGCTCTCCATAAGGTCGTCGGGCATACGGGAGGAGCCGTCTACGGGAACGTGCTCATAGCCTAAGCTGCCGGCGCGGTAAATGGAGTAGAAGGACGTCTCGGTGTAATCATAGCTTGAGTCTGACCATATGCGCGTACGGGTAGCGCGGTAGCGGATATCCGCGTCGGCGTCTGAGTCAAAGAGCCAGAACGGCACATAGATGCCTTTTATCTCATCGATATGGTTCTCGTCCTTAAAGACCTTGGGCAGCAGGAACTTGTTGAGGTGCTGTTTGTACTGAGCCTTTGCCGCCTCTTTATCGAGCTTGAAGGGGATGACGTAATCGGGCTTGAGCTCTCCTTTGAACTGCTGCATGATGATGGCGTGGTTGCCGCAGTAGGGGCACTCTGTAGCGGCGGTGTTGGCGTCGCCGACTATCTCGCCGCCGCAGCTCTGGCATATGTATGAGCGCAGACCTGTCTCTTCGTCCTCAGTCCACTGTGTACCGGCGTCGGTATCCCATTCAAGGTTATCGGTACCCTCGCTCTTTAGGTCGGCGTCATAGCCCTTCAGGGACTCTACGTCGAACTCGGTATCACAGAACGGACATTTCATCTTTTGTATCGTGCTGTCAAAGGCTATAGCGCCGCCGCAGCACGGGCATTTATATTCGTGAACTGCCATATATTCCTCCTGTTATAAGAGTTGTTATCATCGTAAAGAAGGCTATAGAAACTCTATAGCCTTCCGAAAGTACTGTTAGATCTTGTCCTTGTCGTCAAAAACGTCGCCGCACTCGGGGCAGAACTTAGGAGGATTATAGGGATCCTCGGGCTCCCAGCCGCACTTGTCGCACTTATACTTGGGAGCTGCCTCGGGCTTCTTGGTACCGCACTCGGCGCAGAACTTGCCCTTGTTTACCTTGCCGCATGAGGGACAGGTCCAGCCGTCTTCGGGCTTCTTGGTGCCGCATTCGGGACAGAACTTGCCTGTAGCTGTCTTGCCGCACGAGGGGCAGGTCCAGCCGCCGGCAGCGGCGGGAGCTGTGTTAGCGGCGGGCTGCTGAGGAGCCTGCTGCTGTTGCTGCTGACCCATCTGGAAGAGGTTCGCGGCAGCGTTGCCGCCCATGCCCTGAGCCATACCCATGCCCATGAACGCGCCCATAGCGCCGTTCTGGTTGTTGGCGGCGTCCTGCATAGCCTGAGCCTGAGCGCCTACGAGGTGAGCGGCAGCCATGTTGGGATCGCGGAAAGCGGCGTTGCGCTGTACCTCCTTGAGCATCTTCTGATCCTCTTCGGGGAGGTCGAGAGACTGGAACGCGATAGATACGACCTTTAAGCCGCGCAGCTCGCCCCATTTCTCGGAGAGAGCGGCGTTCATTTTATCGCAGAGCAGGTCTACATGACCGGGGATCTGGTTGGGGCGGAGCTCTTCGTTAGACATCTCGGCAAAAGCGGGCTGGAGCTTGTTGATGAACTCAGCCTTGAGCTGTTTATCTATCTCAGAGCGGGGATAATCGCCGCTCTGGAAGTTGCCGCATACGTTGGTGTAAAAGAGGATGGGGTTCTCTATTCTGTAGCTGTAATAGCCGTTGCAGCGGATGGAGACGTCGAGGTCGATACCGATGCGGCTGTCAACTACGCGGAAGGGGATGGGGTTGGCTGTGCCGAAGGGGTTCTCCATCATTTCCTTGGTGTTGAAGTAATAAACGCGCTGATCCTTGGGAGGCTCGCCGCCGTAGGTAAAGCGCTTTCCTATCTGCAGGAAGGTCTGCTTGAGGCTCTCGCCGAAGGAGCCTGTGAAGATAGAAGGCTCGGTCTGAGAATTATAGGTATATTCGCCGGGTACGGCGCAGATCTCAGCTACCTTGCCCTGATCGGTGATGATAGCGCACTGACCGTCGGCTACGACAAGACCCGAGCCGTCAGAGATAACGTTATCGGATCCCTTTGTGTTTGATGAACGTGAAGAAGTCTTTTTCTCGCCCTTGCGCGCGAGAACGTCCTTGGGCATCGCGTCACAAACGAAGTATTCTTTCCACTGGTCGGCAAGAACTCCGCCGAGGGAGCCTATGCCTGCTTTGATAAGACCCATAAAAATTCCTCCTGAAATTAGTTTGAGCGGCTTGATGGGATAGAGCGCTGCCGCGTATGATATCACATAATAATTATACTATAACGCGGTTATAAAATTCAAGTGATAAAATGTATATATTATATAGCGTTTATTTGGCAAATAATACAAAATTATCGGTTGTTCAAGGTGATAACTTACCTTCGGTTTTAAATCGACAGCTATATCACCAAAAAGAAACGGTCGACTTTGTTGAAAACGACCAATGAAGCGGAAAACTTGATCCTATGCTTTTAGTTGAGCGTATAAACTTTATACTTTAAAGTTGACACATCCGCGCGGCGGTCCTATAATGATAACCGTAATCTGTCTTTGAATGATAAAATGAAACGAGGTAATATTATGGCATTTTGTAAGCAATGCGGTCAGCAGTTGATCGACGGCGCGGCTTTTTGTCCTTATTGCGGTACTCCTGTAGCGGCTCAGCATCCCGCGCAGGATTTTCAGCCCGAGCAGCCTGTTGATAATACACAGCCTCAGGGCTACGATCAGCAGCAGGGCTATGATCAGCAGCAAGGCTACGGTCAGCCTCAGGGTTATGGTCAGCCTCAGGGTTATGAACAGCCGCAAGGATACGGACAACAGCAGTATGGTCAACAGCAGTATCAGCAGTATGGTCAACAGCAATATCAGCAGCAGTATCAGCAGTACGGGCAGCAGCCGTACAATCAGCTCTCTGCGGATGATGATGTACGCAGGAACAAGGGTATAGCATGGCTCTCGTATTTCGGCATACTGTTTTTGATCCCGATGTTCGCCAAGAAGGAATCGCCCTTCTGTCAGTATCATGTAAAACAGGGAGCAACACTCTTTTGCGTAAACCTTATCTACTTTATCATCACCCGTATATTCCTCGCGATCGTGGGCGCGATCTTCCCCGGTCACTATAACTACTATTTCTATCAGAACAGCGGGGTATACACCTTCTTCAGAGTGATCTTCTCGTTAGGCAGCATCCTGTTCTTTGTGCTCGCCATCATCGGCATAGTCAACGCCGCCGGCGGTAAATACAAGGAGCTGCCGATCATCGGCAAGATCCCGTTCATCGCGAAACTCCTCGATAAGTTCTATAACAAGAAATAATACTAAGTTTCCATTAAACGCTTTAACAAATTTATTAACGGAAAATTTCGTAGAACAAGGCGGACGACGCAGGCAGGCTGGCGCCTGTCAAGGAGGACAACGAAGTTATGTGTTATAGGGGTCCCCGACGCGCCCCTGCGCGGTGGGGAAAGGAGGAGCCGCCACTCGAGGTCAAAGCGTACCTACCGGATACGCTTACCGAGAACGGCGAGCGACGACGCAACGCAATAAATGTTAAAGTGTTTTAATGAAACTTAGTATAAGCTCATACGCATTACAAAAGGCTGTCCGTGAAGGGCAGCCTTTTTGAGTATCATAATGTATTGACCATCATTCGGTTTTCTGAGTATCGTCGGTCTTCATCGGTATGGGCTTTGGGAAGGCGTACTTGAGGTAATCGGGGAAGACAGCGCGCCAGTACATCTCGTTATGGATGCCGCTGTCATAGATCTTTGTAACGATCTTGTCCTCGGGATAATCGGCTTTTTTGAGGGTCTCGGGCATTATCTCAGCCTGAGAGCAGATCTGCGCCTCAAGCTGATCCTTGCTGCTTTTGCCGCTGTAGATATAGACGACAGGGGTGTTGACCGAGAAATCCTTTTCGGATATATACTTTTTCCATGTCTCGGGCGAATAGAGCAGGAACGCGGGCGACATAGCGCCTATCGAGCCGAACTTGTCGGGGTGTTCCATGCCGATGTAGAAGCTCTCGATACCGCCCGAGGAGCTGCCGCAGATATGGGTGTGTTCAAAGTCGGTATAAACGTTGTAGTTCTCGTTGATATAGGGCATGACCGTCTTGACGACAAAATCTGAGAAATACTCGCCGTGACCGTTCTCATAGTCGGGTGACAGTACCTCGCCGATATCCGGAGTAAGCTCGTCGTCGCGCCAGCTGTCGGCGTTCTCGATGCCGACTATTATGCACTTCTCGCCGCCGTTCTGAGCCATCGCCCGCGCGCTCTCGGCTACTGCCCATGAGCCTGTAGAGGTGGCTGAGGGGTCGAACAGGTTCTGACCGTCGGTCATATAGATGACCGAGCACGGATCGCCCTTGGGATCATAATCATCGGGCGTCCAGATAAGGATATCCTTGGTGCGCTTCTGATAATCAAAGGTCTTGCGCTCGTATTTGGGAGCGTCTGAGCCGGTGTCATAGGGCATGAAGCGGTGTTCGTTGAGCACCCATCCCGTGACATAGCTGTTGTACGCGAGCTCTATGGTCTCGTCGGTATTCGTCTTGATCGTCACACGGTCGAACTTATCGGGGTCGGCTGAGCAGGTGTAGTCGGTATAGCCTTCGCCGCTCTCGCCTTTTTTGAGCTTGACCTCAGATGTTTCGCCGCTGACGGTGTTTTTGAATATCGCGGTTATCTCTTCACTGCTTTTTGTATCGCGAACGGTGAAGAGCTTACCTTTGGCGTTTGAGCCCGAGCAGGCGCTCAGCGCGGCGACAAGCGTCACAGCGGTCAGAATAAGGCAAATAATACGTTTTTTCATGTCTGATCTCCTTTATCATTATTATCATTCAGATAGGGCAGGTCGCTGCTCTTTACCGAATAAGGGTTCTTGTTCTTTACGGGCGGCGTCGGTGGCGCCGAACGCGCCCACGCGCCTATCCCCCACAGTATCAGCATCCAGATTATCATAAACAGCAAAAACGCTCCGAAGTATACAAGACAGTACCACCATTTTATATACTGAGGTATGATGAAGTGGAGCACAAGCAGTATCCATCCGGGGATAGTGAGGCGAAAGTTGAGCCAGATGTTGAATAACAGCATTATAAAAAACGGTCCCGTTCGTGAGGTCTTACGCATTTTATCCTCCTTTATTAATAGAGCGGAGCTTCGGCATTATCATACGACCTTGTTGAGCCTGAAGTCAAAGCCCTCGGCGAGGGTGAAATCGTCATATATCCCCTCGGTAATATACAGCTCGTTATCCGTCAGGATCATGAAGTCAAAGCCGCCGTTTGCGCGGTAGTATTCTTCAGCTTTATCGAGCCCCATAACAAAGAGAGCCGTTGAAAGGGCGTCGGCGTTTGTTCCGCTCTCGCAGAATATCGTGACCGACCGGATACCGTTATCGACGGGCTTCGCAGTCTTTGGGTCGAGTATGTGTATATATTTGGCGCCGTCCTCGGTGGTGAAGTATCTCTCATATCCGCCCGAGGTGGCGAGCACGCCGCTCTTACAGCTCAGATAGCCGAAATACCCCGCGGGGTTCTCGGGGTCGGCTATGCCTACCTTGAAGGCTGAGCCGTCGGGCTTTGTGCCGTACAAGCCGATGGTGCCTCCGAGGTTCAGCACGGCGGCTTTAGCGTCGCTCTCTTTTAGCATAGCCGTACACATATCGGCGGCGTAGCCCTTGGCGACCGCTCCGAGGTCGAGCATAGCGTCGTTTGACAAGCTGAAGGTATCGCCGTCAGAGCTTATAAAGTTGTGATCTATCCTTCCCGCGAGTTTTGATAGAGTTTCATTATCGGGCACCTTGTATTCACCCGTTGTAAAGCCCCATTCGAGCACGGCGGGATAGACGGTGACGTCAAAGTATCCGTCCAAGCGTCCGCACAGCTCAAGAGAGCGGTTGAGAAGCTCCTTCGTGTCGGCGCTGACTTGAGCCTTTTTGTCACTGTTCAATCTGTATATCTCGCTGTTTTCATCGGTGGCGTCAAAGAGACGGTCGAGCTCGTTTATGCGGCTTTTGAGCTTATCGGCGATATCCGCGTCGCCGTATACGGTCAGAGACATCACCGTATCCATAGCCTGAAATGAGGTCGTTTCGGGCTTTTTCTTTGAGCATGAGCACAGCAATATCGAGCACAATATGAGAGTTAAACATATTATCCTTTTCATGATATTAGATTATCACAATATCGATAGCCAGTCAATGAAATGTTGCAAGTTGCGATTTAATGTGTTAAAATGTGACATATCTTTATTCGGGAGAACAGATGAAATATAAGGTTTTTATTATTATCGCGGCGGTGATACTGGCGGCGGGCATTATCGGCTCGGCGCTGGTGATGAACGCCCCCGCGCGCGATATCGTCCGCGTCATAAGTGACGGCGAGGTGCTGTATACGCTTGACCTCAAAGCCGAGACAGACAGGACGTTTGACATTGAATATAACGGACATATCAATACCGTAGAGATACAGGATCATCGCATAAGGGTCAAGAGCGCCGATTGTCCCGACCGTACGTGCGTCGATATGGGGTGGCTCACGAGCTCGGCTATGCCGATAGTGTGTCTGCCTCATCATCTTGTGATAGAATATTCCGACAGCGCCGACGGCGTTGACGCGGTAACGAGGTAGCTATGAGCGATAAGGTAAAGAGGCTTACGGAGCTCGCCGTACTGACAGCGGTATCTCTGATCATTTTTGTGATAGAGCTGCAAATACCCAATCCTTTCCCGATACCGGGTATAAAGCTCGGTCTTGCTAATATCATCACGGTCTACGCAGTGTATCACTACAAAGCGCATGAGGTCGCGGCGATCGTCGCGGTCAGGCTTATACTGGGCGCTGTATTCAGCGGAAATTTTGCGGCGCTCATCTATAGCGCGGCGGGCGCTGTGCTGTGTCTGCTCGGTATGTTGATATTAAAAAGATTTATAGACGAAAAGCACCTTTGGCTGTCGTCGGTGTTCGGCGCCGTACTGCACAATACGGGTCAGATGATCGCCGCGCTGATAGTTATGCGCACCCCTCAGCTTTTGCTGTATTATCCGTTCCTCCTGGTGTCGGGGTGCCTTTCGGGAGCCTTCACGGGATTGTGCGCTCAGATCGTTACGTCAAGATTAAAGGGATGGAAGAGAAAATGAAACTCAGATCAAAAGCGATTTTGGCGGCGGTATTGGCAGTGGCTTTGCTGTTTACCGCCTGCAGCGCCGCGCGCGGAAAGGGGCTGAGCGGTACGAGTAAAAAAGAACTCGCCGAGAGCTTGACTAAGTATATGGAGAGGATGGATATCCACGGCTCTTTATACGCGGTATATCACGGCGATACAATCATTGATACGTCAAGGGGCTCAAACAGCGGCAAGGGCTCAGATATAGTATACGCCGTCGCCTCGGTCACTAAGCAAATAACCGCTTCATGCGTGATGAAGCTCTATGAGCAGGGCAAGCTCGATATCGAGGATAAGCTCAGCAAATACTTTCCCGATTACCGCTACGGCGATAAGATCACCGTAAAGCAGCTGATGTATCAGCGATCCGGCATACCGGATTTCTCGGTAGACAGTCATGACGGCGCGGTGTGGGTCAGCTGCGACAACAGCGAAAAAGAGATAGAGATAAAGAGAAGCTCGACCGCCGAAGAGAACGAGAAGCTAATCAGAGAGCTGTTCCTTTCATGCGATCTGCTCTTTGAGCCCGAGGAGTATTTCTATTATTCCGACTCCAATTTCTCTCTGCTGGCTGAGATAGTGGCTCAGGTATCGGGTATGAGCTTCCATGAATATGTCCGCGCGAATATATTCAAGCCCCTCGGTATGGATACGGCATCGTTCATCGACGATCACAGCTACGGTCCCGAGGTCACGATAGCAAAGACGGACACTAAGGAATTCGACTATGATTATTTTGATTATAAGGGCGCTGAGTACGGCTGCGGAGATATGATGGCGGCTCCCGTCGACCTATATAAGTGGTATAAAGGTTTTACGCACGGCAAGGTAGTATCCGATAAGTATTATAAGATGATGACCGAGAGCTACAGCGCTCCCGATGAGCTGGGCTACGGCTTCGGACTTATGATATCCGATACCGAGGACTGTAAAGCTCTGTTTCACTACGGCTGGATACCCTCTTATTACAGCTCTGTATTTATGGTGCCCGATTACGACCTGTTCATCACCCTGCTCGCCAACGGCGCTGACGGCAACCCCCACGGCGCCGCCTCTGTCATAGCCGGACGGATAGCGAACAATATCGGCGCGGATATAGGTTCGGTAGAATAACAAACGCCCGCCGCGGATATTTCCGTGACGGGCATTTTGCGGATATACTATTTATTGATCAATAAAAATACGATATAACAAATACCGTATAATACCGGCTGATGTACCATATAGATGAACAGGCTGTGTCTGCCGATAAAGCCGAGTACCGGTATCTCCTTATATAAGAAACAGTCGAGCCCCTTGCCCTTTATCACTTTCCACAGCAGATAGCCGAAGATGAACAGGAATATCCACGGCAGCAGAGGAAAGTAATCGGATGAATAAAAGTCGTTTGACGGAAATCCGAGGAACGCAAGCCATTTTAAGTTATATATAGCTGCCGGCAGCTTTATGAGTGGATAAGTGAAGATACCTATATAGCCCGAGGGTATACCGTAGCACAGTACGAACAGCAAGAGCGATATCCCCGCTCCGGGAGCGGCGGGAACCTTATTCAGTACGCCTCTCAACGCATAGGTTATCAGCATGGCGGCGCCCAAAAAGCTGAGTATACCGCACCATATCATTCCTTCCGGCATGAATATCAGCATTACCAGCGATATCGCTAAACCGCAGAGGCTCACTGTTATTCCCCTGAAATATCCTCTGCGGGTGAAATTCAGCGAGATACCCGAGATCATTATAAAGGAACAGCAGATGAACCGCTCCCAGATCATCACCGGGACAGACTGATAAAACCCCGTCCATACTCCGAACACGACGAATATATCATAGCACAGGTGATAGGCTGTCATGTTGATTATCGCTACGGCTCGCGCGGCGTCTATTATACCGTAGCGGCGACCTTTAGCCTCTGTCATATCGATTGTTTGCGGTGATACAGCCAAAAGAAATCGGCTTTTCAACGTTATATCTGCCGCCTGAGAGCGCCCTTTTTATGGTTTCCATATAATCTCCTTGAAATAAATCGATAAATGTGGTATCATCGACATTGTTTGATGTGTTTGTTTAAAAAACGACATTATTACGATGAATGTCGGTCCGCGTTTGTTATTTTATTACATATACACTGCATAAGTCAAGCGGATATACAGACCCATAAAAAATTAGATATACAGAAGGTATACTATGACTAAGACCATAGACGGAATAATGTATCTCAATATGCTTCGCGCGGGAGCTCAGAGACTGAACTCGAACCGTGAGGCTGTGAACGATCTTAATGTTTTCCCGATTCCCGACGGCGATACGGGCGACAATATGTTCATGACCGTTAACGCCGGCGCTTCAAGGACCGACGTTAACGAGAGCGTGTCAGCGACCGCCGCCGACGCGGCGCGTGAGATGCTGCTCGGCGCGAGGGGCAACTCGGGCGTTATACTCTCGCGTATCTTCGCGGGCGTCGCAAAGGGCATGGATAAGGCGGATTCGCTCGATACCTCCGGCTTTATCAAGGCGATGAAAGCAGGCGTAGAAGAAGCCTACGCGGCTGTCAGCGACCCTGTAGAGGGCACCATCCTGACGGTGTTCAGAGAGGGTACAGAGAAGCTCTCCGCTGAGGCTCCCGAGAGCTTT
Source organism: uncultured Clostridia bacterium (assembly GCA_946183365.1). Classification (GTDB taxonomy): domain Bacteria; phylum Bacillota; class Clostridia; order Oscillospirales; family Acutalibacteraceae; genus Ruminococcoides. The sequence continues at coordinate 79,079 of CAMHAH010000002.1, forward strand.
GAGGAGCTCTTTGATATACTTATCCCCGCGCTCGCGAGCTCCCTTGAGCGTACTCCCGAGCTCCTGGATGTACTGAGAGAAGCCGGTGTCGTTGACTCCGGCGGAGCGGGCATAGTATATATCGCTCAGGGCATGAAAGAGGCCCTCGGCGGCGACCGTTTCGAGGCGCTTGTATCAGGCGGCGCCGCTCAGCAAAAGGTCGACCTTGACGCCTTTACCGAAGACAGCGTGCTTGAGTTCGGCTACTGCACCGAGTTTTTGCTGAGATTACAGAACAGCAAGGTGGATATCGAGATCTTTGACGTTGAGGCTTTCACGAATTGGCTGAATTCCGTAGGCGACTCTGTGGTCTGCTTCAAAGAGGGCAGTATCGTAAAAGTTCACGTTCATACAAAGACCCCGGGAGATATACTCAACCACTGTCAGCTATACGGTGAGTTTTTGACCACGAAGATAGAGAACATGACCATGCAGCATAACGAGAGCCACGGTATGCAGGAGCTAAAGCTCAGACAAAAGAACAAGAAGCCCTACGGTATCGTGACCGTTGCGGCGGGTGACGGGCTCAAGGAGCTGTTTACCTCGCTCGGCTGTGATGTGGTCGTAGACGGCGGACAGAGCATGAACCCTTCAGCCGAGGATCTGGTCAAGGCGTTCGACGAGGTCTGCGCCGAGGTCATCTATGTGTTCCCGAACAACAGCAATATCCTCTTGACTGCCGAACAGGCGGCTCAGCTCTATAAATTCTCGGATATCCGCATAATACGCACAAAGACCGTCGGCGAGGGCTACGCGGCTGTATCGATGTTCGACCCCTCGGCGGGTACTCCCGAAGAGATAACCGAGGGTCTCAACGCGATAGCGGCTGAGGTCGTGACGGGTATGGTATCCCGCGCTTCACGCGACGTCAGCGGAGAGGTCGAGGTTAAAAAGGACGATTATATCGGCTTTGTAGGCGATCATATATATGTAGACGCAAAGTCGCCCGAAGAGGCTATGATATCTCTGTGCGAGAGTTTGAACGCGGGCGGCTATGATATCCTGCTGATACTCGCCGGCGCCGAGCCCGACGACAACGAGGCGGCAAAACTCGCGGACACATTGAGCAAAAGCTATAGGCGCTCTGAGGTCATAATGGTCAACGGCGGCCAGCCGATCTATGATTATATACTTATACTGGAATAATTTTTATTATTGTAAAGCGTTTTATAATAAAGGAGAGAGCTATGTTAGTATTATTCACCGATACCGATACCGATATCACCCCCGCAGAAGCTAAGGAGTTCGGATATCATTTGATAAGCATGCCGTATTCCATCGACGGCGTTACCACCTATCCATATGAGGTTTTTGACGAGTTCGACGCTCATGCCTTCTATGATAAGCTGCGCGCCGGCGCTCTGCCGAACACCTCGGCTATCTCCGAACAGAGATACAAGGATTATTTTGAGCCCATCTTCAAAGCGGGCGACGATATCCTGTATGTGCATTTCTCGCGAAATATGACGGCTACATTCGACAACATGGATATCGCTGTCAAGGAGCTTCTTGAGAAGTATCCAGACAGAAAATTCTATGAGATAGATACCAAGGGCATCACCATCTGCTCGCTCATGGCGGTCAAAGAGATCGGCGATATGTATAAGGCGGGCAAGAGCATTGACGAGATACTCGAATGGTCAAAGACCGAGATCGATAAGGTAGCGTGCTACTTCTTTGCCGATGATCTCAAGTTCTTCCGTCACAGCGGCAGGGTCTCGGGTATCGCCGGCACTATGGGAACGCTCTTAGGCATCAGACCCATCATCTATATGAACGAAGAGGGCAAGATGGTCTCTGTAGGTAAAGAAAAGGGCAGAGTTAAGGCCATGGAGCGCCTTGTAGCCTATGTAGACGAGCTCGGCGAGGATATCAAGGCTCACCGCGTCATCATCGGCAACACCGACAGCCGCGATATCGCCGAAGAGATCGAGAAGATGCTCAAACAGCGTTACGGCAGCGACCTGCGCACAGAGATCTGTGACGTAAATCCCACCGCGGGCAGCCACTGCGGTCCCAATACTGTCGGCGTTTGTTTCCACGGCAAGAGAAGATCCGTATAAAACCACAGGTGTTTTCTCGGCGCAAACTCAAAGGATCACACTTATCCGATCAAAGAGGTAGCTATGATCACTGTAAGAGAAGTCAAAACAAAAAAGGAGCAGAGACAGTTCATAGAGCTTCCGCTCAGATTATATAAGGATAACCCGTACTTTGTGCCGCCGCTCTACGGCGATGAGAAGAAGATGTTCTCACAGGACTTTATCTACAACGATTGCTGTGATATCATAAACCTTCTCGCCTTTGACGGCGACGAGCCCGTCGGCCGCATACAGGGTATCGTCCAGCGGGCGTCCAATGAAAAGAACAACGAGAAGCGGGCGCGCTTTACCCGCTTTGATACCGTAGATAATAAAGAGGTGTCCCAAAAGCTCTTTTCAGCCTTTGAGAAATGGGCTGTCAATATGGGTATGGATACCGCCTGCGGTCCGCTGGGCTTCAGCGATCTTGAGCGCGAGGGTCTGCTCGTAGAGGGCTTTGACGAGCTGTCGACCTTTGAGGAGCAGTATAACGCCGAGTATTACGGCGGTCATATAGAGAGCCTCGGATATGAGAAAGAGGTAGACTGGCTCGAGTTCAAGCTCTATCTGCCGGATGAAGACGACGGCAAGATGAAGAAGATGGCAGATTTTATCATGAAGCGATATAATCTGCATATCGGCGAAGCTAAGAATATCGACGATTTCATCAAGAGATACGGCGACGACTTTTTCTCTCTGATAGATAAGGGCTATGAGGACCTCTACGGTACCGTTCCGTTCACCGAGGGCATGAAGAATGAGATAATCAAATCGTTCAAGCTTATAGTCGACCTCAAGCACGTCGCTGTAATCCTTGACGAGAACAACCGCGCCGTATGTATCGGTATCTGCTTCCCGTCTATAGCGAGGGCTGTTCAGAAGTCCGGCGGCAGATTAACTCCCGCCGCGATATTCAGACTGCTCAGGGCTATCAAAAAGCCGAATATCATAGATCTCGGTCTGATAGCAGTAGACCCCACATACCTCAACCGCGGAGTTTCGGCTGTCGTATGCAGCGCCGTTATTGATATGCTGAAAAACGACGGTATCGAATACGCCGAGACCAATCTGAACCTCGAGACAAACTATTCGATACTCAATCAGTGGAAGCGCTTCAAGTCGGTCAATCATAAACGCCGCAGAGCGTATGTAAAGAGGCTTAAGTGATATGAAGATAATCGTAGACTGCTTCGGCGGCGACAAAAGCCCCTCGGCGAACGTAGAGGGCGCGGTGCTCGCGTTAAAGGAACACAATGACCTCAGCCTGATACTCACAGGCGACGAGGCTCTTATAAAAGCTGAGCTCGACAGGCTTTCTTACGGCGGCGACAGGGTAGAGATCGTCCATGCTCCGGACGTCATCACAGGCGAGGATAAGCCCACCGACGCCATCCGTCTCAAGCGCGAGAGCTCGATGGTTAAAGCTGTCATCATGCTCAAAAAGGAGCAGGATATCGCGGGTCTGGTATCGACCGGCGCTACGGGCGCTCTCATTACCGCCGCGACCGTGCGTATAGGACGTATACGCGGTATACGCCGACCGGCGTTCTGTCCCGTTCTGCCGACCATGAACGGCGGTATAGTCGGTATCTGCGACTCGGGCGCAAACGTAGATATCACCCCAGATATGCTGTTACACCAGGCTATACTCGGCTCGGCTTATCTAAAGAATGTCTACGGGGTAAAATCACCTCGCGTAGCTATGCTGAACATCGGCACCGAGAGCGAGAAGGGCGACGATCTGAGAAAGACAGCTTACCCCATGCTCAAGGCTTGCGACAGCATAGACTTCGTCGGCAACATGGAGAGCCGCGACCTGCTCTCGGGCAAATACGACCTCGTGGTATGCGACGGCTTCTCGGGCAACGTACTGGTCAAGACTACCGAGGGCACGGCGCTCGAGCTGCTCAAAAAGCTGAAAAAGGATATCTACTCAAAGACCGTATACAAGCTCGGCGCTCTGCTGATGAAGAAGATGTTCATGGAGGAAAAAGAGTTCATGAACTATCACAACTACGGCGGTTCGGTGCTGCTCGGTTGTGAAAAGACCATAGTCAAGGGTCACGGCAGCTCAGACGCGAACGCCGTGAAGATCTGTATAGATCAGGCATACAGGATGTCATCGGGCGCTATGTATAAAGAGGTAGAAGAAGCGCTCGCTAAGATAGATCAATGATGACCGCGACCGCCAATTATATTAAGGAGAGATTATAATGTTTGAAGAACTCAAAGTCATACTGGACGAACAGCTCCACTTAAACGGTAAGGAGATCACCCTTGAGAGCCGTATCAAAGAGGATCTCGGCGCTGACAGCCTCGATGTTTTGCAGATGCTCATGACCATCGAGGACGAAAAGGGTATAGTCATCCCCGACGAGGAGCTGGCGACCTTCGAGACCGTAGGAGATATCGTAAAATATCTCGAAACCAATAACAAATGATATGGTAAACGAAGAACAGCCCGTCACGGAGTTATCCGCGGCGGGCGTTTCTTATACTGATCTTTGATAAAATGCGAAAAAGAAAGCGTGCGCTTGGAGCGCGATTTCGTTTACCTATCGCTCGTGCGCACGCAGTGCGCTGCTGAGTATGGACTATAAAAATTTTTATTTGACAGATGTTACCCCAATAATTCAATTTGTATACTTTATCTTTGTAAACAAAAAACTATACTGTTTGATTTAACTTTCTCTCAAACAAAAAAAGCAGGCACAACGCCTGCTTTTAAGGTTATTCGTTTACAGCGATCAAGCGGACTTGTTGAGACGCTTTGCAAGAGAAGACTTCGCTCTGGCAGCGGTATTCTTATGCATAAGGCCCTTAGCGACAGCCTGGTCGATCTTCTTAGTAGCAAGACGTACCGCCTCAGCCTTATTATCAGCGTTTGTATCGACCGCGATGTATGCCTTCTTGACATATGTCTTAAGAGCAGACTTGAGGGCCTTGTTCTGGGCTGTCTTGGTTGCGATAACCTTAACGCGCTTCTTAGCTGATTTAATATTCGGCATTGTCCCACCTCCTTAAATTAGCGATAAATAGTATCCGCGACCGGTTTAACACGGCGCCGATCACGGCAATCAACGTTTTCACGTACAATCAATAATACCATTAACAGGCTCAAAATGCAAGTATTTTATGAAATTTATGTCTAATTTTTTCAGAATTGTATGTCATCGTGCGCACGCATACAATATGTTGTTGCCGTTCAGCTTCTCCTGTTCTTGAAATACCAGATAAAACACAGTATCAGCACCACCAGAGCTACGCCTCTGTATATCCAGCCGTATACTCCGCTCTTCATATCCACACCCGATACGGTGTTGATGAGCTCCCATACCGCCAAGAATACAAGGAACCCCGACAGGATGAAGAGTATGGGCGTGCGGTTGCGCTTTATCGCGGTGTACAGCATATAGCCTGCCAGCACAAGCCATACCGCGGTGTAAAGATAGCCCATTATTTATCCCTCTTCTTGCGCTTTGATTTTGAGCGGGTCATTATCAGGATGAAGATGTAGTACAGCACTATCAGTATGGTGCCGATACGGTCAACATAGCCCGGCACCTGCGACGAGGGGTAGATATCGAGGATAAGATAAGAGAAAATATGCCAGGCTCCCTGAAAGATGAGGTAAAACGCCATGGGTCTGAGCAGGGTTATCTTGCGAAAATATGGCGTGAGCATGATTATAGCCGCCGCGAAGCATACGACAGCCGTGATTATGGCAAGTATCATGGTATCAACTCCGTGTATTATATATGTATACAGTATAGGCGTTTTGTCGTAAAATGTCAACTTAAACGGGCAACCGTTATATATGTGACAGTAATAATATAAATTCGAGATTATTGCCGATTAACATTATAATATGAAGCCCGGTCGCCATCACAAAAAAGGATATATTTCCTACTTTACAAAAAATTCACAAATATGATATTGACTTTTTCTGATTTTAGGGTATACTAAGTATTGTAAGTTAGCACTCGACCATCGAGAGTGCTAAATACAAATCAAAGCGCTCCGAGGCTTTTGCAAAGGAGGCGACGGTATGGGGCTCGCTTTACGAAAAGAGAAGATACTGTCCGCTGTTGTTGAGAGCTACATCCGCTCGGGTGAGCCTATCGGTTCAAAGGCGCTTCAGACAGAGACCGACCTCGGCGTATCATCGGCGACCATACGCAACGAGCTCAAGGCGCTCGATGACGAGGGCTATTTAAGACAGCCGCACACCTCGGCGGGCAGAGTTCCGACTAAGCTCGGCTACAGATATTATATAGATAACCTGATGAAGCCCGTGATCCTGCCCGAGAGACTGCGTGAGAGTATCGAACACGGCATCCGCTCAGGCACTCAGGCTCCCGAGAGTATCTTAAGCCGTACGGCAGGGGTGCTGTCACAGCTCAGCTCATCCGCCGCGGCGGCTACAACGCCGTCATCGGACGAGGCGAGGGTCCACAGGATACGGTTCGTATCGACGGGACGCCATACGTCAATGGCTGTTTTGGTCACCTCGAACGGCATGGTCAAGTCAAGATTGTTCAGATGTGAGTTCGTGCTCACGCCTCAGCTGTTGTCGATGTTTGACAAGGCTGTCAACGAGCAGTTCACGGGTGTGAAGCTCAGAGATATCGACCAGGGCTTTTTGCAGTCGGCGGCATCGGGAATGGGAGAGCTTACGCTGTTTATCCCGGACGTCTTAGTGGCGATATACGACGCGGTACAAAGCGCGCTCGATATAAACGTGACCGTCGCGGGACAGACAAATCTTCTGTTCTCTGACGCGTATGACTTCAACACAGCGCGCAACACGATACGTTTTCTGAATGACACAAAGGCTATATCGGGTCTATTGAACAACAGCAGGACCCATATGATATATCTCGGCGAGGAGAGCAAGATCCCCGAGCTGAGGGACAGCGCGGTAGTGACCGCCAGATATGAGATAAACGGCGAGAACGCCGGAGCCGTAGCGGTGATAGCTCCGCTGCGGATAGACTACAAAACCATTATGAGCGAGGTCATCTTCGCGGCGGGCTGCGTCTCGCGGGCGATAGGCGATCTGCTTTAAGGAGTGAATACCCATGAAGAAAGAAAAGAAAAAGCCTGAGGTTGAAGAGACCGAGAAGGTCGAGGATCAGCCCGAAGAGGTAAAGGAAGAAGAAACCAAGGTCGAAGAACCCTCTGAAGAGGATAAGCTCAAAGAGGAGCTCAAGGCGGAGAAGGAGAAGTACTTGAGGCTCTATGCCGAGTACGACAACTACCGCAAGAGGACTTCAGCCGAGAAGCTTCAGATCTACGACGACGCTACCGCGAGAGCGGTAAAGGAGCTCTTGCCTATGGCCGACAGCATGACCAACGCTCTCGCTCAGTTCGAGGGCAAGGAAGTGCCCGAGGAATTCAAAAAGGGCATGGAGATGATAGCTCAACAGCTCAAACAGAGCTTTGAGAAGCTAAAGGTAGAGCCGTTCTGTGAGGTGGGCGATACGTTCGACCCCGAGCTTCACAACGCGGTTTCCATGACAGAGGATGAGAACCTGCCGCAGAATTCCATATCCGCTGTTTATCAGAAGGGCTACAAGATAGGCGACAAGATCATCCGCCACGCTATGGTGGTAGTAGCAAACGCTTAAATGGTTATTACAGAGATCTATTTCTCTGTTGATCATATAAATCATAAGGTTAAACTATAAATCCGGGAGGAGCAAGACCCTCCCCTACAAAAATAATCGGAGGTATTATTATGGCAAAGACAATCGGTATCGACTTAGGTACAACAAACTCATGTGTAGCAGTTATCGAGGGCGGCGAGCCCGTAGTTATCGCTAATGCCGAGGGCGCGAGAACGACCCCCTCTGTAGTAGCTTTTTCAAAGACAGGCGAGAGAATGATAGGTCAGGTCGCTAAGCGCCAGGCTATCACCAACCCCGACCGCACCGTTTCTTCCATCAAGAGAGAGATGGGCACAAATTATAAGGTAAACATCGACGGCAAGGGCTATACTCCTCAGGAGATCTCAGCTATGGTGCTCTCAAAGCTCAAGGCTGACGCCGAGGCTTATTTAGGCGAGAGCGTTAACTCAGCCGTCATCACCGTACCCGCGTACTTCACAGACGCTCAGCGTCAGGCTACCAAGGACGCAGGCAAGATCGCCGGTCTGGATGTAAAGCGTATCATCAACGAGCCTACCGCGGCGGCTCTTTCATACGGTATAGATAAAGAGAACGACCAGAAGGTAATGGTATACGACCTCGGCGGCGGTACTTTCGACGTATCCATCATCGAGATCGGCGACGGCGTACAGGAAGTCCTCGCTACAGCGGGTAACAACCGCCTCGGCGGCGACGACTTTGACCAGCGTATCATCGACTGGATGGTACAGTCCTTCAAGGCTGAGACAGGCGTAGACCTCAGCTCCGACAAGATGGCTATGCAGCGCCTCAAGGAGGCTGCCGAGAAGTCTAAGATCGAGCTCTCGGGCGTTACCACCTCAAACATCAACCTGCCCTTCATCACTGCGGACGCCACAGGCCCCAAGCACCTTGACCTCACTCTGACAAGAGCTAAGTTCAACGAGCTGACAGCCGACCTCGTAGATAAGACCATGGGCCCCGTCCGCACAGCTCTGTCCGACTCCGGTCTGTCGATCGGCGAGATCGACAAGGTCCTCATGGTCGGCGGTTCTTCAAGGATCCCCGCTGTTCAGGACGCTGTTAAGTCACTCATCGGCAAAGAGCCGTTCAAGGGCATCAACCCCGACGAGTGCGTAGCTATCGGCGCCGCTATCCAGGCGGGCGTACTCGGCGGCGAGGTAGACGGTCTCCTGCTGCTCGACGTTACTCCGCTGTCACTCGGCGTTGAGACTATGGGCGGTATCATGACCAAGATCATCGACCGCAACACCACTATCCCGACCAAGAAGAGCCAGATCTTCTCTACCGCGGCTGATAACCAGACACAGGTCGAGATCAATATCTTACAGGGTGAGCGCGAGTTCGCCCGCGACAATAAGCAGCTTGGTCTGTTCGCTCTGACAGGCATCGCTCCCGCTCCCAGAGGTATCCCGCAGATCGAGGTAACCTTTGATATCGACGCTAACGGTATCGTCAATGTATCCGCTAAGGATCTCGGTACAGGCGCTCAGCAGCAGATCACTATCTCCAACACCTCTAATATGTCCAAGGATGATATCGACAAGGCTGTCAAGGAGGCTGAGCAGTACGCCGCTGAAGATAAGAAGCGCCGTGAAGAGGTAGACAACAAGAACGAGGCCGAGCAGGTAGCTTATCAGGCTGAGAAGCTCATCTCAGATAACGGCGACAAGATCGCTGAGGACGACAAGAACACCCTCAACACCAAGATCGCCGCTGTAAAAGAGGCTATCTCAAAGAACGACACCGACCTCATCAAGAGCGCTAAGGACGATCTGATGAAGAGCCTGCAGGATATCGGCGCTAAGATGTATCAGCAGAACGCCGCGGCTCAGCAGGCAGCGGGCGCTCAGCCCGGTCCCGATCCCGCACAGGGCGCTCAGGGCGGCAATGACGGCAACGTTTATGACGCCGATTATAAGGACGTCGACTGATAATTATTGATCATCCCCTTTACGTTTGACTAACATTGTGATATGATATACGGACGGGTAAAGCTCAGGTTTTATCCGTCCGCATAATGCGTTTATTATACATTGACATTGGAACGTGGTGACACCATGGCAGATAAAAGAGATTATTATGAGGTCTTAGGCGTTAACAAGGGCGCCTCGGACGATGAGATAAAGAAGGCGTACCGTCAGGCGGCCAAGAAATACCACCCCGATCTTCACCCCGGCGACAAAGAGGCCGAGGAGAAGTTCAAGGAGGTCAACGAGGCGTATGAGGTGCTCTCTGACAGTGAGAAGAAGGCGCGCTACGACCAGTTCGGCCACGCTGGCGTAGACCCTAACTACGGCGCAGGCGGCGCCGGCTCGCCCTTCGGTCAGGATATCGACTTCGGCGATATATTCTCGAGCTTCTTCGGCGGTTTCGGCGGCAGGAGAGCCTCTAACCCCAACGCGCCGCGCCGCGGCTCGGATATCGAGACCCAGCTGTATATCAGCTTTGAAGAGGCGGCTAAGGGCTGCAAAAAGACCGTGCAGTATCAGGCGGTATCGACCTGTAAGGATTGTAACGGTACAGGCGCTCAAAAGGGCACATCGCCAAAGACCTGTACAGCCTGCGGCGGCAGAGGTCAGGTGACCATCAATCAGCGCACCCCCTTTGGCGTAGTCCAGACCTCGCGTCCCTGCGACGCCTGTAAGGGCAGAGGCAAGATAATAGAGACCCCGTGCCGCACCTGTAACGGCAGAGGTCAGGTACGGCGCAAAAAGACCGTCGAGGTCAACGTGCCCGCCGGCATCAACGACGAGCAGGTGCTCAACGTAGGCGGTCACGGCAACTCAGGCATAAACGGCGGCCCCGCGGGCGATCTGCACGTTTTCATCGGTATCCGTCCTCACCCTGTCTTTGACAGGCGCGGAGACGACGTCTGGTGTGAGATGCCCATCACCTTCACTCAGGCGGCTCTGGGCGCTACCGTTACCGTGCCTACTCTCGACGGAAAGGTGAGCTACGATATCCACGAGGGCACTCAGCCCGGAGATATCTTCAAGCTCAAGGGCAAGGGCGTACAGCACCTCGGCGGAAGAGGCCGCGGCGACCAGTATGTCAAGGTCGTCATAGAAGTGCCCAAGAACCTGAGCTCTAAGCAGAAGCAGATCATCAGGGAGTTCGAGAACGGCGCTACAGACAAGAATTATCAGAAGCGCAAGGGCTTCATGGATAAACTCAAGGATCTGTTTGACTGATATGACACAGCCGAATGAGAGCTTTCTCGTTCGGCTTTTTGTGCAACATAGAAATACACAGCAACGGAGATTATTATGGATTGGACTGAGATCTCGGTCGAGGTGAACGCCTCCGATATCGACGAGGCGGCGGCTATCGCCAACATGACCGTACCCTACGGTATTTATATCGAAGATTACTCGCAGCTCGAGCAGGAGGTGCTTGAGATAGCTCATATCGACCTTATCGACGAGGAGCTGTTGAAGACCGACCGCACTAAGGCTAAGATACATATTTATATCGATCCCGAGGATAATATAGACGAGGCGGTATCTTTTCTCAAAGAACGGCTTTCGGCTTCGGGTATCGCGTATACGCTTGATCTGAGCAACGTAAAAGAGGACGACTGGCTCAATAACTGGCGAAAGTTCTTCAAGCCCATGCCTGTAGGCGAGAAGCTGCTCATAAACCCCTCGTGGTTCACCGATACCGACCCCGACGGCAGAGCCGTGCTTAATATCGACCCGGGGCTCGCGTTCGGTACAGGCAAGCATGAGACCACCCGCCTGTGCATGGAGGCTTTGGAGAGATACGTCACCGGTGGCGAAAAGGTCCTCGATATCGGCTGCGGTAGCGGTATCTTAGGTATCGCGGCGGTGCTGCTGGGCGCTGAGAGCGCCTTCGGCGTCGATATAGATGAGATGGCTGTGCGTACCGCCAACGAGAACGCCGAGGTGAATAAGGTCGCTGATAGATTTACCGCCATCGCGGGCGATCTTGTAGATAAGGTCGACGGAAAATACGATATTGTTGTTGCAAATATCGTGGCGGATGCTATAATATCATTATCGGCTCACGTCTCAGCGTTCATGAACGATAATGCCGTTTATATTGTCAGCGGCATCATAGATACACGCGCTAACGATGTGATAAACGCCGTAAAAGACATCTTTGAGATAGTCGAGGAGAATACCCTCGGCGGCTGGTACTGCTTTGTCTTGAAGCAAAAGAAATAAGAAGATCTGCCGCGTCGGGACTACCCTTGACGCTTGCAAAACAATATCGGAGGTAAACCATGAAAAAAACAAACAGGAACAAAGTCAACATCATCTTCTCGTCATTCCTTGTAATAGGCTACATAATCTGTACCTATTTCTTCTCCACTCTCGCCTCTCAGGTAGGCGGAGCATGGGGCAGCGTCATCCAGGCTCTTATCTTAGTTGTATTCGGACTTCTGCTGTTCTACGCTACCCGTGTAGGAGAGGGCAGACAGGTGAAGCGCTTCAGCCTCGCGGTGCTTCTGCTTGTAGTAGTACCCAGCCTGTATATCATCCTCGCCGCTTTGATACCGGGTATGCCCCTGCATGATATGCTGGCTCCGTCAGCGTCGCTGATGGGCGATTTAGGATCACCCAAGATCATCTTCTCCCTCGCCTGTGTAGCTCTCGGATACGGTATACCCTACACCTTCTTCTCAGGCTATGAGATAAAGGAAGAAGAGGATATCGAGGAAGATATCGAAAAGACCGAGCAGATGCTCGAGGGCGGTCTCGCTGAGGAATTGGCTAAGACAGAGGCAGAGGATAAGGCAGAGGTTACCGACAGCGCCGTTGAGGGACCCGCCGTCGAGCCGGAAGCCGCCGCTGATACAGAGACAAAAGCCGACGAAGAACCCGCCGCTGAGGAAGATACCGAGGCGCAATCATAATCAACCGACAGAAAGAGGAAAAGAACATGAGCGAATGTACACATGATTGTTCGACCTGCTCACAGAGCTGTTCTTCACGCACAGCCCCGCAGGATCTGCATGAGAAGCTGAACGAACTCAGCTCAGTTAAAAAGGTAATAGCCGTAGTATCGGGCAAGGGCGGCGTAGGCAAGAGCCTCGTCACCTCGGCTATGGCGGTCGAGCTCAACCGCCGCGGTCACAAGACCGCAGTACTCGACGCTGATATAACGGGCCCGTCCATCCCTAAGGCGTTCGGTATCAAGACCCGCGCCAAGGGCTCTGATATGGGCATATATCCCGAGACCACCAAGACAGGTATAGATATCATGTCTATCAACCTGCTTCTTGAGAACACCACCGACCCCGTAGTATGGCGCGGCCCTGTCATCTCGGGCACGGTCAAGCAGTTCTGGACAGACGTAATCTGGAAGGACGTTGACTATATGTTCGTCGATATGCCTCCGGGCACCGGCGACGTACCGCTGACCGTGTTCCAGTCAATACCGCTCGACGGGATCATCGTTGTAGCCTCTCCTCAGGAACTGGTATCCATGATAGTCGCTAAGGCTGTCAAGATGGCTGAGCTTATGAACGTGCCGATCTTAGGCTTAGTCGAGAACATGAGCTACTTCAAATGTCCCGACTGCGGCAAGGAGCATAAGATATTCGGCGACAGCCATATCGACGATATAGCTAAGGATTACGGCACCCGCGTGCTCGCCAAGGTTCCGATAGACCCCGACCTCGCAAAGTCGGTAGACACGGGCACTATCGAGCTGTTCGTAGGCGATTGGTTCGAGAACGCCGCGGATACCATCGAGAGCGAGCTCAAGGTATAACACAGCAAAACTAAACGCACCCGTTTGGGTGCGTTTTTTGCTACTTAGTATTAATAATTCTTTATGAATTCTCTGATGACCTTTATCGAGTGCTCAGCGGCGGCGGCTCGAAATTCAAAATAATCTACAAGCTCGTTGTTGTTGAAATCGTCAGAGATACTGCGCAGTATCGCGAACGGTATGTCGTTGCGGTAGCATACGCAGCCTACCGCAGCGCCCTCCATCTCACACGCGATTGCCGAGAAGTTATCGGCTATCTTTTGGCGGCGCTCATGAGAGGCGATGAACGCGTCGCCCGAGGCTATCCTGCCGCGGAACACGCTGATACCGTCGAGCGTCTCACAGGCGGCGGCGAGCTTGTCAGCGGTCGGCTTGTCGGCGGGGAAGTATGTGCGAACCTCGTCGTTGAACTGTACCTGACCGAGGGGGTCGCCCATCTCAGTGCCGTCCATATCGTGCTGAACGCAATCGTCTGAAATCACGATATCGCCGATATGTATCTTGCCCGAGATAGAACCTGCTATACCGCTGTTTATGATAACGTCGGGTGAGTATAGGGCTATCATCAGCTGGGTGCTCATGGCGGCGTTGACCTTGCCTATACCGCACTCACAGCAAACAACTTCCTTTCCGAATATCTCGCCGCGGTAAAAGGCTATCTTAGCCATAGTCCTCTTATCGGTTTTTTTCATCATTTTCACTATGCCCTCGACCTCTATTCCGAGAGCGCAGATAAAGCCTATCATATCTATCCCTCCGTAGGTTTAATACTAAGTAGCAATAAAACACTTTAATATCTATTGCGGAGAATTCCGCATAACTGCGTTTCGTCGTCGCTCGCTGCACTCGGTAGGCATATCCGGTTGGTATGCCTTGACCTCGTGTTGCGGCTCCTCCTCTCCCCATAACGCGGGTCGTTATGGGGACCCCAAGAGTTGACAGGCGCCAGCAGTGACACTAAGCCAATCGCTTCGCTCTTGGAGTGTTGTTGCATGGGTGTTGTTAGCCAAATCAAAGATTTGGACAACACCTCAAGCCTGCCTGCGCCCTCCGCCTTGTTCTGCGAAATTCTCCGCTAATATCTTTTTAAAGCTTTTTATTGCTACTTAGTATAAATAATAAACTGTTTTATTCCATATTACCGGTCAGCAGCATGGCGGCGCACAGAGCGGCTATCGGGGCTGTCTGAGCGCGAAGTATGCGCTTTCCGAGCGTAGCGACTTCAACGCCGTTTTCGGTGAGATGATCTATCTCGCTCTGCTCAAAGCCGCCCTCAGCTCCGGTTATCAAAGCCGCCGAGCGGCACTCTGAGGGTATTATATCCCTCAGCCTCTCGCCGCCGCACTCATAGAACACTATCGACTTTTCGATATCCTTTACCTTATCGGGTATATCGCGGATATCGATACATTGATTGACCCTCGGGATAATTCCCCTTCGCGACTGAGAGGCGGCGTTATCGGCTATCTTCTGCCAGCGGGCGACCTTTTTCATAAGGCTCTTTTCATCCGGACGCGATATGCACCTCGCCGAGATGAACGGCGTTATCTCATATACGCCGAGCTCGACCGCCTTTTGCACGACATCATCTATCTTATCGCCCTTCATGAGCGCTATGAAAAGAGATACCTTGATATCGGGCTCCTGCTCGCATACCGTGCTGTCGGTTATCCTCACGGTCACCTCGTCTTTAGTGACGTCCGTTATCTCACATTCGTGCCTGCGGCCGTCGGGCGTGCAGAGGGTCAGAGCCTCGCCGACCTTCATCCTCAAAGAGCGCGAGATATGCGCCGCGTCCTCGCCCGAGATGGTGTAATATTCGGTTGTGATATTGTTCTCAGAAAAAAACCACGCCATAGTATCGACCTCTCAAATGTAAATAAATTCTAACAAATTTGTTCAAAGATTGCAATAGTCAGATATTAATGGTAATATTATAAATGAACCAACGTGATTAAAAGATACTTTGGAGGTTATTATGAGAACCGCTGAATTACTCGAGCTTTTGGCTCAGGAAAATATAAGAGAAGATGAGCTGCCCGCTTTATTGGTAGACGCTCTGACGAGAGCCAAGAAGCGCGTCGCTACAGCCGAGAGCTGTACAGGCGGCATGATATCCGCCGCGATAACCTCGGTCAGCGGAGCGAGCGGTGTATTCGACTGCGGAGTATGCTCTTACGCTAATTTCATCAAGCATAAGGTCATCGGCGTAAAGGACGAGACCCTCGCGACCTACGGCGCGGTATCCGACCGCACCGCGGCTGAGATGGCTCGCGGCGTTCGCCTGCTCTCGGGAGCGGATATCGGCATCTCTACCACGGGTATCGCGGGGCCGCTCGGCGGCACTCAGTATAAGCCCGTCGGGCTTGTGTATTTAGGCGTCAGCACCGAGATGGGGCTTCATACCGAGAAGCTCCTGCTCGGCGAGAACAACGCCGACCGCGACAGGATAAGAGAGCTCGCCACAGCCGCTGCGCTGTACTTCGCGTATAAAGAGATAGAAAAGCTGTAAACGATGTTATGATAAGGAAGGGTAAGCATTGAAGAACGCTTTGAGAACAACTGCACGCGAAAGATATCTGAAAAAAGTACATATCAGATAGTTACCATAAAGGGGCTTTGCTCCGGAGCGGGCTCGCTGATGATCGCTTTGATCGTCGGCGAGGATATGACCTTTGGTTGGTATATCATACCCGAGCTGTTGTTAGGCTTTGTCGCCTACGGACTGAGCATATTCACATATATAAGAGCTCAAATTGTTATCCCCGCTTTTAAGTGAGCGGGGATTTTTCTTTATGATTTTGATTTGTTTTTTGTAAAAAAGGTTGTATTTTGGCTGTATGTATGTTAAAATGTTTAAGAATAATATCGGTTAGTATGCTCAGTATGGGCAAAACCGATAAAAAAATCAAATACAGACAGGAGTTGAAATTATGGCAAGAGTTTCCGGTGTGCTCATGCCTATCACCTCTTTGCCCTCGCCGTACGGTATCGGCACCATAGGTAAAGAGGCCAGAAAATTCGCTGATTTTCTGAAGAAGGCAGGTCAGTCTATCTGGCAGATACTGCCCGTAGGCCCTACGAGCTACGGCGACAGCCCCTACCAGTCGTTCTCTACTTATGCGGGCAACCCTTATATGATCGACCTTGACACCCTTGTTAAGGAAGGTCTATTGACCAAGCGCCAGATAAACAAGTTTTACTGGGGCGAAAACGATGAAGAAATCGACTACGGCGCTATCTACTACAGCCGATTCAAGGTACTCAAGCTGGCTTATGATAAATACATAGAGCTCGGCGATGTTAAGGCATTTAACTCCTTTAAGAGAAAGAACGCGAATTGGGTCAAGGACTACGCCCTTTATATGGCTGTCAAAAAGAGCTTTGACAACAAGGCTTGGCCCGAGTGGGAGGATGAAGAGATCCGCCTGCGCGACGAGAAGGCGATCAGCCGCTATACCCGCAAGTTCAAGGACGAGATCGACTTCTGGAAGTGGATACAGTTCGAGTTCTATAAGCAGTGGGAGGATTTCCGCGCTTATGTAAACGGCCTGGGCATCAAGCTTTTGGGCGATATGCCTATCTATGTAGCTATGGACAGCGCTGATACTTGGGCGAACCCCGAGGTGTTCTGGCTTGACGAAGAGCGCAAGCCCGTATGCGTCGCCGGCTGCCCGCCCGATTATTTCTCGGCTACCGGTCAGCTCTGGGGTAACCCGCTGTATAACTGGGATTATCTCAAGAGCACCGATTATAAATGGTGGATGGACCGTATCGCCGCGGCAGATAAGCTGTTCGATATAACCCGTATCGACCACTTCCGCGCTTTTGATACTTACTACGCTATCCCCTTCGGCTCTGAGAACGCCATCAACGGCGAGTGGAAGAACGGCCCCGGCATCGACTTCTTCAACGTCATGCGCGCGACTTTAGGCGATATCGAGATCGTCGCTGAGGATCTCGGCGAGCTCTTCGACAGCGTAAAGAGACTGCTTGAGGAGTCGGGCTATCCGGGCATGAAGGTGCTCGAGTTCGCGTTCGCGGATGACGAGACCAACGCTTTCCTGCCGCATAATTTCACAAACAACTGCGTCGTATATACAGGTACCCACGATAACGATACCGTTATGGGCTGGTACTCCGGGATCAAGGGCTGGGAGAAGGAGCACTGCGATAAGTACCTGAACATCCAGCCGGGCGACGAGATCAACTGGAAGTTTATAGAAGAAGCCTATAAGAGTGTAGCGGACTACGCGATCATCCAGATGCAGGATATCTTAGGGCTCGGTACCGAGGCGAGGATCAATATCCCCTCGACCCTCGGCGGCAACTGGGCATGGAGGATGCGAAAGGACGCTATCACCAAGGATATAACAAAGAGACTTTATAATCTGTCAAAAACATATTCACGATTGGAGGAGGATTGACATGGCAATTACAATGGACCAGATAACCGCTATCTCTAAGAGCGCTTATTGTAAAAAGCCTAAAGATCTCACAACCGAGCAGCTTCACCTTGTTATAGGTAAGGCTGTTATGGGTGAAATCGCCGACAACTGGCGTAAGAGCAAGAAAAAACACGAGGAGAGCAGAAGAGCTTATTACTTCAGCGCGGAGTTCCTCATGGGCAGAATGTTCTATAACAATCTGTACTGCATGGGTATCCTCGACGAGGTAAAGGAATTACTCAAGAGCAAGGGCATCGATATCAATCGCTTTGAGGATATCGAGGACGCCGCTCTCGGTAACGGCGGTCTGGGCAGACTTGCCGCCTGCTTCCTTGACTCTGCCGCTACTCAGGAGGTACCGCTCGACGGTTACGGTATTTTCTATCGTTACGGCCTTTTCAAGCAGCTCATCAAAGATGGTTATCAGGTAGAGGTAGCCGACGATTGGCTCAAATACCCCGATCCGTGGTGTATCCGCCGCGAGGATCAGTCTCAGATCGTAAACTTCGCCGACAGCACCGTTGTAGCTGTTCCTTATGATATGGCTATCATCGGCTACGGCACAAAGAACGTGAACACCCTGCGTATGTGGCAGGCTGAGCCCGTAGAAGGCTTTGATTTCCTTGCTTTCAACGACGGCAGATATGACGACGCCGTCAAGAACAAGAACAACTGCGAGAATATCTCTAAGGTCCTCTATCCCAACGACAACAGCTACGAGGGCAAGATCCTGCGCTTAAAGCAGCAGTACTTCTTCTCATCCGCTTCTCTGCAGGATATCATCCGCAAGTATAAGAAGAAATACGACAACGATTTCTCTCACTTTGCAGAGATGACCACCATCCAGCTCAACGATACTCACCCCGTAGTATCTATCCCCGAGCTCATCCGTCTCCTCGACAAAGAGGGCGTCGGCTTCGACGAGGCTTTCGAGATCGCTCAGAAGACCTTCAACTACACCAACCACACCGTAATGAGCGAGGCACTCGAGAAGTGGGATACCGGTCTGATGAAGATGGTCATCCCCGAGGTATACGCTATCATCGAGCGCATCAACGAGCGCCAGTGGCACGACCTCAAGTATAAGGGCGTTGAGGAGCACAACATCAACGCTATGGGCATCATCCGCGACGGCAAGGTTCACATGGCCCGCCTCGCTATGTATGTCAGCAGCTATGTAAACGGCGTTGCGTGGATCCACACCGAGATCCTCAAGAACGACGTTCTCAAGGAGTGGTACTGGGTATATCCCGAGCGTTTCCAGAACAAGACCAACGGTATCACACAGCGCCGCTGGCTCGGTCTGTGCAACCCCGAGCTCGCGTCCTTCATCACCGACCGTATCGGTCCCGGCTGGCTCAAGGATATGAGCAAGATGGATAAGCTCGAAGAGCACATCAACCCCGACAGCGTAAAAGAATTCAACAAGATCAAGTATGCTAAGAAGAAGCAGCTCGCGGCTTACATCAAGAAGATGGACGGCGTTGAGATCAACCCCAAGTTCATCTTTGATATCCAGGTAAAGCGTCTGCACGAGTACAAGCGTCAGCTTCTGAACGCCTTCTCTATCATGTGGATCTACTTCCGCATAAAGAGCGGTCAGCTGCCCGACTTCCAGCCCACCTGCTTCATCTTCGGCGCTAAGGCGGCTCCCGGTTACAAGAGAGCTAAGGCCATCATCAAATATATCAACGAGATCGCTAACCTCGTAAACAACGATCCCGATACAAAGGAGAAGCTGCAGGTAGTATTCGTAAGCAACTACAACGTTTCTTATGCTGAGAAGCTGGTCGTTGCCGCTGATATCTCTGAGCAGACCTCTACAGCCGGCACAGAGGCTTCAGGTACCGGTAACATGAAGTTCATGTTCAACGGCGCTGTAACTCTGGGCACATACGACGGCGCTAACGTCGAGATAGCTCAGCAGGCCGGCGAAGAGAACGAATATATCTTCGGCGGCAGAGTCGAGGATATCGAGCGCCTCAAGAAAGAGGGCTACGACGCGAGAGCTCTGTATAACTCCAACCCGATGATCAAGCGCGTTGTCGATACCCTTATCGACGGCACCTTCAATGATAACGGCGCTCAGGGCGAGGGCAGCTTTGCCGAGCTTCACAACGCTCTTATCAACGGTACCAACTGGCACCATGCCGACCACTACTTCCTGCTCTATGATCTGCAGGATTATGTAGCTAAGAAGCTGCAGGCGAACAACGATTATAAGGATCGCATAGCCTTCGGTACAAAGTGTCTGAAGAACGTCGCTCACTGCGGCACCTTCAGCTCAGACCGTACCATCCTTCAGTATGCTGAGGAGATCTGGAAGGTCAAATAAGGCGACTGCGCCTGTCCGCCTTAGGTTAACTGCATGATCGATCACGCACCGTTAACGGCGGCTCAAAACCAAATCACGATCATCACAATAAAAAACTGCTCCGAGCTATCGGGGCAGTTTTTGTTTGACAGTGGACATATTTGCAGGAAGGGGCGTATTTTAGTGAGGAGTTAGGAGTTGTAGGGGAGGGGCTTGCTCCTCCCGAAAAGGATTTGGCGGTTTGCGGTTGTTTAACAACGGCGTCACGCCCGCTCTTGAAACATTGTGCGATAAGTTTAGTTTTTATATGTTATATTGCTCAGGCGAGTTCATCAGATAACATAATTATCCGCGGCGTCGGTCATGGTCAGATCGGCTACGGTCACGCCGTCAAAGTATTTGTTGGTAAGGTCATAAAAGCCCTTCCACAGCTTCAGGGTGCGGCATTCGGACGCCTTTGGGCACGGCTCGGCGTCCTGCGACAGGCAGGATACAGGCGCGAGGTCGCCCTCGGTAAGGCGCAGTATCTCGCCTACGGTGTAGTCCTCGGGCGCCCGGGTCAGCTTATAGCCGCCGCCCTTGCCGTGTACTCCCTCTATCAGCTTCGACTTAGTGAGGGTAGGCAGTATGCGCTCAAGGTATTTCAGAGATATCTCCTGTCTTGCCGCAACGTCTTTCATCGGTATATATCTGCCGTTGTTGTGCTCGGCGAGGTCTATCATAACGCGCAGCGCGTATCTTCCGCGGGTCGAAATCATAATATTATCCCCCTCTGTTATAAAGAAAATTTTGATATACCCTATTATACCACAAACTTGGTAGGTAAATCAAGAGGGAATTTATAATGATATCCGATATTGAAAAGGCACTTCAATATCGCTTTACACTTACCGCGATTTATTATATAATAACCTCAAATAAATTTATAGAGGTAAATATGAAGAAGGCTTTGATCGCTATGAGCGGCGGCGTCGACTCGTCCGTAGCCGCTCTGTTAATGGATGACTGCGAGCGCGTAGGCTGTACCATGCGCCTGTATGATACCGACAACGTCGAAGATATCGGCTCGAACACCTGCTGTTCTTTAGAGGACGTCGAGGACGCGCGCTCGGTATGCCGCAGGATGGGCATACCCTACCATGTGTTCAACTTCAAGGATGATTTTGAAGAGAAGATAATAAATAAATTCATCGACAGCTACCGCAGGGGGATCACCCCTAACCCGTGTATCGACTGCAATCGGTATATGAAATTCGCTAAGCTCTTTGACCGCGCTATGGAGCTTGGCTGTGATTACATCGTGACGGGTCACTATGCCCGCGTTGAAGAGAGCGGCGATAAATTCCTGCTCAAGAAGGCGGTCGATCCGTCAAAAGACCAGAGCTATGTGCTGTACTCGCTCACTCAGGAGCAGCTTAAAAAAGTTCGTTTTCCTCTCGGCGGCCTTACAAAGGACGAGGTGCGCCGTATAGCTGAGGAAAACGGCTTTATCAACGCCCATAAGCCCGACAGTCAGGATATCTGCTTTGTGCCCGACGGCGACTACGCCGCCTTTATCGAGCGCCGAAGCGGAGCTATCCCCGAGGGCGATTTTGTCGACCTTTCGGGAGAGGTGCTCGGCAGGCATAAGGGTATCTCTCACTATACCATAGGTCAGAGAAAGCACCTCGGCATAAGCGTCGGTGAGCCTATCTATGTCGTGCGTATCAACGCCGATGACAACACGGTGGTGCTGGGCGATGAGAGCGCGCTTTTCGGCAGGACGGCGATCGTTGATGACTTCAACTGGATCAGCGGAGAGGCACCATCGGCGCCGATAGTCTGTAAGGCTAAGACCAGATACCGCCAGACCGAACAGCCCGCCGTGGCTGTCGCCGCGCCCGACGGAAGTGTCACCGTTACCTTTGACGAGCCTGTGCGCGCTATCACTCCCGGTCAGGCTTGTGTGTTGTATGACGGAGATATCGTCCTCGGCGGCGGAGTTATACGCTGATCATCCGAGAGCTACATCAAGCGCCATCATCACGCTGAAGCCTATCGCGAAGAATATAACGCCGATATTGCTGTGCTTGCCCTCTGACATCTCGGGGACAAGCTCCTCGACGACGACATATATCATAGCTCCCGCGGCAAAAGAGAGCAGATAGGGCATAGCGGGCACCACGAGCGACGCGAAGATGACCGTCAGCGCTCCGAAGATCGGCTCTACCGCTCCCGATAATACGCCGTAGAAAAATGATCTCGCTCTGCTCTGACCCTCGGCGTGCAGCGGCATCGATATGATAGCGCCTTCGGGCACGTTCTGTATCGCTATACCCAGCGCTAAAGCGAAGGCTCCGCCCGCGGTGATCTCCGCCGAGCCCGATACCAGACCCGCGTACACCACGCCTACCGCCATACCCTCGGGGATGTTGTGCAGGGTCACGGCAAGCACCATCATAGCGGTGCGTTTGAGCTTGCTTTTAGGTCCCTCGGCTTGGTTTGTCCCAATATGCAGGTGGGGGATCACCGTATCGAGCAGCAGGAGAAAGAGTATTCCCAGCCAGAAGCCGATGAACGCCGGCAAAAACGACAGCCGACCCATATCCTCGCTCTGTTCTATGGCGGGGATTATAAGGCTCCATACCGACGCGGCTGTCATTACTCCCGCCGCGAAGCCCGTGAGTATCTTGGATACCGTGGGGCTGAGCTGCTTTTTCATGAAGAAAACACACGCCGCTCCCAGCGCAGTACCTATGAACGGAATTATCAGTCCCAGGAGGACCTCTATATTGATATTCATAATATTGCCTTTCTGTTTATTTAGTTAGCTTAAGCTAACTTATTATATCATATATGAAAGTATAATTCAAGGAACAAAAAAGCTCCTATCGGTATAATACACACCGAGGGGAGCTTTTGTGATTTATTGTATATCTGATACTAAGTTTCATTAAAACACTTTAACATTTATTGCGTTAAATTCCGTATTACTTCGTTGTCCTCCTTGACAGGCGCCAGCCTGCCTGCGTCGTCCGCCTTGTTCTACGAAATTTTCCGTTAATAAATTTGTTAAAGCGTTTAATGGAAACTTAGTATGAGGATATCAGCGATTGAGCATACGCTTCTTTATATCCGCCTTGTCGAACGCCGCCGCTATAAGGATGAATATAAGCGCCGATGCCACCGCCTGTATGGCGTTCTCGGGCATCTTCCACAGGGCGTTGGTCAGCGCTGAGTGAAAGCTGTCGCCCGCGAGGAGCATCCTAATCAGCTTTGAGAGCGAGTAGCCGACGATAGTGACCAGACCCGATGGTATGGTCATCAGCGCGTTGCGCTTTGTCAGCAGCTTGTCGTCCTTAGCGCTGAAGAAAACCGCGTTGACCGCCTTGATGATGACCGTGTATATGATGGTCTCGGGGTAGACCAGCAGATCGGCTATACCGCCGCCGACAGCCGCCGCCGCGACCGCGTAAGGCAGCGGCAGAAAGCTCGCCGCGAGATATATCATAGAGTCGCCGAGGTGTACATAACCGCCCGTTGGCGTTTTTATCTGCACAAAGGCAGTCATGACCGCGACCATAGCGGCAAACATGGCCGCTATGACTATATTAAGGGTATGCGCAGAATGTTTGTTGTTCATTTCCGTATCCTCCGTGAGCCAAAATAAAAGCTCTGTTTATTTGCCGCCGTTTTTCGGCGGTACATAGAAAACGGCTTCGGATCACCCGAAGCCGTCATTGTCATTTATCAGTCCTGAAACAGAGGGGTAGAGAGGTAGCGGTCGCCTGTATCGGGCAGGAGAACTACAATGTTCTTGCCCGCGTTCTCGGGGCGCTTCGCAAGCTCGATGGCGGCGTACGCCGCGGCTCCCGAGCTTATGCCGACCAGCACGCCCTCTTTCTTGCCGATGAGCTTGCCTGTGGCAAATGCGTCGTCGTTAGATACGGGGAATACCTCGTCATATACCTTTGTGTTCAGAACGTCGGGGACAAAGCCCGCGCCGATACCCTGTATCTTGTGAGCGCCCGCCGTACCCTTTGAGAGTACGGGAGAGGCGTCGGGCTCGACTGCTACGACCTTGACGTCGGGGTTCTTTGATTTTAAATATTCGCCTACGCCTGTTACGGTACCGCCCGTACCTACGCCGGCTACAAAAATATCTACATTGCCGTCAGTATCGTCATAGATCTCGGGACCCGTTGTCGCGATATGAGCGGCGGGGTTGGCGGGATTTACGAACTGACCGGGGATGAAGCTGTTCTCGATCTCAGCGGCGAGCTCGTCAGCCTTGGCGATAGCGCCCTTCATTCCCTTTGTGCCTTCTGTCAGCACCAGCTCGGCGCCGTAAGCCTTCATAAGCTGTCTGCGCTCAACGCTCATGGTCTCGGGCATAACGATGATGATGCGGTAGCCTCTCGCGGCGGCTACAGCGGCGAGACCGATACCCGTGTTGCCTGAGGTTGGCTCGATGATGACCGAGCCTTCTTTCAACAGACCCTTTTCTTCAGCGTCATCTATCATCGCCTTCGCGATACGGTCTTTGACGGAGCCGGCGGGGTTGAAATATTCGAGCTTCGCGTAGATCTTGGCGTTGAGGCCGAGGGCCTTTTCTATATTCGTGAGTTCAAGCAGAGGGGTCTTGCCGATGAGCTGATCGGCGGATGTGTATATTTTAGACATGATATTTCTCCTTATTATATATTATAGATTTGATTTTGTAAAGCAGAGCCGCTTGGTACGGGTCGGTCGGTATATCAGCGCCGACATCGAAAACCGCTTAGATACATATTCACACCTTCTTTTATTCCCTACCAACCAGATAGGTTGGTATTATAATAGCACGGCATATCGGATTTGTCAATATATTTTTTTATAAAATTCTGAGCGTCGGTATTGTATGCAAGTCGATACGGCTCAAAATCGCGCGCTCCAGCGCACGCTTTCTTGTTGATTGTCAGCAAAATCAAGGGCTGTCGGGAGCTTATATTTGGTCAGCATTTACTTGACTTTTCAACTATATGGTGATAAAATAAACACAGTAAGATATGTTAGCGTAGAGAGTGGGTCTTGACGGACCCGCTCTTTTGTATTGTTTGAGGATCACGGAGGTGAATGAATGGCTAACAGCAAAGGCAGGAATACCGTGTCGGTGGTCGAAGATATCGCCGCTCCTATCGCCGAGGGCTTAGGGCTGAGGATCTGGGACGTCAGATATCTCAAAGAGGGTTCTCAGTGGTACCTCAGGGTCTTTATCGATAAGGACGGCGGAGTTGATATCAACGACTGCGAGAATATGTCCAGAGCGCTCGACGAGCCTCTCGATAAGGCCGACCCCATCGAAGGCGAGTATATCCTCGAGGTCAGCTCGCCCGGTATCGAGCGCGAGCTCATACGCCCCGAGCACTTTGACGAGTTCATCGGCGCCGATATCATGGTGAAGATGATACGTCCTCTCGAGGGGATAGGAAAGGAGTTCAAGGGTGTGCTCACGGCCTATGACGGCGGTATGGTGACTATAACCGATCACAGCGGCGAGAACACCGTGACGATAAACAAAAAGGACGCCGCGTATATCAAGCTCGACGACTTTGACTGACAGAAAACCGCTTATGCTTTTTCGCTGCGTTTCGCGAAACCTGCCAATTATAATCATCAATAACCACCAACCAAAAATAATTTATAGTCCCCGCTCAGTAGCGCACTGCGTGCGCACGAGCGATGGGTAAACGAAATCGCGCGCTTGGTGCGCACGCTTTCTTGAAGAACAACTACCAATTAAAATAAGAAAGGTCTGATTTGGAAAAATGGCAAGCAATAAAGAACTCTTCGAGGCGTTACGTCTCCTTGAGAAAGAGAAAGGAATACCCGCTGAGTATATGATAACTCAGATCAAAAAAGCAATAGTCACCGCGTGCAGAAATCTCTACGGCGGCAACGAGAATGTAGAGATCAAGATGGACGCCGATAAAAACACCTTCTCGGTCAAGCTCTTAAAGACCGTTGTCGATGAAGTAGAGGACGAGAACTACGAGATCTCACTCGAGGACGCTCTGGTGATCTCAAAGCGCGCCGCTGTAGGTAAAGAGGTCGGTATCCCGCTCGAACCCAAGCAGTTCGGACGTATCGCGGTACAGACCGCGCGCTCCGTCATCCGTCAGGGTATCCGCGACGGCGAGAAGGATCAGATGCTGGTCGAGTTCCAGTCAAAGTCGCAGGAGATCGCGACCGCGACTATAGAGCGCGTAGACCCCGTAACCGGCAACGCTACCCTGAAGTTCGGCAACGCTGTCACCGTTCTGCCCAGATCCGAGCAGATCGAGGGCGACGAGCTCAGAGAGGGCGGCACCGTAAAGGTCTATGTAGCGGGAGTAAAAGAGACCGAGCGCGGCCCGAGAGCCATCATCTCACGTACACATCCCGATTTTGTCAAGAGATTGTTCGAGAAGGAAGTTCCCGAGATATACGACGGCATCGTTGAGATCAAGTCAATCTCACGAGAGGCAGGCTCGAGGACAAAGATGGCTGTTTTCTCTGAGGATCCCGAGGTCGACGCCGTAGGCGCGTGCATAGGTACACGCGGCGCGAGAGTAAATACCATAGTAGATGAGCTCTGCGGCGAAAAGATCGACATAGTCCTCTTTGACGACGATCCCAAGAAATTCATAGCTGCGGCGCTCTCACCCGCCAACGTTGTCGAGGTCGAACTCGCTGAGGACGGCACAAAGGCGTGCAAGGCTACCGTTCCCGACGGTCAGCTCTCGCTGGCTATCGGCAACAAGGGTCAGAACGTTCGTCTGGCGGCTAAGCTGACAGGCTACAAGATAGACATCCGTCCCGAGTCAGGCTTCTGGGGAGAGGACACAGACGACAAGGAAACAACATAAGGTTGTACCCTTTGAGCCTTTATCATATATAAACTGTATAAAGGCTGATAAAAGTTAGGAGAGAATTTTATGGCTGAGCGTAAAATACCGCTTAGAAAATGCGTAGGCTGCGGCGAGATGAAGGATAAACGCTCGCTTGTCCGCATAGTACGCGGCAAGGACGGCTCCGTTTCGGTCGACTTGACGGGCAAGGCGCCCGGTCGCGGCGCTTATATCTGCAAGAGCGCCGAGTGCCTTAAGGCGGCTCAAAAGGCCAAACGGCTTGAAAAGTCATTTTCGGCTCAGATTGAGCCCGAGATCTACGAAAGGCTGAGGACAGAGCTTGGTGAATAACGACAGACTGCTTAGCTTTTTAGGACTGTGCAAGCGCGCGGGGTTCCTTATCTCCGGCGCTGAGACGGTCACTAAAGCGGTGAATGATAAAAAGGCGCTGCTCGTCCTGTACGCGACCGATGTGTCTGAGAACAGCATAAAGGGCGTGAAGAAGGCGGCTGATACAGTGGGTGTACCCGTTCGGGAGATCGACCGCTCCAAGGAGGAGCTCAGCTTCGCTCTCGGTAAGCACTGCGGTATCGTATGCACGACCGACAGAGGCTTCGCCGACAAAATTCTCGAATTAGTTTAAAGGAGGAATTATCATGGCTATTATGATTAAATATAAAGTCAAAGAGGTGGCCACAGACCTTGACGTCGCGACAAAGGATGTCATCGCCGTATTGAAGGAGAATTGCGGCGTGGATAAAAAGGCTATGACTGCCCTTACCGAGGATGAGCTGAACTTCATCTTCGATTACTATACACAGAAGAACGCGGTCTCTGACCTCTCTGCTTACTTCGCCGTGCGCGATAACGCTATCAAAAAACAGCAGGAAGAGGCTGAGAAGCAGCGCGAGGAAGAGAAGAAGCGCCGCGAAGAGGAGAAGAAACGCCGTGAGGAGGAGAAGGATAAGCTCCGTCCCGACTCGGCTAAGAAGAGCGGCAAAGTACAGACCGCCGATAAGCCTGTCAAGCCCAAGGTGGACCGCACCGCCGATATCGACCTCAAGTCCGAGATCAAGTCAAAGCGCGGCACGGGACGTATCGTTGATACAGGCGCCGCCGAGGTAAATGTAGATAAGTATAACCAGCGCTATGACGACCTCGCTCTGGACAAAGTCCGCAACGAGAACAATATGTCGTCAAAGAAGCAGAAGATAAACCAGCGTTCAAAGCAGAAGAACCGCCGCTCGGCTAAGCGCGAGACAGAGCGCGAGCGTATGGATCGTATCGAGAAGGAGCGCAAGGCTAAGAAGATGACCGTCCTCATCCCCGATGAGATCTCGGTCGGCGACCTCGCCTTAAGGCTCAAGGCTACCGTAGCCGAGGTCGTCAAGAAAGCGTTCCTCATGGGCACAATGGTCACAGCCAACGACGTAGTCGACTTCGATACCGCTTCTCTCATCGCTATGGAGTTCCACGCAAAGGTAGAGAAAGAGGTAGTCGTAACTATCGAGGAGCAGATCATCGACGACAGCGAAGACGCGGATGAGAACCTCATCGAGCGCGCTCCGGTAGTCGTAGTCATGGGTCACGTCGACCACGGCAAGACCTCTCTGCTCGACTATATCCGCAACGCTCATGTCACAGCTACCGAGGCGGGCGGCATAACTCAGCACATAGGCGCTTACAGAGTAAATATCAACGACAGAGATATCACCTTCCTCGATACCCCGGGACACGAGGCGTTCACCACCATGCGCGCCCGTGGCGCTCAGGTAACGGATATCGCTATCCTTGTCGTAGCGGCTGACGACGGTATCATGCCGCAGACGGTCGAGGCTATCAACCACGCTAAGGCGGCGGGCGTTTCTGTCATCGTAGCCATCAATAAGATGGATAAGCCGGGCGCTAACCCCGAGCAGGTCAAGCAGCAGCTCACCGAGTATGAGCTCATCCCCGAGGAGTGGGGCGGCGATACGCCCTGTGTTCCCGTATCGGCTAAGACAGGCATGGGTATCGACGATCTTCTCGAGATGGTACTGCTCGTTGCGGATATGAAAGAGCTCAAGGCAAACCCCGACCGCGCCGCAAAGGGTACGGTCATCGAGGCTCGTCTTGACAAGGGCCGCGGTCCCGTGGCTTCTATCCTTGTACAGAACGGTACACTGCACACGGGCGACATTGTAGTAGCCGGTATGGCTGTAGGTCACGTCCGCGCCATGACCGACGACAAGGGCAACCGCGTTACTTCGGCGGGCCCGTCAATCCCGGTAGAGATCACGGGTCTCGACGACGTCCCGATCGGCGGCGATACCTTCAACGCGGTCTCAGACGAGCGTCTTGCGCGTGAGCTCGTAGAGCAGCGTAAGCATGATAAGAAAGAGGCTGAGTTCAACGCTCAGACCAAGGTCACCCTCGATAACCTCTTCGATCAGATGAAGCTCGGCGAGGTCAAGGAGCTCAAGATAATCGTCAAGGCAGACGTCCAGGGCTCGGTCGAGGCGGTACGCCAGAGCCTTGAGAAGCTCTCTAACGACGAGGTGCGCGTAAACATCATCCACGGCGCGGCAGGCGCTATCAACGAGAGCGACGTAATGCTCGCCAACGCCTCTAACGCTATCATCGTTGGCTTCAACGTACGTCCCGACGCCAACGCTCAGGCGAACGCCGAGCGCGACGGCGTAGATATGCGTATGTACCGCGTCATCTATGACTGTATCGAAGAGATCGAGAGCGCCATGAAGGGTATGCTTGCTCCCAAGACCAGAGAGGTCATCCTCGGTACCGCCGAGGTTCGCAACGTCATCCGCATCAAGTCTATCGGCAATATCGCGGGCTCTTATGTCAAGAGCGGTAAGATCCAGCGCGGCGCGGGCGTTCGCGTAGTGCGTGACGGTATCATCATCGCAGACGACACCATCGGTTCTCTGCAGCGCTTCAAGGACAGCGTCAAGGAGGTCTCCGAGGGCTACGAGTGCGGTATCGGTCTTGAGAAGTACAACGATATCAAAGAGGGCGATATCTTCGAGGTATTCACCATCGAGGAGTATCGAGAGGACTAAGTCCTCAGTGATATTTTGCTGTACAAAGTGAAATACGCTTTGTTCGTGAAATTCGACTTCGGCGAGCTATATTTGCCCTTTAGGGCAAGCTGTGGGCGGGCATTACCCGCACCCGAATGAAACAGAGGAATTATTATATGGCTAATCATAAATTAGGCAGGACTACAGAGGATATAAAGCGTGAGCTTACCGCGATATTCCGCGAGCTCAAGGACCCGAGGGTCAATTCGTGCTTTTTGTCTATCGTGCGCGTAGAGGTCACCAACGACCTGAGCTACTGCACGGTATATATCAGCGCTCTCGAGGGGCTCGATAAGGCTAAAGAGGCTAAGAAGGGGCTTGTGAGCGCCGCGGGCTATATACGCAGAGAGCTCGGTCACAGATTGAGGCTCAGACACGTTCCCGAGCTCATCTTCACCCCGACCGACTCTATCGAGTACAGCGCCGAGATATCCCGTATCCTGAACAGTCTTGATATAAAAGACGACGAAGAGGAGGGCTCAGATGCGGAAGATAACGCTTGATGAAGCCGCTGCTTTGTTAAAAGAAAACGACAATTTTAAGATATTGACCCACACCTATCCCGACGGCGATACCCTCGGCTGCGGTTTCGCCCTTGCTTTCATTCTCAGAAAGCTGGGCAAGAAGGCGAACGTCGCCGTAGACGGCAGGCTGCCCTCAAAGTTCACATATCTTGTGAAGAATTATGAGGAACAGGATTTCGCCCCCGAGTATATCGTAAGCGTCGACGTAGCGGCTAAGGCTCTGTTAGGTGAGAGCGTCATGCGGGGTGTGGATCATATCGATCTGTGTATCGACCACCACCGCACCAACTCCATCGAGGCTGAAAATGTCTATGTCGACGGTGACGCCGCGGCTGCCGCTGAGATAATCTATCAGCTTTTAGAGCCGCTGGGTGTCGGGCTCGACGGGGATATAGCGAGCGGTATCTATACCGGCGTTTCGACCGATACGGGCTGCTTCTGCTACACAAACACAACCGAGCGCACCCACCATATCGCGGCGGCTGTCATGCCGTACTGCGACTGGCGTGAGATAAACAATATCAACTTTGTCATAAAGTCGCGCGCCAAGGTAAAGATGGAGCGTATGATATACGATACAATGGAGTTTTACGCGGGCGGAGAATGTGCCATAGTATACACCACTCTCGCTATGTGCGAGGCGTTAGGCGCTGGCGATGATGAGATGGAGGGCTTAGCCTCTATCCCGCGTCAGATAGAGGGCGTCAAGATGGGTATCACCATGCGCGAGAAGGCGGGCGGTATCTTCAAGATATCCGTACGCACGAACGACGGTATCGACGCCGCGGCTTTCTGTAAGAAATTCGGCGGAGGCGGTCATCCCGCCGCCTCGGGCTGCAGTGTTGAGGGCGACCTCGGTACTGTCAAGAGGATGATGATAGACGCCGCTGAGGAATTCCTCAGATGAACGGCGTTATCCTGATAAACAAAGAGAAGGATTATACCTCCTTCGATGTGGTCGCGGTGGTGCGTAAGCTGATAGGGCAGAAGAAAGTCGGTCATACCGGTACCCTCGACCCTAACGCGACGGGCGTTCTGCCCGTGCTGCTCGGCACGGCTACCAAGGCTCAGGATATCATCCCCTCTCACGATAAGCGTTACAGGGCCGATTTCAGGTTCGGTATCTCTACCGATACCCTCGATATCTGGGGCGAGGTAACTGATACCAAACACGCCGATATCAAAGAAGAAGAGCTAAGAGAAGCCCTATGCTCATTTCGCGGAGAGATCGAGCAGCTGCCGCCGATGTACTCGGCGGTCAGCGTAGACGGCAAGCGTCTGTATCAGTACGCCCGTGAGGGCAAAGAGGTCGAGCGCAGGCCGCGCAGGGTAACGGTGTATTCCTTAGAGCTGTTGAGCTTTGACGAGAGCTCACAGAGCGGTACTCTTGATATCTACTGCTCAAACGGCACTTATATCCGAACCCTTATCGACGATATAGCGAGGGCTGTCGGTACCCTCGGGGTCATGACCGACCTTATAAGATACGAGGCGTGCGGCTACAGGCTCGATGACTGTATGACCCTTGATAAGCTCAAAGAGCGCGTCGAGAGCGGAGATATGAGCTTTGTGAGGAGCGTAGAGAGTATCTTTGAAGCGTATGACGAGGTCACGGTAAGCGATAAGCAGGCTCACCGCTTCATAAACGGCAATCCGCTCGATATCGCCCGTACCGAGTTGAAAGACCGCCGCGAGGATAAAAAAATATACCGCGTGAAGGACAGACAAAACAACTTCCTCTCACTCGGTATCACCGACGGTGAATTATTAAAGCTTTATAAACACTTTTGAATAATCAAACCGGACAGTCCGTGCGGACTGCCCGGTTTTTTGTTATACATAAATATCAGACTGCATATTCGCCTATGGGATAAGGAACAGCGGCGCGGGTAGCGAAACGCTGGATAAATGTCGCGTCAACGATGCCGAGCTCGCCGTCACCGTCGATATCACCGCGCATCATCATCTCGTCCGTATAAGGAACCGAGAAACGGGTAGCGATACGCTGAACCAAAGTAGCGTCTAAAGCGTCGACCGCGCCGTCGTCGTTGACGTCGCCGATGAGTTTCATTTCTATACATAACGGTGAGACGGTGTTGACGGTAGTGGTCTTGCCGTCGCTGACATACCATCTGACCGTTTTATCTTTGCACAGTATCGGTTGACAGTCTGAGAGCCTGAGGTTTGAGGTGACTATATCTGAGGTCAGAGAGCCGTTTGCGTCTATGGTCACGAGCTTTGTCTTATAATCCCTCTTATGCGTCGTGCTGTTATATTCGCTCTCTTCCCACATTATGAGGAACTGATCGTCAGCGATCTTCACCATCTGAGGGGTGTTGACCGTTACTCCGCTCTCGGGCTTATCGTTGATCCATACGTTTCTCATTTTCTGAAAGCTCTTGTCGGTGACGGTCACGAATATCCTGCGGCCGGTGTCGCTGTCTGTCAAATTATCATCTATGTTGCCGGCTATAAGGACATTATCGGTGCTCAGCTCCATCCCGCCTACAGAAGCGCCTGTATAGTTATAATTCTGCGCGCTTCTGTTGAAGGTCACGGGTATCGTGTATTTGGTGTCCGCAACCGAGCCGTCGACGTCGCTCTTGCTGATTATTATTCCGCGGGGATTGGCGTCGCCGTGGTCAGCCCTGTATATATTCTTTCCGTCGGATTTTATGAACTGATTGAATGAGTGGCTGACGTAGCCGTCGGTCGTATAGTACGATACGTCATACAGCTTTTCTTCGACCGTGAGCGTGTCCTCGTTTATAACGAATATCATGTTAGCCTGGTGATTCAGACCGTCGCTTGTGGTGTACATCTCGTGACAGGTATAGATATACAGCTTGCCGTTTACTTCTTCCATCCTCAGAGAGCCAGCGTCAAAGGGTCTGTAGGTGTTGACGGCTTTGATCGGGATACTCCCGCTTTTCTGCCAGTTCTTTGTGTAGCGTACAACGCGCATGACCTCAACGTCGTCGCTGCAATCGAGGTTGTCAGCTCCGAAAACAAGGTAATTGTATTTATCGGAGCTGTAATATCCGCCGAACAGCGGCAGCTCGGCGCTGACCGTTTTGCGGCTGATGAATTTCTCTGTCGAGACGTCGTAGGTATCTATATATACGGCGTCGTTATTACTGCTCACGCACGACAGCGTGCCGTCGGCGTTCTCTGAGATGAACGATTTCATGGGAGACGCCCATGTTGTGTAATTGTTGCGTGAGAGGTTCAGCGCAGTAGTCTGAGAGAAGCTCTTTGTTCTGAACGGGCTCTGTGTAAGGTTGCGGGTCTCGTTTACCGTGACCTCTACCTCGGCGCTCAGCCCCGTAGCGGTCTTGACTGTGATCACAGCCGTGCCGCCGCTCCTGCCGAAAATCTCGCCCTCGTCGTTTATGCTGACCACCTTGGGGTCGCTGCTTGACCAGGTGTATTTCTGAGCGGCAAAAGCGTCGGTGTCCGCTTTGAGCTTCAGTGTCGCGCCCGTATCGATAACAGGCTTTTTCGGTGTGACGATAAGTGTAGAAGCCGACTTCCACGGTATCATCTGGAAATAAAAGCCGTCGTCGTCTTTTTCTATCGCTATTACCGAGTTGTTATATTTCATGAGCATGAATATGGGATGATCCGCGGTAAGCCTGCATATCTCCTCACCGTTTATCATGCTGTATTCTACAAGGTCTGAGTCTCCTTCGTTTATTACAAATGAGTCGTTGCCGATATAAGCGGTACGCGTACCGATGGCCTCGGCGCTGTCAAAGCTGCCGTTCTTCTCTCTCAGAGCGCTGTGGGCAACCGAGATCGAAGTGCCGTTCATATCGAAATCCTTCATGTCGTATATGCTGATATTCTGGTATATCGTTTTGTCGGTCACGAGATATCTGCCGTCAACGAACTCAGCCTGACGGTAACGGTCTGAAAAATACATCTGTCCTGTCATCGTGATGGAGCGGTTGGAGAAGGTGATGACGTCGTCCTTGAGGTTACCGGGGTAGACGACGTCCACATCATGGTCATAGCCGTAGTATACCCAGTTCATATATCCCAAGGTGTAAAAGTTGCCGCTGTTTTTGTCGATGCCGAGGAAGCTGTAGATGGTGTTCGGAGCGGCGGAGGAGGATATGATATCGCCCTGTGCGCTTACGAGCTGTACGAGCTTGTTTTTGTCGCTGTCGGTGGCATAGAGCAGATAGCGGCCCTCGCCGTCTGTTCCGACCGCGCTGTAGGTGTAGTCCGTCGGCAGGGCGATCGGTTCCGAGAAGCGTTCATTATCAAAGCTGAAGGTCGTCAGATAATTATTGTACTTTTCGCCGTTCCAGACAGACTCGAGGTATATCAGCCTGTCGCCCGCGTTGTATCTGTCCGTCATCCTTACCGACGGCAGCTGGGCTACACAGACGTACTTCTGCGTCTTAGGCGAGAAGCGGTATATCTTTGACTTGCTGACAAAATAAACGCAGTTGTTCTTTTCATATGGTATCACGTCGGGGTTGTCGCTGAGCGTCCTTGAGTAGCCGGTGTATTGCAGCAGCTCGTCGCTGAGCTTTACTGCGGGATCGAGAGTGAGCTCGGCCGCCGTAGCGGCTATATCGCTGTCAGAGCCTCGGCTCTTTAGGGTCAGGTCGCTCAGTACCGAATATTCCTCCGGGTCGGTCTCGGGGCTGTTGTCCAGAGCCGCCGCCGGTACAACAAGGCTGATACACATCAGTAATGTTAACAGTGCGCTGATGATTTTTTTCATGGATATTTGCTCCTTGTATTATTTTTCGCTCTCTGTTCCGGTAGATAGGCAATCCCGCTGTGGACGGCAAGGGGTGCGGGGCTGATCAAGAGCGTGTGGCTTTGCCGGTTCCTATATTATTATAGTATTTATATCCGTTAATTCAAGGGGGATAAAAGAACTTTTCAAAACGCTTTATACTAAGTAGCAATAAAAAGCGCCGCCGATAAACGGCGGCGTTATCTGCTTTTACTTTAAGGAAAACTGCTCATCTGAGTAAAAAAGATCTGTATGCCCGCTCAGATTGTCACTGCGCGGGAGCAAGCGCCGGCTGTGCGAAATGATCGCGAAGCGCTATTTCTTGTTGAATTTAAGGTTTTCGTCAACGGGGTAAGATGTCAGGAAATTCACGGCGCGTTCTATGCTGTCCTTACTGTTTTTATAGTCGCCGCCCTGGTTGCGGTAGTCATACATGGATGTGAAGTGGGTCACGTCGTCATACAGGGTATCCATATAGCCCTTAGACAGCGCGTTCGTCGCCTCATAAAACTCTATGAGGGTCTTTTTGTCCATAGCCTTCTTGTTTACCGAGGTTATGACCAAAGCGTAGTGGTCAAGGCAGATATAGTCCTGAGCCTTATACTGCTCTCTGAACTCGGGGTCGGAGCCGAACTGGACATATACGGTCGCGAGCAGATGCATGATATCGCGCTCTACACGGTCGCATACATAACAGGTGCGGTCGTTCTCCTTTATCGCGGCGACCATCTTCTTGTCGGGG
Organism: uncultured Clostridia bacterium; assembly: GCA_946183365.1. GTDB lineage: Bacteria > Bacillota > Clostridia > Oscillospirales > Acutalibacteraceae > Ruminococcoides. The sequence continues at coordinate 115,301 of CAMHAH010000002.1, forward strand.
GTATCGGTATTCTTTTTCGGGAACACCTTCTTCCTCAGCTCGTCGATATGCGTCTGCAAAAGCAGAGCGTTCGACAGGCGCGGGCCGTTGTTTATCATCATCGAGAAGTGACGGTGACAAAAGCCCGTTTTGTTGGTCTGTACGCGTACATCGGGAGCCATCATCGCCGCTCCCGTGATGTACTCTGAGTACTGTTCCTCAAGCATATTGCGCATACGGCATATCGGACAGCCCTCAGTCTCTGTGAACAATTCGGTTATGGGTATGGTGGTGATATTCGGCTTCATAATGATCCCCCTTCTCTTGAATGGAACATAGAAATGAAAGTTTACAATTTATTATAGCATATCGTCGGCGGATATGGTATACTTAATTCAGATTATTTGACAGTTTTTTGAGGCGGATATGAGTATTGTATTTGAAAATGTAAAGGACCTTGATCTTAAAGAGACCCTCGACTGCGGTCAGTGCTTCAGATGGAAGGAGCGTGAGGACGGCTCGTTCTTCGGCGTAGTAAGGGGCAGAGCGGCGCGCGCTTATATGGACGGCGACAGCCTTATCCTCGACGGCGCCGAAGAAGCCGACAGAGAAATGTGGTTCGATTATTTCGACCTCGGTCTCGACTACGGCGCTGTAAGAGAACTGCTCTCTCGGGTACACCCCGTTATGGCTGAGGCGGCGCGTTTCGCTCCGGGAATACGCATACTGCGGCAGGAGCCGTTCGAGGCGCTCATAAGCTTCATAATATCTCAGAACAACAATATCAAGCGCATATCGGGCATCGTAGAGAGATTGTGCGAGGGCTTCGGCGAACCCATCCGTATGGGAGAGGCTTGCTCCTCACGAACAGAGGATTGCGCGGATATAAGCGGCGAGGACGTTTATTACCGTTTCCCGACCGCCGAGCGGCTCTCGGCTCTCACGCCCGATGACCTCGCTCCGATCAGAGCGGGCTTCAGACACCGCTATATTATCGACGGCGCTCAGAAGGTCTGCGGCTCAGAGATCGACTTGGAGGCTCTCAGAGATATGCCGTATGACGACGCTAAGCGGGAGCTTATGAAGATAACGGGAGTAGGCGTAAAGGTCGCCGACTGCACCCTGCTCTACGGTCTGCACAGGCTCGACGGCTTCCCTCTCGACGTATGGATGAAGCGCGCTATGGCGGTGCTGTTCGACGGTATGGACCCATCGGAGTTCGGCGAGTACGCGGGCATAGCCCAGCAGTATATCTTCCACTATTCGAGGATGAACCCGGGTCTCTTCGAGTGAGCCGTGTATATAACGACATAATAGGCGTACAAATTTCGGTTGAAAATACCGTTTGGCTGTGTTATACTTTTTTAAAACTATTCCCGATTATTGATTGTGAAGGTGTATGATGGAGAATAAGGAAAAGAAAAAATTCGACTGGAAGACCCTGCTGATATCCCTCGCCATCACTCTTGTGATGCTTGCGGCGGTCATGGGCGCTCAGTACTGGTTCACGAGCACCACCCGCATGGAGTTCGATAACAAATGGATGTGGATAGGCAACCTTGTCGGCGGCGTGATAATGTTCTTCATAGTCCGCCATTTCGTCAAAGGTCCAAAAGATGATAAACAGTGATATACGCGCTCCTGATTAAGGGGCGCTTTCTGCTATATAAAAAGCCTTTACAAATCTTTTTATCAATCAATGAAACCAAAACACATCCTCGGGTGTGTATATTATGAAGGGGGTCGAAAAGCATGAAGCGGTACGCGGGTCTGAGCTTTGAGCAGGTTGTGCGCAAATATGCCGACAACGTGACCAAAGCTTGCTGGGTACATATCGGCAATAACGCCGACTCCGACGACTGCTTTCAGAACACCTTTATAAAGCTGTATACCAAAGCCCCCGAATTCAATGACGAAGACCATCTTAAGGCGTGGCTGCTCAGGGTGGCGATAAACGAGTGCAAGAACTGCGCCCGCGATAACCGCCGCAGATACTCGTCTGTGCCGCCCGCTCCGTCAGCCCCTTCCTGCGGGGATATGAGCGATATCTCATGGGCGCTCACTCTTGTGGAGTTCAAGTACAGACAGGTTTTGTATCTGTATTATATAGAACGCTACAAGGTCGATGAGATAGCCGCCATCCTCGGTAAAAACAAGAATACGGTCAAGACCATGCTCAGCCGCGGTCGTGACCGTCTCAAAAAGATCTACGGAGGTGATGAACGGTGAAAAAGGTCAATTTCAATACCATAACCGAACTCAAGACCCCCGAGAGCCGCATAGAGAGAGCGCTCAAGATACCCGAAGAGTATGAGAGTAAGCAAGCCGCCGTGATACCGTTCAGACGCCGCCTGATAGCCGCGGCAGCGGTATTGGTCGTAGTGAGCGCGGTCAGTGTATCGCTCATTCTGAGCTTCGGCAGATCGCCTGTAGAGGTACTGCCGACCCCCGTCGAAGAACCCACCGCCCCGACAGGCGCGTATGACAGTACTTTCACACCCGACCCGTCTCAGAGCGGTAACGCCGATGACCCCGGTCAAGGGCTCAGCCATGCCGCTGATGATGCTGCCTATCAGCCGACGAGCAGCGGCGTTTCAGAGAGCTCGACGGGTGATACCTCAACTGCTCAGCCGTTTATCGGGCCTACTCAGCTCCCGACAACGCCTTATGACAAGCCCGTGTCCCGACCCACTCAGACGGTCACGGAGGGCGGGAGCCTTACCCCCACAGAGCATACTGCCGACCCCACGACCGTATCGCCGACCCATCCGTCTACCGAAAAGCCGACGCAGAAGCCTATCGAGAAACCTACCGAGGCTATAATTGATCCGCCTACCGAAACACCTATAGCTACCGATACTCCGTCCGAGAGCTCTACCACGGCAACCGAGCCCGAGGAGTGGATGCTCGTCCGTTATTCGATAACCAAGAACTTGTTCGCAAAGTCCGGGACGGCGGTATACTGCAAGATAACCGACCGAACGGGAAAGATCGTCTACGGCGATCCCGACCTGTACTCCGATTATCACCGCGCCACAGAGGTTCACGCGGGTCCTGTATCGGTGACATATCGGTATGACCCCGGCGACCATGGCTTGGTACTGATAAAAAACGGATTATACCGTTATTACTTCTATGACGCGAACGGCAAACCTCTGTCCGTAGGAACTTTTTATAACAGATGAACATCGCCGGTTCTGAGCAAATACTTATATAAGGAGGAAGAAACATGAAAAAGGTATTATCTATAATATTAGCTGCGGCTTTGATGCTGTCGTGTATGTGCGTTACGGTATCAGCCGCGGGGAACAGTTCAAAGATCAGCGATACCCTGAGAACGATGATGGACAAAGCCGCCGACGGCGAAAAGATCGAGACGCATATCTGGCTCTACTGCAGTATAGATGAGAATAAAGTGTTCGGTCAGGCTGTCAAAGAGTGCGGCTATGTCGCGGGACTTCCGCTGAACATGACCGTTGAAGAGGTAAATAGGTTCAGAGCGGCGTATAACCGCATAGTCAGCGAGCAGGAGGCGGCGGTAAGCGACGCTTTTGTCGAGAAGCTCGGTATCGCTGATGATGATATCGTCTATCACGGCAAGCACCCCTATGTGATCGCGAACCTGACAAAGGAGCAGATTGAAACTGCCGCGACCTATCCCGAGGCAGAGAGCCTGAGTTATGTCGAGAACGCTCCCGTCGAGCTGCCGACCGAGCCTAAGACGGGCAACCTGTATAAAGAAAAGCTTAAGGCTCAGTACAAGTTATCTGATAACGGCGCTTCCTCTAAGAGCGGCACCCTGTCGCGTTACAGTGAGCTGTATTACCATAAGGACGAGAACGGAGAGACCGACTGGGCGCTTGTAAAAGCCTCTACCAATATGCAAGCTCCGGCGTTTTTGTATACCGTTATCGTGAACCGTGTGTTCAAGCAGTACGAATGGGGTTCTCCGTTCCATACCGGTTACGGCGTGTATGACGTCGCTCAGGATAAGTTCTTTGACGCCGACGCGGTAAGGTACGGCGATTATCCGGGCTTTGTCAGAGTATTTGACGAATACGCTTCAAAGGATGATATGGATAACGGCAGACTGCTCGGCGATATGGACGGCGACGATGAGCTCTCGGTCATCGACTGTACCCTTATGCAGCGGTGCGATATACTCATCAGCGAGTGGCCCGCGGGCGATATCATCGATCCCGACGGCACATGGGCTTACTATGAGCCCCTGACCTACTACTCCGACTTCAACCGTGACGGCGACCGCGACGTGATAGACGTCACCCTCCTGCAAAGATATGTCACAGGCTTGGATATCCCTTATCAGGGCTGATAAATAATCTATATGATAAGAAAAGGGGCAGCCGATCGGCTGCCCCATATGTCGTGTCCGTTATTTGATCTTTCTTGCCTCTATATAATAGCGCTTGTCCTCAGCGTGACCCATCGAGAAGGTCTTTCTCGGCAGGCTGCCGTCGGCTACTATCGCGGGGAAGAGCTCGTCCTTGCCCATGCCCTCAAAGATGAAGCCTAAGGTGTTCTCCTGCTTACACAGGTTCTCTACTACCTCTTCGCCGTGGATGTAGTCTATCTTCACATCGGGGTTATCCTTAAGATAATCGTCGATGAAGGTCTGCAGAGTGCCTACGGGCAGCTTCGCGGTGGCTTTGATATCGAGCGTACCCTTCTTCTTATCTGTGATGTACTCAAAGCGCTGGGTGGTATCGGAGCCGTTCTCGTCGGTATGAGCCGTGAACTTCTTGATGAAATCATCCGCGTCTATATTGAACAGCACGCGGTAGATCGGCTCAAACCGGATACTGTCGTCGTGGATGTTGACGACCTCTACCAGAGCGTAACGCGCGAGCGGGTTTTTGGTCAGATTATAACATTCCTTGGCTGTAGCGAGGCTGTGGTTGCCGTCGCCTACAGCGAACAACAGCTTGTCGTCCTTGTCTGCGATGAGGGCTTCAAGAGCGTTTTGAACGCGCTCTATCGCGCTGTCGGTCAAAAAGTAGCCGTCGATATGACCGCCCTTCTTCATCAGCTCAAAGCCGTACGCCTGTTTAAACTCCGCTTTCTCGGCGGCTAAAGGCTCGATGACCGTCTTTGACGGGTCGTCTATGAGCAGGAGGATATGCGGCATCTCGAGAGAAGCGTCCTTTCTTATCTGCACTCTCGGGGGTATGCGCTCAAGCACCGTAGCCTCTGTAGCGCGGATGGCTGAGGTAGCGCCCTTGCGGTAGTCGTAGTCCTCAAGGTCGATGAGACCGACTACGCCCCTGCGTATGCTGCCGCCCGACTCGCGCTCAACATATATCATGCTGTTCTCATTTAAGTCGAACACGTCGCCGTCGAGGTATTCCTGCATTTTTTTGTTAATAGCGTCGACCCTCTCGCTGTTGTCGGCTGAGAGATATATCTCGGGCAGGATGATGCGCAGAGCCGACGGAGCGTCGCCGACTATGCTCTCTACGTCGCGCCAGTAATCGGGCTCGCTGGTGTACTGGTCACAGGCGACGACCGCCCATTTCTCAAAGTCTTTCTTAGGCAAAAGAATATCAGCAGGTGTAAAATGCTTCATATTATCACTCCCAAATCAGAATACTAAAAGAATAGCACGAAAAAGAAAGTTTTACAATAAGTATTGAGAATTTTCGTTAATCATGCTAAGATATATCTCGGTGATGATATGAAAAGGTACAAGTTGATAATGAGCGATCTCGATAATACCCTGCTCCCGATATATACTCAGGAGCGCTTCGCTCAGATGTGGCTCAGGGACATGGCGCGAAAGTTCGTCGATTACGGTATCGATCCCCAAAAAGCGTTAGAGGGCATCAACAACGGTATCAGAGCGATGATATTCAATGATACGGGCCGCAGGAATATAGAGGTCTTTTATGATGTCGTCAAAGATATCAGCGGCTATACCGAGGCCCAGGTCGCGCCTATAATGCTCGATTATTACAACTCGACCTTTGATAATATCTATGAGCTCACTCTGCCGAACCCTCACGCCGTCACGATAGCCCGATTGATGAGAGAGAAGGCGGATCACTCCGTGGTCGCCACCATGCCGGTGTTCACCATAGAGGCGGTACGCTCTCGCATGAGCTGGGTCGGTCTCAAGCCCGGGATGTTCGACTTTATCACTACAGCCGAGACAAGCTGTTACAGCAAGCCGAACCCGAATTATTATCAAGAGATACTCGACCGCTTCGGCGTCAAGGCTGATGAGGCGCTGATGATAGGCAACGATGTGCGCGAGGATATGCAGCCGTGCAAGACATTGGGCATAGATACCTTCCTCGTCACCGACCATATAATAACCCACGACCTGCCGTATGACGATTACCGCCGCGGCAGATACGAGGAACTCATAGCCTTCCTTGAGAGCCTGTAATCAATGAACAGTATAATATAAGCATAAAAATACTCCCTGTTTCGTCAACAGGGAGTATCGTTATATATCGGTCATTTCAAACGTCTGAGGTCCTCTATATCGAAGCTGAGCTCGGGCGGAGCCTCGACATAATCCAGCACCTTGTCGATATCGTCGCTGACGAAGAACAGCTCAAAGTTCTCTTTGCTCATGAACTTTGCCTCGACGGTGTGCCTGAGCATCTCGAGCATGGGGTCGTAATAGCCGTCGGTGTTGAGTATGGCTATCGGCTTTTCGAGCCTGCCGAGCTGTTTCAAGGTGAATATCTCAAAAAATTCCTCAAATGTGCCTATGCCTCCGGGAGAGACGATGAACGCGTCGCTCATGTCCTCCATCTTCTGTTTGCGCTGACGCATGGTGTCGGTGTAGATGTAATCGTCGCACAGCTGATACAGAACGCCGTCGACGTTGAAGAACGACGGGGCTATGCTTGTGATATGCCCCTCGCCGTCGTGAGTGCCTCTGGCTACGGCGCCCATCATTCCGTTGTCGCCGCCGCCGAAGATAAGGCTGTGACCTCTCTTCGCAAGCCTGTAGCCAAGCTCATGGCCGACGCTGCTGAAGTTCTCTCCTATATGCCTTGACGCGGCTCCGTATACACAAATATTCATAAAAACCTCCGGTATTCGCAAAAGCGGGGGAGGGGTATCCCCCGAAAGATTATTAAGAATAGATCATTGATTTATCAGATTTATAGTTCTGTTATCAGGCGCTCTGTTCAAATTGGCTGTTATACAGGTCTGCGTAGAAGCCGCCCTCGGCGAGAAGCTCCTCATGAGTGCCCGAGCCGATGATGTCGCCGTCCTTGAGCACCAGTATCAGGTCGGCGTTCTTTATCGTAGACAGTCTGTGAGCTATGACGAACGAGGTCCTGCCGTGGGTCAGGCTGTCCATAGCCCTCTGGATGATACGCTCGGTACGGGTATCTACCGAAGAGGTCGCCTCATCGAGTATCAGCAGCGGAGCGTTCTCGATCATCGCTCTGGCTATTGTGAGCTGCTGTTTCTGACCAGCCGAGAGGCTCGATTTATCGTCGAGCACGGTATCGTAGCCGTGGGGCAGGGTATGGATGAAGTGGTGTATGCCTACCGCCCTGCAGGCTTTCTCGAGCTGTTCGTCGGGTACGTTCTCCTTGCTGTATACGAGGTTCTCGCGCACGGTGCCCTCAAACAGCCATGTGTCCTGCAGCACCATACAGAACAGGTCGTGCACGTTCTCTCTTGTCAAGGTGTCTATCGGCACTCCGTCTATGAAGATACGACCCGAGTTTATCTCATAGAAGCGCATGAGCAGGTTGACTATAGTCGTCTTGCCCGCACCGGTGGGGCCTACTATGGCTACCTTCTGACCCGCCTTTATATCAACCGAGAAATCCTTGATGATTATGCGGTCGGGGTTGTAGCCGAAGCGTACATGGTCAAAGCGGACGTCGCCGTTGACGGTATCGAGGCGGGCGGTCTTGTCGCTCTCGTCGGCGAGCTCCTCTTCATCAAGGTACTCAAATACTCGCTCCGCGGCGGCGGCGGTGCTCTGCATACTCGAGAAGCTCTGCGCCAGCTGCTGCAGCGGCTGTGTGAACAGTCTTACATAGATGGTGAACTCGATGATGACGCCGTAGGTTATCATATCGCTCCTGACTAAGAGAGCGCCTACGATGAATACCGCGACGAACCCGAGGTTGCCTATAAAGGTCATCAGCGGCTGCATAATGCTCGAGAGCGACATGGATTTGAACGCCGAGTCGCGCAGGTGGCGGTTTATGCGGCTGAATTCCTCTTTGCTCTCTTTCTCATAGTTATACGCCTTGACTATATTGTGGCCCGAGTATATCTCCTCTACATGGCCGTTGATAGCGCCGAGGTGGCGCTGCTGGCGGTTGAAGTGCAGCTGGGATTTTTTCATCAGCACCGACATCAGGAAGAAGCCGATTATCGAGGCGACTATCGCGGTGAGCGCCAAGATATAGTTTGTGATGAACATCATCAGAGCCGAGCCTATGAACAGCGCTATAGAGGTGATGAACTGAGCTATAGAGAGGTTCAGCGTGCGCTCGATAGTGTCGATATCGTTCGTGATACGGCTGAGTATGTCTCCGAACGGAGTAGAGTCAAAGTAGCTCAGCGGCATACGGTTGGTTTTGTCGGTGATATCGGTACGCATACGGCGGCTTATCGTGGGGCTGACGGTAGCCATGATGAAGTGCTGTGTAAAGTTCATAACCCAGCTTATACCGTATAGGATTAACAGGAAAGTACAGGTCGCCGTGACCGCGTCTAAGTCTATCGACGACGTTATGCCCTGAGTGATGAGGTCGGTTATCTTCTGTATCTGCTTGGGGCCTATCAGCGCGATTATCGTGCCTATGACGGCGCAGGTCATAGCTACGATGGTAGCCGGCATCTGGGGCTTCGCGTAAGCTATCATCTTCTTCCACGCCGCGCCGAAGTTATCCGAGCGCTCGGTGACTACGCCCCTCGGGCCGCCCATGCCTTTCTGGGCCTGTGGGCGCTTTGAACCGGCGCCTATCAGGGCTTCGCGCTCTTTCTTTATGTATTTGGGCTTGGAGTTGTTATCAGACATTGTTCAGTTCCTCCTCTCCAAGCTGTGATAAGCCTATTTCGTGATAGATACTGCAGGTCTTGAGCAGCTCCTTGTGCTTGCCTATGGCGGCAATCCTGCCCTCGTCGAGCACGATTATCTTATCGGCGTCCTTGATGGTGCCGATACGCTGGGCAACGATGATATTGGTGACGCCCTTTGTCTGCTGTTTCAACGCGTCTCTGAGCTGTCGGTCGGTCTTATAGTCGAGAGCAGAGAAGCTGTCGTCGAATATCAGTATCTCGGGGTCGCGGCATACCGCTCTGGCTATGCACAGGCGCTGCTTCTGACCGCCGCTGAGGTTTGAGCCGCCCTGAGCTACGGGGTGCTCATAGCCCTCGGGATAATTCTCCACTATATCCTTTGCCTGAGCTATCTCTACGGCGCGCTTTACGTCGTCCTCGGTGTAGCCCTCTGTGCCGTTGCTGCCCATAGCTACGTTGGTGTTGACCGTACCCGAGAAGAGCACCGCTCTCTGGGGCACATAGCCTATCTTGTTATGCAGCTGCTCGAGGGTGTAGTCGCGGACGTTCACGCCGTCTACCAGCACCTCGCCCTCGGTAGCGTCATAAAAACGCGGGATTAGGTTTATCATGGTCGATTTGCCGCAGCCCGTCGAGCCGATGATGGCTACGGTCTCACCCTTTTTGGCGGTGAAGCTGATGTTCTCGAGCACATTGTCGGCGGCGTCGGGATAACGGAAGCTTACGTTGCGGAATTCTATCTCGCCCTTTGCGTCGGTATGGTCTACACCCTTGCCGTCTTTTACGCTCGACTCGGTGTCTATTACCTCGTTGATACGCTTAGCCGCGACCATAGAGCGCGGTCCCATGATGAAGATCATGTTCAGCATCATGAACGCCATGATCACCATCAGCGCGTACTGTGAGAATACCGTCATATCAAGGAAGAGCTCTGCCTTGCCCTGCAGGGGAGCATCGTTGATGAGGTAAGCTCCTATCCAGTATACTATCAGCGACAGACCGTTCATGACCAGCATCATAGAGGGCATCATTATCGACATTATGCGGTGAGCCTTCATGTTGTTGTTCGTTATATCTATGTTAGCCTTCTCGAATTTCGCCTTCTGGTATTCCTCCGCGTTGTAGGCGCGGACTACTCTCAGACCCGTGAGGTTCTCGCGGGTGATACGGTTGATGTTATCGGTCAGCGTCTGTATGCGCTTGAACAGCGGATGGGCAAAGAGGAAGCAAATACCCAGCACTATCAGCACCAGAATGACCGCGACAGCCGCCGAGAAGGTCCATTCGACGCTTTTGTCGGCTATCTTGGTGACGGCGAGCACCGCCATCAGCGGAGCGCGTACGATTACCATCAGTCCGAATACGATGATGGTCTGTACCTGAGTGATATCGTTTGACGAGCGGGTAATCAGCGAGGCTGTCGAGAAGCGGTTTATCTCAGCCATAGAGAAGCCCTCTACCGCGTCATAGAGCTTCGCTCTGACGTTGAACGAGTAGTTGGCGGCTAAGAAGCCCGATATCACCGTGACCAGCACGCTTACCAAAAGGCTCGCCAGAGCGCACAGCAGCATCTTGCCGCCCGCCCATAAGAGGTCGCCTATCTCTGAGCCGGGTATAATAAGCAGCTCGGTGATGTCCTTCATGTACTCGGGCATCAAGAGCTCCAGCCATACCGACAGCCCTATCAGCACGATCGAGGCGGCTACCGCCAGCCAGTCGCGCTTAGTAAAATGTCGTACAATATTGAATTTCATCTTTTCACCTCGGATATATACTATACTAAGTATACGTTTATCAGTTTAAGTCAATTCTGCGGCTTCGCGCCGTCGATCTTATGCAGCAGGATTATAAGCTGCTGTTTCTCATCCTCACTCAGCTCCCGGAATATCTCCGCGAACCTCTTTTTAGTCTCGCCCTTTATCTCTTCGGCGCGTTTCTTTCCGCTTTCGGTGAGCGAGAGCAGGGTGGCGCGTCTGTCGGCGGGGTCGGTCGAGCGGGTTATCAGTCCGTCCGCCTCGAGCTTGTTCAGCATCTCCGACAGGGTCGAGGGGCTGACCCTGAACGCCTCCGCGAGACGGTTCTGGCGCATACTGCCGTCGCTGTCACAGAGGATAGCGAGGATTATCTCTCTCTTTACGGCGGGTCCGCAATTCCTGCTGTCGTCCGGTTTATGCGCGCGCATAGCCTGACCCGCGCTCCTCAGAGCGTCAAACAGCAAAAAGTCGGTCTCCTTCTTCATTATTTCATCTCCTTGTTTCGGATACGAACTGATTTTAGCACAAGTATAACGCTCTGTCAATATGTTCGTGTACGAATTATTTGTAAACGTACTAATATTGTCGAAACAGCGTGACACAGTTTTTTAAAAAGCCCATACAATGTGACAGACAGCGAGGTATTTTGACCTTGTGTCCGTTTATTCTCCGCTATACCAAATGTATACCGGTAACAAAAAAATCGGAAAATCATGTTAAAAATATGTCATTTTCGAGATTGCAAATGCCGCCGATTTTCTTGACTATTGCGCTTTAATGTAGTAAAATTAAGGTTACGTTAAGAAAGGAGACGTAGAATTATATGGATATTTATCTTGTAATTGCTATCTTCGTAGGCGCTGTTTTAGCTCTTGTGTTCGCGCTTATCATGGCAAAGCGCGTCATGAGCTTTGACGAAGGCACCGATAAGATGAAGAAGATCTCTGCTTCCATCCGTTCGGGCGCTAACGCCTACCTGAAAAGACAATACACGATAGTATTGATCTTCTTTGTGGTAATGTTCGTTATTTTGGGTGCGATGGCTATCTTCGGCCTGCTTACCCCGTATGTGCCCTTCGCCTTTGTTACGGGCGGTTTCTTCTCGGGTCTGTCGGGCTTTGTCGGTATGAAGATCGCTACAGCGGCTAACGCGCGTACAGCTAACGCCTGCCGCACAGGTCTGAACAAGGGTCTTAGGGTCGCTTTCTCGGCGGGCTCGGTAATGGGCTTCACCGTAGTCGGTCTGGGACTTCTCGATATCTCGATCTGGTTCACACTCTTGAAGTATGTATTCAACCTTGACGCTTCGGGTATCACCTCCGCAATGCTCACCTTCGGTATGGGCGCGTCATCAATGGCTCTGTTCGCGAGAGTCGGCGGCGGTATCTTCACCAAAGCGGCTGACGTAGGCGCCGACCTCGTCGGTAAGGTCGAGGCGGGCATCCCGGAGGATGACCCCCGTAACCCCGCTGTTATCGCCGATAACGTAGGCGATAATGTCGGCGACGTAGCCGGTATGGGAGCTGACCTTTATGAGAGCTATGTAGGCTCTGTTATCTCCTGCGCCGCTCTGGGCGTAGCCGCTTTCTCGGGCAACGGCGATATGCAGTTCAAGGCTATGGCTATCCCGATGATAATGGCGGCTCTGGGTATCGTATGCTCCATCATCGGTTCGTTCTTTGTCCGTACAGGTGAGAAGGCTGAGCAGAAGCTGCTCTTAAAGGCTCTCTCCCGCGGTACCAACCTCGCCGCTATCCTTATCGCGGTAGCTGCTTTCCCGCTTATCTATTTCATCCTCGGCGCTGAGCACTGGACCCTCTACTGGTCTGTATTGGCAGGTCTTGTCGCGGGCGTGCTCATCGGTAAATCCACCGAGTATTTTACATCAGACAGCTATAATCCGACCAAGAAGCTCGCGGCTAAGTCCGAGACAGGCTCCGCCACCATCATCATCGGCGGCTTGGGTCTGGGTATGCTCTCTACCGCTATCCCGATCGTTATCGTAGGTATCGCGGTACTGGTATCCTTCTTTGTTTCCGGCGGCACTATCGAGGCTCCTCAGATGGGTCTGTACGGTATCGCTCTCGCCGCTGTAGGTATGCTCTCTACTCTGGGTATCACCCTCGCTACCGACGCTTACGGTCCCGTTGCCGATAACGCGGGCGGTATCGCTGAGATGAGCGGTCTCGAGCCTGAGGTAAGAGAGAGGACAGACGCCCTCGACTCTCTGGGCAACACCACAGCCGCTACCGGCAAGGGCTTCGCTATCGGTTCTGCCGCGCTCACCGCTCTGGCTCTCATCGCTTCTTATATCGATAAGGTCAAGAGTATGCCTCAGACCACCGGTATCGATTACGGCAGCTTCAGCGTAATGAACCCGCTGGTACTTATCGGTCTGTTTATCGGCGCTTGTCTGCCGTTCGTATTCGCCGCTCTTACCATGGACGCTGTCGGCAGAGCCGCTCAGAGCGTTGTTATCGAGGTAAGACGTCAGTTCAAGAGCATCAAGGGTCTTATGGACGGCAAGGCTGATCCCGACTACGCGAAGTGCGTAGATATGTGCTCCCGTTCTTCTCTTAAAGAGATGATCCTGCCCACCGTCATCGCTATAGTCGTACCGGTCGTCGTTGGTCTGGTACTGGGCTTCTACGGTGTTGTAGGTATGCTCGCGGGCGCTACAGCCTCGGGCTTCTTGCTCGCTATCTTCATGTCGAACTCCGGCGGCGCCTGGGATAACGCCAAGAAGTTTATCGAAGCCGGCAACCACGGCGGTAAGGGCTCCGATCAGCACAAGGCTGCTGTAGTCGGCGATACCGTAGGTGATCCCTTCAAGGATACCTCGGGTCCCTCTATCAACATCCTTATCAAGCTGCTCTCGATGGTCTCCATCGTATTCGCCGCTCTGGTAGTACAGGTACATATCTTCGGATAATACTTGATACATTTAATAACGTATAATATTCGGGCAGGTGCTTTTCGGCGCCTGCCCTTTTAGTATCAGATGTAGATCTATCGAACACCTTTTGCAGGATACACGTTTATATTTTTATCTGAGAATTATAATCGGGAGAGATCCGCAAACACAAAATCTTGTGTAAAAACAGCTATTTTTCTCCAAAATATATTAAAAACAGGTTTATTTTCTATCGGGAATTAACGGTTACAAAGTGAAATATTTTTTATTCAAAAAGGAATTAACGGTTAATAAACTGATATGAATATTCGTAACCTGTAACTGGATTTCGGGCGATATCTCTGCTACAATATACTTGTAGGAAATAAAACAACTGTTCGAATAATTATAGGAGATGATCGCATGAAAATCAATGTAAAGGGAGAACACGTGTCAGAGAAAATAATAAATATGTATGTGAACGAGCTTGTCAAGGCTCACCCCGACAAGAATATCAGCTCGGTGGATATCATCGTACAGGGCGACAGCCTGAAGGTCAGGCTCATGCACGACCTCGACCGCACCGCTTGAAGGGAGAGCGGCGAGGATATTCCGCAGATAACCTTTGAATAAGCTTATTACTCATTAAGATACAGTATACAAGACCGCCGCTCTTCGCGGCGGTTTCTTCTTTGTCTGTATTACGTGCATACAATAATACTAAGTAGCAATAAAACAGCCGACCCGCACCCTCCGGCGCGGATCGGCATATTTACTGTTTATCAGACCTTTTATTTAGCGGGAGTATATCTTATCGATTTACCTGCGCGGTAGTCGCTTGTAAAAGCGGTACCGTCAGAGTTTATACAGCGTACGGTGTAGGTGTAGTTGCTGCCAGACCTTACATCTGTGTCGATATACGATGTCGAGGTCGTGTCGACCATGCGCGTCCAGCCGTTCCTGCCGTAGTAGTATATTCGGTACTTAACAGCGCCTCTTACCGACGGCCAGCTTATCCTTACGCCGTTCTTAGCGTTAGATAGGCTGAATGACGGAGCGGTGATATACTGCAGCTTTTTACCGGGGCGATAATCGCTTGTATAGGCTGTGCCGTTAGAGTTTATACAGCGTACGGTATAGGTGTAGTTGTTGCCAGACCTTACATCTGTGTCGATATACGATGTCGAGGTCGTGTCGACCATGCGCGTCCAGCCGTTCCTGCCGTAGTAGTATATTCGGTACTTAACAGCGCCTCTTACCGACGGCCAGCTTATCCTTACGCCGTTCTTAGCGTTAGATAGGCTGAATGACGGAGCGGTGATATACTGCAGCTTTTTACCGGGGCGATAATCGCTTGTATAGGCTGTGCCGTTAGAGTTTATACAGCGTACGGTATAGGTGTAGTTGTTGCCCGACCTTACGTCTGTGTCGATATACGATGTCGAGGTCGTGTCGACCATGCGCGTCCAGCCTTTGCTGCCGTAGTAGAATATGCGGTATTTAGCCGCACCGTTAACGGCAGGCCAGCTTATCCTTACGCCGTCCTCAGCGTTAGATAGGCTGAACGACGGAGCTCTTACAAAGGTTATTCGGGCGCCCTCGCCGTCAAAGGAGCTCAAAAAGCGCGAGCCGTCGTCGGATATCGCTCTTACGGTATAGGTGTAGCTGCTGCCTGAGTATACGTCCTCATCTATATATGAGTTGCCCCATACGTCCGCCATGCGGGTCCAGCCGTTTCTGCCGCGGTAGTATACTCGGTATTTAGAGGCTCCGCTTACCTTAGTCCAAGAAATCTTTACGCCGTCCTCAGCGTTTGAAACGGTGAGATAAGGTATAGAGGTATATGCGGATGATCCGCCTGAGCCGCCGGAGGGCAGAGATGATTTTTCCGGGATCCACTCTACCCGTACGCCGGCCTCATTGATCGCCTTAGAAACATCACTCGTTGTAAGTCCGAGGCCATTGCCAATATCATCGATTATCATCTGGTCGCTCTTGCCGGAATATCTACGGACAGCATCGAGATTGGCGTTGTTGTAGTAATGGTTCCCGAGGAAATTCACCATCATCATGTAGGCTGTTGTGTTAGATGGGATTGTCTCACCTATAACATGACCTATAGACGTTATCCGCTTATACGGACCCAGTTTGCTATTCTTCCATCTTGCTTCTAAAACGGCTTTGGCTGAGTCAGAGGGGCTTTCTATTCTGTTGTCGGTTACATAAGCGGTATCGCCCAGACAGGAGGTATCAAAAATAAGGTCATAAGTCTGAGCGTTAGAAGCCTTATCGTTCATGATAAGACCATACTGCTTACCGCTCTCAAGACCCAGGCTGCTGGGATCAAATGACCATGTGCCGTCGCCGTTGTCAACACCAGCGAGTTTTTTTGAACCCCAAGGCTTGAGCTCGCCTCCACCGAGCTCATAGATATAGAACAGGATAGGACCGGCCCATTTTGTTTTGGTATTGTCAAAATTCAGGCATTTTGATTTGTCAGTGTAGCCTGTCTGAGCCGTCTGTGTATCGGCGGCGGAAGTGTATATGACCGCAGCTGATATGACCATCAGCAGTGCCAAAGTTACGGATAATAATCTTTTCAGCATAATAACTCCTCCTTAATATCTTTACGATAGCAACATGATATCATAATGCACTTAAAAGTTCAACATTTTTCAGTTTATTTTATGCAAGGGATATAAAACGATCAAAGCAATATCTCCCATAAGTTCAAAAACGCGCTAAGCCGTCGTATTATCTTATTTATATTGCATTTTACGGCGATATGGATTATAATAAATGTGTATGGAATTTTGCTGTCCATGCGGCGTATATGCCGTATCGGACAGGCTATAGGAGTGAACGCCAATGTGCAAGGAATGTGAGAAAAAGACTTTTTATATTACTACCCCGATATATTATCCCTCGGGCAACCCCCATATCGGGCATACCTATACCACCGTCGCGTGCGACTCTATCGCGCGCTATAAGCGAATGCAGGGCTATGACGTAATGTTTTTGACCGGTACCGACGAGCACGGTCAGAAAATAGAAGAGAAAGCAAAGGAGCGCGGCATAACCCCCAAGCAGTATGTCGATGAGATAGTCGCGATATTCAAAGAGCTGTGGCGGTATATGAACATCAGCTATGACCGCTATATCCGCACTACCGACGATTATCATGTAGAGAGCGTGCAGAAGATATTCAAGGAGCTCTATGACAGGGGCTATATCTATAAGGGCGAGTACGCGGGCAAATACTGCACCCCGTGCGAGAGCTTCTGGACAGAGAGCCAGCTCGTGGACGGAAAGTGCCCCGACTGCGGCAGAGAGGTCATCGAGGCTAAGGAAGAGGCGTATTTCTTCAAGATGGCTCCGTTCGCCGAGCGTATCGAGAAGCTTCTGACCGAAACCGACTATCTGCGCCCCAAGACACGCGCCACAGAGCTCGTCAATAACTTCTTACAGCCCAAGGTCAATGAGGACGGTACAAAGACCTACGGTCTCGAGGATCTGTGCGTATCTCGTACCAGCTTCACCTGGGGCATACCCGTCACCTTTGACACAAAGCACGTAGTCTATGTCTGGATAGACGCGCTCTCTAACTATATCACGGCTTTAGGCTATAAGAACTCAGCCTATGAGGATTACAATAAGTACTGGCCGGCGGATGTTCACATGGTAGCTAAGGATATCATGCGCTTCCACGCCATCATCTGGCCGGCTATGCTTATGGCTCTCGAACAGCCCCTGCCTCAGCACCTCGCGGTACACGGCTGGATCACCTTCAACGGTCAGAAGATGTCTAAGTCGCTGGGCAACGTCGTAGATCCGTTCATCCTCGGACAGCGCTACGGAGTAGACGCTATCCGCTATCATATCATGAGAGAGATGGCTCTCGGCGCCGACAGCTCGTTCTCAAACGAGATAATGATAAACCGTATCAATACCGACCTCGCTAACGGTCTGGGCAACCTTGTCAGCCGTACCGTCGCGATGATAGACAAATACTTCGGCGGTACCCTGCCGACCGAGCGTGAAGAGGGCGACTTCGACGCCGACCTGATCGCGACCGCGACCGCTCTCAAGGCTAAGGTAGACGGCTATGTCGAGAACACTCAGCTCAACCTCGCGCTCGAAGAGATATTCAAGCTCGTCTCCCGCGCCAATAAATATATCGACGAGACCACCCCGTGGATCCTCGGCAAGGACGAGACCAAACGCGCGCGTTTAGCCACTGTTCTCTACAACCTGCTTGAGGCTATCCGTATCGCGTCCACTCTGCTCTCGGCCTTCATGCCCACCACCATGCCCCGCGTATTTGAACAGATAGGCGCTGTAGAATTCGCGACCTATGAGAACGCGGGCAGCTTCGGCGTACTGCCGCTTGACGTTACCGTAAAGCGCGGCGAGGCTATCTTCCCGCGTATAGATGTAGATAAAGAGATAGAGGAACTCAACGCCATCATCAAGAATAACGAGCCTAAGCCCGAACCCGCGTTCGAGCTGCCCGAGCATAAGCCCGAGATCGCCTTTGACGACTTCGAGAAGGTCGAGCTCAGGGTCGCTAAGGTGCTCGCCTGTGAGAAGGTCAAGAAGTCTAAGAAGCTCCTTAAATTCACTCTCGACGACGGCGAGGGCGAGAGGACGATCCTCTCGGGTATCGCAGAGTATTATGAGCCCGAGGAGCTCGTCGGCAAGAACATCGCCTATGTAGCGAACCTCGCTCCCCGAAAGATGATGGGTATCGAGAGCTGCGGCATGATACTCTCGGCAGAGAGCGGCGACGGCCTCAAGGTAGTCACCATAGACGACTCCATCCTGCCCGGCGGAAGCCTTGTATAGTTAGGAGTTAGGAATTAGGAGTTAGGAGTTTTGGGTGGGCAAGCCCACACCCGATATATAACGCAGGGAGAAGCAATTACATTTTGCTTCTCCCTTATCGATATAGAGGTTGATTTATGCTCAATAATATTTTTGACGCTCACGCTCACTATGACGACCGTTGGTTCGATGACGACAGAGCGGCTCTGCTCTCGTCAATGCCCGAGAACGGCGTTTCATATATCGTCAACGCCGCTGTTGATATCGCCACCGCAGAGACCGCGATCGGCTATGCCGAGGCTTATCCCCATATGTACGCCTGCGCGGGTATCCACCCCGAGAACCTTGACGGTCTCCCGGACGATTATCTCAGTCAGCTTACAGAGTTGCTGAAACACCCGCGGGTGGTCGCCCTCGGCGAAATAGGTCTCGATTATCACTGGGATATCCCCAAGGCTGCTCAGCACCGTGTTTTTGAAGAGCAATTACAGCTTTCGAGGGAGCTTGATGTGCCCGTGGTGATACACGACCGCGAGGCTCACGGCGATATAATGGAGTATTTGCGAAAGTATAAGCCCAAGGGGCTTATGCACTGCTTCTCGGGCTCTGTCGAAATGCTCAAAGAGGTCATGCGCCTCGGCATGAGCATATCTCTCGGCGGTACGGTGACCTTCAAGAACGCCCGTGTGCCCGTAGAGGTCGCGGCGGCTGTGCCCCTCGACAGACTTCTGCTCGAGACCGACGCGCCCTACCTCAGCCCCGTGCCCAACCGCGGCAAGCGCAACGACAGCACGAACATCGCCTATACCGCTCAGCGGATAGCCGAGATACGCGGCATGGACGCTCAAGAGCTGATAGATATCACCACCGATAACGCAAAACGCCTCTACGGTATAGAGTGAAAGCTTAGTCTGTATAAGTCTAAAAAAACAAGCCCCTTTATCGGGACTTGACAAATCCGTATATTAGTTTATAATGAAGTTACAGGGAAAACCGTTCAG
The DNA here is from genome assembly GCA_946183365.1 of uncultured Clostridia bacterium. Classification (GTDB taxonomy): domain Bacteria; phylum Bacillota; class Clostridia; order Oscillospirales; family Acutalibacteraceae; genus Ruminococcoides. The sequence goes on from CAMHAH010000002.1 coordinate 134,779, forward strand.
CGGTTAGCCCGAAAGTGCTTTGCGAATAATCGCCCTAAGTTTTGCGGACTGCAGGGCGGTTATTTTTTTATTATTGCTATGTAATACTAATCCTTAATAAAAACCTTTATCATCTATGGCGCTAAATTCCGCATAGCTTTGTTGGCGTCGTCGTTCGCCGTACTCGCTGAGAGCGGTCAAGTGTGACCACTCTCGTACTCGAGTGGCGGCTCCTCCTTCCCCCACCGCGCAGGGGCGCGTCGGGGTCCCCGGATATGACAGGCGCCAGCCTGCCTGCGTCACTCGCCTCGCTCTGCGAAATTTATCACTAATATCTGATTAAATCTTTTTATCAAGGATTAGTATAACCTGTTGCTACGATCAGTACAATGATGATATAAGCTAAGTATTCCATAGCATCACCCCCTTTATCGGGAGTGCTAACCGCTCAAGCTTCCCTGTAACCGCGGCGAGATATGCCGCAAGGATATTATAGTACACCCGACCGTAACCTATCAAGGTACAATATTGTAACAAGGGATTATAATAACCGCAAAACGGCTTGAACAGTGAGAGCACCGCTTTGTCAACATCGATCATGACAGGTGGTGCTTGCTTTTTATATCGCGCCGACGTAAGATGGTGTCAATCCGATACGGCAGAAATCCGTATCACAGAAAGGAAGTTGATTATGGCAGAATTCGGAGAAAACGTCCGCAGGGCTCGCGAAGAGATGGGTATCACTCAACAGACCCTTGCCGATAAACTATATGTGACGCGACAGGCTGTGTCAAGGTGGGAGAACGGCTCGCGGTATCCCGACTTGCTTACCGCAAAACGGCTTGCGGCTTCACTCGACACATCCTTAGACGAGCTGCTCAGGGATGACGATATGCGCACCTATCCCGAGGTGAACCCCGTACTCGAATACCCTTTGCATAAACGTGTGCAGACAGCGCTGTTCGCGGCGGCATTCGTGATATATCTGATGATCACGATATTTGATGTTTCCTATAATATAACCGACGTACGCGCGTTCAGGACAGGGTATGAAACGGCTTATCTCATTTTCGATGCCGCAGCGTATATCTTTATTTCTGCCGTGTTATTATACGGAACAGTGAAATCCGTCAAAGACGCCGTGACGCCGCGCGTTGCCGCGGGGATAATGATATCGATAGTTGGCTTGAATATTATCGGTCAAGTCACGCGGTATCTCTTGAGCCTGCGCAATCTTACGCCTATAAGAGGATCGGTCGTCGCTGTATCCGTTGCTATTGACGTAGTATTTGTTCTCTCGGTAATATGGTTCTTTTATTCAAAAAAACCGCGCCGTCCGATCCCTGTTTATGTGCTGGCGGGATTATATATATTGCTGGATCTGATATCTTTCGTCGGAAACCTGATACCGCTGATCGGTACAGCAGGGCTGCGGAGCTATTTGATCAACGGTTCATTGGGTTCGCTCGGTGTGCTGATCGTCAATATCTTATTCATCTATATGAGCGCTGTACTGTATCGCAAAAGAAAGCTCGCCGAGAATTGAACATACTGAATATACAAAGCCCTGCGTAACATGGCGGTTACGCAGGGCGCTTTTGCTTTGCGGGAAACTGCTTGTAATATAGTATCAAGCTTTTAAAGGTCCATATCCAGCTCTACGGGACAGTGGTCCGAGCCGTAGATATCGGTGTGGATGCGCGCATCCTTTATCCTGTCCGCCAAGCGGTCGGATATGATAAAGTAGTCTATGCGCCAGCCGGCGTTCTTTTGGCGAGCGCTGAAGCGGTAGCTCCACCATGAGTATACGCCCTCTGTATCGGGGTTCAGGCTGCGCCATGTGTCGGTGAAGCCCGAGCCGAGCACCGCGGTCATCTTGGCGCGCTCCTCATCGGTGAAGCCCGCGTTCTTGCGGTTGGTCTTGGGGTTCTTCAGGTCTATCTCCTGATGGGCGACGTTGAGGTCGCCGCAGAATATGACGGGCTTTTTCTCATCGAGAGCCTTGATGTAGCCGAGGAAGTCATCCTCCCACTTCATGCGGTAGTCAAGGCGCTTGAGCTCATTCCGGCTGTTGGGAGTGTAGACGGTGACAAGGTAGAAGTCCTCATACTCGAGCGTGATCACGCGTCCCTCTTTGTCGTGCTCCTCAATGCCTAAGCCGTAGCTTACCGAGAGCGGCGTGTGTTTGGTGAATATCGCCGTGCCGGAGTAGCCCTTCTTCTCGGCGTAGTTCCAGTAGCTCTCGTAGCCCTCAAAGCTCAGGTCGAGCTGACCCTGTTGCAGCTTTGTCTCCTGCAGGCAGAAGAAGTCCGCGTCAAATGAGCGGAATATCTCTTCAAAGCCCTTGCTGACCACGGCTCTCAAACCGTTTACGTTCCATGATATGAATTTCATTTTGTCACCTTCTTTGGTCGGTAGTTGGTAGTTAGTGGTTGATTTGTAGGGACAACCCTCATACTTAGTAGCAATAAAACACTTTAATATCTATTGCGGAGAATTCCGCATAACTGCGTTGTCAGTCTTGACAGGCTCAGTCGCCGTGACACGCGTGTCAGGTGACAGTTCCCTTAGGAAAGGGAGCCTATAGCCTCGGTTATCTTCTCAAAATGCATACTGTGGCTGGCTTTTACGAGGACGGTGTCGCCGCTGTGCAAAAGGTCTTTGACAGCTGAGATACATTCCTCAACGGTGTCAAAGTGATACGCTCCGTCGCCGTAGCCGCGCGCTGTCTCTTTGCTAAGCTCTCCGACGGCTATAAGACAGTCTATGCCCTTATCCTTTGCGTACGCTCCTGTCTCATTGTGCAGGCTCAGCTCGTTTTTGCCCAGCTCCTTCATGTCGCCGAGTATCGCGACCCTCCTGCCGCTGAGCTTCGATAATGTGTCGAGGCTCGCTTTTGTAGAGGTGGGGTTCGCGTTGTAGCAGTCGTCTATTATCGTATATTTGTCGGTCTTTATTATGTTATTGCGTGAGCCGACGTTCTTGAAGCTCTCTATGCCGCGCTTTATCTCGTCGGCGCTAAGCCCCAGCCTTGTGCCCACAGCCATAGCGCACAGGGCGTTTAGCACATTGTGTCTGCCCATGGTCGGGATAGTGACGTTGATACGCGTGTCACGGTGTATCAGCGTGCAGTCAGTTCCGTCAAAGCCGTTCTCAACGATATTCTCGGCGCGGAACTCATCGTCCTTATCGGTGCCGTAGAATACGGGCTTTATACCCTTATACTCGGTGACGGCGCTGAGCTTGTCGTCGTCGTGACAGAGGATTATAGCGCCGTTGTCGCTCAGATAGGTGAACATCTCTGTTTTAGCCTTGAGCACGCCGTCGCGGTCACCGAGGTTCTCAAGATGACAGTAGCCGATATTGGTGATGACCGAGATATCGGGGCGCACCATCTTAGCCAGTCTGGTCATCTCGCCGAAGCCCGATATGCCCATCTCTATGACAGCCGCCTCGTGATATTCCTCAAGCCCGAACAGGGTTATCGGCACGCCGAGCTCGTTGTTGAAGTTGCCGCTCGTCTTGTGTACCTTGAATTTCTGTGACAGTACAGAGGCTATGAACTCTTTGGTAGAGGTCTTGCCCACGCTGCCCGTGATACCGATGAAGGGTATATCGAACAGCGAGCGGTAGTATTCGGCTATGCCCTTGAGGGCGACGAGCGTAGACGGCACCTTGATATAGGCTATGTCGATATCGGGAGCGTCCTCACACAACGCGCACACAGCGCCCAGCTCGGCGGTCATGGGGATGAAGCGGTGACCGTCCGAGCGAGCGCCCTTTATAGCCGCGAACATAGAGCCGCTCTTTGCCTGTCGGCTGTCGGTGACGATAGAGGTTATCTGTATATCGGGGTCGCCGTGCAGCTCTCCGCCGCAGGCTGAAGCGACCTCTTTTAATGTGATAGGTTTCATATTGATCCTCCGCTTATTAATAGTTAGGAGTTAGGAGTGAGGAGTGAGTATATTTGTAGGGGAGGGGCTTGCTCCTCCCGTGTTCCGCAGGAACATTCGCGAAGCGATCGGTGGTTTAAACCTTCCACCGCTGACGCGGTCCCCCTCCCTTAAGAAAGGGAGGCTTATATAACTCCTACCTTTTCAAGAGCGACAGCTCGATTATCTTCTCGCACAGGTCGGGGAAGGGTATGCCTGCCGCGGCTGCCTCCTGAGGGAGAAGCGACATCGGCGTCATACCGGGCAGGGTGTTCGCCTCAAGGCAATAGATGTTGTTTTGATTGTCGAGCAAAAAGTCTACTCTGCCGTAGACCTTGAGCCGGAGCACCTCAAAGGCGCGCTCAGCCTCACGCTGCATCCTCGCCGTTACGCGCGGGTCGAGGTCGGCGGGGCATATCTCTTCCGTCGCGCCGCTCTGGTACTTGTTAGCGTAGTCATACCAGCCCGACTTGGGGATGATCTCGATTATCGGCAGAGCCTTGCCGCCCAGTATGCCTACAGAGAACTCGCGTCCCTTGATGTATTCTTCAATGAGGACGTCATCGTCATAGCGGAACGCCGCTCCTACAGCCGCGACGAGCGCCTCTCTGTCAGCCACTATCTGAACTCCGACGGACGAGCCCGCCGAGCAGGGCTTTACGACGCAGGGGAATGACTGCCAGCTGTCAAGATAGTTCTTGCTCATGAACTCGCGTTTACACAGACGGCTCGCGGGTGTGGGCACATTTGAGTTGACAAAGATACCCTTTGTTACGCCCTTGTGCATGGCTATAGCCGCGCCGAGGTGGCCTGAGCCGGTGTATTTTATGCCGTTCAGATCGAGCGCCGCCTGTACCGAGCCGTCCTCGCCCTCGCCGCCGTGCAGACCGAGGAAGGTGATATCCGCCGCGCGGCAGATATCCAGAACATGGTCGCCGAAGTATACCGGCGACTGATTTTTGCGGCTCTTCCTGACCTCTTCTATATCGGGAGCCTCGCGGCTTATCACCGCGTTTTGAGTGAAGTCATAGTTGCTCTCAAACAGGCTGTCTATGTCGCACTCAGTCTGCTCATAGCCCATGAATACGTCGAGCAGGACGACCTTGTGACCTTTAGAGCGCAGGGCGTCTGCTATCTTAGAGCCCGAGAGGATAGATACATCGCGCTCAGAGCTGAGCCCTCCGGCTAAAACTACTATTTTCATTGTGATTACCTCCGTAAATTCAGTGAGGAGTTAGCAGTGAGGAGTTGGTGACGGGCTCTGCCCACGCCTGATTATGATCTTTTTCTAAGGGGGCTGTCAGCGCAAGCTGACCGGGGGTCTAAACCTTCCACCGCTGACGCGGTCCCCCTCCCTTAGGAAAGGGAGGCTGAATTCACTTCAATTCCTCATTTCTGATCTCTGTTTCCTGACTAAAACATAAATCCGTCGTATCCCCAGTTTTCGGTCTCTTCGAACTTGACATAGACGTTGCTGCCGTCTACGCCCATTATATCCTTTGCAATATCGCAAAGCTTCTTTGTCAGCTTCTCATAGCTCGCTCTCGGGGCTGAGTGCAGCAGACTTACGTCAAAGAAGGCGATAGGCTCGCTGTTCTCACCGCCGAAGTACAGACGGCAGTTGTCCTGTATCTCGACCATCAGGTATCTCTCGGGCTTGCCGATGAGGGTGATAGCCTCGCCGAGGGCGGTTTTTATCTCGGTCTCTTTCTCGGGTGAAACGGGTGTTGAAAACTTAGCGTTGATAAACGGCATAGTGTTCTCTCCTTTGCACAAATTTCGTCTTATACATTATATTACCAAAGAGCTTATTATGCAAGCGAAAAGCCGTTTTAGTCATAAATATTATTTGTTTTTTTCATTTTAATTGTTGCTAAGTGTGCCGAGTGATGTTATAATGAAGCTGATGAAGCATATTCAATCTTTTATTTTCAAGGAGGAATTATTATGCCATTAGTTAACGCAAAAGAAATGCTCACAAAGGCCAAGGCGGGTCACTATGCCGTTGGTCAGTTCAACATCAACAACCTTGAGTGGACAAAGGCTATCCTGCTCACCGCTCAGGAGCTCAAGTCCCCCGTTATCCTCGGCGTATCCGAGGGCGCAGGCAAGTATATGTGCGGCTACAAGACCGTCGTAGGTATGGTTACCGCTATGATCGAGGAACTTAACATCACCGTTCCCGTAGCTCTCCATCTCGACCACGGTTCATATGAAGGCGCTAAGAAGTGCATCGAGGCGGGCTTCTCGTCCATCATGTTCGACGGCTCACACTATCCGATCGAAGAGAACTTCGCTAAGACCAAAGAGCTCGTTGAGACCTGCAACAAGCTGGGTCTGTCCATCGAGGCTGAGGTAGGCTCTATCGGCGGCGAAGAGGACGGCGTAGTAGGCATGGGCGAGTGCGCCGATCCCGAAGAGTGCAAGATGATCGCTGATCTCGGCGTTACTATGCTGGCTGCCGGTATCGGCAACATCCACGGCGTTTATCCCGAGAACTGGCCCGGTCTCTCGTTCGAGACACTCGACGCTATCCAGGCTAAGACAGGCGATATGCCTCTCGTTCTCCACGGCGGTACAGGTATCCCCGACGATATGATCAAGAAGGCTATCGCTCTGGGCGTATCCAAGATCAACGTTAATACAGAGTGCCAGCTGGTATTCGCTGAGGCTACCCGTAAGTATATCGAGGAAGGCAAGGACAAGCAGGGCAAGGGCTTCGACCCCAGAAAGCTGCTCGCTCCCGGCACCGAGGCTATCAAGGCTAAGGTCAAAGAGAAGATGGAGATCTTCGGCTCTGTAGGCAAGGCTTAAGGAGAGGTAAATTGTCGCTTTGCGACAGCTATATATTTAATTACAAAGCACTTCTGACTTTTCTGTTCAGAAGTGCTTTTCTTATATCTATCCTTTTGATTTTGCAGTCTTTATTGAAGATATCAACATTCTCCCGATACTGCCGCAGGTGTCCTGCATAGCTTGACTGCATCTATCGCGAAATTCTCCGCAATAGATATTAAAGTGTTTTATTGCTACTTAGTATCATCCATAAAAATCACCTCAGCCACAGTATAGCATGACCAAGGTGATTATATAATCTGTTTTATCCAAATAGCTCAGCGAAGCTGAATTTATCTGCGGTCCCTTCTCGGACGTCTGCCGTCTCTGCGGGGCTTGCGCTCCTCTGAGATATCGTTCTCGGGGGTGAGGCCGTCTACCTCTATCAGCACATCTCTGCGGCTGAGGTTCAGTCTGCCCTTGTCGTCTATCTCAAGCACCTTTACGCGGATGACGTCGCCTACGTTGACTACGTCCGTTACCTTATCGGTGCGCTTTACGTCGAGCTGGCTGATGTGTACCAGACCCTCTTTGCCGGGGGCGATCTCTACGAACGCGCCGAAGTCCATGATGCGGGTGACCTTGCCCAGATATATAGCGCCGGGCTCGGGATCGGTAGAGATCGTTTTGATGATCTCGATAGCGCGCTGACACTTCTCAGCGTCGAGACCCGCTACGAATACCTGTCCGATCTCGCCGTCCTCTTCGATATCTATCTTACACTCGCACTCAGTCTGGATCTCCTTGATGACCTTGCCGCTCTTGCCGATGACCTCAGCGATCTTATCGGCGGGGATGGTGGTGGTGAACATCTTGGGAGCGTAGGGGCTCAGCTCGGCTCTCGGCTCAGCGATAGCCTTGAGCATTACCTCATCGAGGATGTAGTTGCGAGCCTTGTGGGTCTTTTCAAGAGCCTCTTTGACCATCTCGGGCAGCAGGCCGCTGATCTTGAGGTCCATCTGGATGGCTGTGATGCCGTCCTTGGTACCGGCTACCTTGAAGTCCATATCGCCGAAGAAGTCCTCTAACCCCTGGATGTCTACCATTGTCATCCAGCGCTCGCCCTCGGTGATAAGTCCGCAGGAGATACCCGCTACGGGAGCCTTGATCGGAACACCGGCGTCCATGAGAGCCAGTGTAGAACCGCAGACAGAACCCTGAGAGGTAGAGCCGTTTGAGGATACGACCTCAGATACCAGTCTCAAAGAATAGGGGAACTCTTCCATAGAGGGGATAACGGGCAAGAGAGCTCTCTCAGCAAGGGCGCCGTGGCCGATCTCTCGTCTGCCGGGGCCGCGAGAGGGTCTTGTCTCGCCGACTGAGTAGCTGGGGAAGTTGTAGTGGTGCATATAGCGCTTCTCGGTCTCGTCGTCGATACCGTCGAGCAGCTGCATATCGCCTACCGTGCCGAGGGTAGCGATGGTCAGTACCTGTGTCTGACCTCTGGTGAACAGACCCGAGCCGTGCACTCTGGGCAGGATGCCGACCTCAGAAGCCAGCGGACGGATGTCGTCCATGCCTCTGCCGTCTACGCGCTTCTGCTCGTCTAAAAGCCAGCGGCGGACGATGAACTTCTGTGTCTTGTACAGGCACTCGTCGATCTTAGCCTCGCTCTCGGGGTATATCTCGTCGAATTTCTCGTGAACAGCCTCATAGATGGGCTTGAGACGCTCATCGCGGACGGTCTTGTCGTCTGTGTCGAGGGCGACCTTGATGTCCTCCTCGGCGAACTCCTTGATAGCCTCGAACATATCGTGGTCGGGCTCGTTTGAGGGATATTCAAACTTGGGCTTGCCGATCTCGGCGACTATGCCCTTGATGAACTCGATTATCTTCTGGTTAGCCTCGTGGCCTGCCATGATGGCGTTGTACATGACCTCGTCGGATACGCAGTTAGCGCCCGCCTCGATCATAGCGATACGCTCTGAGGTAGAAGCGACTGTTGTGGACATATCGCTCTTCTTGCGCTGCTCGGCGTTGGGGTTGATGATGATCTCGCCGTCTACAAGACCTACGGAAACTCCTGAGATAGGACCGTTCCACGGAATATCCGAGATAGAGATCGCGATAGAGGTACCGATCATAGCAGTGATCTCAGGCGCGCAGTCGGGGTCTACGGACATAACGGTAGCGACGATGGATACGTCGTTGCGCATATCCTTGGGGAAGAGCGGACGGATCGGGCGGTCGATGACGCGTGAGGTCAGGATAGCCTTCTCGCTGGGTCTGCCCTCGCGGCGCATATAGCTGCCGGGGATCCTGCCTACAGCGTAGAGCTTCTCTTCATAATCTACCGAGAGAGGGAAGAAGTCGATACCGTCTCTGGGTTTAGCCGAGGCTGTAGCCGCGACGTGTACTACGGTGTCGCCGTAACGTACCAGACACGCGCCGTTAGCCAGCTGTGTCATCTTGCCGGTCTCTACGACCAGCGGTCTGCCCGCGAACTCGGTCTCGAATACGCGGTACTTGTCAAAAATCATAGGTTTGTTAGCCATATGTTTCCTCCTGTAATTTTATTTTACAGGATCTTTGAGCTGTGTTTAGCAATAAAACCAAGACTCGCTTTTAGAATTAGGAATTAGAAAATAGGAATTAGGAATTAAGGGAAAATCCTTTGGATTTTTGAATATATAATAATATTATTGACCGTAAAGAACCGTTCTCAGAAAACTGAGCAAAAGTTACATTATAAATCAGGCGCGGACGGAGTCCGCCATAAATTCCTCATTCCTAATTTCTAATTCCTACTTAACAAAAGTCCTCGTTTTACCGCTAAATAACAACACAAGATCCTGTATTCTGTTGTTTTTGTTTTCGTCTTTTAACGAAATGTAGGGCAAACGGTAACGACCGTCTGCCCTAATGCCGAACCGATTACTTACGGATGCCCAGTCTTGCGATGATAGAACGGTATCTCTCGATATCTACCTTGATGAGGTAGTTGAGCAGCGCTCTGCGCTGACCGATCATCTTGAAGAGGCCGCGGCGTGAGTGATGATCCTTCTTATGGATCTTCAGGTGCTCGGTGAGGTCGTTGATGCGCTTTGTGAGCAGAGCGATCTGTACCTCGGGCGAGCCTGTGTCACCCTCGTGAGTAGCGTACTCCTGCATGATAGCGAGCTTTTCTTCTTTCAGCATTAGTTTCACCCTTTCTTCATTTATTGCGCTCCGCATAGTACAGGGCAGGTGAAGTCCTCATAGAGGCGTATCCCCTGAACCATATCGGGCGTTCCTAAGTATTATACTACATTTCTCCTTGAAAGTAAAGAAAAATATGATAGTTATACTTCCTTATTTTGTCCCTTTTTCATCATCTTTTTTAGACATTTCGGATATTATATCTACCGCTTTTCTCTTTTCTTCCTTTGACAGCGCCCTGTAACGCGCGATAAGCCCTCGCTCGTCTTTAGACAATTGAAAGATAGGGCTGTCGGCTGTCATATCCTTTACAGCCTGTGACGGCTCGCGTTTTTCTCTGTTTTCGGGCAACAGAGCCTCGGCGGGTATATTGAATATCTCGGCGATCTTTACAAGTGCGCTCAGCTTCAGCGGGGTTTCTCCCGTCTCATACTTCGTATAGGTCGAGCGCTCTATGCCCAGTGCGTCGGCTATCTGCTTCTGAGATAACGCGCTCGCCTCCCGATATCCCCTCAGCTTCTCTGCTACCTCTTTCAATTCAGGTTTCATTATAACTCCCCCGTTTAATCGCTGTGCTGTCGGCCGTCTATCGCGAAGCGATATCAGACCTGAGTAAACCGTCATTAGTTTACAGCTATTATACCGTGAATATTCTTCACATACATTTAACGGTGAAAATGCTTCACATCTTTTTCGGAGAGCTTGACCGCGTGCGGCGGCTCCTCCTCTCTCCGTAACTCGGGGAGTTCGGGGAACCCTCTTTGTCGGCGATCGGTTAAGTGCCGCTGCGCATCAACGAGATACTTTATTTCTTAACTTGATGATTGCGCAGCCACAATGGGCGTTTTACCTTGCCGCTTAACATTTTTCAAATGTAATAAAAATGACTTGAAAAATCCTTCAAAGTATTATATAATCATTAGCAGCGGCTGTTGAACCAACGGTACAGTCGTGATCCAATAGAATATCCGCTAGAGTGGCGCAGCTGGTAGCGCAATTGATTCGTAATCAATAGGTCGTGGGTTCGAGTCCCATCTCTAGCTCCACGCAGCATCTCGAATGAGGTGCTGTTTTCTTTATCTATCAAGGTCGCTAGGGAAAGGTCTCCATCTCTAGCTCCAGAAAAGAACCGCATGGATAAGCCATTTTCGAGCCTACCCATGCGGTTCTTCTTTTTGAGTTTTCGGATTTGTTGTTTTTTTGTTGTTTATTTTGCTGTTTACGCTAATCAAAAACGGTTATCAGAAAGCCGACTGCAAAAGTAAATATGGGTTGTTTTTGGTACATCATTCATGGTATTATTATATCAACACAAAGGATGTGATGCGATGTACACCAAACAGCCGAAGAAACTGGCGATCGTGAATATTCTGGATATCCTCAAGAGATACACAGACGAGGATCACCGCCTGAGCCAGAAGGAGATTCAGGATATCCTCGAGCGCGAGTATGAGATGAAGCTCGACCGTAAGGCGGCCAAGCGCAACCTGATGAATCTGATCGAGTTCGGATACGATATCAACTACAGCGAGTCGGTGCGCATCTTCAAAGATAAGAACGGCGAAGAACAGGAGAACGTGATCCTGTCCGACTTCTATCTTGTACGGGAGTTCACCGACAGCGAGCTGCGCCTGCTGATCGACAGCGTGCTGTTCTCTAACCACATTCCCTACAAGCAGGATCGGGAGCTTGTGAAGAAGCTCGCGTCGTTGTCCAATATCTACTTCAAATCCCGCGTAAAGCATATCGCGCGTATGCCGGAGGATAAGACGGATAACAAGCAATTATTTTATAACATCGAGTTGCTGGACGAGGCGATCGGCAAAGGTCGCCGCGTGCGCTTTCATTACCTCGAATACCGCTCGGATAAGAAGCCCCACAAGCGCAGGGATAAGGACGGCAAGGTGCGCGAGTATGAGATCAATCCGTATCAGCTCGTTGCCAAAGAGGGTAAGTACTACCTGATCTGCAACAACCACAAATACGATACCGTCGGCAACTACCGCGTCGACCGCATGACGGATATGGAGATTTTGCCGTTTCAGCGCAGAGCGTTCCATACGCTGACGGATTCCGACGGCAGACCGCTCGATCTGAAAGAGTATATGGAAAAGCACATCTATATGTTTGCCGGCGAGAATATCCGCGCCGTGTTCCGGGCTGACAAAAGCATGATCAGCGACGTCATCGATCTGTTCGGCAAGGACGTTAAATTCAGCGACGAGAGCGATAAAGAGATCACCGTGACCGCCGACGTGAACGAGCTCGCAATGGAGCAGTTCGCCAAAGCGTACACGCCGTATGTAGAGATTATCAAGCCCGTTTCGCTCAGGGAGCGGATGATACATAATCTGAGTGCAGGGCTGGAGAAATATCAGAAAGGAAAACAACATGAAAGATAGAAGTGAAATTATCAGAGGATTCCTTGCAACATCCAAACAATGGAAAGAATCATTTGAAAGTGAACAAGTTCTTTCTCAAAACGGGAAAATGCGAATAGAAATAATTGATCAAGCTATACGGTGTGCGATCTCTGATTTTACGTTTAGGACGACAAAGAAGAAACCAGATTCGAATTTCAAAGGAGGAGTTGATGGTTTATTCGCTGTTTTGTGCAGCGAAGAACGTCCCTACCTGAACGAACAGTTTATAGACTACTTCTCTTCGGATGAAAAAGATGAAATGAAGTTTGATGAGTGGCACCACGAAGTCTGTCGGGGTGTTTTAGAAAAGCTGAAAAGAATATATATTGATATTCATTACGGAAAAGCACAGAATATTGATAGAATTAAGCAATCTTTGTTTAAAGAATGGAGCAATTTGGATTATGAAGACACTCTGGTGGTAAATAATGAAAAGGATAACAAGGTATCATATACCTATATGTTCTATCAAAAACTGCTCAGAGATTACTGCAAAGGTTATCCATCATTATCTTATACGCCGCTTCAGCTTGAGTTCTTTGTGTGGGCTCAATTTAAATGGGAAAATGCTGCCGCTGAGCTATATAAACAATCTTTCTGGTTATTGAACAAGAAAACGTATAAAGACAATAAGGTAAAAGCAAAAGAAATGAAAGAAGCAATAATAGAAATACTTAATAAAGATATTATGTTGATGGATTGGACAAGTTTAGATGAATACTAAAAAGAAGTGTTTATCGGATACGGTTAGAACTCTCTGAGATTGGTCTTTGGCGTCGAGCCGAACGGATTTCATGAGCCCGAAGCGGATTTGACTTCATATGAGACGATTGAAAAGGATTTCGATAAGGCAATCGGATAGTATCGATTTGAGGACGATGAATAGAATATGACGTATGACGACAGGGCAGTTTCGGCTGCTCTGTTTTTTCGCTTTGACCCATGCACTGATTTCGCCCTATGCGATGTGGTATTTTTTATAGTATCAACAATAGGGAGGAATCGTATGAGTGCATTTGATAAGATCATCGGGCAAAACGCCTGCTCGCCGAGCACCGGAGCCTTTTGGACGGCATCGCCGAGGCGCTCGCGGAAAAGCGCTACCTGATCTCCGACGACTTCAAGAGGATCAAAGCGGATTGTGCGGCATAATACTGATAAGAAAAAGCAGACCGTGTCCGGAGAAGATGCGGTCTGCTGTTATTCTTTTACATTAAACAATTACAGTCTGTATGCTAGTTTTCTTCTTGCTTTTCATTCAGATCTTTGCTATACGCTGCAACATTAAACATCGGGAGCAATACATTTCCGGAGAGAAGGGTTTGAGATGTTGTACTTTGTACGAAGCCTCTTGCAATAGAATAAAGTGAAGTGATTCCGTTTAACTGAAGCATTGTCCTAAAATCTTTCTCACCCATCTCAGCAGGGGCTTCAAAGCATCCTTCTATTGAAAGCGAGATACTGTATTTTTTCTTACCGGAACTGAGTGTGACCTTAATGTTTACAACTATAACGCCGGATATTACATTCTCATTTTCAATGATGTCAATAGACTGAATCTCGTGCGTAACATCAATGGACCTTTTGAACTCCACTGTATTGTCTATAACAAGAAAATCATTTCTGATTTTGCAATTGCTGATTCTGCTTCCTACATATTGAAAAGCAGATAAGTATTTATTATTCATAGTATTTCTCCAAATTAAGCCACTAAACCAGGTACTGCGATTGTCCAAGAAAAAGGTCTTGCGGTACTGTAGTTTTTATCATTGATTATGATATTTTCTATCTTCTGCTTGTTGCTCAGGTATTCGTTTTCCGGTTTGAATTCAACATCAAATGTATACCCTAGCTTTTCAGCGATCTGAGCGATACTCTCTACAGAGAAATTATACTCAGTGCTCTCCCATTTGGAAACCATACCTTGAGATACGCCCATAAATTTGGCAAACTCTTTTTGAGTCATCCCGGTACGGTTTCTGTAGTTGATAATAAAAGCGGATACTTTTGCGATAACTGTAGCAGCATAAATATCGCTTTTTGAAATGTAGTTTGCCAACAGCGAGTACATTTCATTTGTGGTGCCTTTCATAAGATTCTCCTCCTAAAATTCATATATATCTATTTTCTTTCTAAAGCTATTTTAACATTTCTCGCATAACCCGTCTGTTTCTTTCCGGACTTCTCATCAAACATCCGTAAGAAGTACTTTCCATTCCTTTCTCTAGTAAACAACAGTCTGTAGTTCCCTGTTTGGACATTGATGTGAAGAGAATACATATTATCGTATTCCTTAAGATGTTCCAACCAAGGAAGACCAAAGTCAATATTGTCTAAATTTTGAATTGCTGATAGTTTTTGGATTAGTTTTATGACAAGCTTATTCTTCTCCCCGGAATTTGAGATTGCTTCGGAGAGCTCTTGAATAAACTTTTCGTGGTATCTGAAAGAATTACCGAATTTTTTGTTCAGTAGTTGATATACAGTTAATTCATCCATATAAGTATACCCGTTAGATAAAAGAATTATGCTACTATTATATTACTTATAGGTAATATTTTCAATACTTTTTGAGAAAAATTCAAAATTTTTTGAACCTATACAATATGTAGCGATTCTATTATCGTTTGATAGCTACATAAGCAAAAAGAGTCTTATCCTGTAGCTGCATGGTGTTTTGTAAAAATCATATCGAGCTGCTCGGCGGCGGCTGCGTCGGCGGACTGGATGGCGTGGATGTAGATCTTGCTCGTGGTGGTAGGGTCGGCGTGGCCGAGGCGGGCGGCTATGGTGGTCAGTGGGATGCCGGAGTTGATCATCAGGGTGGCGTTTGTGTGGCGGAGGCTGTGGATTGAGATGTCCGGCAGGTTATGCGCTCTCACGAAATCACGGAACCAGCAGCCGATAGTGTCCGGATGGATCGGCATACCGTCGGGCTTGGTGAACAGGCGGTCGCAATCTACCCATCTGTCGCCCATGCTGAGGCGCTTCTGAGCCTGCCAGCGTTTGTACTCTTTGAGCAGTTGGATGGCAATCGCGGGCGCTTTGATGTAGCGCGTGGAGCTGTCGTTCTTTGTCGTATCCGTGATGATGCCCTCGTGCGGAATGTAGAGCGAGGCGCGCTCGATGCGGATGACGGAGGTCTTGAAGTCGATGTCCTTCCATTCGAGTCCGCAGAGTTCCTCCCGGCGCATACCCGTGAACATGAACATCTTGATCATCGTCTTGAACTGCATATCTTCGCCCTCGATCAGCTCCAGAAGCCTGCCGGCCTGTTCCTCGTCCAAGTAGCGAGGGCGGGTCTTTTCTTTTTTCGGGAGGGTGGCTCTCTCGCACGGATTTGATGGGATCAGTCCCCACTTGACCGCTACCCCGAGGGCAGATGACAGAAAGGAATGGTAGTGCCTGACGGTGTTGTTGGAGAGCGGCTTGTCCTTGCCGTCGGCGGTGAAGGTTCTGCTCATCGGGAGTTTGAGCGCCTTGCAGATCGCCGCAGCGGTCTTTTCGGAAACGTCGTGGCCGTTCAATGCGTCACGGAGGGTGGACGGCGCCATGCCCGCCATATGCGCTAATGGTTCGGTGGCGTAGCCGCGATCCTTGACGAGCTTTTTGAGGTTGATCTGACAGTGGTAGTAGACCTTTCGCCGCACGCCGCGCTTGAGCTGGTTGCGGTAGAATAGGGTGATTTGTTGCGGCGTAATCCGGTCGATGCGGAGGTGGCCGAGACCCTTGTTCACGATCTTCGCCATGTTGCGATAGCCGACGATGGTTTTCTTCTTGAGGTTCAGCTCTGCGTGGGACTCGAAGTACATCTCAATGAACTCACTGAGCTTCATGCATCCGCTCTCGGAGACCTGACCGGTCTTGCATTTCTCCTCAAAGAGAACGGCTTGACGCTGTACCTCTTTCTCTATTTGCTTGGCGGTCATGCCCTCGTCCGGGGTGTAGGTCATGGTGCGCCGGACTTGCTTGCCGTACATATCGTAGCCGCAGGACACCATGATGAAGTAGCTGCCGTTTCGCTTGTGGATGGACGCCATATGTGCCTCCTTTGTAAGTCATAGTTTGCCATCGTTATGTTCACTCTGATGGCGCGATATTGCAAGTTATTAATGGTCGGATTGGTGTAGAAATAATGATATGAATTTTGTGTACTATACCCCCGTGGGGAGGGTAAATCTCCACGACTTTTGATACCGGACAGCGGCGTGGGCTGCCACGTGAATAAACAGCGAAATCAGAAGGGTAATAGACTATAATTTGGCTTTGGGGATTACCGGCGGACTTTTATCGCTTTTCATTTCTTTTTATCGCCATTGAGTCCGATAGTGTTACGTAGGCGTAAATCCGCATGATTATTGGCATTTCAGGAAACACATATCAGTTTAGTAGCGTTTATCACTTAAATAGAAGCGCCGGTAACTATCAGGTAATGTACAGAGTTGAAATAGATACATAAAAAACGGAAAAAGGCTTTTTATAGTTAACGTAATCAATTCTATCAAATCTTTATGTGTTTTTCTTTTACGTAATAGTTGATACAAATTTCAAATAAAACCCTTTAACATCTATTGCGTTAAATTCTGCATAGCTGCGTTGTCGATCTTGACAGGCGCCAGCCTGCCTGCGATCTCCGCCTTGCTCTGCGAAAATTTTCCGCTAACATCTTGTTTAAGCGTTTTAATTGAAAATAGTATGAAGCCGGATTGCTGATCAGTTTGTTCTGTTTACGGCGGAGATTACTGATAACTATATAAACGGCTTCTATTTTAGGTATTATATCTACTAAAGACTGCCAAGGCTCACAAAACAACCTGTTTATGCGGCTTTCGTAAGCCTTGGCGTTATTTCCATAAAACTGACGGGAAATACTACTAAACCTTTGAAGCCGGTCATGCTGACTTCTTGAAAGATTCCTGCCAGATCGGGTTGACAGTGTATTTCGGAGCGGGCGGTCTGCCGGATTTCTTGCTCTCGGGTTTTTCTTCTCTGAGATACCCCATTTCGGTCAGGCGTTTCAGTACCTCGTTGGCAACATCGGCGGTTTTGAACTTCTTACTTGCGCGCATCAGGTCGGCTGTCTTGAATCCGTTCAAGCCTTTTCGACCGATAACATCCAGCGCGAATGCCGCCATTTCGCTCACCTCATCCGCGCCCATCAGCGAGAATGCCGCGCGAGCGTGTTCGAGATAGTATTCACCAATGGCGATCGCGCCTTTCATCGTATCGCCACTGACGATCAGATGATCCGTGTCGGTGTCCATGTCCTGTATCTCATCAAAGCTCGCTTGTGCGACCTTGTCAGCAACCAGCGCTCGTGTGAAGATCCCCGCGATGCGTAATACTGTGCCGACGAGCTTGCCCATCCAACCGGCAAGCTCTGCATATTCAGCCGGGATCTTCGGCTCCAATTGCTCATAGAATGTCTTAAGATGCTCTCGGGCTTCATCACTCAATCGGATGAGCATCGGCTTTTCTTTCTGCTCGTCATCGAGGAGGTTGGTCATTAGATCACGGTAATTATCATTTACTGATTCGGGGATAGGAACGGTATCAAAACGCCTGCGACCGACAGCAGACTTCGGCATACAGTATAGGAATCGCGCCGTCAGTCCTCTACCACTGAACGTCTTGTTGTTCACCAGTCCGGAGATTACATGAGGCTGTACCATCAAGAGCATCGTCAGCGCGGGATGCTCGATGTTGTTGCTCGCTCTACCCACACGGTCGACGCGGATGCTGTCGCCCGACCACGCCTGAAGAAAGACGTCAATCTTCGGCTCCTTGTTTGAGGAATAGGCGCCTTTCATGATCTCAAAAATACCGCCTTCCGACGACAAGATTCCTATGCGGCCGTCATTTTCTTCCAGTACGGATGCGAGCTTCTCGGATGTGATATCCTCACAATAGAGCTTCATAGATTTTTTGAACTTGTAATTCAGGATTTCCTCGGTCAGCTGGGCGACTTTTTTCTCGTAATCACCCAACGTTTCTTCCGCTTTTTCCAGCTTTTCCGCAGCACCTTTCTTGCCGGCTTTTTTGTCGGCGATCATTGAGAGCATGCGTTCACGCGTTTTCTCCATAAGGGAAAATTCATTCTGACTGTTTTCGATATCGAGCGCATGGCGGCGGTTGTAATCCGCTTCGTAGCTGTTGATAGGTCCGGCGACCTTGCTCAGAATCGTGGACTTTCGCTCGGAAGGCTTGGCGATACACAACACATAGAGGTTAAGCGGCTCGAACCAATCCGCTTTACCCATAATGCGGTACTTGCCCTGCATCGTCAATGCGAGGACGGCAAGACATGCCGAGGCGCACATATCGACAGGGACTTGTATGCTTTCCGCGACGGATATGACATAGGCTCGGATCACGGGTGGAAGCGCTTCAACCGGAAACTCAGGCAAGTTATAATCGGTAAAAGGTACCGGCGACTCCCATTCACCTGAACCTTTTTCATCGGGTTCGGTTTCTGCTGCCTGTATCTGCTCTGCTGTGAGCGTCGGAGTCACCAGCGTTAGCGCTTCGAGCTTGCCCTTCACCTGATCGGCGATGGTTCTGCCGTGAGTGGGCGTTTCTCTCTCATAGACGTCGGTGATATCGCCTTTCTCTTTCAGATCAGTCCACTCTCTCGTAAGCTCAACGATCCTCACGGACTTCGCGTAGGGGAAGATCTGACGCGCCACCATCTCGGCGAAGCGCTTTCCGACCTCATCATTATCTGGCAGGATCGCGACGTCCAAGCCCTCGAATTTTTTATTATACTCCGACTTCCACTTGGCTTTCAGATCGCCCTTGGAGCCGCCGTGAGGGGACGATACAGCACACAATCCGAGCTTGTAACTGAGCGTGTCGACGTCCTTTTCACCCTCGACAATGAACACGGGATAGAACGGCTCGTCCTCAAATAAATCTCCATCGGGACTTATTGAAGGAGCTTCATTTTGCTGTATCTTCCTGCGGCGGCTTTCCAGCTGATACTCTTTATACAGCGGCGGCGTTTTGCCGCCCATACCGCTCTGCCACTCGCCGTTTTCATCGAGATGTTTCCAACAAAACGACTTGCGCCAGCCATCGGCGGACTTCTTGTAAAAGCGTATCTTCTTCAGATCGGGGCCGTAGAGATATTCCGCTGATTCCGGTCTGTTGTCGGGCTTGTTCTGATCGTTGTTAAACAGATCGCTTTCCTGCAATCCGGCTGCCCACAGGATATCTTTGGGATCGCATCCGACGAAGCAGTTCATCAGGATCTTGTTGTCCTTTTCGGTGATGCTCAGGCTCTGGTGCTTATCTCCGTGATAGGGACAGCAGACCATATAGCTGTTTGCGCCGTTCGGCTTAGGGTTGTCAAAATGTCGGATGATTTCATCGAGATGCATCAGTCCACCTCCTCATGCGGTTCGGACAGATACGCGATCAGCGCGTCGAGGTTGATCAGGTATTTCTTGCCCGCTTTCACACGCGGGATGATGTTGTTGATGGCGAGCTGACGGATATGGTACTCAGTCACGGCGGTACCCTCATCCATGCGGCGCAATTCCTCAGCCGCCTCATGTACGGTCCTCATCCGGGGGACAGCTCGATTTGTTTGTGTACTGTGATAAAGATTCATCATATTTGTATCCTTTCGTAATAAAGTGTAATATGCCTTCACCTATGGTAAGAAAAGGCAATTTGTTGCATAAAAGTATGCAACTCTCGGAAAAAGTCTTGTTTTGCATCCGTACCTCGTCGTCGCTCGCTGTGCACAGTGGCGCTTAACCAATCGCAGATAAATCTGCTCTTGGAGCGCTGTTGCATGGGAGTTGTTAGCCAAATCACAGATTTGGACAACTCCTCATCGGTAGGCATATCCGGTTGGTATGCCTTGACCTCGCGGCGCGGCTCCTCCTCTCCCCGCGTCCTCGTGGGCTCCACTCATTGAGAGCAGTCCTGAACGGACTACTCTCGTATCGTTTTGCCACTCGTCCTTTCTCCAAGAATCTGGGCTTCTCGGAGGCCACGGGAAGGGGCTTTTCGGGGACCCCGAGTTTTCCTGAAGCTGCTTAACTCTGTAGATGGCTTCGTATGCAGCCGCGGTTCACGCTCGGCCTCAGGTCGGTCAGCCGGCATAACCAACCATCAGTGTCATCGCGCGATCCCGTAACGTATTTCCCACGGTACGGACTATTCAGTTGTAAAGGTTCTTGAAAGGAAATCTTTTCCCTTTCGCTATAAGGAGAGTTGGAAGGATGTTTTTCAAGGGTAAGAATAAGGTTCGCCGAACATTCAGCACAATAGACAGAAATAGGAACCTGTGTTTGTCAAGATCGACTATATGTGAATGTCCGTTTTACACCCCTCTATATACCCGGTCACGGGAGAGACCGGGTGTCCACCCTGTGATTGTAAAAAACTTAATGTCAGCATTTTTGCCAAATAGAGAGTATAGGAGTTGTGCATTATTACAAATGCATTTTGATGTCCTTTCGCCATACATAGAAAAAGCAGGTTTTTTAGGGACTATAATTTTTGCAAATCGTCAGATTAGCTAAAACAAAGGAACTATTTTTAGTTATAATCACATAGAGAATGGCTGATTTTGGCAAAAAAAATAACCCCACCACCAAACGGTGATGAGGTTAGTGAAGTATGAGTTTATTGTATCTCTTGTTCCGTGCTGTCAAACAGTGGATCATTGAAGAACTCGCGCACGGTAATCTCCAGACCATCACAGATCTTCTTGATGGACACCACGCCGGGGTTCTTGCTCTTCTGGTTAAGCATACTGTAAATTGTTGAAGGCGACACACCGCTGATATTAGCCAGTGCGTTGATCGCGATATTCCTCTCATAGCACAGGTCTATGATGCGCTGTGCGACCGCTTCTTTTGTCGTCATGGCAGACTCCTTTGCGATTTATCGTAAATTCATTCTATAAAAATCTGCGATAAATCGTGTGGGATATATCGCAAACATGATAGTTTTGTGCTATAATTTACGATATATCCCACAAAGGAGAATGATTATGCTGTTGCCATATACGGTGAGCCTGTTCGGACACCGACAGATTGAGAATGCGATAGCGGTTGAAGCCTCTTTGCGACAGGTGATCGACGGTATACTCAGCGAGCATGATTGCGTAGAGTTCCTCGTCGGCAGAGAGGGTGAGTTCGATGTGCTTTCTGCTTCGGTGATAAAGGAAGCCTTGCGGCGATCTGATACCGGCGGGCACACGATGACGCTGGTGCTGCCGTATGTAAGAGCCGGGTTCGAGAAGAATCGGGAAGCATACGAAGCGTATTATGACAATGTGGAGCTGTGCGAAGAATCCGCCTCAGCTCACCCGAAGGCGGCGATCCGGGTACGTAATCGTTCGATGGTGGATCGGTCAGATCTCTGTGTGTTTTATGTTATTCGGAAGTTCGGCGGAGCGTACCGGACAATGGAGTATGCTGGTTCTGTCGGTAAGCACATTATTTCTCTTGGCTTCCTGCAGGAATAATGGTAATGTCGTGTGCTACAAGGAGCTGATCGCATGACATTATTAGAGGATTTTTATTTCGGCAATATTCAGCCGTGTGAGTATGAGCAGAGTGCAGAGGTGCGGCGGAAGCTCTCCGCAATGGAGGCCTTTGAGGAAAAGCTGAAATCGAAGGTGCCGGATGATACTCTGCGTAATGAAGTGGAACAGGCTTTCGGCAAGCAAACAGAGCTGATCGCTCTATGCGAGCGTGACGCCTATCTCGCTGGCTTCAAGCTGGGTATGAGAATGATGATTGAAGTGCTCCATAAACCGTAGCGGTAATGATATGATAGCAAAAGAAAGTCAGGTGTGACGCAACAATTACACCTGGCTTTTTAACGACAAATATATTGAAGCTGAAATCGCAGTTTGTTATAATCAAAACAAGGGATAAGTCACGTCTGATCAAAAAATCTTTTGTCTGATTGTGTGCTGAGCCGGACAAGACTACAGTTAACTAAAGCGTTATAATCTTCCATAAAGAAGGGGACAGAGAATGAATGCAAAAGAAAGATTCGATTCTATTGTAACTCAAATAGAACAGATGATTAGCTCGAAAGAATGCATCAAAGCCACGGAAGTCAAAGAAGCAATCGCCAAACAAAACGGATTAGGCATCAGAGATATGAATACGGTATTTGTGTTCCTTACAGGATTATCACTGCTTGATTACATCCGAGAGCGACAGATGATGGCCGCGTATGATATCATAGTCAATCAATCTGATTTTTGTGTAGAAAGAGCGATTATTATATCTGGTTATGATAATCAAAGTTCATTTAGTAAAAAGTTCAAAGAGACATTCGGAATGTCCCCCGGAATCGCGTTCAAAAAGAAAGATAAGACTAAACTCGTCGGACCGCTTACGTGGGAGGCGATAACGAACGGGGAGAGAATTATGAATGAAAGATTTGAGCAGGCAAAGCCGCAAAAAATGATATATGGGCTGCCGGAAAGCCAGTATAAAAAGCTTCAGAAAATTTTGGATCTGCAAGCGCTATATGAATTTAGCGATGAGCAGAGTAATCTTGCTTATTATATCTCAGAACAGGATCATCTTACCTTGAGGAAAGTGTTTTCTATCATGGCCGAATACCTCGATTGGGAGGGTGATCTGCTTGTACCTGATGACGATATGGAGAAGGCGAGAGAAATAACCGGCCTTACAACTAAATTCATATATGTATATGAGCATGTGACAAGAAACATCCGAGACGCTAAAGAGCTAATAAAAAACGTGGAGGCATACGGTTACGATATCTCAACCATCAGTGCAGAACTGTTGAAGTATTACTTGCGGAATACCAGCTTCAGTTTCAGCGAATTCATGCACCTTGCCGATGTCTATGGAATGAACACCAAACGGGATATATTTGACGATGATTGCAAACCTTTTGAGGTGGGCTATGATTATGAGCCTGAAGAGCAAAATCCGAATGGTTTAGAAGAGGATGATTTTATGGCGTATTTAGATAGAGTCCGGGACGGTGAATCGCCGGAAGAAGCTCTTTATGAAGAAGATTACTCAGATTATTAGTCAAGAAATATTTTTTATACTCAAATTGTCTGTTTTTGAACAGTAAAGGACAAGAAAAACAACTCCGAAAGTACTATTATTCTATCAGAATAAGGCTTTCGGAGTTTTATTTTGGATTAATCACCGTCAAATCACACAAAGAACATACTGCTTTATTGTGCAAAAGAGAGAAAATGAAAAAGTTTGTGAAAACATGTTCATTTTAGCCGTTTTCATGTCCTTTAATAGCGGGAAGAAAGCCCACAGCAAATAAAAACACACAAAAGGAAGGAGCCGATTATTGTTGAAACAACCAAATCGGCTGCAATTATTTTGTGCAAAAGAGAGAAAGAGAAAAAGCTTTGAAAGAGTGATACTTTTATGGTGCTTTTTTTCCATATAGAACAGGGCAACAATCCCAAATACAAAAATGAAAGGAAGATCAAAATGAAAGAAAAAGCTGTCTTTTGCAAAACTTGCGGGAAAGGATTCATCCTGACGGGAAAGCAAGAAGAATGGTATCGGTCTCAAGGTTGGGAAAACCCTAAGAGGTGTCAGGACTGCCGAAGGACGAGGAGAGAGAATCCGCATCGTTTCAAGTGCAGCAGATCAGCACCGACGACCGGATTCAGCTTCTATGCTGCATTGATGCAATCGGGAGTGATCATGAAGCGCAGTACTAAGCTGAACACAGATGATTTCAGAGGCTACATGAACTATAGAAAGAATATCGTGCTTTGACTTGTCCCGGTTGCACATTTACTTTTTCAATTTACTAAAATCGCTCGAACAAACTTTCTTTTCAAAGAGACTTTTATCGGACTTTCAATTTGATATACTGGTTACGAGGAGAAGAGCTATATATTTATGAAACGGAGTTGATGGTATGCATTTCGGACTGATTGATTACGCTTATCTTGACAAGGCACAGAGCGACCCTTATCGACGCCGATGTATTGACGGCAGGATCACCGGGCGCGGGAACTGCGTCGGATACTGTCAATGCGGCGAGCATCCCGGTTTTCTGACTGCCGGTCACTGCGCCACACATCACTGCGAGGAAAAAGGCTGTCACTACTTTATGCCGAAGCTCAGGCGGGAGAAAGCGTCCTGCAAACGTCCCGATAAGCAATCGGAGATTGTAATCGCTGCGATGCGGGCGATCTCTGCCTTCGAGGGAATGAAGATCATGCGCGCAGATAAGACGAATGACGGCTGGCAGCTGAAGTACATCACCATCTCCGATGCCTATCCGATCAGCAGGATTGAGCAGAGCATCTCCTCGGAGATCGGTGAAACGGTTGTGATGATTAACCTGAACTACGACTTCGAAACGGCGGCAGCGCTGTTATTCAGATAACAGGAGGAT
This sequence comes from uncultured Clostridia bacterium, assembly GCA_946183365.1. Lineage (GTDB taxonomy): Bacteria > Bacillota > Clostridia > Oscillospirales > Acutalibacteraceae > Ruminococcoides. Next base: position 159,476 of record CAMHAH010000002.1, read on the forward strand.
ACAGATGTTTGATGATATTTTCGGCGGAATGTTTGACTTTAACGGAGACGGCCACACCGACTTTGCGGAAGAGGCGCTCGGGTTCGCTGTCATGGAAGATATGATGAGCGAGGAAGACAGCGTGGATGATTTTGATATCGACTCGGATGACGAGTGGTAATTCTGATGATTATCTGAACTATGAAGATTCCGGAGATTATCGGGAGGAGCATCGGGCTCTTGTTGACACAGTCAGAAAAGCGATGCGCTCACAGTAAAATATGCAAATTATTACATTTTTTCTGTTACTTTTGATTGAACTATGGTGCATTTTGTGGTAAACTATAACAGATAATAGGCTGTTTATCGGCACAAATGACAAATGGGGTGTAACTATGGCTGCTATTGAAGAATATATCAGTCAGATTCAGGACGAGGAGTTACGGCGTAAGATCAGCGCAGAAGTCCGCAAGCTAAAGAATCATAAGAAGTTCGGTCTGGTCTTTGAGGAACATCTGCCGGAGTGTTCTCCGCTTTATGATGTACCCGTCAGACGTGGATCAAAGGTGGCGCTGAGGGCTGGCAAGGTCAATGAATTCTATCGCGTCCTTCGGATCAACGGCGATATAGCCTTCTGCATCAAAAAGGGAGATAATGAACCAATAGAAATCCCGGTAGCAGACCTCGTCTCTATCGCAGAGTTCGGTGAGGCGATCTATCCCTGCCTCAAGCCGATTGATACCGTCTGTAATGCGCCGGATAGCGACCTGTGGCACACGCTGATCGAGGCGGATAACTACCATGCCCTGCAGCTGCTGCGCTATCTCTATGCCGGCAAGGTGGATTGTATCTACATCGATCCGCCCTATAACACCGGTGCTAAGGACTGGAAGTACAATAACGACTACGTAGACGGCGCAGATGAGTTCCGCCACAGCAAGTGGCTCTCTATGATGAAGAAACGTCTGGAGATTGCGCGCGACCTGCTGAATCCGAAGGACTCGGTCTTGATCGTGACCATTGACGAAAAAGAGTATCTGCATCTTGGGTGTTTGTTGGAGGAATTGTTTCCTGATGCACGAATGCAGATGATTAGCAGTATTATCAATCCAGCTGGTGTGAGTCGTGAAGGCGAATTTGCTAGGACAAATGAATACATTTATTTTGTTTATAATGGGGATTGTCATCCAGCCCCGATGGAATTAGGAGAAGATTGGATTGGAATAATAAAGAATATTAAAAGAAAGTACGGATTAAGATGGAACACTTTATTGAGAAGCGGAACAAACGCAAGACGTTTAGATAGACCAAATCTGTTTTATCCATTATTTGTCGATGTCAATCTAAACAAGGTTGTCAAAATTGGCGCTTCTCTTCCAATAGATACTGACAGGTCGACCATTTCAGCAGATCCGGGAACAAGAGTTATTTGGCCAATACGCACTAATGGTGAAGAAGGCAACTGGCAAATAGACCAAACCAGATTAAAGAATCTTCTTGATAAGGGCTATGTTAAACTTGGTCGAATGAATGATAGGGGCACAATGGCCATTGACTACTTGAAGAAGGGGGAAATAACTAAGATAGAAGATGGCACATTTTCAGTTGTCGGCTATCAGGATAATGGTACCATTATAGTGGATGATTCGAACTATTCTCCGATATTTGTTCCGGGGTGTCAGTGGAATATTCCTTCACATGACGCTACACAACAGGGGACGAAATTACTTAATGCAATAATAGATAAAAGATTTAATTTCCCCAAATCATTATATGCTGTTCATGATACCATTCGCTTCTTTGTTGCCAACAAGCCTAATGCTCTGATCGTTGACTTCTTCGCCGGTTCTGGTACGACACTTCACGCGGTCAATCTGCTGAATGCAGAGGATGGCGGCAACCGTCGCTGCATCCTGGTGACCAATAACGAGGTATCGGTTGACGAGGCGAAAACGCTGACACAACAAGGATATCATCCCGGTGATGAAGAATGGGAGAAGCTCGGTATCGCGCGTTATGTCACCTGGCCTCGGACGGTATGCTCTATCGAAGGCCACGACGTCAACGGCAACCCGCTCAAGGGTAATTATATCGGCAGCGACCTTCCGATGGCGGAAGGCTTTAAGGCAAACGCCGCCTACTTCAAGCTGGGCTTCCTCGATAAGAACGACGTCGCCTTAGGCACGCAGTTCAAAGAAATGCTCCCGACCCTGTGGATGAAGTCGGGCGCACACGGGTCGTGTCCTACGGTTGATGAAGAGACGCCGGATATGCTGGTGCTGCCGCAGAATCGTTTTGCTGTCTTAGTAGACGAGAGGAAGTATATGGAATTTGTCAGTGCAGTCGACGAATACCCTGAGATCGAAACGGTATTCATCGTCACCGACTCCGAGGTCGGATACCGCGATATGATCAATGCCTTTGAAGAGAAGGACACCTATCAGCTGTATCGCGATTACTTAGATAACTTCCGCATAAATGTGGCGAGGAGGTAAGTATGAAAGTTGAATTATTCCCGTTTCAGAAGATCGCTCTCTCTAAGCTGAGAATGAGTGTTGCAACAGCTCTGGGCAACTACTGGAATACCCATACGCCTCAAATTGTTTCCTACACTGCTCCCACCGGCGCTGGTAAGACGATCATCATGTCGGCGCTGATCGAAGCAATCTACTTTGGAGACGAAAGATATCCCGACCAGAGCAATGCAATCTTTGTATGGCTCTCCGATTCTCCGCAGCTGAATGAACAGTCAAAGACAAAGATCGATCTGAAGGCGGACAAAATCCGTCTGGATCAGTGCGTCACCATCAGTGATGATTCCTTTGACAGAAGAGTGCTGGATGACGGCCACATTTACTTTTTAAACACGCAGAAGCTCTCAAAGAGCAGTAATCTGACCAAGCACTCTGACAGTCGGACTTATACCATCTGGGAAACACTTGCAAATACTGTTCACGAAAAATCGGATAGGCTGTATTTCATCATAGATGAGGCCCATCGCGGCGCTCAAAAAAACACCGAGCTCGCCCGCGCGACAACCATCATGCAAAAGTTCCTCAAAGGCTCTCCTGCTGACCATTTGCCTGCAATGCCGGTTGTTATCGGTATGACGGCGACGTCAGCTCGTTTTCATCGTTTAGCCGAGGGTATCCGTTCGACGACTCATTATGTTGAGACAACACCGGATGAGGTACGTGCCTCCGGTCTGCTGAAGGATCGCATCGCCATCAAATTTCCCGGTACGGTCGGCAATGATATGGCGGTTCTACAAGCAGCTGCTGATGAATGGAAGGATAAGTGCACGCATTGGTTTCAGTATTGCTATGAGCAGCACTACGCTCATGTCAATCCGATCTTTTTGATTCAGGTTGAGAATGGCTCTGCGAATCGTATTTCTGCGACCGACTTGGATGAATGTGTCCGTATGGTTGAGGAAAGAGTAGGAGAGCGATTCATCGAAGGACAAGTTGTACACGCCTTTGGTGAAGGAACACCGACCTTGATGATGAACGGCTTGAAGGTGCCGTATGTCGCGCCGTCTGAAATCTCAGACAATAGAAGAATCAAAATGGTCTTTTTCAAAGAAACATTATCGACTGGCTGGGATTGTCCCAGGGCTGAAACGATGATGTCTTTTCGTCGTGCATCGGATTACACCTATATTGCGCAGCTGCTCGGAAGGATGATCCGTACGCCTACCCAACAGCATATCAATGTGGACGAAACCCTGAACGAAGTTCACCTATTCCTCCCTCGCTTTGAAGAAGATACCGTGTTCAAGGTTGTAGAAGCATTGAAGGGCGCAGAAGGCGCAAATATTCCGACTGAAATTGAAGTGGAAGAATTAGGTACAGACGGATATGATACCCTCAGCCTGAGACCTACCTATAACACACCTGCGCGCAGTCGTATCGGCGCCAGAATCAGTAGAGAGATAGAGGCAGGACAGATGTCTTTATTTGAGCAGCCGGTTCCTGCAGTAAACCAGCCGACTCCATCAGATTTTGGGAATACGGATGTCGGTGTACGGTCTGTCCCTTCCCAAGATCGAGATGGAGCAACTACCGGTCCTCAAGCTGTAGAAGAAGGAGCCGCTGTAAATCAGGCTATTGAAACCGCAGTCGAACCTGCCCATACAGAAGCTGTCAATGCCGCATATAGAGATTTTGATCGTGAGGCTGTGGTGAAAGCGATCAATGACGCCGGTCTGTTGACTTATCATGTCAGAAAGGTGCGCATCACCGATTATTTGCGGTCCATGTATGCACTTGCTCGGTTTTTAACGCACACCAGGATTGATATCGACGCAAAAGATACCATTATCAAAGAGATTACAGAAAAGATTCATTCACATATCCAAGGTCTGATGGCTACAGGCGAGTATGAGGAACTGTCGAATCAAGTCATGCAGTTCAAGCTGAAATCACACATCTTCGATATTTTTGGAAAATCCCTGGAAGATTACGGTGCTCAGGACTTGTATTCTACAACTGATACGGATATCGACAGGCAATTTCGTCTGGCAGAAACGCGCCTGGGTAATGAGGGTATCGGAAACGCATATTGCAGTAGATATTATGACGAGAAAGATATGATTGATAACAAAATTGATGTTATCATTTTTGTTGCCAATGAAGAATGTATGGCTGACTTGTACGAATACGCCAAACTCAAATTCCATGCCCTGAATGACGTCAATCGACGCAAGACAGTATCTCTTCCTGCGCGCTTCAAGAAAAAGTATGATGATATCGTGTCTGACGGCGATATTGTCAGTAAACATAATTTCAGCTTGCCGGAGACCATCCGTGTGCCCCATGAACAGGAAGGAAAGGTTTACTCAAATCATCTGTTCGTTGACGATTCCGGAACAGCTGTCATCAACTTGAACAGATGGGAAGAAATGACAATCGCAGAAGAGGAGCAGCAGGAGGACTTCGTCTGCTGGCTGCGCAATCCCGCAAGAGGCTCATGGTCACTGTGTATTCCCTATGAGCTCGATGGCGAAAAGAAGCCGACATACCCTGATTTCTTGATTATCCACTGCGAGGGCGCAGAGTATGTCGTCGATGTATTAGAGCCGCATGATCCTACCAGAATCGATAATTTAGGGAAAGCCAAGGGTTTGGCGGAATATGCAAGGCAGAATCCCGGTGTGGGCAGAATCCAACTCATCAGAATGAAACGTGATGCTTTAGGAAAAGAAAGACCATATCGTTTGGATTTGTCAAAAAGTCTTGTGCGCGACAAAGTTGCACATTGTGCAAGTAACGAAGAATTAAATCACATTTTCGATAGCGACGGTTTCTTTATTTGAGTATAGACTTTGGCAACTATTTCAGTAAGGGGAAAAGCAGATGAACGAGCATGTCATTATCAGTAGAATCAATGAGTACTTACATTATGCAACAAGGGAGCTGTGTGACTTTTTAAAGAAATTATTGCCTCGAGTTACATATGACTGGTGGCAGGATTGCGTTTTGGACAACCTTTCCTACTCTCAGAGAATACAGGTTGATGAAAACAATATATCGGAACTGGAACAGCTCGACTTGGCTGCTTTGTTGCGTGTAACGGACAAATCATGGCAAGAAATGCGCTCGGTCACTTATTTGCGTTCTTCTGAAAGACGTGTTGTCAAGGAAATGCTTCGCATAAGAAACAGATGGGCACACTGTGGTGGAACCATTCCCGAAAAGGATGCGGTCATCAATGATATTACGACTTTATTGGAGTTCTTTGAGGCCGTCATTATCACAAACACTTATTCATCAGGTTTAGAAGAATTTAAAAACGCTGTTGAAACAACTGACTTTACGGCTATGAATAATAGCCATGAAGAGCAAGAAAGTATCACTGATTTGCACGATACATCTGATACCGTCGCATCCTGTGAGATCAATGTGAGAGATACTGTTGTTTTAGCCGGAGATCCCAACACAAAAGGCATGGTTTTCTCAGTATCAGAGATCAATGGTATGAAAAAGTACGAGGTCTTTGTTGATGGAACTATTCGTATTTTTTATGAGGGACAAATAAAACCTGTCACGCCTGCTCCTGATTTTCAATGGATGGATGTTGAATCATTCAGAAGCAGATTGACAGCTTATGAGATTAACAATCCTTCGGCAGGTAATTTGTATTCACTCAATGCTGCCAGAATTGACTTCGTTCCCTATCAGTTCCGTCCGGCATTAAAACTCATTAAGTCAGACGAACCTCGTATTTTGATAGCTGATAGTGTTGGTATCGGTAAAACCATCGAAGCAGGCTTGATTATCAAGGAGCTGGAGGCGCGTCACGATCTGGAGAGCATCCTGATCATCTGCCCTAAACCGTTGATTGCCGAACGAAAATGGGAGATCGAAATGCAGCGCTTTGATGAGGACTTCATCCCGATGGATGGAGCTGCTCTCAGGCAGGCGATCTCAGACACACACAGAGACGAAGAATGGCCGGTCAGATTCAATAAGGCGATTATCCCTTATTCTATACTCGACGGCAAGGTTTATGAGGGCGATGAGAGCCGCAGAGGAATTGTATACGGACTAACACAGCTCGATCCATCCCCTCACTTTGATCTTGTTATCATCGATGAAGCTCATCATATTCGTAACGGTAGTTTAGAGAAAGAAAAAGCCTTTGCATATAAGTGTGTTCGATATTTCTGTGAACATGCTGATGCTGTAGTTATGTTGACTGCAACTCCTTTGCAAACCAGCGACGATGATTTGTTTACGTTGATGAATCTTTTGCGTCCGGACGTTATTATTGATAAGGATATCTTTCAAATCATGTCCCGTCCGAACGAATATATCTATCGAAGTGCACATGCAATACGACTCGCAAATGATGATTGGCGTAAAGCAGCTTTAGAAGAACTCCAGAACATTACCCACACACAATGGGGTGAAAGTGTTATTGCAAAGAACCCGCTTTATAATGACATTCTCGACCGATTAGAACGGGAGGAGTTTTCACGCGAAGAACGTGTTCGTCTACTATCAGATGTCGAATCTCTCCACAGCTTCAATACAATATTAAACAGAACAAGAAGAAAAGATATTCAAGATTTCTGTATTCGAAGATCGTTTACTGTGGAAACGTCCTTTACACCGGATCAATATGCTCTTCACAATGAATTATTGCAGTTTGAACGAATGGCATTGTCTCAATTACATGATCCGCGTTCGATTTCATTTATGATGAGTACGATTCGCAGACAAGCAGCAAGCTGCATATTTGGTTTAGCTCCATATATTCGTAGTTTAATTGACAGACGAATAAAGGTAATCTATGATGATCCGGATTTTGATATCGATGAGATAAACTTCAGTGACAACGACGCTTCAATTATTCTGAAATCGGCAAAAAGAGTTTTAGAGTTATCTGATCAACTAACTGATGAAGATCCAAAATTTGATAGTATCATCAAAGTCATTTCTGAAAAACAGCAGCAGAACAACAATAAAATAATCTTATTCAGTTCTTTCAGACATACGCTTGCATATTTGAAGAAAAAGCTTTTGCAGCAGAATTACCGTGTTGCTCAGATAGATGGAGACGTAAAAGATGAAGAGAGAAGAGCCTATCGTGAGCGATTTGAGCTGAATAAAGAAGACCCGGATGCGCTGGACATTCTTTTGTTTACAGAGGTAGGTTCGGAGGGTTTGGACTATCAGTTCTGCGATACAATGATTAACTATGATCTCCCGTGGAACCCGATGAGAATCGAACAGAGAATAGGTCGTATTGACAGACGAGGACAACAAAGCGAGGCTGTTAATATCTACAATATCATCACGGCGGATACGGTTGATGCTGATATATATAACAGATGCCTGATGCGCATCGGAATATTTGAGCGCAGTATTGGCGAATGTGAAGAGGTATTAGGCGCTATCGGCAATCAGATAGAGCAGATAGCTACAAATTCTGATTTAACGGATGAAGAGCGCAAAAGGAAGCTGGAGCAAATGGCTGACAATGAAGTGCGGCGAATGCAGGAGCTGAATCATTTGGAAGACGAAGAACGTGCTTTATTTGGTTTCGATTTGTCTAACTATACCACTTCTAAGGATATTAAAGGCGCAGAAAGTCCGTGGGTAACTCCTTCCAGCATACAAGCTTTGGTAGAAAGATATCTTAATAAGCGTTTAGGAGAAGGTCAATACTTAATTGGACGTGGCGATCTGAAGAATATCCGTCTTTCAAAAGAAGCCAGGAGGCTATTGCTGTCTGATTCAAGAAGTCTGCCTGACTCCAGATCTATGTTGAAAAGAAGATGGGAGAACTATCTAAAGAGTGATAATCCTCTCCATCAGGCTACGTTTATCCCTGAAATGGCATCTAAAGAACGGCGTGCCTTCTTTTTCACATCAATGCATCCGCTCGTAAAACAAGCTGCCCGTTTCTTTAAAAAAAACGATGTGATTCATATACATCTCACAGATTATTCTGATATTTTACCCGAGGGATCGTATCCATTTTCGGTATATGCTTGGCAATATAAAGGCTTACAGCCCATGTTCAAAGTAGTACCGATTTGCGATAACGATATACTAAGGGAAGAATTGACAGATATTCTGCAAAACGCAGAATCTTCTGATGTAAATATTTTGAATCCTTCCAAAGTTTGGACCGATCTTGAGGGCAAACATATCTCGTTATGGAATCAGGAAAAAGAGAAATACCTTGCTGATATGAAGGTAACTGCAAATTACCGACTAGAGAGTATCAGCAGCAGCTATCGCAATAAAAGAAGATCCCTCGAACAAAAATTGTCAGGAGAAATTGATAACAAATTAAGAAGGATGTACACAAGTGAGCTTCAGAAAACAGAATCACAGTATCAAAGTAAAGTTTCTGATATTAAAGATATACTGTCACGAGCCGATATCCACACTGATCTAATTGCTAATGGTATAATAGATATTAGGAGAGAATGATGGCACAGGGATATGCTGCGGAAATCATACAAAAACAGGACAAAGAAGGCATGTTACAACGTTCTTTGGAGCGTATTATCCAGCTATATACTGATAAATCTCACTTTGTATATGAGCTGCTTCAAAATGCAGAAGATGCGCTTGCTACGTCGATCAAGTTTATTCAGTATGATGATAGACTTGAAGTAATGCATGATGGAAAACCGTTTACAACAGAGAATTTACAGAGCCTTTGTGATGTTGGACGATCTGATAAAGTGTTAAATCAGATCGGAGAATTTGGCGTGGGATTCAAGTCTGTTTTTAGTATCTGCGATACCGTAAAACTATATAGTGAACCGAAGCATTACAAAAGATCATCAGATGAGCAAACACGCCCTTTTGCTATTAGGATCGACGGCTTTGTCAATCCGGTCGATATTGAACCTGATGAGATAAATAAAGCATACACGACACGGTTTGTATTCCCTTATTCTTTCGGAAATTCTTTTTCCGGGTTTGATTCGCTTAACGATCTAAAAAATGCCTTAACTAAAAAACTACAGAATCTAGGCATTACCACGTTGTTGTTTATGAAGAACCTGGAACTGATTGAATATGAGATTAGATGTACGGATTTGACCAAAAGAGGAGAATATCTGCTTGAAAAAACTGAAATCAACGACCACTGTTCTCGTGTCTCTGCTCTTGGTTCTTCTACTTCTTCAGCTGGGGATGATGTAACTTCATACTTAATGTTTTCCAGAAGGATAGATGAAGAAACAAGTAGAACAGTCGATATTGCGTTTCCTGTCAAAGAACAGAAAGATGGCAGCTTATTATGTGTAAAGCCTCAGGATCCATATGTTTCTGTGTATTTTCCGACAGAGACTGAGAGCAAACTGAATTTTATCGTGCAGGGACCTTATAGAACAACGCCTAATAGAAGCAGTATCCCTGCAGATAATATAGATAACAAAAACTTGGTGCGTGAAACTGCTATACTGCTTGAAAAAAGTATTCTTGAGTTGAAAAACTCAGGTGTTCTCAATATGAGCTTTTTAAAAGCTCTTCCTATCGACGAGGAGGATTTCAGTAGTTACAGCCTGTTTTTACCGCTGTATTATACGGTGTTAGAATTACTTTCCGGCGAGAGCATAATCCCTACAAAATCTGGAAGTTATGCTAATAGGGAACAAGTTCGTCTCGCTAGACAAGAGAGGCTTACAAATGTACTCAGCGATCGCTATCTGACTGAATTGATTAATACCGGAATCAATTATTATTGGTTGCCAACCTTTTTAACAGAGACAAATAAAGAATATGTTAGGTTGTATAGGTATTTATATAACTCTCTGGATATAAAACTGATTAGACCAGAAGATTTACGAAGTTTGTTTAACAGTAATCCGGACTTTTTACCTTCCGTAGGTGACGATTGGTTGATTGAATTATATTCAGTTTTTGAAAGTGTTCCCTTTGCCTTTTCAAAAACAAAGAATGAAACAAATATGTTGATGGCTAACATTGTGAAAACCAGCACCGGAAGTTTTGTCGCGCCTTACAGAAAGAGTGACGGACATTACATTCCAAATGTATTTGTTCCAAATAAATCTGTGCGCTTGGAAGGCTTAAATATTGTTGAGCCAGAGATATATGACAGATGCCATCACTTCTTTGATGATATACTTCAACTACCCAAGCCCGATGTATATGAATACGAAATTAATAGAATCAAAAAGCAGTATTCATCTGAGGAATATGAGTTTGATGAAAATCACTATGCAAAAGATGTTAAGTTTTTATTGAAGTATTTATCTTATGAAGAGCATGAGAGTGAAGTAACCGAGATCATAAAGAATAGTTTTTTGATCAAATGCGATGACAATACAATGCGCAGTCCGTATGAGTGTCATATATATCTTCCTATTGGTTTAGACGATATAAATATCAAAGGTTATTACCAAAACATTTATTCAAATGTCTGTTTTGCTGATATTGAGTATTATAGCCTGTACGGTATATCATCTGAGTCAATATGTAAGTTAGGAGTAAAGTCTTCTATTGTCGTCGGATCAACAAAAACAAATGGGATTTATCCTACTTCAAGCAGAGGGCGAGACCCGGAGTGGTATACAATTGGAGATTTTCGCTGGGAGTTTTCTATTGATAAGCTGCGAGATGCTATCTTATATATTTCTCGCAATCCAGAATCTCCAGATTCATTTATAAAGTCACAAGTCATACTAAGGACATTATTAATGAATGAGAACCGATTAGTCGGTACTGTTCATATCAGAGGCAATACGCAGGATTTAGTGAACGAGCCCTGTGAAATGCTCAAAATCCTTTCAAAATGTAGAAATTTCAAATGGGATGGGCGTTGGCTGTATACCGAGTCACTAGAATTGGTTTTACCGAAAAGCATCTCTAAACACGATCTAAATACACATATTTATGGAAGTGTTAGGGAGAGCACAAAAGTATACCAACTTCTTGGATTTAAAAAGACAGCAGCCGATGAGGTTGATGAATTAAAGAAGTCTATCTCTCAGTCTCAATTGGACTCCTTGTTTGAAAATGAGTTGAGAAACCGATTTGGTATCTCGTCTGATGATTTAGAGTTGCAGTATGGAACGTCAGCAGCAATTGAAGTACAGACGGAGTACGAGGATAGATTACCGTTCCCGATTTCTAAAGTCAAAAATTGGGAAGCACTGAAGAAGCATGTAGCTGAGATGCTCATTTATGCAGATCCTGTGCGCTACGAAAACGTTATTCGAAGCATACGAACAAGCGATAGGTCTAGAGAAGCACGTAGCTATTTGATGAATCTATACAGGTATGATGGGACATATAAATACGCCTGTCAGATGTGTCACGATTCTTGTTCAACTTTCGAGAAAGCACAATTATTCGATAAGCCTAAGACGGAGCTAGATCCTTTGAATCTTTGTTTGTGTCCGAACTGTGCTTCCAAGTATAAGAAAATACGTAACAAAACCGTTGAGATGCAGCGTTTTAGGGAGGCAATTCTTTCTGTACGCGAACAAAATATCGCTGATGCTGAACCGGTCGTTATTACATTAGAGGATCATGAGATTTGGTTTTCTCAAGTACACTTTGCTGAAATAATATCTTTGCTCAAGCTGCAGAAGGAAGTAAGTGATATAAAAAAGAATCCTTCTATCCTTCATAATGACACAGCATCTCAATTGGAGCGAACCACTGAGATGGTGAGTACTGTCAAAAGTAAACCTTTGAAAAATACTACTCAGCGATCTGCCAGCAGTGTTTCGTCAGCTATTCCTGAAAAAACTCTTTCTAGAAGACTGGATAAAAAAGAATCAGGATTATCGGTATATAAAGGATATATCGGTAAACAGATTAAACGAAAGCTCAGAAAATTTAGTAAAGAGTATGATCTTGAAGGTACAATAACAAATGTGGATAATGAGTATGTATATGTCGATGTCCTAAAAGGAAAAGATAAAGGTAAGACAATTAAGATACAGTTATCTTTTATTATTCAGAATAAAAGCGTTTATGAAATATCATAAATAGTAACACAATGGTTTTCAGATTATAGGGACTCAAACATGTGTGTTGATTAATATTTTAGGATATGGCGCATTTTTAGACATACATTGGCGGATTTTGGAGCGTTAAGCATAAAAGAAAGATTGACGTTACACAAGGGTTTATTTTTTCCAAGAAGACTGAGCACCCTATATTAGCGATACAGATTACAGGTCAGGCAAGACATAGTTGTCAAGCCTGACCTGTTTTGCTTATCCTCTCGTTTAGTCTACACTGAGCTTGAAGGCCGGGAGCGTGCATCTCTCGCCGGAGAGCGGGTCCCGATAACTGTCGTTGACGGTCACCATGCCATCGAGGGTGCAGCCCTTCTCAACGAAAAGAGCGATGATCCTCACCATACCGGAGTAGGTGGACGAGATCGTGAACTTACGGATCTTCTGCTTGCGGCACTCGCCGATGATGCCGCTGACGTCCTCGTCATAAATGTAGTCGTCAAAGTTGATCAGCTCGTTGTCGGCCATGTCGCTGAAAAAGTATGCCTTCGCCACCATGCGGTGAACACCAAGCTCCGCGTATGGGGTGCGGCTGGCCTCGGGTGTGTCAAGAGCGGGGATTTTGTACTTCATAATGTACCTCCTTCATTGTATTGTCCGTATGTTACCTCTACGGGAGGGACATAGCAAGGAGTATAGTACACAAAGTTTATCTAAAAATGTTGTTATTGCTAAATAAAATGTTGTAACCGCATAGATAAATTGGTATAATCAAAATGTAATGTTGCACTCATTGTGCAATACTGACAAATACAGAGGTGATAGTATGGCTACTTCGTACAAAAGACTTTGGAAGCTGCTGATCGACAAGGATATGAAGAAAAAGGATTTGGCTGCCGCGGCGGGCATCAGCACCTTTACCCTCAGCAAGATGGGCAAGGGTGAGAATGTGACTACCGAGATTCTAGGCAAGATCTGCGCGGCGCTGGATTGCTCTATCGAGGATATTATGGAATTCGTCCCCGATGAGCCGAAGGAGTAAAGCGCTCTGCGCACAAAGTCCACCATATCGGACTTGTTTTGTGAGATAATGATATCAGCACATATTTTGAGGAGACTAAGCATGAAACAATATAGATTAATCGCAAGACAAAGACTAATTAATCCGTCAACAAAAAGAATATATGATGACGAAGGACTCAAAGCTCTTGACGCTTTTTGGGCGAGCCCCGTTTATGAATACGATGATAGTATTCATAAAACAGTTATAGCTAATGAGCTGATTGAAAAATACGAGTAATTGCCCGAAGCAATGTCTAACTGTGACTATGAATTGATAGTCTGTGACAAGACTGATCAATCATAATATTTGAAAATATGTAAATAGATTATCGTATAAAGGATGGGATAATATGGCAATACATATGAGCTTGAGATTAGCTTGGCATGATCATGGTTGGAATGGTCATATCTGTTCTAATCCCTGTAATAATCCGTACTGTGTAGGAGCCAACTCTTATCCCGGAGATTTGATTGCTTCGACCAGAGATTTAGAGTTAGAAAAAGCGCACAAGGGAGAGCCGGCCGGTAATTTCCCTTGCAAGATTGCTTGTGGCCTTAGCATCAATGCTTTCGGTAAAGATACCGTAAGAACTCGTGTTTTGAAGCCCGATTGGTGGGATTCCGGAGACCCGATTGATCTTACTCTGCCTCCATATACCGCCTGTACATGGTGTTATGAGGCGATGTATAAGAAAGATGTATCTGCTGCAGAGGGCAGTTTTAGAGAGTATGACTACGATAAGCGTTTCAATAATGCTAAGGAATACTTTGCGCAATTCGAGCCTAACAAGTCATTGGTCTTTTATTATGCCGGCTACAGCAATCCTTTCTCAGAGGGCGAAGAAGATAACTATGTAATTGTCGGTGTTTCAAGAGTCAAGAGGATCGATGATTTCTATTTCTTTGAAAACACTTCTGAAAAGATCAAGAACGATTACGCCGGCGGCTTTGTTTGGCAAAAGCCTATTACCTCAAATTATCCTGATGAGGGTTTCTGTATTCCTTACTGGAAGTACCTCAACGATGAGGAGCTTTCTGAAAGGTTGGTTGTTAAACCACATAATCGCTCACCGTTCAAGTACGGAAGCCGTGAGGTGACCAACGATGATGCGATTGAGGTTCTGCTGCAATTAACTGAAGCAGTTGATACATTAATCGAAATCGGTGATGATACTGAGGATTGGATCAAAAGAAAAGAATGGCTTGCTTCCGTGCTGAATGAATTATGGATTGAAAGAGGTCCGTATCCCGGGTTGATGTCTGTGATGGAAGCGCTGAAGCTCAACACGATGATTCAACAGTATCTTACTCTCACAACCGATGAAGCAAAACGAGACTTCTACGATCAGTTAGTTAAACTGCTGAATAGAGAAACAGAATGTATAAACGGCGTTCAGCCACCCTATAAGCTATTAAAAACCATTCGTCGCGAATATGATCTGTTAGATGATAGGGATAAAGAACTGTTAATTGATATACTTCCGCGTTTCGACCTCACAAGGGCACAGGTTTTGGGCATCATTTCTGAGCAAAGAGAGAATGTGTCTATCACAGCGACAACAAATGAGCTGATAGAAAATCCATACATCATTTTTGAACAATACCGTGGTGAGGATTCAGATGATGTCATCCCGTTCTATAAGATCGATAACGGCGTTATCCCTTCACCTGAATATGGTTTAGAGGAATTGTTGGACGCCGGCTCTACAGAGAGACTGAGAGCAATGTGTGTGGATGAACTGAATCGAATCCCTGCACATTCTTTCGGCAAAGCAGAAATGATTCTGAAATCCATCAACTCGCGTTTGGATCGTATGCCGGAGTGGAAGCGCTATATTTTCAGCCTCAAGAATTTCAATGTCGAAAAGGATATCATAAATGGCGGATTGTTCTTGAGGAAGGATGATGACGGCGTTCTCTACCTGTATATCAGGAATGTTTATGAGGACGAGCGCCTAGTCGAATCTGTCTTAAGGGAGATGGCAGATCGACCTGATATTACGCTCAGAATGATGGTGTCTCCTGAGAAATTCAAGTCATCGCTTATGAAAAAAGGCGAAAAGCTGCTAGAAAATGAAACGTATGCAAATAGGTATACTCAAATCATTAATCAGCAGGCGGATGTCTGTATGCAGATATTCAATAAGCCTATTTGTGTTCTGTCGGGTGCGGCCGGTACCGGAAAAACGACAGTTATTAAGTCTATTTTGGATACCATTGGACGTATTCACGGCGAAGGCACGAGCTTTCTTTTGATGGCGCCAACTGGAAAGGCAGCAGAGCGAATTAAAGTACAAACCGGTAAGCCGTCCTCAACGATTCATTCCTTTTTAGCTAAGAATGGATGGATCAATAAGAATATGACGCTCAAGCGTTCGGGTGGTAAAAAGAGCAAGGATATCAACACGCTGATTCTCGATGAGTGTTCGATGGTTGATCTGAATCTATTTGCAACCTTATGCAGAGCGATTAACTGGAACAGTGTTCAGCGATTAATCTTGGTAGGCGATCCAAATCAGCTGCCGCCTATTGGTCGTGGTAAGGTTTTCTCTGATACAATCGAGTGGTTAAAATCGAATGATGAATACTCTTCGAATGTTGGTACACTGACTGAGAATATACGACAGCTGGTTAATACCGTCAATGATAACGGAACCGGTATATTGGATCTCGCAAACGTGTTTATTCAGGAAAAGCAGCTATCAGGTGAGAATTCGCAAGCAGCTGCAAAACTGAAAACCGAGAAAGAGACCATATTCACAGAGATACTTACAAAAGGCAATGGCGATGTGGATAAGGACCTAAGTGTGTACTTTTGGCAAGATCAAGAGGATCTTGAGTCCTTGATGCGCACGCAGCTCATTGCAGATATGGAGAGTATTACCGGGCAAAAAGCTGAAGGCGAACAAGGGGCTAATACTGTATGGAGAGAAGCAATCAATGGTTCGCCAGAAAGGATTCAGGTTATCTCTCCTTATCGTGGCGAATTCTATGGTACGATGTCAATCAATACCTTTATGCAGAAAACCTTCAACGGTTACTGGAGTAAGCGATTGAATATTGACGGTATCGGTCTGTATGATAAGGTTATTCAGATCAGAAATCGTCCGGCATCCGATATGGCTTATGTATATGATTGGAAGAATAAAAGGGTGGGGAGACAAGAGGTCTATAACGGAGAAATAGCAATTGTATTTCCAATGGGATATGACAGCAAAAAAATACGATGGATGACAAACCTTCAGCGCTTTCAGTGTAACTTCTCTGGGCGCAACAGAAAAGAGCTAAGTTATCTGTATGGCAAGAGAATTGGTACGGATAGAATCACTGGGCGCTCCATCCCAGACCAAAAGGTAACGGAAAACCTTGAACTTGCTTATGCAATCAGCGTTCATAAATCACAGGGCTCTGAGTTTGACTATGTGTATATAGTTATTCCTGCAAGAGAAAGCCACCTGCTTAGTATGGAACTTTTGTATACTGCATTAACCAGAGCGCAGAAACATGTAACGGTATTTCTACAGCAGGATATCAGCACACTCACCACGATGAGCCATGTTGAAAAATCGGCTGTCAGAAAAATCAATTCTTCTGTTTTTAGCTTCCATCCGCTTCCTGATGAATTGCTATATAGCGGAGATTGGTTCAAAGAGGAAAAGAAGCTCTCTACTCTATCAAAGTATTTTGTACGCTCAAAATCTGAGGTTATTATCGCAAACATACTGGTCTCTGAGGATGTGCCGTTCACTTACGAGGAACCGTTATTTGCTCCAGATGGCTCCATGTATCTCCCTGATTTTACGGTCACATTCCGTGGCGAAAAGTATTACTGGGAACATGTGGGACGTTTGGACCTTGACAGCTATAAAGCTCATTGGGAGAAAAAAGAGAAGTGGTATCAAAAGCACTTCCCCGGAAAGTTAATCACAACATATGAAGGAAACGATCTATCCACCATCGTGGCTGATATTATTCAACAGCATAAATAGTTTTAGATTAGTTGAAGGTGATTACCATGCGCAACTTACGGTGTTATTACCACGCAACAATAGAAGAATTCATGCGGCAGAGTGCAGCAGAGATCGCGGGTGTGATTCACTCGAATGACATCTCCGCGGACACCCGCATCCAGCAGAGCAACACGTGGGAGCAGGAGATCGCGATCCTGAAGGACCAGCTATCAGTCCTCAGCGAAGGCGAGCTGCTCTTTGAGTACAGCATCCCGCGCATGGGCAAGCGCGTCGACAACGTTGTGCTGTATAAGGGTATCGTCTACCTGCTGGAGTTCAAGTGCGGCGACAGCGAGTATCGCTCCACCACCTTCGATCAGGTCTTTGACTACGCGCTCGACCTGCGCAACTTCCAAAAGGAGAGCCACGACAAGCTGCTGGTGCCGATAATGATTTCCACCCATGCACCGGCCGTGGAGGATCCCATCGAGAACATCGACCGTATCATCAAGCCCCTGCGCTGTAACGCTGAGAATATCGGCAGCACGATCCTGCGCGTAGCGGCACAGTTTGACGAGCCCGCGTTCGACTATGGCCGCTGGGTGAACTCCGAATACCTGCCGACGCCCACCATCGTCGAGGCGGCTCAGGCGCTCTATCGCGGCCACAACGTCGAGGATATCACCCGCAGCGATGCCGGCGCGGAGAATCTGACGGTCACCACCGATGAGATCAACACGATCATCGAGCACAGCAAGGCGGCACGTCGCAAGTCGATCTGCTTCGTCACCGGTGTACCCGGGGCTGGCAAGACGCTGGTCGGCCTCAACATCGCGATCCAGCGCTCCAATGCAGCCGAAGGCGAACACGCGGTGTTCCTCTCCGGCAACTATCCGCTGGTGAAGGTCCTGCAAGAGGCCCTCGCCCGCGATAGCGTTCAGCAGGCCAAGGACCGTGGCGAGAAGGTCACGAAAACGAACGCGCTCCGCTCGACGCAGGCCTTCATCCAGATCATCCACAAGTACCGCGATTCCTTCGTCGGTAATGATAATGTTCCACCTGAGCGTGTCGCGATTTTCGATGAGGCACAGCGTGCGTGGACACATGAGATGATCGCCAATTTCATGGCTACCAAGAAGGGTGTGCCTAACTTTAGTTACAGCGAGCCGGAGTTCCTGATCAGCACGATGGACCGGCACGCGGATTGGGCCGTTGTCATTTGTCTGGTCGGCGGCGGTCAGGAGATCAACACCGGTGAGGCCGGTCTGCCGGAGTGGTTCGATTCGCTGCGCAGGGTTTTTCCAGATTGGGATGTATATATCACGCCACAACTCAATGACGAGGAATATCGTCGTGAGCGTGACTGGCAAGAGATGATTGGCGGCCTCAATGTCACCGAGAATGAAAAGCTGCATCTGGCGACCTCTGTGCGCTCCTTCCGCACGCCGGATCTGGCGGCATTTGTGAAGGCACTGTTGGATCGGGATACTGACGAGGCACGTCGTTTGTATGAGAAGTTTCAGGACAAGTACCCGCTCTATGTTACGCGCGATTTGCAGAAGGCGAAGGAATGGGCGCGCAGCAAGGGGCTGGGTACCACGCGCTATGGCATGCTCGCGAGCTCCGGTGCGCTGCGGCTGAAGCCCGAGGGCATCTTCGTGAAGAATGATGTCGGTGTGGCGAACTGGTTCCTGAATGGCAAGGACGATGTGCGCAGCAGCTATGCGCTGGAGGACGTCGTGACCGAGTTTGATATTCAGGGCTTGGAGCTCGACTACACGATTGTGGCGTGGGACGCCGACTTCCGCATGACGCCGGACGGCTGGACCTACAACAACTTCTCCGGCAACAAGTGGCAGAACGTCAATAGCCCCGAGCGCCGGCTCTACCTGAAGAACGCCTACCGTGTCCTGCTCACCCGAGCACGTCAGGGCATGGTCATCTTCATCCCCGAGGGCAGCGATACGGATAACACCCGTAAGCGTGAGTATTACGACGGGACGTATGAGTATCTCAGATCGCTGGGGATTAGGGAGATTTGACACGTATAGAGTAAGGATCGGGTTGCTATGCATAAGAGTTTTGAAAAGATAAAATGGGAGGATCTTTACAGCTACTGGCGGAAAGCCACGAAAGATCACCTGTATATTGTGAATAGAAATCCCTCTCCATATAAAAGAGCAGTAAAAACGAATAGTCAGAATCGCATTTATACTTATCATTGGGTAAGAAATGATAAGATAGATGATGCGGTTAATTGTATAAACTGCATGGCAGAATTACCTGTAGATCGTCGGAATCCTTTAGCAGATGAGCGAATCATGCGAGCAGCGGATTTGATGGTACAGTCAAAAAGCGACGAAGAAAGAGCTGCTATATGGATCTGGATCTTTTGCAGTTCACTGGAAAACGCAAAACTACCCTATCCTAATGGGCTGTATATTGACTATGTCGCAGGAAAGGCGAGAGAATATCTGCAAGAGCATTTTCAAGAATGGATCTTCCGGTATCATCACAGGTTTCCGCGTTTATTTGTTGATTCTAAGTTGCTCAGCAAAGTCAAGTTCGAGAGGTATTCTGTTATCATAGATTTCGCGTTAATGAACGCATACATGCTATGCAAGGAGTATGCCATAGTCTTGTTCGATTCTGAATCGGAGAAGAAAGAACCACCGTTCAGTTATCGCGATTTAAGAAAGGGATAATATGACCGAAGTAGTAGCGGCGTTGATATGGGACGGGGAGCGATTCCTGATCTGTCAGCGACCGGAGAATAAGGCGCGAGGGCTGTTGTGGGAATATGTCGGCGGTAAGGTTGAGCTGGACGAAACAAAGCAGGAAGCCCTCATCAGAGAATGTAAGGAAGAGCTGGATGTTACGATCACCGTCGGTGATATCTTTATGGATGTGGTACATGAGTACCCCGACATCACGGTTCATCTCACGCTGTTCCATGCTCAGATCGTGAGCGGTGAGATCAGGCTCTTGGAGCATAACGCCGTCGCGTGGATCACACCCGATGAGATCCCGCACTACGCCTTCTGTCTCGCGGACAAAGAGATTAACGAGAGAATAGCAACACATATGAGAGGTGATAAAATCTATGAATAAAGATAATCTTCACGAATTGATAAACCGATATGAAAACAATTATCACTTGGTAACAACAGCACCGACCGAAGAGAAGTTTAAGTGGGGTGCTGTGCGTGGGTTCAGAGATGTTTGGTTTTCGGATAACGCTCAAGCTATGCCTTTTCCCGAGCTGTTCAGCGCAGCTACAAAGGAAAGCTCTGTACTGATCAACAACAGTATAATTTCGCCGACAACCGGCATAGTAAAGATGGCAGAGCAGTCAGAAGAGATCGAACGTCTTTTCCGTGAGGTTCTGTTTGCCGATTATACAACCGTGAGCGAGCTTCAAGATCATATGGATCAATTCTTGGAAGAGATTGAGATAATCAGGCAGAAGCTGTTTCCCCGTTTCTATCGTTATAAACAAGATCGTCATGCGGCTTCATGCTATCTTTCCTTCTACGCGCCCGAGAAGCATTTCATTTACCGGTATAGTGAAGCTGAGGAGTTTGCACAGTACATAGAGTTTGGCAAGGACCTTGGTTCGGGCAGTGATTTCAAACTGGAGAATTATTATGAATTAGCTGAAATTATTGTTGAAGCCTTAAAAGAGCACCCGTCTCTGATTGAGAAGTATAACGCATTTTTCAAAGATAACGATCTATATTATTATGATCAAAGTCTGCATATAATGGCTTTTGATTTGATGTATTGCAGTCGCTGCTACAACTTTTACAGCGGACTGCATCACGCCAATAAGAAAGACAGTATTAAAGCTTACACCGAACAGCAATTGAAGAAAAAAGAAGCCGCAGAACGTATTAAGAGAATCACAGAACTTGAAGATGCAATCCACGAATTGGATGTGCAGATGGAATCGTATGAGGAGATATCCTTACTTGGAGTTGAAGTTACGGAGAGTACTAACGGTACAGGAACAGTTATAGCTCAGGATGGCGGCATGATTACTGTTCGCTTTCTGAGTAAAACCACTTCCTATATTATTAATAAAAAATATAAGATGCGTCCCCGATTCGAGAATGATGATGAGATTGTCGAAGCCTTCACCGAGTTGGATAACATGAAAGAGCAAAAAGCCAAGCTGGAGAAAGAACTTAGGAAACTATGACTATTAAAGAGAATTGCAAAAGGTTATCATTTGAAGTTGCCGGCTACGAATACCCTGGGTATAAATCTACGGAATCAGGTTTTGATCACGACGCGAATTGGCTTATGGTGTCGGTGGTATATTCTGATGATAAAGGAACCTACACATATAAGGATGCATGCCTTTTGACAGTTGAGTTAGAAAGCTTGATAGCAGGTTTATCAGAAGTTATCAGCGGTAAAGAATCGCTGTTTATTTCTGATTTTTTGGAACCGTATCTTAAGATCGTCGCTGCAAGAGCGGGCGAACAAATTGTTATTGGGTTAGAGTTTATTTACGATACTTCTGATGGCATTTGGAAATCATATAAACTGTCAGAAATGATGAGTCATGAGGAGGCGCTCCTTCTAATAGACGAGCTTAAGAATATGAATGAGAGCTATCCGCAGAGATAATCTTCCTCGCATGGCGTTTGAAAAGATAAAATGAACAATGAACAAACCGAAAGAAAAATATGTGCGGTGATCTGTCAAAGCGAGGGCGTCAAAGCCCGTGAGATCGCCCGAAAGCGCGGCCTCGACCGCAACACGGTGAACCATGTTCTGTACAACTCACCTCTGCTCAGAGAGCTGTGCTATCAGGACGCGTCCTACCGCTGGCACGGGATTATCCGCCAGTCAAGACCTCATACCGATTTATACGACTTCTCGGGTTATTATTCCTCCGTATCCGAGTTTCTCGAGCTGACCGAGGACGAATGGATGGACAGGATGACCGAGGGCTGTCAAAGGATCGGGCGGAATCTGAACGATACGCGCGGACTGCTCCATTCCTTCCGTGACTGCCGTGAGCAAATGGTGGGACTATTCCATGACCTGCGCGAGATGATGGGAGAGGGCTACCTTGATTGGGAGATCGCCTTTGAGTTCCGCTTGAAGCGGGCGCGCTATGTGCGGATCTACGCGGACGTCCTGGTCATCACCGAGAACCACGTATTCTCGCTGGAGTTCAAGATGAAGGACAAGGTCGACCCCGACGAGGTGTCTCAGGCGGCGAAATATCTGCCGTATCTGGAGATCGTGTTCGGCACGGATTATGAGGTGATCCCCGCGCTGGTACTCACCACGGCGAGTGAACTTTTTGAATTCGTGTCGATCGGTAAGAGCGATTTCATCCTCCCTGTCTGCTCGGGAGATATGCTCTTCAACGTGTTCGACGAGTATCTGGGATTCCTCTCCGATGGAGAGGAACAGAGAAACTGAGGTCTGTATGAACTACTCAGCTAACATCAACGGAATCGAATGCAGCGTGGATTACAGCGACGCCTTCGTCAACGGCACGCTGATCCCGTTGCTGCGACACTTATCACAACTGCATACAGAGAAAGAGAGCCGCGTTATCGTGATGCTCACGGCGCCTCCGGGGACGGGCAAAAGCACGCTGGTCAGCTTCTTGGAGCATCTGGCGCAGTCGGTCATCCCGGACAAAAGGGTGCAGGCCGTCGGCATGGACGGCTTCCACCATAGGCAGGAATATCTGCTGACGCGCACAGTTGAGGTGAACGGTGAAGCGATCCCCATGGCGAGGATCAAAGGCGCGCCGATCACGTTCGATCTGCAAGCGCTGCGGACAAAGATCGAAGAGGTGGCTCAGGGGCATATCTGTAAATGGCTGCACTATGACCGTCAGCTCCACGATCCCGTGGATGACGCGATCATCATCGACGCCGACATCGTGCTGATCGAGGGCAATTATCTTCTGCTCGATATGGACGGCTGGCGCGAGTTATCGCGATACGCGGACTACACGATCGTCCTCACAGCGGATGCGGATATGCTCCGTGAAAGGCTGATCGGGCGAAAGATGAAAACAGGGATGACGCGGGAGGACGCGGAACACTTTGTCGAATTCAGCGATATGCCGAATGTACGCCTGTGCCTCGACAAGACAATGAAAGCGGATCTCGAACTGGGCGTGTAAGATAGATAAGAAAAACGCCAAGCAGTGAGGAATAGATTATGATGAAAAGCATTTTTAATCAACCCGACAGGATCGATACGTTTGAGGTCGTCACACTTCGAGTGAGCACGATGCGGTATGTTGCCGAGTATGAGATCGTGATGAAGGACGGCAAGGCAGAGGTATCCTATTACTCGATCAGGTTCACGCAAAGCGAGGATGAGCGTGTCCTCGAAAAACGTGTCGCGGTGGATGAAGCGGAAGCGCTGAAGCTACTGAATGACAGCGATGTTCTTTCATGGGACGGCTTTCACGGCGCTCACCCGCGGGGTGTCACAGACGGCACCATGTTCAACCTGCACGCGACCGTCAACGGCGGGAAAAGGATCTACGCGACAGGTTCGGAGAACTTCCCGCGCCATTACCGCGATCTGACGGATGGCTTATATGAGATCTTGAATAACTAGTCGGCTATGAGTGATTCAGCCGACATCATCGGGATAAAAGGTCAAGGAAGAAATAGATAAGAGGTAAGATGATGATCATTCTGATAACCGGCGCTTCTCACACAGGGAAAACACTTCTGGCTCAAAAGATGCTCGAAAAATATCACTATCCATATCTGTCGATCGACCATCTGAAAATGGGCTTGATCCGCAGCGGCAATACCGATCTTACACCGATGGACGACGATGACAAGCTCACAGCGTACCTCTGGCCGATCGTGCGCGAGATGATAAAGACCGCGATCGAGAACGATCAAAACCTGATCGTGGAGGGCTGTTATATCCCGTTTGAATGGCGAAAGGATTTTGATGAACGATACTTACCGTCGATCCGATTTATCTGTCTTGCTATGAGCGAAAAGTATATAGAGGATCATTTCAGCGAAATCATTGCGCATGAGTCAGATATAGAATCCCGATTAGTCTATGCGGATTGTACGATAGAGGGTTTGAAGTCAGAAAACAGGAATATCATCGACGGCTATCAACGTGCCGGTGAACAGATCGTGCTGATCGATTCTGGCTACGAACAGACGATAAATAAGCTACCATCTTTGAATTGACATAATAACACTGTTTATAAAGAGGTGCAACATGGGACTATTCGCAAAGAAATACAAGGTCGATTATTGTGGTCAGAAGATGGCGTATCCAAACGCAAAGGACGAGTACAGAGCCGGAGAAAAAGTGACGCTGTACTTTGACATGATCGCCACGGATACGAACTATTCATTCACCCTCGACGGCACAGAGCTGATGAGGAACTATGATCCGGAGAAGGGCTTTGTCCTGCGCTTCACCATGCCCGACCACGATGTGAAGCTGCATTGCCTTTCGCGTAACACGATGGTCGTAGAGATACCTCAGGAAGAAAACGATTGATAAGAAAAAGCGACAGAGGTCTCTAAGCAAGGGGATACCGAAAACGGCGTTACCCAAAACTCTCGCTCTGTCGCTGAAATCATTATAGCACTATACCTTAGATCATGTCAACGGCTATGCCATCTCGTCAGGGGAGGACAAAACAATGCTGGAAATACTGAAAAACAGGTTCAACGAAAATAGGGATCGCCACCCGAATCTCCAATGGGAGGTTGTTGAAATCCGACTGAAGGATAATACTGCCGCGTTAAAGACTTTGCGGTATATGGAAGAAAGCGGCGGTGAGCCTGATACGATCGGCTTTGATGAAGCCGGAGAGAAGCTCATCTTCTGCGACTGTTCCAAGGAAACTCCCGCTGACCGCAGAAGCCTTTGCTATGATGATGAGGCATTGCAAAAGCGAAAGAAGAATCCGCCGACAGGCAGCGCGGAACGGCTGGCGAAAGAAATGGGCATCGAGCTTCTGACAGAAGATCTCTATTACAGATTGCAGCAGCTCGGAGAATTTGACTTAAAGACGTCGAGCTGGATCCATGCGCCTGAGTCGATCAGGAAGAAAGGCGGAGCCTTGTTTTGTGAGCGCCGATACGGCAGGGTGTTTACCTTTCACAACGGAGCGGATTCATATTATTCATCCCGCGGTTTCAGAGGATATATATGCGTGTGATCCCGCTTCTATCAGCCGTTTGAGAACAAAAGACAAATCCATAGAGGTAATACCGCACTATGAGGCTAAGAAATAATGATTTCGAAGCGGAATAGAGAACAGGCTGTGCCCTCATTGTGAGAGTACAGCCTGTTGTTATTCTATGTGATTGATTATTTCAAACGATAAACTCTGTTGCGGTTCGCGCCCTCGGCGATGATGACGCCATCGCTAACCAGCTCAGCAAGGTAATCCCTCGTCCGGGATGGCTGCAGGTGGATCGCCTCTGCAATTTGTGATGCTTTCACAGCGCCTTTGCCTTGCATAAAGGAGAGGATCGCTGCCTTGGTTCTGGTGTTTATCGCCGATTTTTTATCGCCGATTTTTCCGTTATCGCCGATTTTTCCTGCGTGCGGGTCATCCGACAATATCAGCAGATACCGATTCTTCATGTCGTTATCCTCGCCGAGGATCAGATTGCGGAAGAACTGCTCCAGATAGACTTTATCCTCATAGATGCCCCGTTGGATGTCGGCATAATTAGCGCGGACAAGGGCGTTTCTGAAATACCATGAGTTGTCGGCAAAGAGCGTATTACTCACCTCGAATCCGAGCGAGCTCAGATACTTGATCGTAAAGACGGCGGTCGTTCTGGTGTTGCCCTCGCCGAAGGGGTGGATCTGCCAGAGGTTCGAGATGAAATCCGTGATATGGCGGATGCTCTTGTCGATACCGAGTCCTCTGTAATCGAAGCTCTTTTCCAAGTCAAAATCATAGTTGAGCGTATCGCGGATGGTATCCGAGCCGGCGTATACGACCGACTTGCCCCGCAGCACCCATTCCTTTTTGGAGATGTTATAGTTGCGGATCTTCCCGGCAAATTTGTAGATTCCGTCAAACAAACGGCGATGGATCGCGATCAGCTGTTCGGGAGAGAAAACGAACGCGTCCTCCGAGAGAAGCTGAGCGATGCGCGCCGAGACCTTGTCCGCCTCTTCGGTGCGCCTCTCTGTATCGAGCCTTGCCGATTTGCTTTCATAGTAGCTGTGGATCAGCTCGTCCGCCTCTTGCAGCGTGATGTCGCCGTCGATGTTCTTCTTCGCAGTTTGGATCAGATACGCCGAGGGCTTCAGTCCGTCCACATCCTGCAGTCCGATCGCAGTCTGCCATATATAGCCTTTCTGCTGTTTATCCGGTTCGCTCTGTCGGATATATTCGTCAAAATCAAAGTTGATAGGATCGCTCATTCTCTCACCACCTTACTAAGTTATTATACCATAGATCAGGATAAATAACAACTATATTGTCGCCCTATGATCTGATTCCCAAAACAATGGATCGCGTACCGGTTAATTTAGAATAGTATTAGCCGGAAATTCATTACTTGAACATCTGTATTTGGAGATCAATTATTCTATTTTAATTTGAAATAACTTGCAAATTAAATACAGATATGTTATATTATTTGCAGAATACTTCATATTAAGGTGATTGAAATGAAAATATCCTCTGAGAATAGCAATGCTGCGGTTATGAAAGAATTAGGCGCACGCATAAAACGCGGCAGATTGGATATGCAACTGTCGCAGAAGGAATTGGCAGAAAGAGCAGGTATCTCAGCGCGAACCTTGTCGACTGCTGAAAACAGCGGAGACATTCGTTTGGAGAGCCTCGTCCGCATACTCCGTGTTATGGGCCATCTTGAAAACCTGAATCTTCTTTTGCCTGAGCTGTCATTAAATCCTGAAGATTACAGAACATTGGGAAAAAGCCGCCAGCGCGTATCGAAGCATAGTACACAGAAAAAGAGTACAGGTTGGAAGTGGGGTGACGAAGAGTGACTTTTGCAGAAGTAATGCTATGGGGATCAAAGGTCGGAACAGTTGCATTCCCGGATGACAGCAATTTTGCAACATTCAGATATGACAGCGATTTTATACACAGTGGGATAGAAGTGTCCCCTATTGCGATGCCTTTAGGCCCGCGTCAGTATTCGTTTCCGGCTCTGCCGATCGAAACCTTTCGAGGACTGCCGGGATTACTCGCTGACTCCCTTCCGGACAGATTCGGTAACGCAGTTATCGATCAGTGGTTAGCATCAGAGGGACGGACACCGGAATCTTTCAATGCAGTAGAAAGACTGTGTTATATCGGTCAGCGCGGTATGGGCGCATTGGAATTCAAACCGGTCACGGGACCAAAGGTTGATGAAAGTGAAAAGATCTATATTGACAGTTTAGTAAAACTGGCTTCTGAGATTTTGACCAAAAGAAGCAAAATGCGATTTACCGTTGACAGTCATGTCATGCAGCAGATCATGCAAGTGGGTACATCCGCAGGCGGCGCAAGGGCAAAGGCGGTTATCGCATGGAATGAAAAAACGAACGATATCCGTTCCGGTCAGGTCGAAGCCGGAAAAGGCTATGACTACTGGATCATCAAATTTGACGGGATAACAAACAATGGGGATCACAATGAGAAAGATCCTCCGACTTATACCAGAATAGAATATGCTTATCACCTGATGGCAAAAGCTGTCGGTATTCAAATGAATGAGTGCAAACTGTATCGAGAGAACAGGCTGTATCACTTTATGACAAAGAGATTCGATCGCATTGAGAATAGTGGAAAGAAACTGCATATGCAGACACTCGGCGCTTTGGCACACTATGATTTCAACGATGAAACCGCAACCAGTTATGAGATGGCTGCAGGAATCATGCGCAAACTGAATCTCCCTTATGATCAAATGGAACAGCTGTGCCTGAGAATGATCTTTAATGTGTTGACAATGAATTGTGACGACCATGTCAAAAACATCTCTTTCTTGATGGATCGAAACGGCATATGGTCATTGGCGCCGGCATACGATTTGACGTTTGCCTATAACGCGACAAACCGATGGCTGAAAGCGCACCAGATGAGTGTAAACAATAAACGAATGGACATCACGGTCAGCGATATGATTGCATGTGCATCGGCGATGGATGTTTCCGAATCAAGATGCAGGCAGATGATCAAAACCGTGAAAGATGTATTAGCAGAGTTTGACTCGTTCGCTACTAAAGCAGAGTTGCCATCTTCTACAGTTGAGAGTATCAAAGAACAACTTAAAACAATCGCATGAAGTAGGGCAAACAGTTGATGTTCATTTGATGTTTATCGCGGCAATAAACAGCAAGAAACTACCTAGGACTACAAATAGTTCATCGCCCAGAAACAGCTTGGACAAGCCATTATTCGAGGTTACCGCAAGCAACACATATGTTCTAAATTCGTTTCGTAATCAATAGGTCGTGGGTTCGAGTCCCATCTCTAGCTCCATCAAACAGGGAAGTGCCGTTAGGTTCTTCCCTGTTTGATTTAGTTGGTGGACTCAACCCTGTCGAGCAATTGATTAGAAAGAGGGGACCCCATTACTCCCCGAGTAATGGGGAAAGGAGGAGCCGCAATGCGAGCAGGAGAGTGATTTCGCCGAGAAATCGCCCTCAGCGAGTACAGCGAGCGACGACGCGGTCGTGGGTTCGGAGCTTTGATAAACGCAAGCGTGAACAGACCCTCCGTAGGTCGGGCAAAGGTCTCCGTATATAGCTCCAAAGCCGCTTGAAACCTTGGCTTCAGGCGGCTTTTCTCATTATAGCATACCAAAAGACAGAAAAAAAGAGCGGATTTGCGGAGTTAGGGGATTGTAAAAATGAAATAGGCGTGATACAATAATGATACCACACTTTTTACTTGAAAATGGGATAACTATATCTTGTTTTCCAAAAGAAGAAATCTGCGATTTTGCTAAGTCAAAACCGCAGACGCTCCGCTTTGGATTTCTCTTTTGGTGAATATTCAAGTAATTTGTGTGGTAACAAATGGGGCTATGCGTTTTGGGTGTGTAGTTCCGTTTGGGACTACACATTTTTTATTTAAAGGAGAAAACCCAATGAAAAAAGTATTAGCATTAGCGTTGGCACTTGTATTGGTGCTGTCCCTCGCGGCTTGTGGAAAGCCTACTCTTGAATCATTAAAAGATTAAGGATAATGGAGGAAAGCAGTAATGTGGTTATTAACTGTAATCGGAGTTATTATTTTATTGATTATTTGGTATTTTGTTAGTCAAGAATTTTACAAAGTTGCCGAAGCAAAAGGATTTCCAGAGAAAAAATACCTTTGGATAACTTTCTTCTTTGGAGCACTCGGAGCATTGCTGGTTGTTGCTCTTCCTGACCGAGGAATCAACACAAATGGTATGAACACAACAAACAGCAATGAAAATAAAACATCTAAACCGAAAATCACGTCAAAGTTGGTTTCTCTTATTCCTGATTCACCGACCACACAAACAGACAATAAAAATATTAAAGAACCAGATTTTGAAAGTAGTAGTGATATTGAAAAGTTAGAATACTATAAAAAGCTATTTGATAGTGGTAAAATATCTGAAAAAGAATTTGTTGAGATGAGAAAAATGCTAATAGGACAATAACTTTTAGTAGTGTTTTACCTCTCCAACAGTCCAATATACTTATAAGCCGTTGTCCTGCTCAAACCGCAAATCCTCGCGAGTTCGGACGGGTTTATCCTGCCTGCTTATACGACGGATATAGTCGCAGGGAAGGACGCGGGGATATCGTCTGCTGTTATCTGCGGTCTTCCTATCTTTGCGCCTTTGGCTCAGGCATTGGATATAAAGATGAACAGAACACCTGATTTGAATGACATTTGACTATTTTTTGTGTACTGCAAACGTGATATACTTATCATATCATGATATAAGGGCGTGAGTTTATGGCAAAGAGAACTGTATTCAGATGCGAAGTCAAGCGTCAGAGGGGTCACGATTTTGCGGCAGATATCCCGCTTAACGGCGGCGAGATCAGTAAAGACGATATAACGGCTTCTGTCAGCGAAGTTTTATCCGGCGAATGTCGGCTTGGCAAGATTGATCTTAATATAAGCGATCAGGAGCTTGAGATATGTGATGATCTCGATATGCCGGCGCCTGTCAGACTGTTTATCCCCATGAGCGAAAAGCCGCTGAATATCACGGCGTTGTATATGTTCAGCTCGTGGTGGTCGCGTCCCGCGTTTGTTCAAAGTCCTGCCGATATGCCCGATAAGACACAGGTCGCGCTGTTTGAATACCGCGACCGATACGCCTGTTTTGTGCCGATGGTCGGTAATGACTTCAAGGCTTATCTGACGGGCGGTACCGAGTCGGAGCTCCAACTGGTACTGACGGCGCTGTGCGGAGGTATCAGTCAAGTCCACGAGCCGCTGTATCTTTACGCCGAAGCGCAGTCCGTAGATGAGGCGATCACGAAGGTATTCAAAGAGCTTGCGCGCGTCAAGAACATCAGAACGCGAGAGCAGCGCCGTCTGCCGGAGATGTTCCGCTATCTCGGATGGTGCAGCTGGGACGCGTTCTACACCGACGTCAATGAGACAGGGATCCGTCAAAAGGCGGCTGAATTTGCCGAGAAGCAGATCCCCGTCAGATGGATCATCATCGACGACGGTTGGCTGACATTGAAGAATAGGCTGCTCTATGATTATCATCCCGATCCCGAAAAGTTCCCCGATGGGTTCACAAAGATGACCGAGGATATCAAAAGCGCGACCTCTGTCAAATGGTTCGGCGTGTGGCACGCGCTGATGGGCTATTGGAGCGGGATATCGCCCGACAGTCCTGTTGCAGTTCAAGAGGCTGAGTATCTCTGCCGCACGATGAACGGCAGGCTTGTTCCCGATCCCGAGCGCGGCGAAGGCTTCTATCGCGACTGGTACCGAGTGCTGAACGATCAGGGCATCAGCTTCGTCAAGGTGGACGGTCAGGGTACAATCCCGCTGTGTTTTGAGAACACAGTCCCGCTTGCTAAAGCCGCGCGCTGTCTGCACAGCGCTCTCGAGAGCGGCGCGGCAAGGATGGACGGCGCTGTGATCAACTGTATGGGCATGGCGATGGAAAACATCCTCTCGCGACCAGCGACTTCGATCTCACGCAACAGCGACGACTTCGTCCCGAAGCGGGAGGACAGCTTCAAGGAGCATTTGCTTGAGAACGCTTACAACGCGCTGTACCACGATCAGATCAACTGCTGTGACTGGGATATGTTCTGGACAAATCATCCCGACGGAAAAAAGCACGCGCTGCTCAGGGCGATCAGCGGCGGCCCGATCTACTTCAGCGACCGCGTCGGAGAAACCGTTCCCGAGGTACTCAGACCGCTGTGTTATGCAGACGGCGAGCTGCTGAGGATGGATCGCTCGGCAAAGCCGACGGATGACTGTGTTTTCGCCGATCCGATGGCTACTGGATCTTTGAAGCTGCAGAACACGGCGCGTTACGGAAATGATCTGGTCGGCGGAGGTATCGCGGTATACAGCCTGTCAGATAAAGAGATCAGCTGTTCACTGTCTCCTGCCCGGATCAGCGGGATCACAAAGCGCGACAGGTATGCGGTATATGATTATTTCAGCGGTACGGTCCGCTATGTCGGTTATGACGAGCCGGTCGAGTGTACGGTAGAGGGCGGCGGTTTCAGATGGTTCGTAATCCTGCCGGTGACCGGTTCCTGTACCTGTTTCGGATTGACGGACAAATACGTCGGGTTCGCCGCGGTCGAGAGCATAATCGATGATGAAAACAGACAAACAGTCATACTGCGCGGATCGGGCACGGTCACATGGGCGTCCGACCGTTCGCCGAAGTATGTAAAGGTGAACGGACAGGATATGACCGATCACGTTCAAACAGACGGCGGACTGATCCGATTGCCGCTTACCGAAAACGCGGCTCAGACGATCGTCGAGGTTCAATTCTAAGATAATTTCATAAGCATTGTGTCTATTAAATCGTATTAATAATATAAGCCATGTTTCAACTTCTGCCGAAACATGGCTTTTTCTACAGACTGAGGGCTGTCGCAAAACTTCCCGTTTTACGGCAACCCCTTTTGTTTTTTACTATTATCTAATCATCCATGGGCAGGACTTTTTCGTAGAGGAACTGTGCGAACTCACAGCTTGAGTATGCCGCGAACCTCTGGTAGTCGTCGGACTTCTCGCTGTCGGCGAAGTCACATACGCTCTTTGCGATTATCGGCGTCGGGCGCGGATCGTCGGCGTGATTGGCGGCGTATACAACGGCGTACGACTCCATATCAAGCCCCGCAGTGTGTTGGTACTGGGTGTATATCTGCTTTTCGAGCAGCTCGCGGTTGGCGACAACCGTACTGCCGCACGCCATGGGCCCGATGTAAACATGGCACGGGTTATCTATGGACTCAGCCGCTTGGCGCAGATAGGGCATTATCTCTTCGGGGATATTCACAGAGGTGGAGCGGGGCAGAAAGCCCATATTGCCGTATTGTATATTCGCCTTGTCCTGGCTTACGAATTTGCCTGCTGAATAGTTCCAGATGATGTCGGGCACGACAACGTCTCCGTAGCGCTGATCCACACGCTCGTCCTTGACTACTCCCGCGGCTATGCCAACCATGATGAGGTAGCGCGGTCTGAACAGGTAAGTCACCTTCATGGCGGTCGCGGCGGCGGCGGTCATACCCATTTCACCTATCTTGGCGTGGACAAGAGAGCGGGTCTTTCCGTCTCGCTCAAACTCAGCGACCTCATAGATCTGGTCGTCGCCGACAAAGGTCTTTGCCTTCCAATCGTGAAAGTGCATGACGGCGCGGAATTCGGTCGTGGTGACAGACAGGATAGCTACGTCTGTCTTATATTCTTTCTTTTTCATGGCGATCCTCCTGTATCAGTTCGATATCGATAGCTTTGATTTGATATTTGTTTTCTCCCTTTCAGTATACAAAAAGCGACAGTGTTTTGCAACCCTGTTATGACTAAATAGCGGGTTTTAATAATAACTGAGTGGGTATATAAATCATTTTACTATGTATGAAACTGCTTGTTTCCTATATAGTAAAAAATCGGTGACCGGCTGGCGCCGATCACCGATCTGAGTTTTATTGATTTAGTGCTGTACAGCCTTCGTCTTACGCGGGCTTGCGCGATTTGCTGATGATCTTGTAGACCGGCTTCATGGTAAGACCTTGGATGACCGTCGTGAAGAATACTACGGCATAGGTACAGCCGAGGATGATGTAATAGGTCTTTTCGGGCACGAGGTCCTTGGTACTCATGGCGAGAGCTACCGACAGACCGCCTCTCAGTCCGCCCCAGGTCAGAAGCGCGATGAAGCCGGGCTTTGTGAAGCCGTCGGGTATCTTGCCGATGAACAGAGAAGAGATAGACAGGCTGCCTACGCGGGCGATCAGGTTCGCGACGATCGCGGTGATCGAGAGCAGCAGGACGCTCTCCATCTTCAGTACGCTGACGAACGACAGACCCAAAAGCACATAAAGGATCGAGTTGAAGAATACGTCGAGCGTCTCCCAGAAGGAGTCGAACAGCTCGGCGTGTTCCTTTTCTTCCGACTCGGCATATCTTGTACGCAGCTCGGAGAACAGGATACCGCAGATGACGGACGCGATAGCGCCGGAGCAGTGGAAGAGCTCACACAGAGAATAAGCGAGCGAGACGGTCAGCAGGCTGATGAATATCTTGAGATGCGGATGCTTTGAGAAGCGGAACATCAAAAAGCATACGAGCGTTACTACGACGCCGATCACTACAGCGCCGACGACCTCTCTGAGCATAACGCCGAAAAATCCTTCGTCGGATGAGCCCGAGGTCGCGGATACCATGCCTGAGAAGCATACGAACAGCGCTACGCCGATACCGTCGTTGAACAGCGACTCACCCTGGATAAGGAAAGAAGTGTCCTTGGGCAGACCGAACTTGCTGAGTATGCTTGTAGCGGCGATAGGATCGGTGGGAGCGATGATACTGCCGAACATAAGGCATACGGGCAGAGAGAGCTTAAGACCGAACGCGAAGCTCGCGCCGTAGATCAAAAGTCCGTAGAACGCCGCGCCGAGCAGAGTGCATACCAAAGAGAGCACGGTGATCTGTCTTGCCTGTTTTTTGAAGTCCGATAACTTCATATGGCAGGAGCCTGCGAACAGCATGAAGCACAGCACGCCGTGCATCAAAAAGTCGTGGATATCGAACCCCTGTATCTCCTTGAGTACATTTCCTACGCTGGTATCGCTGAATAACGCGATGCCGATAAGCAGGATGATACCGAGGATGGTTGAGTACAGCATAAGTCCGATCTCATAGGTCAGCTTGGTTACCTTTTCGTTAAAGAAGCCAAGGATACATACAAGCGCGATGATAGTTGCAAACATGTATAATGTGTCCATGTATTTCTTTACCTCCTTTTTTCTATTGAGTTGACCCTCATTTATAATGCCGGCGGTGACTGCCGCGGCACAATCGCTGAGCGGCTTAGTGTCGTTGACCCGTCACAACACCGAAATATCAACAATTTTACACATTATAACACAAATACTCTGTCTTGAAAACCCATATAGCATAAATTTTCACAAAAAATCCCGAATTAGTTGTCTGTATATGTTCAGTTAGCTGAGAGCTTTATACTAAGTTTCATTAAAACACTTTAACATTTATTGCGTTGCGTCGTCGCTCGCCGTTCTCGGTAAGCGTATCCGGTAGGTACGCTTTGACCTCGAGTGGCGGCTCCTCCTTTCCCCACCGCGCAGGGGCGCGTCGGGGACCCCTATAACACATAACTTCGTTGTCCTCCTTGACAGGCGCCAGCAGTGACACTAAGCCAATCGCTTCGCTCTTGGAGTGTTGTTGCATGGGTGTTGTTAGCCAAATCAAAGATTTGGACAACACCTCAAGCCTGCCTGCGTCGTCCGCCTCGTTCTACGAAATTTTCCGTTAATAAATTTGTT
>CAMHAH010000003.1 GCA_946183365.1 uncultured Clostridia bacterium
TTTTTACATTTGTGACTTTTGCCTATTGACAAACGGTCACTACATAACAGTATTAATCAGTGTTTAGTATCAAAAAGCGCGAACAAGCCGTTATCGGGCTTGAACTCAAAGCTGAGCTTCTCTCCCGATATCGGATGGTCAAAGCTCAGCCTTGACGAACACAGCATTATATTGTCACACACTATCCTGCTTCCGTAGCGCCTGTCGCCCGCGAGCGGCATTTTACGAGAAGCGAACTGCACCCTTATCTGGTGAGTTCTGCCTGTGAGCAGGGTGACCTCGATCAGCGAGATATCCTTCTCTTCATGCCTTACGGTACATAAAGTCCTGTATCTCAGCCGCGCTTCTTTAACGCCTTTTCGCTGTCTTTTTACGACATAGCTCTTATTCTTACGCCTGTCGTAAAAAAGCAGGTCGCTCATATCGCCCTCATCCTCTTCGGGAGCTCCCTCGATAACGGCGAGATAAGTCTTTTCTATCTCTCCCGACTGAGCCATAGAGCTGAGCCTTTGAGCCGCCTTGTGCGATAAGGCGTATACCATAAGCCCCTGAGTAGTGCGGTCAAGACGGTGAACTGCGGCTACATGATCGCACCCGAGAGCCTCTTTGAGCATATCGGGCATATTGGGCTTTTTATCATCGCTCTCGCTGAGCGCTCCGTAAGGCTTTACCGCTACGGCGATATGCTCGTCGGAGTAAAGTATATCCATCAGAAAAGTCCGCTGATAACGCCGTTATCGTCAACGTCGATACGCTCAGCGGCAGGCGACTTGGGCAGACCCGGCATGGTCATTATATCGCCTGTGAGCGCTACCAAAAAGCCCGCGCCGGCGGATATACGAACGTCCTTGACATGGATGACAAAGCCCTCGGGAGCGCAGATAAGCGCCGCCTCGTCAGAGAAGCTGTACTGGGTCTTCGCGATACAGATCGGCAGATTAGCGTAGCCCATCCTCGTCAGCTTCTGTATATCCTTCTCAGCCTTCTTGGTAAATGCGACGTGGCTTGCGCGGTAGACGCGCTTGGCTATCGCCCTGATCTTCTTTTCGACAGGGAGATCAAGCTCATATACGAAGCTGAAATCAGCGTTGCTCTCTTCTTCACAGAGCCTTACTACCTCCTCGGCGAGAGCCTTGCCGCCCTCGCCGCCGTCAGCCCATACGGTGCTGAGCACGGTGTTGACGCCCAGCTCCTTACAGCGGCGCTCTACCATCTCTATCTCGGCGTCGGTATCGGTCGGGAAACGGTTGAGAGCTACTACCGCAGGCAGGTGGAAAACGTTCTTTATATTATCTACGTGTCTGAGAAGGTTCGGCAGACCCTTTTCGAGAGCCTCAAGGTTCTCGGGACCGAGGTTCTTTTTATCTACGCCGCCGTGCATCTTAAGAGCGCGCACGGTAGCGACGATAACGACAGCGTTGGGCTTCATATCGGCGTAACGGCATTTGATGTCAAGGAACTTCTCAGCGCCGAGATCAGCGCCGAAGCCCGCCTCGGTAATGGTATAGTCGCTGAGCTTTCTGGCTGTCTTGGTAGCTATTACCGAATTGCAGCCGTGAGCGATATTAGCGAAAGGTCCGCCGTGAACAAAAGCGGGAGTACCCTCTAAGGTCTGTACAAGGTTGGGCTTTAACGCGTCCTTCAACAGAGCCGCCATAGCTCCCTGAGCCTTGAGATCTCCCGCGGTAACGGGCTTTTCGTCAAAGGTATAGCCGACTATTATCTTTGCGAGCCTCTCTTTAAGATCACTTACTGACTGAGCGAGACACAGTATAGCCATAACCTCTGAGGCTACCGTGATATCGTAGCCGTCCTCGCGAGGTACGCCGTTTACTCTTCCGCCGAGACCGTCGGTGACAAATCTGAGCTGGCGGTCGTTCATATCCACACAGCGCCTCCATGTTATGCGCCTGGGGTCTATATTAAGGCTGTTGCCCTGATAGATATGGTTATCAAGCATAGCGGCAAGCAGATTGTTCGCCGCGCCTATCGCGTGGAAATCACCCGTAAAATGCAGGTTTATATCCTCCATAGGCACCACCTGAGCCCAGCCGCCGCCGGCGGCTCCGCCCTTGATGCCGAACACGGGACCGAGCGAAGGCTCTCTCAGAGCGACGTTGACGCTCTTGCCTATCTTCTTCATACCATCGGCGAGACCGATGGTCGTGGTGGTCTTACCCTCTCCCGCGGGCGTAGGGGTCATAGCGGTTACAAGTATCAGCTTATTATTTCTATCCTTATTTTTCAGGACGTCAAGGCTCAGCTTAGCCTTGTACTTACCGTAATACTCGAGGTATTCCTCGGGTATGCCCGCGTCAGCTGCTATCTGACCGATAGGCTTCATCTCACAGCTTTGGGCGATCTCAATATCTGTCATGTGCATCATCTCCGTCGACAAATTGCGGCTTTTTTCCATATTACCGTATACGATTATATAATAATTGCGCATTTTAGTCAAATATTACATTGGCGGTCTGTAAATATTTTACTGATATCCTGTCAAAACTACTTGCTATCTGTCACAAAATGTAGTAATATTTAATTACTTAGAGCAACATTTTGGGGGACACTTTATGAAGCTGCTTGAAGAAAGAATTTTAAAAGACGGAATCGTACGCGAGGGCAACGTCCTTAAGGTAGACAGCTTTGTCAATCATCAGATAGACGTTGACTTCATCGCTGAGCTCGCAAAGGAATTCAAACGCCTGTATGAGGGAGAGGAGATCACAAAGATCCTTACCATAGAGGCGAGCGGTATCGGTATCGCCTGCATAGTAGCGCAGGAGTTCCATGTACCGGTAGTATTCGCAAAGAAGAACAAGACTATAAACATCGCAAACGACGTCTATACGTCAAAGGTAGAGAGCTTCACCCATAAGCGCACCTATGACATCATCGTATCAAAGGACTTCTTAAAACCCGAGGATAAGGTGCTCATCATCGACGACTTCCTCGCTATGGGCTCGGCGCTGAAGGGGCTTATCAGCCTTATACGCGACGCCGGCGCCACTATAGTAGGAGCGGGAATAATCATCGAGAAGGCATACCAGCAGGGCGGCGAGATGATACGCGATATGGGAATAAGAGTCGAATCGCTCGCGCGTATCAAGAGTATGGAAAACAATCAGATACAATTCATCTGACAAGTATTCGGAACATATAAATCAAACAGAACCAAAATATAAGGAATATCGTGAGTTTTATGAAGAAAAAAACTATTATCATAAGCGTTGCCTCTGTACTCGCTTTAGCTGTCGCGATAGCCGCCGTTTGGGCGATCCTTGCAAACAGAAATACCGCGCCCGACAACAAGAAGAGCAATCATGTTATCTCGGGCCTCAGCGAACCCACACAGATAACCTCTATAATCAAGGAGCGTGATTTTACAGCGCCGTCAGAGACAGCGACACAAGCGCCGGAGGATACCGATGAGACTGTCGATGAACAAACAGTCTATAACGCGGCTAACATCCCCGCGGTGACCGAGCTGAAAAGGCTCGGCGGTCAACCGGACAGCATAAACCTCGTATGGAGAGATACCAAGGGCGTAAAAGGCTACAGAGTATACTGGAAGCGCAGCGGGGTAAAGGACGCTATCTATACCCTATTCTCAACCGTAAAGCGCGCTAACCTTGAGATACGCAACCTGCCTCAGGGCAGTAAGTATGATTTTAAGGTAGTCGCTTTCATCGCCGACGAATACGGCTCTTATGAGGGCAAGGCGGCTGAGTGCACCTTTGCCACAGAGCCAAAGGCTGTATCGGGCTTTAAGCTCACAGACGCCACAAGCGATACCACCACCATGAGCTGGACCAAGAACGATAACGCGGACGGCTATATAATGCAGCGCTGCTACGGCGGCGTATGGAGCGAGTATAAGACCTTTGACGCGGATACGACTGAGTTCACCGATAAAGAGCTCTCGGGAGGCAGAGCGTATTTTTACCGCATCAGCTCTTTCAGAGAGGACAGTGACGGTAAGCTTGAAAGCGAGACCGCCGATATCTACACGGTAGCGGGCATGACCGCTCCCACGGATAACGGCTCAACCTCGCGATTGGGCAGAGTTTCTCTCGATTTCAACAGGAGCCAGTATGCCGAAGGCTATGAAGTGTACTTCTCATTGGATAAAAAGAACTGGGAGCTGCTCGACGAGGTCACGGAGCCTCACTACAGCTCAACGCGCCTGACCGACGGAGAGACCTATTACTTCCGTGTTTATCCGTTCAAAAACATCAGCTACCTCAAGGTAAGAGGTCCGTTCCTTGCACTCAGCTTCACGGCTAACACAGAGATCTATGATAAACAGGTAGGCGACACCTACATAGAGGTCAGCCTGTCCGATCAGCATATGTGGTATGTCAAGGACGGCAGCGTATTCCTCGACAGCCCCGTAGTATCCGGCAACAAAAGCACGATGGATACGCCCAAGGGCTTTTACAGCATACTCAGCAAGGCATCGCCCTGTACTCTCAAGGGCGACGATTATGTATCCTATGTCGATTACTGGATGGCGTTCATCGGCGGCTCTTACGGTCTGCATGACGCCTCGTGGCGTTCAAACTTCGGCGGAAACATTTATAACGGCGACGGCTCTCACGGCTGTGTGAACCTGCCCAATGATATCGCTAAGAAGCTGTATAACAACGCCTCGGTCGGAACTCCGGTCATTGTTTACTGATAATAAACCAAAATACCAAAGCGCTTTCACCACCCGATGAAAGCGCTCTTTTTTTACTTTGCGGGAAACTGCTCGTTTCCGTAAAGTTAAAAAATCTGTATGTCCGCTCAGTTTACCTCTGTGCGAAAGCGAGCGATGTAATTGAGAAAGTATGTACATAACATACCAAAAAACCTGACCGCTTTGAGAGCAAACAGCTCAAAATACACTTACAAATTATTCCTGTATATTCTTTGCATGATTAACCTTTATCGGTAAACAATAACATTACAATAATTTGTAAACCAAAACAAGGAGTTCAGATATGAAAGCAACAGGAATCGTCAGACGTATCGACGACCTCGGACGCGTCGTCATCCCTAAAGAGATACGCCGAACCCTGCGTATCCGCGAGGGTGACCCATCGCTGACAACATTGACACCGTGGCTAAAATTTACCATTTCCTTGTTTAACATCGACAAAAGATTGAAGCTTACATAGTGCAGATTAACAAGAGATTTGTCCTCTAATCACTCCTGACAATGACTATCCGAGAAGGGTACTGTGAAGCTAAATGTAGAATTTTGTGATTACAGTTATTGATTTTGCTTAGAATTATGTGAATTATCATCTTGATATTGTTAGATTTTTGTGATATATTACTCTTAGGAGAGTGATATTATGGATCTGCTCAAGCGTAAAATTGACCAATTCCTTTTAGATTGGAAAAATGATCTCAACCATATGCCCTTGATCGTCAAAGGCGCACGCCAAATCGGAAAAACCGAATCTATCAGACACTTTGCTAAAGCCAATTACTCTTCCGTAATCGAAATCAACTTTGCTCTTCAAAAACAGTATAAAGACATTTTTGACGATGGCTTTGAGGTAGACACGATCATCAAAAATATAACACTGCATAATCCTAGCTTTAAGGTTATCCCGAACGAAACGCTTATATTTTTTGATGAACTGCAAGACTGTCCGAACTGCGCAACAAGCCTCAAGGCATTTAACCTTGATAA
The DNA here is from genome assembly GCA_946183365.1 of uncultured Clostridia bacterium. GTDB lineage: Bacteria > Bacillota > Clostridia > Oscillospirales > Acutalibacteraceae > Ruminococcoides. The sequence continues at coordinate 5,687 of CAMHAH010000003.1, forward strand.
GCGGTATGACGTCATCTGCTCAGGTTCAATGATGGGGATCAACTATCAGGAGATCGAATCCAACAGCGTCGGTAACAAAGAGGATTACGAAATGTACTCCATGGACTTTGAAGAGTTTCTTTGGGCAAAGGGATATTCCGATGCTTTGATCGACGAGCTATATCGGCATATGATAGAACTAACGCCGTTATCCAACACAGAGTTCAATGTTGTTATGAGCGCTTTTCGCGAGTACATGATCATCGGAGGAATGCCGGCGATCGTAAATACCTTTGTCACACAAAACAATTACAGCGGAACGTTGAAAATGCAAAAACAGATTCTACTGGACTATGAAGAGGATATTACCAAATACGCCAAAGGATTAGATAAAGCAAAAATACTCAACATCTATCGTAAGATTCCTGTATTCCTCGGAAAAGACAATAAAAAGTTCCAGATCTCAAAGGTAGCTAAAGGCGCAAGGAATCGCGATTATGTCGGTACTGTTGATTGGCTGAGTGATGCCGGCATCATCAATATCTGCTATTGTATGGATCAGCCGGAGCTTCCTCTAAGAGGTAACTTCAACCCCGATAATTACAAGATCTATTACAGAGATACGGGTTTGCTCATTGCTTCTCTGGATGATGAAGCGCAACAGGATCTGCGCGACAATAAAAATTTCAACACCTATAAAGGCGCTATATATGAAAACGTTGTTGCGGATATGCTTGTCAAGCAAGGCTATGGGCTATATTTCTTCCGTAATGAAAAGTCGACGATTGAAATGGATTTCTTTGTACGGGATACAGATTCGCTGATTCCGGTTGAAGTAAAAGCGACTGATAATGCAACCGTATCTTTGAATAACTTGATAAAAAAAGACAGTTATTCAGATATTAAATATGGCATTAAGCTTGCAAACAAAAATATTGGATTCATCGGTAAGTTTTATACTTTCCCCTATTTTCTGGCTTTCCTATTAAAAAGATATCTGTCTGAGAAAAGGGAATAATACCCTAATAAGCCGTCACCCAGCGCATTGATTCGCAGTATGAGTGACGGCTTCGTTTGACTTTTCAGTTGAACATATCGGATTGTGAATCAGCAAATACTATTTCTTCTTACCGCCCTTTTTGAAGCTATCGGAGATCTGCTGCTTCATCTCCGGGGTTTTCATTAACTCGGCAAAAAGCGTATTGACAACACTTTCTCCCATAGCGTTCTGCATCTCCTTATCCTTTAGCTCTAATTCGTGTTGATGCTGCAGCTGTAATCGCTCTGTTTCCAGTCGATTTTTCTCCCGTTCTTTCTCCAGATCCAGCTTAGCCTTCTCGCGCTCCTTTTCTAAATCGATCGTAAATTGCCTGTCAAGCTTCGTTATCTCCGCCTTCGCTTGACGTCGTGCGCAAACATAACTGGATAAACCCGCAATCAAAGCGCACAGCACCGATACGATGTATGGATATAAATCAATCATTATTAGCTGTTACTCCTTCCCTGATATCATATCAAATATCCGGTAGTGAAATCCTGCCGAAGATCCCTCTTGATTCCTTCGAGCTGTTCTTGAGAAAGATGAAGCCCCGCGGCGATCTCCTCATCATAAAACCTCAGGATATATCCCTTACAGACAGCATATTTAATGAAACTGAGTCGGGAGATAAAGTCATAGAGTTCAACAGAACAAAACATATCATCTGCCGCGATATAGGTTGACAGCATCGTTTCCTCGCTATCGACAAAAGGTTTATCTAGAGACAGATATCGGTAATAATACCTGTTATTATGTTTCATCCATCTGTTGACTTTTTTGACGATGACCGCTTCAGCGTAATCTTCAAAGCTGTAACTGCACCGATAGCGACGATATCTTATATTTGCCTCGAAGAGGGCTTTCCACATGATCTGAAAGATTTCTTCACGCCACCCGTCCCATTTATGAAAGAAGTGATGACGATACAGCTTTTCCAAATAGCGCTTGGGGTAATCATTTCCCATTCTTCTTTCTCCTGTTCTTGCCGCTGCCCATCATTTTTCCGACGGAATACTCCAAACTCTGTTTGCCGCCGCTCAACACATCCGTGTACTCACCGACCCACAGCTGTAGTTCTTCGCTATAGCTGATGATGTATCTACACGGCACAGCAAGGCCCGCATCGCACAGAGACTTCACAAACTCTATGTCCTTGATCCTTCCCGACTTTGGAAACACATATTTGCCCTCCTCCGTTTCACTGAGCAGAATCGTCTTCTTGTCATCCGAGATCATCATCTTCATGTTAAAACAATGAATCATCGACAAGAACCGCTCATTCATCGCGAGATGACCGCTTTCGCTGACGCCAATCGCCAACACCTTCCGACGGTCACGAGGCACTTCTACCTCCTTGAAGCTCTCTAAGTCGATCTGCTTATGGTAGATTGGGTATTTTTTCGTATTCATCTGAATACCTCCTATAAAACAATTTCGGCAGCTCCTACCACGGGAAGCTGCCGAATCGTATTATAGCAGATATTATAATGTTGTCCAATAAAAAGGTCATTATATTAAAGATATTGTTTGAATTCCTGCATCATTATATGCATCTTTGTCCCGGGTGCAGATTCAGTCGGGGTTTTGCCTTGATTCTCTTCTTCCAATCTCATCGCATTCCGGATTGCATTATCGAGATATGGGAGCAAAATCTCAAAAATATCTTCTCGATTCTTTGCATATGCACCATGTATCCCAAGTCTCTCAGTCAACCTCGGGAAATACTCATTGCGATGAAGATCAGCTTGCAAATACATAAAATGAAGTAAAAACCAAAGCTCTATACATTGGTTGGACCAGATTGCGTGATACGTAACACCATCACTCTCAGAGCAATTACGGCATCTTTCTTCTACCTCATTGAAATGATCTGCAGGAAAGTCATCTTTATCATACACTAACCAAACGTTACTGTACCCGTTTACACTTTCTGAAACTATCTGGTGCGCACATTCAAATAGCCCGATGGTGTTCCCGAGACCGCCTTTGATCTCCAACTGTATACGATTAGATTCTTTTCTGTTAATATGATCTTTCAATGACAGAAAATAGTTAGGCTCGGTTTTCGATCCCTCACAAACGATCAGATTATAATCCAGATGTAACGATCTCTTACGACCGCCTCTCTTTTTGGGCCACTTTTGCTCACTGTGTTTTGGAGGTTTAAGGCTCACTCACTACACCTCCCACTCAAGCATGTTCTTTAAATATGGATCTGCTCCGTATCTTCCTTCCAGATATTGTTTACTAAAAGATGCTGTTTGATTCACATGATTTCCGTCTTCTGTTCGAAAATCATAAAGAGAGTATATCTCGCTCACTCTCTTATCATTTGTTGCAGCAAACCATATTTCATCCCTACGAAACACATTATGATTCATTGTAGTTAGATCATGTGATGTAAACAATAGCTGTGCTGCATTTCGATTGATCTTCGGATTTTTGAATTGTGAAATAACAAACCGTAACAGCTTTGGGTGTAGCTTAGCATCTAATTCATCTAAGATGACCAGGCCGCCTTTTTTGATCGCATATATTATCAGAGGCATCAAGGCAAACATTTTCTTAGTACCTGCTGACTCCTCAAGAAAATCCAATTCATATTCCTTACCGTTAATAGTACGATTGAGGTAAAGATGATCGTTTTCTTCATCCATTCTAAATCCGCTGATTCTAATATCCATCTCATTCATTATGCTGATCAGATGCTTTTGAGACTTTTCATCCTGAGGAAGAATAATATTTTGTTCAACATTTGAATTTGCATAATTACGAATCACGCATGACTCAAACCACTCTTGAACCTCCGCAATTACCTCAATATTATAATTAATGGCAAGAAAAGAGAGGTAAGGCATCTTCGGATTAATTTGCGTATTTATGGACTTTGCCCGAATGCTCGCTCCAAGCTCGATCTCATTTTTATTTCTCTCAAAGATCATCGCTGTTTTCTTTCCGGAAAAAGATTTACGATACAAACACTCATCAATAATCAGGCCATCAAGAATTGATATATAATAATGGAACTCATTTTTTTCAGTACGGAAGAATAAATCAAATATCGAAGGTGAACGACTTGCATTCTCATCAAACAAAAAAGGTTTGCAATTCAATAAAAAATTCTGAAACACGTTGCCTCTGGTTTTTCCTAATTGTACGATAGGATTTGTTACAATGGAGATCATATATGCAAGCGCCATCATAAGGTTCGATTTACCGCCTCCGTTCGGACCATATACCACGCTGACAGGCAAAAGATCCGATACATTATCTCTCCTTATCAAGTTATTATCAAACTCAGGAAGCGGTGCCGCTTGAAAATCCAAGCTTGTCTCGTCCTTATATGAACGGAAGTTCTGAAAAGAAAATTTTACAATCATAGCTTCTCCTCCTTCAAATTTAGTATACATTTATTATATGCAAAAATCAAGGTTTATTCATTAAAATAATGAAGTTTTTTCGTATATTCTCATAAAAAACAGTGATTTCGAATTTATATCCAATTAATAGATCTTATATGATTTTTGTTTTATCTCTTAACCTACGAAAAAAACAGCGACTCAGATTTTGACTATCAGCCGCTGTTCTTTATGATGATATCGCGTTTTCGAACATCATATCTTCCTTCTTCTCATAAAATCAGAAAAGCAAAGATAGTGGATAATCAATCAGGCAGTTCAATTCCTCTTTTTTCCCTTATCATATCTATGAACTGTTGACGTTGCTGCTCTGACAACTCATCTCTATACGTTATGTATTCTTGTACCAACTCAGAATCATTTGTTTTTGGCAGGGATAAAAAGCTTAGATACCCCATAATTAGCATATCCCTGTGGAATCTTCCTACTTCTCTGTCGGAAAGCACTCTTTTATACAAAGATATCATTTTTTCCGGCTTTATATTTCTTAAATAAAAGCTGATTGTTTCCTGAATATTTTGATATGTGAAGTCTTCGTCCAATAATACAACAAGGTTTCTTTCGGTATCATCCGGAGCGTTATTCGCCTCACTTCTGAGTCTATCCATATTATGAAAACCACTACAATCAGGATACTGCACCAAGCATTCGTCAAGTAGTGAAGAGAAAACCTCTCCTCTCTTCATATAGAGACACATATTTAAGATATCCAGCTTTAATTGCACTGTAACCGGAGTTGTGTAGTTTTGTCCATCACAAAGAAACTGAATAAAACTAAAGATGATTCGATCAAACTCAGCTTCAAATGCTGCTCCATCCTCACGAAGTATAGTTTCTGTTTCAGCGTTTTCATATCCGTTAGTGGTTTTATCGTATTCATACCCACATTTTGCGTCTAAATACGCGCCGTAATTTCTGCTTATGTTAAGAAACGCTTGATGCAGCAACAAAGAAACTTTTTCAACTTGTTCAAGTTGATTCATCAAAGTTTCATCATACCTGTTTAACGATATCAAAGCATGCGCTTTTATAAATCTAAACCGCGGCATAACCTCTTCGTCCGCATACCCCATTACTCGATCGATACAGTTTATAATCCGACCATAATCTCTTATCAAATATAACAGATCAATATATCCCGCACCTCGAAAATGATAGAACTGATCCTGCAACAATTCATCGGCGTATTCAAGGTATTTGTTATAATACTGAACAGCATGATCAGCCATTACAATATCAGGATCGTTTGGATGCGCAAAAGTTAAAGACTGATAATTCTCTGCAATGCTAAGCAAAAGAGATTTGTCTGCAGTGATAGAGAATGATTGTTTCAAATGATCGATTGCTACATCTCTTTTACCGTATTTCAAGATACAGATATTAGAGCATAGTTGGAAATACTGTTTCCACTCTCTTTCTGTCATGTGCTGATCATGAGAGACTGCTCCCAGTTCGTGCAAGTCCTGATCATACGTAGTTCCGTCTGTTTCCATAATCGTCAGGTACTTCTCATACAAAAGTGCTTGCACACGTTCTCCGCCGCTTTCTATTGCGGTATCAATATAGCTCTTCGCTCCTGCTTTATCTCCTTCTGCAAAAGAAATGTTTGCAAGAATGATATAAGCTAATCCCTTTTCCTGTACAGAAAAGCTATCTGCATTCTCCAACTCACTTCTCGCATTGTTATAATCTTGCAAAAGTAAATAAGCGGTTGCTCTGTAAATGCGTAATTTGCTGATTTCAAAGAGGTATTCTTCCAAAGCATCCAGTCTCTCCAACAGACGATTGCTCTCACGCAAAACACTATCAACTTGTAATTCAAAAAGATTTGTCCTTATTTCTTCCAGACAAATAACATGTTCATCATGAGCGTTTGTTAACTCATAAGTTGTTGGCCTGACTTCCAAATCCTCATATGTTTCACCATCATCTATTACCGGAATTTCTTCACCATCAACCACTTTATAACTTACAACTCTTAACAACGGAACCGGCCAATTATTCTGTTGGCAAAAATTACGGATCGCATTCTGAGTGATTCCATTCATCATGCCGCCGACTGCTTCTTCTCCCTGGCTGCATGTCCAAACACCGGTCACACATTCACAGTCCCCTTCTGCGTTAATCACTAACCCTGCGCCCGACATCCCACTCAATTGGTTTACTATATCAGCCATATTGTAATTCCCTTGAAGAGCAAACTGAACCCTGTTGCGATTAAAATGGTTCACGTACGCTTTAGCTTCATGAACGGCAAAATCTATTTCCGGATCATGTGCCAAGCGGGGATATCCCATAGAAAATAGCTGCAAATGATTTAACAGCTCAGCCAAATAAAAACATGATATATGATTCATCCATTTCCTTTTCTCTATCTGCACACCGGCAATATCAACAGGGGAAAAGTCATGGTTACCATCAACATGATATGACAAGTCCATTTTGAATTCATTTGTATCTATTTCGAGTTGATACTCCTCCTTTTTTTCAACTTCATCCGTATGATAAAACTCAATATGTAAAGTTTGATTTCCTGCATGCGTGATGACATGTGCCGCAGTAAAAATATAGGCATAGTCACCGATGGGCAGATATAAAAAGCCTGATCCCAGCGGTGTATTGCCATTATCCATGATTCTTAAGGAAATTGCCTTAATTTTGTCTTCTTGCATCAATAAGCCTCCGAAACAATTTGAATCTTATCTGAATCTATGAATGATTCTTCCCGCAAATCAATACACTTCAGATGTTCAGCATCTTCGATTTTGTACTCTAATTTGAAATTGCATAACAATGTCTTTTCTACCTGTTGCTTGTATTGCTCCAAAAGTTGTATAGTTTCCTTAGAGGGGCGATTCACACTGCGTTCGGAAGAAACCATAAACCTCATCGTATTCATCTTGTCCAATAAAGCCTCTGTCAAATTGCGTGAACTCCCGTGATGCGGCAATTGTGCACAGTATATCTGCTTGACCTTATCAGTGTCATTGAGCGCATTTTCCAATTCAGATGCATGAATATCTCCAGTAAACAAGAACTGATTATCCTGATAGGTAAGCATCAGAGCAATACTGTCTGCGTTAGTAATAGATTTATCTTCAGCAGACATAGGTAGTTTTTTTAGTTTTTCACTTAAGTATTTACGATAAGCTTCATGATCGATTGCTGACGGAGTCAAAACATATATTTCCGCAGTCCCAACCTCAAGCATTTTTCCCTGAATAATATCATTCTCGATACTGATATTATGATCAAGTAAATATTGCTGCAGCCTCAGCATTTTTGACACTGACATATCTGTAACAGATTCTCGTGTTTTTTCATCATCTTTTTCTGATTCGTTTTTATCGCAGTTTAACCAGACATGATGTATAAAATCACATTTTAAGTCTTGATCAGACAAAACCTTGGTTGCAGCGCCGATATGATCATCATCGATATGTGTAAAGCATAAAAGATCCAGTTCTTCATCTGAATCACTGATCTTTTTTAATAGATTACGAAACGCTCGTGCCGCAACAGAGGGACCTGAATCTATAATGATATTATGTGCCCCTGTTTCATCTTCAAATCGAATATGAATACAATCACCTTTATTAACCGGTAAAAGGTTTATACTTAAGCTCATTTTATCACCTCTACTACAATCGTAACACTATTTCACAACGCTTTCAACCACAATAGATTAGCCCTCATAGTCGCTCTCGATTACAATAGGGTGGGGACTTAGTAGATCAATCCTTTATCTCTCAGCTTATCCAGCGCAAAGCGAATTGCCCTTTGTGTTCTGTTGTGTCCCCAAGCAATTTCTTTGATGCTTTTGCCGCCGTTATACTCAGCAATCAAATCAGCGGTTTCCTCCGCTGTCCATCGATCAAACGGTATTGTATAGTGACTTACGTTTTTTGTATGCTTATCGTTGGGGGTATCATGTAATGCAGCATACAAAGAAGGGTTCTTGTATGCAAGAATCTCATCAGTGAACAGCTTTCCGTAGAGCTTCAGTTTTGTCTCGCCGACGCCGTTAACGGTCAGGAATTCTTCGTTCGTCGTCGGCATTTTCAGGCACATATCGCGCAATGCGGAATCGGAGAAAATTACAAAAGCGGGGACGCCTCGCTTTTGTGCAATCTTTGCCCGCAATTCTCTGAGAGCTTCGAATAACTCTGTATCGTTCTCAGAAACCGGTGCGGTTTTGACTGTAGTCTGTATCGTCAGCGCTTCTCTCGCCTGCACCTGCGCCTTGCCTTTGAGTACCAGCCAGCCTGCGTCTGTGACCTTCAAGATCGGTTTACCGACACCGACGTATACTATGTAGCCCTGTGCTTCCAACTCGTCGATTAGGCTTTTGATTTTCTTTTGACGTACACCTTTCAGCAACGCAAAGGTCGATTGCTCAGTCAGGCGGAAGCTCTTCACCCACTGAGATTCTTTTCCTCTCAGTACATCAGCGATCGTCTGCGCGCCGAAGCGCTGACCGGTTCTGACGATACAGGACAGGATCTTTTGCGCGTCAACCGTCACATTGACCGTCTTGAAGTTCGTCAGGCAGTTGGAGCATTTCTCACAGTGGTCGTCGGTAGCATCTCCAAAATAGCGTAGCATATACGCACGCAGGCAGCCTTTCGTCTTGCAATACGCGATTATGAAGCTCAAGCGTTCTTCTTCCTTTTTCTTGAACGCATCGTTTTGCTCGTCGCTGAGCTCCGGATTCGGCTCCGTATTGTCAATAAAAAACCGTGCAGTCTCGATATCCTGCTGTCCGAACATCAGGATACAATCGGAGTCCTCTCCGTCGCGACCGGCACGACCCGCCTCCTGATAATAGCTCTCGAGATTCTTTGGCATATTATAATGGATGACATAGCGCACATCGGACTTGTCAATTCCCATACCAAAGGCATTGGTCGCGATCATGATCTTCTTGCGGTCGTAGACGAAGTCGTCCTGATTCTTGCGGCGTTCCTCATCGCTCAGTCCCGCATGATATCGCGTAGCGGAATAACCTTTTGCGGAGAGCGAAGAACAGACCTCCTCTACCCTCTTTCGTGTGGAGCAATAGATGATGCCTGTTTTGCCGTTGCGTTCCTTGACCAGCTTTTCCAAGGTCTGAGGCTTACTGCTCGGACGCAGGACAGAGAAAAAGAGATTCGGTCTATCAAAGCCTGTTGTCACTTGAAGGGGATCATGCAATCCGAGGATGCGGACGATATCTTGTTTGACCTCAGCGGTTGCCGTTGCGGTAAATGCACCTATCGTCGGGCGCTCGGGCAGTTCGGCGATAAACTCCGCGATGTTCAGATAGCTCGGGCGAAAGTCCTGTCCCCACTGTGACACACAGTGCGCTTCATCGACAGCGACCAGCGGGATACGGATGCTTTTCGCCGCACGAATAAAGCGCGACGATTTCAAGCGTTCGGGCGCGACATATACGATCTTGTAAATCCCGTTCGCCATGTTATGGAGCGCCTTGTCGAACTGCGCGTCATTCAGGGAACTGTTCAGATAAGCAGCTCTCACGCCCTGTGCGGTCAAGGCGTTAACCTGATCCTTCATCAGTGAGATCAGCGGAGAAACGACCAAGGTCACGCCGTCCAACATCAACGCGGGCACCTGATAGCAAAGCGACTTGCCCGCGCCCGTCGGCATGATGGCGAGCGCATCTCGGCCCGATAGTAAGCTGTCAACGACCTCTTCCTGTCCGCGACGAAATGAGCGGTAACCGAAGTACCGCTCCAGCACCTCATACTTGTTCATTGGATCAGCCAATTTTACAGTATTCATCCCATCAATTACAGTGCTTCGCATTCCATTCGCCTCCGCCTGATTCGATAATATGTTTGGTAAAATCATATTATCATACCGAACATCTGTTTGTCAAGCTTATCCATTTCGGTGTATAAAAAATATTATCATACTATTCTGCATACAATGTTTCAAATTTATCATTGTATGCAGTTACATAGAGCAACACCTCCGCATATCATAATGCGGAGGTGTTTTGATGAATCAGTGTAATAGAATATCTTCCGCAAAGGCGATCATCAAGGGCGATGACGAGTATGCGAGAATTCGGGGAGAAGTCCTGTTCCGTCGGGTGAAGGACGGCGTTCTCGTTACCGCAAAAATCTCGGGCTTACCGAAAAGCGAATCGAGCTTCTACGGCTTTCATATCCATGAGGGCAAGAGCTGTGAAGGGGGTGGTTTTACAAAAACGAAAGGTCACTACAATCCGAAAGACCGACCGCATCCGTCGCACTCGGGTGATCTGCCGCCGCTCTTATCCTGCAAAGGGAACGCGTATATGCAGGTCAAGACTGACCGATTCCAAATCTGCGACATCATCGGTAGAACCGTCATCATCCACAACGATACAGATGACTTCCGTACCCAGCTGTCGGGTGACGCAGGAGAGAAAATCGCATGCGGCGTGATTCGCGCAGTATAATCATCAGATTTTCACCCACAATAACAGCGAGGTGAAACCATGGCAAAACAAGGAATGAAACGAAAAGAGCGGACGCATAACAAGCCCCGCAACGAACAGGCGGCTGTGCCCGAGATACAAGGCAAGGCAAAGCACGGCAAAAATCACATCAACCCCATCATCGCGGGGACAGAAGCGCCGTCGCAGAAGGTGTATCACACGACACCCCACACGCAAGAAAAGCCGATCCCTGAGGTCTACAAGGAGATCGACACCGACCTTGCGCGGGATAATCTGGAGAACGATATCCCTGACGCAGACTTGCAGGACTTGTGATGGAAGTTCTGCAAGTCATTCTCGCGTCGCTGTTCTCGGCGGTGATCCTGTTCCTAATTGCGAAGGTCATCGGGCATAAACAGGTAGCGCAGCTGGAATTCTTCGACTACATCACCGGCATCACCATCGGTTCGATCGCCGCAGAGCTGGCGACAACGCTGGACAAGCCGTGGTGGAAGCCGACGATCTCAATGCTGGTGTTCGGTTCGATTACCGTCGCTTTGAGCGTAATCACTCGCAGATTCGCGCGCACCAGAAAGTTTATCAACGGAACGCCGACAATCATCATAAACGACGACAAACTTTACCGCGATAATATGAAGAAAGCAAAGCTCGAGCTGAGCGAATTCCTGCTCCTTTGCCGTCAGGAAGGATATTTCAATCTCAATGACATCCAAACTGCCGTCTTCGAATACAACGGTAAGCTGTCGATCCTGCCGAAAAGCACCAAGCGTCCGATCAACCCCGAGGACATGGAGCTGAACCCCAAGCCCGAACACATCGGCACGGAGATCATCATGGACGGCAGGGTGATAGACGATAATCTCAAGCGAAAAGGGCTGAATGATGATTGGCTCCGAAAGGAGCTGAAAAAACAGGGCTATAAAAGCGCAAAGGAAATCTTCCTTGGCGTCTGCTATGATGAGAATCAATTGACGCTTTTCTGTTATTCATAAGAAAACTTTATTGATAGGATCGTTCTAAGTGCTTTTATTCTTGTAAAAAGCAAAACCGATGTCGGATAATTACTGTCCGACATCGGCTTTGCTCGTTTTGTTTATACTATTTACATTTTCATCTTGAAGAAGCTATAACTTCTTCAACGGTGGGATGACTGATACCTAAAGCATCTTTCAAGATGAACAAGCGTATGAAGAACATCCTGCATTCTGCGTCATTCTTAAACCACTCCGGGTTGACCTCGGTGATCTGATTCAGCCCGATTTTGCTGATCGCTTCCAACGCAGCCTGCTTTTGCGTATAGTTTTCTCCTCGCGGCAGACACCTGACTCCCTCAGTCGTGTCATAAGACAAAAATGCTTTATTATAATCTATCAGCGGGTGCAATCCGACAAGCTTATTATTGGCGTTATTCACCATGAATCCCCAGTTGCCCCAATGTCTGTCGGTGTTGCCAATCAGGTAATCGATAATATTCATCATGTAGAATTGATAACTGTCATGTTTCAGGACAAATTCTAACGGATCCTTATCGTGATTTTCGCAGTATACAGATATATACTCGAACGGAACAATGCCGTATTCCTCCGATGTGATAATCTTACACTTTGATACTTCACATCCGGAAAAGTAATCTTCTGAATATGACACATGATCGACATCAAAGCAGTCAACGATTTTTGACGCTAAAAGCTCAACCTCAACATCACGCTCTTCACCGTCTTTGAAAAGATAAAAACCATCCTCGCGTCGTATCCATGCCTTCGGTGCTACTCCTTGCGTTCCGATATCGCCAGCAACATCCTGATCGGATATCAACTTAGCATTCTGAACTGTGAGTGAAATACCCCTCAGGCTGACATCTGCGAAAGCGTTGCTCAGCGAATGACGATAAAGACTGATTTGGGAGTATTCCAATTCTTCGCCTTTCATCTTGACCCAGAATACATCTGTCAAGCTCAGACAGTGGTAAGAAATTGCGATCATGGCCCTGTCCTTGTCCGTAACAGCCTGCATAGCGCCAATGCTGTTCATAATCTCCTTAGCGTATTTTCGATCAAGCGTCAACAAACGGCTCGAGCACCAGTAATAAAAGTTGCTTAGATTGCTTAATCTGGTGTCAAGGTCATCTTCTTTTTCCAAATACAGATTATAGGGCATGAAAGAAGGAAAATAGATAGTGCATCGTCCGTTCTTATGGATCGTCGCAACGCGCCTGTCTTTATGCATGATATATATTCTGCTCCAGTCCTTAACCGAACGATGATTCATCTTTTTCACTCCCTTATCCTGATCTTTGTTTCTTCCGGTGACTCATTTTATACTAAATTATTATACTGCTAATCAATCAAATTTGTAAAGATGATTACTACGAATAAATTAAGCACTGAATGACGCCCTTAATTCTTTCAATTTCTCCTGTGCTATCGAAAAAGCAATACGATCGAGCCTCAGCTTTTTGCATATCAATGTCATTTCTTCCTCAGGAGGTTTTACGGACGGCTGATACTGCAGAATACAGCACTTTTCAAAGATGCTCGCTGCAAATTCATCTGCTTCGTCTTCCTTTTCTGCTTCCGGCAATCTATCGTGATCATCACAGTCTCCATTGTAAATATGTCCGTACTCGTGAAAGAAAACCCCCATCACCAAGCACTTGAACAGTCTTTTTCTGAAACTATCTTCATTATCCAACCCTATTTCAAATACGCTTTGCGGAATTGCCGTTGTTTTTTCATATTCTCTCAGTTTCAACAGTATTGTTTTTGTTGCGACAATATGATATCCACTTTTAATATCCCCATCAGCGTATGCCTGAGCTATTTCACCGTCAGCAAGATTCACATGAAAATCATACGCTTTTTCCGGTTCAAAATTTTTCAAATACTCCAACAAAAGCACCAGAGATGTGTTTATCTGCTTAACCGCAAATACATAGAAACTCTTGTCCTCGATACTTTCAGGAACAAACGAATATATCCGATCGACTCCCTTGACCATGGGATACTTTTTTTGCATGGCATATTGGTATTCTATCAGAAACTTATCCTCCAATGAAAAAGCCGACATTATCTCTTTCAATACCGTTGCCATCAATTCTTCGGATTTTTGCGAAGAATAGTTTTCAGAAATCATTCGGATAATTCCGACGATTTCTATCATCTTAGCTTTGAGAATTCTCGAATTCCGCTTGCTTGTTTTATCAATAATGCGGCTCGCGCTTCTCATATATTCAGATGAAACACCTGCGATGCTGCTCACTTCCAATAAGAAACTGATCGTCTTTGGATTGCGTAAATTCATTGTGGGAATCCACTTTGCTTGGTTATTTAATCGCTCGATTCCGCGTTCCCAAGTCAATCTGCTTGTTACAATGCCATATGGTTTAAAATGCGCCCGACAAAACTCAGTCGTAACCCATGCGTTGATCTTTTCACACAAATGCCACATAGTATTGTTCAAAGGGGTATTAGCTATAGATTGAATATAATGCGGCTGACCGTTAAGATTCGGAAAACGATTTGTCTGCATGACGCCACGCAGCATATGATGAAGCAATATGCGCTCAAATTCCGACTGCTCCTCCTGATGGCTCACAGTGACCATATACTGGTTGTGAATTCCGGGCTGCCTGCCGGTATGGCTTATACTTCCAGGGTAATCAATCCAAAACAGCACCGGCATATCGATCCGTTCATCGAGTTCCTTGATCAAGCTCAATGTTCTATCAGATACAGGCAATCTGTCAATATCCCTGATCAGCTCTCCCGGTAATTTTATCAACTCACGGTTATTCAACTTCAATCACGCCTTGCCCGGTTAGTATTTTATAAAAATCATTTCCTGTTTGCTCAGATAGCAAATCAACCGTACAATACTTTTTGCCGATACCGCTGAGTGATGACCCGGTATAAAAACCTTTCTTTGTCTCAACACAGAACCAATGCCTGTCATGGTACAAATCCAACTTTTTGTATTCTAACGTACAGCCATTGAGCGCTGTTTGAACATCCTGCCACATTTTACGGTTAGGATTATTGTTATGACAGTAGATAATCTTTGATGCCTTAAGCTTTTTCAGCGCTTTGATCACATTATGCTTATATGCTTCATCCTGCAGCTGGAATAGATACGGATCTGTCACTACTACGGTTTTCCCTGTTGAGTCGATATCCGGGAACCGATCGATCACGTCCTCCGGCTTTTCGCTCGGGTCAGCTATAAATGTATGCTTGCCGGTGAATTCAATAGGGTATTCCCCTATTGCTTTGTTATCTAAATTCATTTTAATCACTCCATCTGCTGTTATTCCTAAACCTTTAAATTGTTCTGTACTCCTGATTCTTGCTGCGCGGTTTATCAGGATACCTCAACTCTACTCTTCCCTGAGATACCAACGGATTAACAAAATAGCTCATCAAATAGGAGGACGTCAAATGTCCGAAACGTTCTTTCAGCTCGGCTCTTGTTCTCCAAGTGCTGCAAAACTCAAGGATCTGCAGACTCAACGATTTCTCAGCTATTTTCTTTTGACCATCAATCTGATTGAACAATGTAACCTTGAAAACACCTCTTCTGTTCTCGAACATCGGTTCAGGCAGTCCGTATTCCGACATCAAACGCCTGATAATAGGTATTCCCGAAAAACGGTTTTCGGTTTCTCCGATAATTTCCATCGCTTTCGCGATGAAAGGATTACGCGTATCCGCTATCGTCTTTCCCAGTTCATCCAGCGTCATTCTTCCGTATAATCCGCCGGGATTCTCAACCTCTATTCTATCTGTAAAAATACGAATCGTAATCGGAGATAAATCCGTGTGAATACTGTAGTCCCTATGAATCAGAGCGTTTAGTACAATCTCACGTAGAGCGATCATCGGATATTCAGGTCTATCCTCCCGCTTTCCGGTTACAGGATCAATAATTGTTTTAATTTTAATATTTCTTCGGATAAAGCTTAATGCGCCATCCTGCATCTGAGGTATCGTGCCTTCTATACGCTCATTATCATCGAAACGCTGAGATAGATCGCCTAAATCACCGATCTCATAACCCTGTACAGCTACCGCGGTAATACACAGTTGAGGATAGAATGACTGCGGATAATCCGCGAACATCATAATTCCCGCCAGCGTTGGTTTCTCGCCGTTTGTAAATCCCTGCAGCTTCATTACCCGTTCAACCGGCAGATTGCCTTGCTGCGGTTTGATATTTTGCAGATTTTTCAAATAATACTCAAATCCTGCAGTTTTTATATCTCCGATCTCTGCACGCGTTTCTATGCGTATCTCATCCTGTATTTTTTTTCGAAAGGCTTCATAGCTGTATATCTCATACTCTGTCATGTGTTCATCGCTGTCTCCGACGCGGGTATAAGAACCCCGAAGTCGGCCGGCTCCAGTATAAAAGCAGGGTTTTTCAAACAAATCGATTTCATGAATCTCAGCGCTGACAAACACCTTGTCTTCTATCGTTGCGACGGTACACACAGGGCGCACAATCGGCGTCATTTGTTTGCACATAGATACAATATTCTTCTGCAAGTCGTCCGCATCATATACGCCGCACAAATCAAACTCATTATCCTGATCAATTCCGAATACAATGATCCCGCCTCCGGACTGATTCGAAAAGCTGGAAAGCGTATCATATATCTTCGGACAACCGCCTGCCGCCTTTTTGATTTCAATCCTGTTATCTTCAGATTTGTTTTTTCGAATTTGTTGAATTAATCCTAATAAATCTTTCGAAAGCATTCTCATCACCTAACAATATTATATTCGATTATTCAAAAAAATCAAGGTTTATTCGAAAAATTAGCAGATTTTCGAATAAAACTTTCCGTCATTTATCAACCATTAATATCCAACATCAATACACATCGCTGACAACTTGACACAGCGGCTGAAATTTACTATTTCCTTGTTTAACATCGACAAAAGGTTGAGACTTGCATAGTGCAGGTTGACGAGATAGCTATTGACGATTGAGCAATAATTTCCTTGCCAACGTATATCCACAGAGGGCAAACAAAGCAATCACATTAAATCTATTAATATGAAAATTCTTTTGCAATTCATTTTCTATATTAACTACAATTCTTTTTAATTATTGCCTTTCCATCTTCATTCTTTGATAACTCATATGAGTGAAATTTATCACCCAAAAAGGAAAATTTGCTTTTAGTTATTTTATATACATCATAATTTGCTGTAGTAAAATAGATTTGGATACCTTTCAAAGAAGCATCTCTAAGAAAATCCAAAAGATTCAGTAAGTGTAAAGAATCGAGATTTGCAACACTTTCATCTAAAAGAATGAATCTCGGTGCATCTTTTGATAATAAAAACTTTGCAAAAATCAGCGATAAAGCCAAACATACACGTTGAGCTGTACTCATTTCATTAATACTGTACTTTATATTAGAGTTTTTTTCAGATAACAAATAGTTTCCGCTTTGACTGCTAATTATATAATTATATGAAAACAACCTGGAGAAAACTCGATTAATTAATTCCATATTTGATGAAATCTGACTTTCAATTAATGAGTTTATATGATTGATCGCATAATTATTAGCTTCCTTTAGCTCTTTTAACTTTATAGGTTGTCGAATAATATAATTATTTAGGTATTTCTTTGTTTCTTCCTTCTTTTTTGCAAAGAAAGGTATAAATCTTATAATGAATTTTAATAATCTGCTTTTAAAATTTGTTTTGTTATACCAATCGTTTTTTTCAAAATAAAACAATTTTGTCACAAAATCAAAATCGTTCTGATTCTGTGTTAAATTTCTTTTGATTCTGATGATCTCTGAATCGCAAAAAAGCTTATTTAGTTCAAATGCATCAGGCTTTAGTGCAAAATTAAATGTTGCGTCAATATTAAAATAATTAACTTGCCTGAATAGTTCATTTAAATCGCCCATATCAAACGGATACCATTTATCTTTAATGATATCTCTGTCATTCTTTGCCTCTTCAGAATTCATAGCTGTGTTATTATCCCATAATATTGTAACTAATGAGGAATTATCTTTATTGTTAAGAATGGACCCAGTACACCCTAATTCTATTGCATCCAGAATAGAAGTTTTACCTCCTGCATTGTCTCCATAAAAAAGGTTAAATAAACCAGATTGGATTTTTGTATTCTTTTCAAAAATATTGGTTCTATAACTGTCAAGAGTAATTGTTTTTATATAATTCTTTGAATAATCATACTTTTCATTGTTATTTGTTTGTTTTGTTCTTTTTGTTTTTGAACTGGTATAGAATTCATCCAATCGATCATAATCTGATATAATATAACTATAGGCTTTATAGACGCTTGTTTCTTCGCCAGATTCAGGAAAATACAATAAAGAAGACATTCCGTATTTTTCTAAATTCTCCTCTAACTTAGCTATAGAATCATTAGAGTTTATCTGCCTTGATAGTTTATTTTGATTATCGTATATATCATTAAGTACATTAAAATATTTTTCAAAATCATTTTTGGTCAAAAACAACTTCCTCGCATAATCCATATTCTGAGAGAATGATATATATTTATCTATATTTGGCCTTTCACAAACGAATATCAAATATATGTTATATCGAACAAGTTCAGTTTCATAGAAAAAGATATTAGAAATATTTTCATTTTGAAATTCCAAAAAAACTTCATCTGATTTCAGAACATACTCATTACAGATTTGCAAAGTTTCTTCGTCGGTCAAGTCAATAACTATATATCTGGCAAAAACCTCCTTACACTTATCACAATTATAATTACATTTATCTTTCTTTAAGCATCTTTTACAACAAAAGTATTTTATAAATTGATTGTCTCTTAATGAAAATTCATGCTCTTGAACACTGCAAAAGCCACATTCATCTATCAATGCATTTATATCTTTCATATCTTATCCTCCAATAATTGATCCTTTATTCTTAGCAACCTCACCATCTAAAATACTCGTAGATGTTCCTTTTTCGTACAGCTTTATTCCATCTTCATCTTCAAAATAAATTATCATATTCTCAACAAAAGATTTCCCTTCCTTTTCTTCTTTAAACATTTTATAAAAAGTATCATATATTTTTTCTGCATCTTTTTCTTTCGCATATTTTAGGTATACAACTCTGCAAAAAACATCTTTATTCATATCATTTTCATACTCCACATTATACTCATGGCCTTTATGCGTTCTAATAACATCATATTTAAATGAGGGATCTAAGGATTTAAACTTGATCGGAACCTCTTTGTTCTTTAGCTTATTCTGTATCCTTTTACAGATATAAAGTTTTTCTCTTGAGTACTCACTTCTATAATGCTTTGAAGTTACTGAAGATATTTTACCATTATTAATCATCTCAAACTGGTTAAAAAGATTATTATTATACACTAAAGAAATATATTCATTTAATTTCTTCATATCACATTTTTTATTATCCTGTTCTTGAGAAAAAAACCGTTCATATTCATCTTGATTCCAGAAAAAATCATCAATCATTTCTTTACATAGGTCTTTATTATCTTTCATTCCTTTGGTGTTTTCATCATACACATAATAGTTATTCACCTTAAGAAATATAGTATCTTGTAAAGCTCCCGGTACAGAGTAACCTACCAGATCTTTCATATTAATGTCCAGAGCATGCTCAGAAGATGGGAAGAAAAACATTGCAACCTGATAATCGTGAGCAAAATTCAATCCCTTGTTTGCAAAATTATTTAGTATATTCATATACTCCGGAAACTCTTTTGATGAAAATGCTTTATAGATTGTTGACCACGAATTGGTTATCGCAGGTATTTCGTCTCCCTCCTTTACAAATGTTGTTCCTTTTGCCCAGTTTAACGCTATTACTCTTATTGAATCGTTAGAAGCATAGTCAATCAGCAAATCTCGGGTAAATCTAAAATTATTATGTTGTGGTCGATAGTTTAGCTGCGGATGAAAAATCACAGCTTTTTTATTTTGGGAAGATAAATACTCTTTAACCGATGAAATCAGTTCGTAATTAAAAACATCTGCACATATCATTGACAAAAAATAGTCTTCTTCTTTTCCAAATACAATTACTTCTTCTCCACATGATAAAAATCTGTATTCGAAGTCCATCTTCTCATCTTTCATCGGACTTGTCTTAAATTGCGGCACAATAAACAGATGCTCAAAATACGACTGATCGTTTCTTATGAATCTTATTTTAGCCAAGTATATTAAACAACAAACAATTTCGCTTGGGTTGATACTATTTAAAGAGCTTAAATACATTTCTATCTCTTTCTCGCTTTTTTTATTATCAAGCCATTCCTTAAACTTTTCTAACGGTGTTCCATTGCAACAAAGGCAATATAGTGTTCCACATTTGATCTTTTCTCTATTTTCAATGATACTATCAATTAATGATAATGGTACAGAATACTCAGGAGTAAGCACTAAGTCATACATATATTCATATGATAATTCTAATGATCTTAGCATCCTTTCTTTATATTTTTCATCGTTGTCATCAATATATAAGCCGTTTACTCCATCTACAATCAAACTGCCTTTAGGTTGTATCTGCAGGATATGATATGCTTTATTCTTTGTACAAAACGATATTGATTTATAGTTAGCAATCTTTAATTCATCATCAAACTGCTTATTATATGAATTAATCCAATTTTCTAAATATTTGTCAAAATTAATTATTCTTATTTTGTTAGCCACTTTGCACCTCAATAGAATACACCCGTATTCTTTCAGATTTTGTAGATATTCCCTTATATTATATATTTTATCATTATAATTTGATGTTATCTATAAATATCCAGATTTCGACAAAAAACATTTATTTAAAAAACTGTTGAATATACACTAAAATCGATAAACAGTTTTGTGAACAAATAATTTGTTTATGAGGATTGATAAGGATACCCAACAACAAGGCTCGAAATGTTTTAGCAAAGTACTTCAAGTCAAACTTGCATCTCATTTTGCGGTTGATTATTTTGCAAATGTTTCAACATTGCAGGCTGTGTTTTTGTTATTCATTCTTTGATCATATAACCATTCTTAGCGCGCTTTGACGAACACGGAAAAGTCTTTGACAATCCTGCTATTGATATTTGTTACCGAAAACAGCGCCGGCTCTGATGCTCTGTCAGAACCGGCGCTGTTTTCCATTTACTGAAATATTCAACACTGATATGTAAGTTTATGCAAAAGCTCATCTTACTTATTTCCGTTTGTCTTTTTATACAACTCGGTGTTAAATAGAATAGTCCCTACTAATGTCATTGTGTTCTCTCTATTGATATGATTTACAATACACAAAAACATAAATGCGGCGTAGAGCAAAAAGAACGGCCAAGCTAAGAATAAACTATATTCTGAATAATTATGATATTTATAGCCCAAGAAGATAACTACAGCTCCGCTGAATAACATATTTCTCCCCAGTGATATAAATCTCTTGCTTTCGTTGCTTCGCGCGTGTTTAATAATCATAAATGATAAACATCCGTTCAACAGTATCTCAACACCCAATCCGATTGCCCAGTAATCCGGAAATATAAATGCTGAAATACAGCCGATACAACCTATGATCATTACAAGCATTACTACCTTACTAAATCTGTAATCTTTGATGATTTCAGTCTTATTTTTGCTTTCCTTTTTTAGCGGTTTATGGTGAAAGATGCGTAAAAAATATTTATAGTAATGGTATACATAATAAATCGAGAAACCTACCATCACATTGATAAACGCTAACACCAAATAAGCGTCCTGCCTATTTGCATATGGGTTGAGAAAATGTAAGTTATTCAAATAACTAAGGATATTTCTTTCTCCCGTTTTGCCGGAATAGTACATCATTAATACCACGTTGACCGCCGCGATAACGGCAAGCATGAATATGAGCGCTATATCTATCGGTCTGAAAGCGCGTTTTGAAGAAGGTTTTGCCTCTATTCTATTACCGCTGAACTCCTCACAAATCTCATTCGTTTCTTCACTTATCGCAGAAGAAACCTCTGTACGCTTCAGCTGGATATTGTTATGATAGTATTCTATATTCTTTCTGAAGCCGATCGGCATATTTTCCTGACATATGTTCTTAATGGTTTCGAATACATAATCGTGCGTTATCTCGTATTCATTGATATTAGTATATCCCTCTTCTTTTCGGTGCAGCTGAATGAGTTGGTCATTTTCAAGCGCTCTTAACGTACTCTTTATCTCCTCTTGCGACGCAAGAGTTATATTTCTGAAGTCCGATAGTCTTGCCGAGTAGATACCGTTTGCGTCAAGACAAAGAAGATATAAAATCTGGTGAGCTAACTGAGAATAATAGTAATCATCTATTACATCTTTGATGTAGTTTTTGATCAACAAATCATAATCTCTTTCGAACTCAAGATAATTGTAATCGGCTTTTTCTGTTCCTTTATCTTTGATCATCTTCATTAAAAATGAAAACCTGATCAAAGTCATATTATTATCACGGATACTGTCGAGCATATCATCAAACAGTTCGCTCTGTCCTTTTTTCCTGTTAAACGACTTATTCATTTCTCGTTCCAGTAAGATCTTCTCATTTTCGTTTAACGAAAGCCAAAAAACATTTTTATCATCGCTTGAATGATCATTGCGTATTTTATCGCCGAACAGCTTACAAACTTTGCCGTACACCTCTTCTTTAAAAGACAGGATAACAAGGCAATCCTTTGAGCAGAGGTCTTCAACTATCCTTTTTCTATCTTCATCAAAAAACGGTAAGGCATTTTCAAACTGATCCAGAATGACGTAGCGCTTTCCGCCAAAGTCCAGATCCTCAGACCACGGCAGAAAATAATCCTTATCCATAAAGAGGCAGTTTTCCTCATGTTCAAACAAATCGCGTAAAAGGGTGGATTTTCCGCAGCCGCTTTCTCCGGTGAGGATATATAATCCGCTTTTTTCTTTTATATCAGGTAACTGATCATCTCTTTTGATAAGTCTTTCGTTTGAAATAACTTTAGTATCTTTTTTAGTCTTCTTATTGACAATGCAGATCACTCCTGTTGTTATGCCGAGAGATAAACCGGCATTGATCAATAGCTGCCAGATATTCATACTGCTGGCAAGCATTTTATCCAGCCACGGAATGTAGTATAGAATATTGAGAAAGCAGAAGAACAACGCCACAAACAGGACCGCCTTGCCCCAAGGCTCAGATAAATAGTAGTGATAGCTTATTTTGTTCCTTTTCATTGGTAACCTCCTAATATATTATAGTTCTGCAATAGTTTCAATGTTATTTCGACTGTTTAATACTATATCTTTCTATTTATAATAAACATTAACACTTTCTTTATTATAATATCAATATGCTATTTATAAGAATTTTTGCCTCTTATTTCGTCGAATTGAATAAAGCGGATATAAAACGAGTTATATACAAATATACGACTATACGACGTTTTCGTTTCAATTATAAAAACAGCCGCCGAATGAACGGCGGCCGGGTTAGAAGAAGTTGAGCGGGTTATATGGGGTTATCCTATATTTATTTTGTTGACTTATGATTTTTAAAATATGATATTTATATAATTTATAAATTGTTTGATATTTTTTTACACTGCAATTGCTTGCAGTGTAATTTTATGTATTAATATACCAAAATCCAATTGGTGTCGTACCACTGTCCCAGAGTAGCGTTCCACCTGCGTTTATATAAATGCCCATTTTCAACTTTATACTTCCATACAAGTTGATACGCCTTTGACGAATCCGAATCACCATCCTGAGCGGCAGTGATTACAATTTCATCCTTGGGTTCGTTTACTTCCTTGGCACTTACAATTGCGACAGTTGAGAACATCATCATCGCAGCAAGTGAAATGGTAATGATTGCTTTGAATGCGTTTTTCATTCAGATTACTCCTAACTATTATTCGTAAATAGTATAACCTTCATACATTCCTTGCTCAACTTCTTCTTTTGTTATCTTTTCTGGAGGAAAATCAGCGACATAAAATAGATAGTTGCCATCTTTTTGTTTTACTAAATATCCATTAGTATTATTTACTATATATCCATTATATCCTATACTATATTGCTCATCATTAATCTCAAATCCATAAAACGGTTGCCAAATGAACACATAAGAACCTACAAAGATACCTACAAACAATATAGCTATCATTGTATTCCATATCGCCTGCCCAGCTCTTTTCGGCGGGTCGGCAAGGATAGCTTTTATTCGCGTTACCAACTTGCTTTTCTTCTTTCCGTCGGTAAGCTCCGCGCATATGACAAACGGTTTATCTCCGCTTTTCTTAACGCTGCGATTCTTGAGCGTTTCGATATAAGTCAGCTTCTCGGCGTCCGAGAGGTCTTTGGTTGCGTTCAAGTCGCACTTCATCTCAAGGGAGATATCCAAATCACTCTTCAGCAGATATGCAAACGGATTCCACCAGAAGACACAGCAATAGATCTGGATCAGTAACTTGATCCAAAGATCCTTGTTTTTGATGTGCATACACTCGTGACGGAACATCATTCTCAATTCATCGTCCGAATAAGTTTCATCAGGGATCAAAACCGTCTTATGTATCAAGCCGACAACCAGTGTACCGGTGATCACATCTGTCTTTCTCAGTGCAACATTCTTGTCGCTCTTCAAAACATCTTTGACAACACCGTAGAAAATCTCGCGTTCATGATCGGTAGCATAATCACCGTTCGCCATCAGATAACGTGTAAATCGGCGCTGTGAAACAATATTCCGTATACCGATGATAATAATACCGACCGCCCATACGCAGAGAAAGATTATGAGAGCAGTATTAGGACGAGCAATTCCGTCTGCGTCTCTTTTGATAAATGCCTCGAATACCGACACATATACAGAACGATCCGCAAGTATGACCTGCAGCCCGGGAAACTCGATCGGCAGGAATATCCTCAGCACACAGAACAGGTACAGGATGACCATGAACCACACGCTGAATAAGTTTGAAAAATAAGGGACCTTTCGCAGAAAATAGATGATCACTATCATGAGGCTGTTTGTGAGTACAGCCATGATAAACGGAAATACGAACTGCCCTATATCCATTACTTGATTCCCTTTGACTTTTTCCAGTCCTTGATCATTTGCTCGATTTCTTTCATGGACTCTTCATCGGCTTTGCTGTCGGCAAAAGCGGCAAACAGAGCAGGCATCTTATTCTCGGGGTTCTCTTCGAGATACTCGTTGAGATAATACTCCTCTTTGGTCATCTTGGGTGAGAACTTACGCGCATAGCTGCGGGAGATCAGCTCGAAAGACTCTATCTTTACGATGCCCTTCTTCATCAATGACTTGATGAGAGAATGAACATAGCTGTCCTTCCATGTCTTGTCTCCGGATAACTCAACGATTTCGGTACACGACAGAGGCTTATTGACGCTCCAAAGCAGATCCATTACCTGTTTTTCGCTTTTCGTCATCATTTAACATCGCTCCTAAAGTATTTTACTAAATTATAAAATACTCGTCGAATAATGTCAATGATAAACTAAAACCAGTTTACCATTTATTGTAGATATTTTCAATTGACATTTTTTATAAATTATTGTAAAATAATTTTAGCAGTTTTTACAAATTTTGATTTTATCCGACATTTTTTTGCAAACGGAGTGTTATTTTATGAAACAGACATTTGGAGAATTTATTAAAAAAGAACGGCTCGACAGAATGATAAAACTGAATGTCTTTGCTAAAACAGTCGGTATCTCAAGTGTTTACCAATCGTATATAGAATCAGGAAAACGTCCCGCTCCGTCAAAACCGATACTTAAAAAAATGGCGGAAGTGCTGAATTTAAATGACCGCGAGATACAGACGATGAATACCCTCGCTTCTTTATCCCGCGCAAAAGATTCCCTTCCCGAGAACTTAGACAGCTATATTTTAGAGCGTCCGTATATTACCGAAACATTATTGACCGCTAAAAAGAATGATACACCCGAAGCAGAGTGGGTAAAGTTCAAGAATAAAATTGATCTTTATTCGGTAATAAAAAGAAAGTAAAAGAGTATAAATACCATGCAAAAAGACTGAACCCGCTTAAGGTTCAGTCTTTTATGTACATATCAAACCGGTTCAAAGAACGTATCCGGATGATTCGGGTCAAATAGTTCATTCGCCCACATAAGGGTGACGAGGTTCTCGGTATCCGACAGATTGATGATATTATGCGTCCAGCCGGGGATCATGTGAACAGCTTCGATCTTGTCGCCCGATACCTCAAAGCTGACCTTTTCATTCGTGTGGATATTGCGCTCCTCGATCAGCGCGCGACCGCTGACGACGATGAAAAACTCCCACTTAGAGTTGTGCCAGTGCTGACCCTTGGTGATGCCGGGCTTACTGATATTCACGCTGAACTGTCCGTGATCGGCGGTTTTCAAAAGCTCGGTGAAGGAGCCGCGGTCATCGCAATTCATCTTGAGTGGGAACTTAAAGTCCTTCGTCGGCAGATAGCTCAGATAAAGGCTGTACAGCTTCTTCGCAAAGCTGCCGTCGGGGATACGCGGGACGATCAGGGTGTCGTGCTGCGCCTTGAACTCATTGAGCAGATCGACGATCTCGCCGAGGGTGACCGTATAGGTCAGCGGCACATAGCAATAGCGGCCGTCTGCCTTTTCTACAGGATTTAACCCATCATAATCACAGCGCTTTTCCCTGCCCTCGAGCAGATCAAACATTGCTTCAACAAGGTCGTCGATATAGAGCAGTTCGACCGTCGCGCTGCGGTCGTTGACGGTAAAAGGCAGATCATTCGCAATAGCGTTGCAGAAGGTGGACACGGCGCTGTTGTAGTTCGGACGACTGTGACCCATGAGGTTCGGGAAACGATAGACTGCGACCTTTACTCCATTCTCCTCGCCGTAGTTGAAGAACAATTCTTCGCCCGCGAGCTTTGACTTGCCGTAATCGCTCTCCCCATAGCGACCGATCAGGGTCGCCTGAATGGATGACGACAGCATCACAGGAGCTTTATTATCATACTTCTTCAAGGTATCGAGCAGCTTGGAGCCGAAGCCGAAATTGCCCTGCATGAACTCCGCGTTATCCTTCGGACGATTCACGCCCGCAAGATTAAAGACGAAGTCCGCCTTTTGGCAATACTCGTCCAGCTCCGCCTCGGTGCTGTCGATATCATATTCATATATCTCTTCGATATTCAGCGCGGGTCTGGTGCGGTTCTTGCCGTCGCGGATGTTTTTTAAATTTGCGACCAAAGCCTGTCCGACCATACCTTTCGCGCCTGTGACTAAGATATTCATACGTCTTTTCTCCACACCATTTTGTTGACGACACCTGTATAAGACTGGATGATCTTGATGACCTTGTCAGAGACATTCTCGTCCGTATAATCGGGAACAGGAATACCAAGGTCGCCGTTCTTATTCATCTCAACGGCGGTATCGACCGCCTGGAGCAGGCTCTTTTCATCGATGCCGGCGAGGATGAAGCAGGCTTTGTCGAGCGCCTCGGGGCGTTCGGTGGAGGTGCGGATGCAGACGGCGGGGAACGGCTTGCCGATGCTTGTGAAGAAGGAGCTTTCCTCTGGCAGTGTACCGCTGTCGGACACGACCGCGAAGGCGTTCATCTGCAGGCAGTTGTAGTCATGGAAACCTAAAGGCTCATGTTGTATAACACGCTTATCCAAAACAAATCCGCTCTCTTCCAAGCGCTTCTTAGAACGAGGATGGCAGGAATAGAGGATCGGCAGATCGTACTTTTCTGCCATTTTATTGATCGCCGTAAACAGGCTGATGAAGTTCTTTTCGGTGTCGATATTTTCCTCACGGTGAGCGGAGAGCAAAATATATTTGCCCTTCTCCAATCCGAGACGAGAATGGATATCCGACGTTTCGATCTGTGCGAGGTTATTGTGCAGAACCTCCGCCATCGGAGAGCCTGTCACATAGGTGCGTTCCTTCGGAAGCCCCGTATCGGCAAGATAGCGGCGCGCGTGCTCGGAATATGCCATATTGACATCGGAAATGATATCGACGATGCGGCGGTTGGTCTCCTCGGGCAGGCACTCGTCCTTACAGCGATTACCCGCCTCCATATGGAAGATCGGGATATGCAGACGCTTTGCACCGATAACGCTTAGACAAGAGTTGGTGTCGCCGAGAACTAATACCGCATCGGGATTGATCTCAGCCATGAGCTGATAGCTTTTCGCGATGATATTGCCCATCGTCTCGCCGAGATCGGCGCCGACCGCATCGAGGTAGACGTCGGGATCATCAAGCGACAGATCCTTGAAGAACACGCCGTTGAGGTTGTAGTCGTAGTTCTGACCGGTATGCGCGAGGATGGTATCAAAATACTTGCGCGCCTTATTGATGACTGCGGCTAGGCGGATGATCTCGGGGCGTGTGCCGACGATGATCAGCAGCTTTAACTTGCCGTTATCTTTCCATTTTACGTTTGAATAATCGCTCATTTCAACGCCTCTTTCACATAGTCGGTGGTGAGGATCTTTTCGACCGTGCCGTCAACATCCAGCAGGTTGGTATTGTGGCTGGTATAGGACTCGTCCGCCTCGGTGGCGACTTCGCCCTTGACGACGAATATGTCATAATTCAGATCGCGGCTGTCTGCCGCTACGCGGAAGTATTTGCCCATATCCTCACTACGCAGACGCTCTTCACGGGTCATCAATGTCTCGTATAGCTTCTCGCCGTGACGGGTGCCGATGATCTTGGTGCCGGTATCGCCGAACAGCTTCTGCACTGCCTGTGCCAGCACGCCGATGGTGGAGGCGTCAGCCTTCTGGATAAAGAGGTCGCCCGGGTTGGCGTGCTCAAAAGCAAACTTGACGAGATCGACCGCCTCATCAAGGTTCATCAAGAAGCGGGTCATATCGGGGTTTGTGATCGTGATCGGATTGCCCGCTTTGATCTGGTCAATGAACAGCGGGATGACCGATCCGCGACTGCACATGACGTTACCGTAACGCGTACAGCAGATGACCGTGCCTCCGCGCTCAGCCGCTACACGGGCGTTTGCGGAGACGACGTGCTCCATCATGGCTTTTGAAATACCCATCGCGTTGATCGGATACGCCGCCTTGTCAGTCGACAGACAGACGACGCGCTTGACGCCGCAGTCAATCGCCGCATGGAGCATATTGTCGGTACCCTCAACATTGGTGCGAACGGCTTCCATCGGGAAGAACTCGCAGGACGGCACCTGCTTCAATGCCGCCGCGTGGAACACATAATCAACGCCCCACATGGCGTCCTTGATAGACCGCGCATTGCGAACGTCGCCGATATGGAACTTCACCTTGTTGGCGTATTCGGGAAAACGCGCCTGAAGATCATGGCGCATATCGTCCTGCTTTTTCTCATCGCGCGAGAAGATACGGATCTCTCCGATATCGCTTGTTAAAAAGTGCTTGAGTACAGTATGTCCGAACGAACCCGTACCGCCTGTGATCATCAGGGTAGCCCCTGTAAAACTCGACATAATGATCCTTCCCTTTTATCAATCTCTTCTGAACAGATCTCTGGTATAAACCTTATCCTCAACGTCATCCAGGACGCTGTCATAGCGGTTAGCGATGATGGCGTTAGAACGCTTTTTAAACTCAGCAAGATCATTTACGACCTCAGAGCCGAAGAAGGTAGTACCGTTCTCGAGCGTCGGTTCATATACGATGACCGTCGCGCCCTTTGCCTTGATGCGCTTCATAACACCTTGGATCGAGCTTTGGCGGAAGTTATCTGAATTGCTCTTCATCGTCAGGCGATACACGCCGATCGTCACGCTGTGCTCTGCGTGACTGTCATAGACGCTGTTCTCATGGTAGTAGCCCGCCTTTTCCAGAACGCGGTCGGCGATAAAATCCTTGCGCGTGCGGTTAGACTCCACGATCGCGGACATCATATTCTGCGGCACTTCGTCATAGTTTGCGAGCAGCTGTTTAGTGTCTTTCGGCAGGCAGTAACCGCCGTAGCCGAAGCTCGGGTTGTTATAGTGAGCGCCGATACGCGGGTCGAGGCAAACGCCCTCGATTATGTCCTGTGTGTTCAGGCCCTTCATCTCGGCGTAGGTATCCAACTCGTTGAAGTAGCTGACGCGCAGAGCGAGGTAGGTATTGGCGAACAGCTTGACCGCCTCTGCCTCGGTGAAGCCCATGATTCGGGTCTCGATATCCTCTTTGATCGCACCCTCCTGCAATAACTTCGCAAAAGTCTGCGCCGCCTCTGTCAACCGTTCGTCATCCTTGTCCGTGCCGACGATGATACGCGACGGATAGAGATTGTCATACAACGCCTTGCTTTCACGCAGGAACTCCGGGCTGAAGATGATATTCTTGCTGCCGGTCTTCTCGCGAATGTGTTCGGTATACCCGACGGGAATAGTGGACTTGATCACCATGATCGCGTCGGGATTGTACTGCATGACGAGATCGATGACAGCTTCAACAGCGGATGTATCAAAAAAGTTCTTCCTGCTGTCGTAGTTGGTCGGAGCGGCGATCACAACGAAGTCCGCATTCTTGTAAGCGTACTCCGCGTCAAGGGTCGCCTCTAAATTAAGCTCCTTCTCTATCAAGTATTTCTCTATGTATTCGTCCTGAATGGGCGATTTTTTGTTATTGATCAATTCCACTTTTTCGGGAACGATATCGACCGCCTTGACGGTGTTATGCTGTGCTAAAAGCACCGCGATAGACAAGCCGACATATCCGGTGCCCGCTACTGCGATTTTCATGATCGTTACCTCTTGCAATAATCAAACTTTATAATACTCTTTATACCACTCCGCAAACTTGCGCAAGCCTTCGCGTAATGGGGTTGACGGCTTGAAGCCGAAATCCCGTTCTAATGCGGAGGTATCCGCATAGGTAATCGGGACGTCTCCCGCCTGCATGGGGACGAGCTCTTTATGATCTTCAAAATTGTAATTCTCGGGCAGAACGCCTGCTCTGACCAGCTCCTGCTGAAGGATGTCGACAAAGTCGAGCAAATTCTCGGGACTGCTGTTTCCGATGTTATAGACCGCATACGGCGGCAGGGGCAATCCATCCTCGCCGACCTTGCGCTCGGGCGCTTTCATCATCACACGGCGTACGCCTTCGACGATATCGTCAATATAGGTGAAATCACGTTTACAGTTACCGTAGTTGAAGATCTGAATCGTCTCGCCTTTGATCAGCTTGTTGGTAAAGCCGAAGTACGCCATATCGGGACGTCCCGCGGGACCGTAAACCGTGAAGAAACGTAGTCCTGTCGACGGGATATTGTAGAGCTTTGCATAAGCATGAGCCAACAGCTCGTTGCTCTTTTTGGTCGCCGCATAGAGGGACACGGGATTATCCACCTTGTCATCAGTCGAGAAAGGCACCTTGGTGTTGCCGCCATAGACCGAGGATGACGAGGCATAAACCAGATGTTCCACGCCTTTTGCCCCATAGTCATAGGAATGACGGCAGGCTTCAAGAATGTTGTAAAAGCCGATCAGATTGCTTTGTATGTAGGCGTCGGGATTGGTGATCGAGTAGCGCACACCTGCCTGCGCCGCGAGATTAACCACGATGTCAGGCTTATACTCGTCAAAGATATTAACGATCAGCGCCTTGTCTGCCAGATCGCCCTTGATGAACTTCCAGCTCACCTGCTCTTTCTCAGCGGTGAGCTTCTCAATCTCCGACAACCGATACTCCTTGAGCGATACATCATAGTAGTCGTTCATATTATCGAGCCCGATGATCGTAATCGGCTCATCTGTTTTCATCAGCTCCGTCACCAGATTAGCGCCGATAAACCCGGCGGTGCCGGTGATGAGGATGGTTTTTTCCTTCAATATAGTCATATATCTGTATTCCCAATTTGTTGCCATATCAATCTGTTCGGCATTTTTCATAATAAACCATCATAATTATATTACTTTCTGTCAGCACTGTCAATTCATATTAATCAGAAAAAGCGAGCTTACCGAATACCGATAAACTCGCTGATTTTTTATTCTCCAGTAGCTCATGCCCGATGCTTTCAAATCAGACACACTGTAGATACCTTTGACGTCCAGCAGCACCTTTTCTCTATCGGGTAAATCCGCACGATACAGTGCTTTGAGCTCATCGAGCGACAGTGCCTTGAACTCATCATGCGCCACCGCTGCGATAATGCAATCGGCGTCTTTGACGTCCTCGAGTTTAGTTAAGGTCACGCCGTACTCATGCATCGCGTCGCGCTCACTCGCCCACGGATCAACTATGATCGGGGTAATGCCGTACTCGTTCAGGCTCTTGATGATATCATCGACCTTGCTGTTGCGCGTATCGGGGCAATTCTCCTTGAAGGTCAATCCCAGAATAACCATCTTGGAATTTTTTGGGGCTTGTCCCGCCTTTATCATCTCTTTGACAGCGGATTCGGCAACATATCTGCCCATACCGTCATTGACAATACGACCGTTGAGGATGATCTGACTGTGATAGCCGAGCTTCTCTGCCTCGTATGTAAAGTAATACGGATCCACACCGATACAGTGTCCTCCGATAAGACCGGGTCTGAAGCCGAGTGCGTTCCACTTGGTGTTCATGCCGTCAACGACCTCGTTGGTGTCGATACCCATACGATCAAACACCATTGCAAGCTCATTCATAAATGAGATATTGATATCTCTCTGGCTGTTCTCGACCACCTTGACCGCCTCAGCCGTATTGATGGTGCTGACAGGATAGGTGCCGACCTCGATTACGATATCATAGACTTTTTTGATGATCGACAAGCTCTCCTCATCCATGCCCGAAACGATCTTGCGGATGTTCTCCAGACGATGAACCTTATCGCCGGGATTGATGCGCTCGGGTGAGTAGCCGACCTTGAAATCAACGCCGCACTTCATGCCGGATTCGCGCTCGAGGATCGGGATACAAACGTCCTCTGTCACACCCGGATAAACGGTCGATTCATAGACGACAATACTGCCCTTGGTCAGATTTCTGCCGACGATCTCGCTTGCGCCGATCACGGGTGAAAGATCAGGCGTATGGTCGGTGTTGACAGGCGTGGGCACCGCTACGATATGGAACTTTGTCTCTTTGAGCTTCGTTTCATCAGAGGTAAAGTCTACAGTTGAATTCTTGATCGCTTCATTACCGACCTCGTTGGTCGGATCAACACCATTTTGATACAACTCGATCTTAGCCTTGTTCAAGTCGAAACCAACGACGTCGATACCTTTGTTCGCAAAAGCGACCGCGATCGGCATGCCGACATAACCAAGTCCGATCAAAGAGAGCTTCTCTTCTTTATTCTTCAGTCTATCATAAAGATCCGCATTCATAGTCAATTCACCTACCATACATTATCAAAAACAGCTTTTAGCATATTATCAAAAGACATCTTCAAATCTATTCTGTTGCAAGTGTGTCAAATATAAGCCTGAGCACATTTATCAATTACCGGATCAACCGGTTATAACTTAACAACCATTATTGACCACATAATAAATCAAAATTCCCTGATATCTGCTTTTAATGTTTCAGAGCGGAACAATTCCCTGTCCCATTCTTTGGATAGCAACGTAATAATTGGTGTTTTTTCCATCCATAATTACCCATCATATAGACCCATCGCTGACAACATTGACACCGTGGCTGAAATTTACCGTTTCCTTGTTTAACATTGACAAAAGGTTGAAGCTTACATAGTGCGGGTTGACGAGAGGATTGTCTGCTGATCAGCCCTGACCATGACTATCCGAGAGGGGTGCTGCGGTGTCGAATATAGAATTATGTGATTATTTATCTTGATATTGTTGGATTTTTGTGTTTCGCATATCGTTAATGAAAAGAAAAGCCGATGTCGGTTAACTACTGTCCGACATCGGCTTTGTTCGATTTGATTATACTATTTACATTTTCATCTTGAAGAAGCTACAACTTCTTCAACGGTGGGATGATTGATCCCTAACGCATCTTTCAAGATGAACAAACGGGTAAAGAACATCCTGCGTTCTGCGTCATTCTCAAACCACTCCGGTTTGATTTCCTTGATTTGATTCAATCCGATTTTGCTGACTGCCTCCAACGCGGCCTGCTTTTGCGTGTAGTTCTCGCCTCGCGGCAGACACCTGACTCCCTCAGTTGTATCGTAGGACAAAAACGCTTTATTATAGTCCATCAGCGGGTGCAATCCGACAAGTTTATTATTGGTGTTATTCACCAAGAAGCCCCAGTTGCCCCAATGCCTGTCGGTATTGCCGATCAGGTAATCGATGATATTCATCATGTAAAACTGATAACTGTCATGCTTCAGGACAAATTCTAACGGATCCTTATCGTGATTCTCACAGTATACAGAGACATACTCGAACGGAACAATGCCGTACCCCTCCGATGTAATGATCTTACACTTTGAAACCTCATTTCCGGAAAATGAATCTTTTGAATATGACACATGATCGATGTCAAAACAATCGACGATTTTTGACGCTAAAAGCTCAGCCTTCACATCACGCTCATCGCCGTCTTTGAAAAGATAAAACCCATCCTCGCGGCGTATCCATGCTTTTGGCGCTACTCCCTGAGTTCCGATATCCCCGGCGACATCCTGATCGGATATCAAATTGGCATTCTGAACTGTGAGTGAAATACCTCTCAGGCTGACATCTGCGAAAGCGTTGCTCAGTGAATGACGATACAGACTGATTTGCGAATATTCCAATTCTTCGCGATCCATTTTGACCCAGAATACATCTGTCAGGCTCAGACAGTGGTAAGAGATTGCAATCATGGCTCTGTCTTTGTCGGTAACAGCCTGCATAGCACCGATGCTGTTCATGATCTCCTTAGCATATTTGCGATCAAGCGTCAACAAACGGCTCGAACACCAATAATAAAAGTTACTGAGATTGCTTAATCTTGTGTCAAGGTCGTCTTCTTTTTCCAAATACAGATTATAAGGCATGAAAGAAGGATAATAGATGGTGCATCGTCCATTCTTATGGATCGTCGCAACACGTCTGTCTTTATGCATGATATATATTCTGCTCCAGTCCCTGATTGAACGATTACTCATCTTTTCACTCCCTTATCCTAATCATTTTCTATACTTAGTTATTATACCACTATTTGATCAATTTTGTAAAGACGATTCCTTGGAATTTATACGTGCGCTAAAGAATCAAATCAATTATAGTGAGCCCTTTTAGTATCCCTTTGATGAACCGTTTCTCATTCATCAAAGGGATCTTCTAATGAATTCACAAGTTTATCTCTGATATAATAATATTCCTGCGAAATAATTAAGGGATTCAAATGCATTCCGAACTTGACAGAAATTAATCTTATTCTGCCTCAATTAATTCTGTTTTTGCTTCCATCTCTTTCAGGATATCCCTTGTAAATTTTGATAAAGGTCGGTTCCCTGCATTTTCAACAGAAAGAGGAACGCCATAGATCAACTCCTTGACCTCAGCCTCTGAAATATCTTCGAATTCACGTGCAAGAGCTTCTATATATGTATCAGAGAACATCAAGTGTTTTCTCGCGAGATCGGTAATGATATCTCTATGTCCTTGATAAATATCCCTCAGTTTCAGTATATCCATTTGCTCCCGATACAGACCGTCATCATCAAAGATCTCCACTTCGACAGAATTCTCGTTTTTATAAAAGTCAGCGTTGGTGATACTGTAAGAAAAGCGAAAGATTTCTTTCTCAGCCAAATGCGGGTTAAACAAAAAATCTTTATCGCTTTTTTTATGATTGCATCCGCCACATACCGGAATTAGATTATAGAAGGAGACAGCCAGTATCGGATATTTCGATTTGCTGAAAAAGTGATCAAATTGACAGGTATGCACCCCGTTATAAGAATACACATAATTCCTGTTGCAATACGGACAAACTTTGACATTTAGTGATGTCGCTAGAAGGTCCTTTGCTTTATCCCCCATATTCCCATACAAGGTATCGATGATATAGCTAGACTTCCTATTACCGTCCTTATCATGATTGTATAGCTCATCATTTATGTCATCCAAAGCGGTATCTCCTAAGCTGTCCAAATGCTGTTTCAACAGAACCAGCTTTTCAGGTGTTGCCTTGACAACATCTCTGAAAGTATACTTCTTCCCATTTTCTGTTGGCAGATATGCTTCGCACCATTTGTCTAATGTTGAAATCTTGTTGCGTCTTTCCAAAAGCTTTTCGCAAAAAAGATCAACATCTTTTTTATGAAGAATGGGATTATCGTTGTTATAGTGTTTTATCGGAATCATTCTCATTTACCTCAGCTGATGGTTTACTTTTTCCAATTCACTTTCTAAATACTGCTTTCGGATATATAGATCCGCCTTTGTCCGACGATCAAGCATTTGACGAAGTTTTGCCGCAATCATCGGATTTCCGATATATGCTATCTGATTCTGAAAAATATTAATTTCAGTCATCGTGATCGGGGAGTCATCCTTCAATCGCTCAATGAGCTTTTGAATATAATCATGCGCAAAAGAGCCCATCGTGATATCTCCCATAAAAAACGCCTCACTCAGAAGTGTATAAATATCGCAGCCAAAGGTCTGTTTCATCTTTTGTCGTTCAACAACAGTTACTTCTCCGTTCTCGTTTCTGTCCAGATATATACAGTTGTCACGCGGAATATCAGATAAGCATAGCGGTGAATGAGTAGCCATGACCAACTGTATCTCATGCCCCAAAAACTGGTTTTCCAACTCCGTGATCATATTTTTTACAAAGTGTTGTTCCCACTCGGGGTGCATGTATAAATCTACTTCATCAACAAGGAGCATGATACTGTGCGGTAATTCCGGGATTATCCCGCTGTCTATCTTCGAGAAATACGGCATCATATTCAGCCATGAAAACAAGTTTTGAAACGCTCTCTCGCCGGACGACATTCCGGGAAGCGTTATCTTTAGATACCGCAGAACAAAGGAAGATTCCTTCGCAAATAGCTCTTTCACAAAAGCCAGCAAGCCGTAATATGCAGTGTGATTAGATTTTTCAAACAGCTTGCCATGCTTATATGCGCCATCTCTTTCCGGCACAAAATTTCGAATATTATCCGCCATATCAAGCAAGGCTTTTAACCCTTCGATTTCAGTCAGAGCGTTAAAATAGTAAGGCTCTGCACACATGTTTTCTTTATTTGATTCAATCCAAGCTTTTATCGCTTTATAATCAGACAGTTCATCAGGAAAAGATAAACTGCTGTTAAAAACATACTCTGTGATGAGGAACAAGTACAAAAAGCTTATCACAAAATCCTCATACATATCAGGCCGTCGAACAAGTTTCTTGAAACATTGATACAGATGAAATTGGTTCTTTAATTTCTCAGGCACCTGTTTTTCATATTCATAATTCATTAGTTGAGGATAGCTTTTTTCCATGATTTCAATCGGAGAAGTCGGTTTGATTACAATAGAATTGCTTACGATCGAATCATAGGATGACTCTTTTCCGGTTTCATGTAAGTAATCAAAATACAGCAGATCGCAAAGAGATTGAAAGTCCCCTAAAGATTTATTCTTAAAAACGATTCTTCTCCATTCGATGCCCGGAATATCATGCTGGAACTGCGCCATTCCTAAAAGATTTTGATAAAACTTATCGCTAAGGAAATTGATATTATCGGGAATCAGGGAAATGGTTTTTCTCTGACCCAGTGAGCCAATCCCCCTAAACCCATCAACTCCAAACTGCGAATTGGACAGATATATATTCAAAACGGCATTATAGCCTTGCGGATCATCAAAAAACTGCTCCCATGTATCTCGTTGATTCAAGTCATATACAGGGAATCCATCTGTGCTGAGGACCTCCTTGTCTTTGATATTATGAATTATGAAAGGTGAATCAGCCCCTTGGTACATCAAGATACAATAAGAGCGCTCCCTTTTATATGTGTTCATCGCCGCATATTCAGGATCATCATGATCTGTATACGGTGTTCCGTCAGCATGGAATAAATTACTTAAAAAGGTTGTCTTTCCTGTTCCGTTTTTACCTACCACGGCTGTCACGTTTGTAATGACGTCGCTTTTGAAAATAGATTCTTTTCCCTGCCAAGCAGGATCATTCGACAGCTCATATCGGTCTTCGTTGATCTCCAACTTGAATGAATATCGCGGAGAAAGATTAAACCCTTTTTTTAATAACTGTCCGTTCTGTGACTGATTGATCCAAATATATAATAATTCCATATTCCTTACCTCATTTATGTCTTTATTTATTATCCAATGTAATTAGAGCTACTGCATATCGTCATTGGTGAAAACATATTCATTGACTTCACCATTGATCTCCTCATGGATACACCAGAAAGGACTGTATGTTCCCTCACATCCCTCTGCGAACACGCCCAATAAATGTGCAGAATCATCATTATTAAGCACTTCGACCCAATAACGTTCAAAGATACGCCAGATACCATAACGGTTCATGGTTCTGTCCTGTTCCATTGCAATGCTGGGGTGCTGTCCCAACGAAAGTCCGAGATGGCCTGCGTCTCTATCCTTTGATCCTGCTTTGCGATACTCCGAATGAGATAGCCTAAGCCGTTTTGTGGGTGATACATGACACAAATGGCAATCAATAAAGGCTATATTTCCGCTGTCATCCGTCAAATAAAGGTTTTGATTGTAAACATAAGCTGTCGAAGACAAGAGCGAGGTAGGATCCAAATGATCTGAATTAGAGATATGCAGTATTTCCTTGATTGTTAAATACTCCGGGATCATAAACCCACTATCGTATACAAGCTCAACTCCCGGCTCCATGACATCTTCAAATATCCTCATATACATACTACCCTTCAAAACAGTATTTACTTCTTTTCAGCGTCAAATTGTTTACCGTTACAAAACATAAAATGTGTATTCAATCGCTTTTATTGAGATTGATATACCTGTATCATCTAATAATCAACTTTATTCTATTATAATTGTGTTTTCGAGAAAAACACCCGCTCGGTTGTACGCTGAAATGAACCAGCGCCGAACGGTCGTGGGTATCTCCCTGTCACGGTTTGCGTTTTGATAAGCATGGTAAGGTGCTTGATAATCCTACGAATGGAGATCTGTTATCATAAACGATTGAATGAAAATGCACGCATACATCTTTGAATAGTATAAAGACTGTATGCGTGCGATCTTTTGAAGAGCATTAAGATATGATCTATACTTTTCCTGTTGCTCTACATCATACTTCGAATCGTTTTTTCACCATGAATGATCGTCGATATTATTTTGAATCACTCCGATCATCAGTCCTGATTTTTTGAGGAACGGGCTGAATAGACAAAGTCGTCTTGGTCAACATCATATTTCTCAAGCAGCGCCCGAATAATCTGTACGATATGGGATGCAGAAAATCCCTGACTCACAAGAATCGTTGTTCCGTCGATATGAAAATCTCCCGTTACCTTTGAGGGGTCATAGGAGAACAGAATGTTCTGCGACCACGGCAAAAGCTGTTCATCGGCACGAGCCATCTGCTCGATCGGGCTCGGATCCAGCGCATACAACCGCAGGATCACGGAACGCAGCATCTGGGCAAAGCTCGACGTATTCACGCGCTCACCTTGCAAAACATAATACTGAGGCGTTTTATAGGTTGCTTCCTGCGGATCTTCACAGGTATATTCATGATATCGCGGGTCTGCAAATGAAATACGGTTTTCGGGCAATATCAGCGGGAATAGATTTAAAATGAGATCGGCGAGCCGATCGGCACGTTTTTCAATTGTCTCTGCATTCCACCGTTCGCAGGTCTTGATGTCCTTAAACAGTTCGACCACCTTTGTGTTTACCTCAGAGAGAAGTTTCTTCTTCTCTTCAAACGGTTTATCTCCCAACTCGCTGTTATATCCTGTAAGAGTAAGATTACCGAGTGTATGCAAGAGACGGTCGCGGTCCGTCTCCCAGTTCTCGCCCAGCATATTCTGCCAAGAGGTAGAAAGATTCTTATTTTGAGGAAGTACATGTTCGATCGTCAGATTGTCGGTAATCAACTGCTCCTTACCGCGATTCTCGATCATTACGAGCAAAAAGCGGCACAGCGCATTCTTACGATAGAGATTCTTTTCCTTTAACGCCATGAGGAAAGTAATATCATCAGGCATAGCATCCTTTGAGGTCAACTGCAGGAAGAAAGAAATGATCGAATCATAATAATGCTCTTTGTTGCTTG
Organism: uncultured Clostridia bacterium; assembly: GCA_946183365.1. Lineage (GTDB taxonomy): Bacteria > Bacillota > Clostridia > Oscillospirales > Acutalibacteraceae > Ruminococcoides. Next base: position 45,777 of record CAMHAH010000003.1, read on the forward strand.
CTTTACCGAAAACGCGGGAATACAGCGTTTTATACAGACCACGCAGGGAGTTAGAACCGATCTCACAAATCAGCCTGCGGATGCTATAGTTTAAAAGAAACGCAAGCACTTTCTCAAGCTCAGTGGTATTGATCACACCCTGATCGAAGTCGTCAAACACGCGAAACAGAAAGAGAAATACTGTCGTCTGCTTCAACTTCTGCAGGCTTTTGAGCAGTTCATTGACGCATTCGCTGTACTTACGGTCATCGCCGTATAAGAACGTGTGGAAATAGCCTGCATAGTGGAGCAGTTCGCTGAGCATACTCTCATTTGTGTATGACTTCTCATAGTATATGGTCTTGAAAAGGTCATAAGCTTCGCTCTCTTTGGCAAATCCCTCTGTCTTGATATTGAGATAATTCAGGAAGAATGTCGTCAGCTGATCCTTACTGACTAACCGCTCGATTTCGAGCCAGTAATCGGTATAGAGGCGCTCCTGCTCAGCATCGGTCATCAGTACGAAATTCCTGATCTTATCCGCAAGGCTCAGCGGTACTCCGGTGGAGTTGATGCGTTCGAATATCTCTTGCGCATTATCGTCGGAATCAAGCTTGATCTTTGCGCAAATCAGTTTCTCCATTCCGCGGTAGATATCTTTTACATCTAAATCATCTTCTTCAAGGGTATTGCGGATCAGTTCACAGAAAATCTGATAATTCTCCCAAATCTCACCCGTCTTATCCATCTCCTCATAGCGATCTTCCATCAACAGCATCAGCTGATTATTATCCGATTTGATCGGCTTGAGCTTTAGCTTGCTCTGGCGATCGATGGAATATGCATCATACTTGTCTTTATTGAAGAGCGCTTCGATCATCTTCTCCTTTTTTGATTCGGTGTCGGAGAGATCAAGCAGTGCTTTCAGGAGAATATAGATCGTCGTCATGCGCTGCTGACCGTCAATAATGATGTGATAATATATACCGTTTTTCTCATAAAGCTGCGCATAAACGACCGAACCGCAGAAGTGGGTCTTATCGCTTTTATATGCCTGTACGATATCATGAAACAGCTTCTCGCATTGCTCACGCGACCACTCATAGTTGCGCTGATATACCGGAACCGTATATTGATGCTTATTCGGCTCGATAAAATCGTTCATGATCCTTCCTTGTTCAATTTGCATATATTCCACCCGCCTCTGCTGATTCTTGGGAAATTATTTAATCTCATTATACATAATAAAGATAGACTTTGCAATATGAGTATAATCCTTCATAATACGCTGTCACTCACGCATATGCCACAGCAAAGGAGAAAACCTTAGATATGAAATAATGCAGAATTAATTCCGTCGAATCAATTCAAAAGCGAGAGTGTGATTGACAAATCATTCACATTCTCGCTTGTTTTCGTTATATTTCAATCATGAAATCCAAGTCTATTTTGGATACGCTCAATCACATCGGACGGCAATTCTGCTTGTTCCGCGAATGTGCTAAAATCGGAAATGACTTCTTTCGCTGTTTGGATCAGCCGCATGCACTTTGTCTCAGAAATATCCATCGCAGCAGCGCAGGCGATCATATCCTTATCCGTAATTTCCGAACGCTTTTGATTGACGCTCATCTGATGAGCCCGGAGCCATCGGTTTGCCGGGTGATACGCGTAGGTCAAATCGTATGCGGGAGCCAATCTCCATACACCTTTACGATTCATCAGGAAAGAAATGTTCTTGACATGATCGTCACAGTTTTTCGCCAGCACATTGAATATCATGCGAAGGCATAACTGTTCCATATCTTCATAGGGCAGATTCAGCTTACGCAGCACACCGGCAGCCATCTCGTAGCTTGTTGCTGTTTCATCGTTGAAGTCATAGTGCGCGATAGCTCCGAGGGTCTGCATATGGATCTTTCTGCCGCTTTCAGGCTCCCTGTCAAAGCGCTTCGTCATAAAGTGATACAAGCTATTCTCGCGATACAGCCTGCAATCATTCATTTTGATAGCGACCGCTTTTGCCATCAGATAATACGCATACTCGATCCTGGTGTAGTTCGGAGGGTCTTTTGCATTATGATCACCGTTGCCTGTTATTCCGTCAAATTTGATCAGCCAATAGTCGTATCCTTCACCGGCGTTGATCTGTCCCGAGCGGATATCATCGGTCTCTTCATTCCAGGCGATGACGGCTTTCGCTCTCGCACCGCCTGCGGACGTACCCACCTGCATAATCTGCTGCATCACATGATTATCGGCAGAAAAACGCAATTCATTGCGCTGTGTCAAGATCTCTGAAGCCAGCTTTACCAGACTGTCAACATCAATCTTTTCTTTTTCATTAAACTTAGGTCCTATTATCGGTCTGAACTCCAGCGCACCCATACCTCGCTGACCGGTATAGCAAAGCCTTTCAACAGCATTAAAGGATTCCGGCGTGCGACCCTGAGAAGCCAGCCATTGATCGATAATCGCGTTACCAAACCTGTCAGGCAAAGAATCGGCGAGCAAGCCCGGCAAACCATGAAACGACTCCGCCGACAAACCGGCAAAGGAATACTGACGTGTGTTCAGCGGCATCGTGAGAGGAGCAACCTCAATCCCACTGTGCAAAAAATCATTATCATATCGGAAGGTCGCGATATGGCTGTCATCCGGCAGAGCAACCGTTCCGATCTTCGTTCCCCATAATAATACTTCGGCAAAAGTCATTCCTCGTCACCCCATTTCCAACCGGAGCTATGATCATTTTGCTTTTCGCGTTTTGATACGCGCTGACGGCTCTTACCGAGTGTCCGATAATCCTCTGGATTAAACTCGAGCTCTGGCAATAGAACATTCAGATTATCTACCTGCCCCATCGCACGAAGCACACGAATCAGGATTTCAAGTCGAACATCTCCGCTGTTCTCGATCGTCGACAACGTCCGCGCGGAGATACCGGCTCTTTGAGCCAACTCTTTCTGAGTGAGCTGCATATCCAGTCTGCTACGCTTGACGCGCTCACCAATCTCTTTCATGATAGCAAGATTGTTATTATCAGCCGTTATTTTCATCATTATCACCTTAATATGAAATATCTTGCATATAATATAGCATATTCTATTCTAATTTGCAAATTTTTTCAAATAAGCTTCTCAACAATCCTGTATCAAGATATAATCTATCTGCTCTCCTATCGACTTATTACCATCAAATGCAAATCACTAGCAGAAACATGTATCTTTTTCTATTACATAAATGATTGCGCAAATCTGAATTTAGGTCCCGTTCGTTTTTCTGTTGTTCACTCTAACAGTTCCTCATCCGATCATCGGGATTTTCTTCTTCATCGCTCGGCAACTCATATGTGATTCCATTATGTGAAATACTAAACAGATGATACGCCATCGTATCAAAGGTAGCAAGTATCATGTATCCTAAATCACAGAGAAATGCGTTCGAAGAGATCTTCGCTTCTCGCCATATTTTGTTTTCACAACCAACATAGGTTATCTTCAATGTATATACATTTGTCACCTTGTTTCTCCTGCTCTCCCGATAGTTCAGCATAACGCTTCAATACGATCAAAGATCAAACAACGTAGGTTTTCTTTCAAGTCGTCGGCTAAAAACGAACTGTTTACAATACCTTCAAAAATATCCCGTTTGCCGATCAATCTGTCAATCAAACGATTCGCAACCGTTCGCTCCATATCGCAGCTATCTGCAAACTTCAAAAAATCATTCCGATGAAGATTACGCTTTTTGCCGTTAAGCGTCAACGCTGTCTGCTCGGTATCGGCAGGGTTGACGGTGTTGACCGGGAGCATATCATAAGCGTCAGAGAGAATATAGGCGCCGCTGTTCTCGTCTGTTTCGATCAACGAAAAGTTTTTCAAATGCATATCGGAGTTACCGACAATAAAAGAAAAGGTAACGCGAATAAACAGCTCTGTGATATCTAACCCCGATCGGGAGGAATAACGCTGAATGATCTTCGCACAACGCTCATAGGAACCCTTGTATTTGTCCTCTGTCATACGACCGTCAAGCTGGCAGAAATCCTCCATAGCAAGCATTTTTCCGTCTCTGCGGTCAATGCGCTTGGTGATATACGCAAAGGCGTTATCCTGAGCCTTGATACGGATCAGCGCATGAGGAACTGTTTTGATTCCTGCCTTTTCAGCCATTTGCATAACCAAATATTCCGCTTCGGGCAAACAGGGATAGTCCTCGGAATTCGGTTTCAAGATATATCCTGTCGGATAATTGATAAGTGTTAATCTCGGTTTTTCTCCGCTGTTATCCAAGTGTAGCGACATCTTTTTCTGCACACCGGGAACAGTCAATCCCTTGTTGGTACTCTCAACCGCCAGCCGTTCAAGCATCTCCTGTGACACTTCGATATCGGGAAGCACCTTGGTGCCGAAGAATCTCTTCACACAGCGGTTATGCCATTGGGTATTCTTCTCTTGCTCGGAGGCGGCGTCAATAATCGGTTTTCCGCAGCACAGACAATTCATTCCGCCACCTCCCGAATCGAAACATTCCCGATCGGATCCTTGCAGGCAACGAGTAGAATACCAAAGCGATCCTTTTCGCTGAGCTTCCAATTATGGACAACAACATCCAAAAGCCAGCCCTCGGGAATCAATCCGTCAAAAAAAGCAAAAAGAGTTTTTGATTCATATGCTTCTTCTCTTAAAGGTAAAGTCAAACTGACCGCAGAAGGATGTTCAGAACGAAGATAGTTATTGTCATAAATAAAAGCATACCCAGCGTCTGTCTCGAGCAGCAATCCCGCGAGCCGTCCTCGCACCAATACTTGTGCGCTACGATATTCGCTCACGTCTGATCATCCTTTCTTCCCGGTACAGCTTCCATTCCGAACATAGCAAGAGCTTGATTGACCTTATCCATACGGACGGTAGCCTTCCCCTGCTCCAGTTCACGGACAAAACGTAAGCCAAGACCCGAGCGCAAAGCAAATTCTTCCTGTGTCAAACCGGCTGCCTTACGGTTTTCTTTAACATATTCTGCAATAGGATTCATATTCATCACCAAATTAATATTACACCCTATCGGTACTATTGTCAAGCGATTTAAAATATAAAAATACCCGAAAGGGTATATTATTTGATTATTATCACAAATAATATACCCTTTCGGGACTAGCTTTCGTAGAGAAGTTTGGATCATCGGCTACTTGTTAATAGTTTTCGATGCGACGTCCGTCCTATTCTTTGGATTGCAGCGCAATAATTGGTGTTTATATTTTCCTGTTTTTACCATCCATAATTATCCATCATATCGACCCGTTACTGACAACATTGACACCGTGGCTAAAATTTACCATTTTCTTGTTTAACATCGACAAAAGGTTGAAGCTTACATAGTGCAGGTTGACGAGAGGATATTTGGAAAATAAGGGAAAATACCCTCTGACAATGTATATCCGCAGCGGGTGTGTTATACCACTTGACAATTGATATAACATTTTTTGTAGGTATATGAATAGGTTGCTGCGAAAGAATAGCCGATAGTTTAAACGGAAGAGATCACACACCACTTTTGGTCTTTATCGCTAACGTTCAACGGAGTTCCATCTAGTAGCGAATATCCTTTTGCGCTTGCAGAACCTTGATATTCACCGATGATTTCCGGCCACTTGATACCGATCTTCGGGTCGTTCCAAGCGAGTCCGCCCTCATCATGCGGATGGTAGAAATCGGTGCATTTGTAGCAGAATTCCGCAATATCTGATAGTACCAAGAATCCATGAGCAAAGCCGGGAGAGATATAAAACTGCTTCTTATTTTCTTCTGTCAACTCCACGCCAAACCATTCTCCGTAGGTTTCACTATCTTTACGCAGATCAACCGCTACGTCGAATACTCTGCCCTTGATGACTCGTACGAGTTTACCCTGAGGATGGTTGATTTGGAAGTGTAAGCCACGCAAAACGCCTTTCGCGCTCATGCTTTGATTATCTTGCACAAAGGCCATATCCAACCCCGCTTCTTCCATGTCTCGCTGATTATACGTCTCCATGAAATAGCCACGACTGTCGCCATGCACAGTCGGCTCTATAATATACAGCCCCTTGATCGGAGCCTTTGTCACTTTGATCTGTCCCATTATAAATCTGCTTCCTCCAAATATCGCTTCACCGCGTCGCGCCAATCGGGAAGCAGTTTGAACCCTGCTTCTCTCAGCTTACTTTTATCCAACCGGCTATTGAAAGGCCTAGCCGCTTTATTCAGTCCGTAATCCGAGGTGGTGACCGGAATGATTTTTGTAGTCAAGCCATACTGCTTGAAGATCTCGCAAGTAAAATCATACCAGCTGATATAGCCACCTTCGTTGGTCGCGTGATAATAACCATATTTCTCGGTTTCGATCATATCAACTAATAGTCTCGCAAGATCGTATGTATAAGTCGGCGTGCCAATTTGATCATTGACAACACGCACGGTTTCAGACTTCTTGCCGATATTAATCATCATTTTAATAAAATTGTTGCCATTGAGTCCAAATGCCCACGCAATCCTAACGATGAAGAATTTTTCAAGCGTTTCTACTACGGCATGCTCACCTTCAAGTTTGCTTTGTCCGTAAACATTCAGTGGCGCAAAGTCCTTACAGCCTGCCTGCCATGGTTTTTCGCCTTGCCCGTTAAACACATAGTCGGTGCTGATATACAGCATCTTGCAATTGAGCTTTTTGCAAGCCTCCGCAAGATTTCTAGTTCCACCTACATTGATGGCAAAAACCTTATCACGGTTTTCTTCGTCCTCGGCAGCGTCAACCGCCGTCCATGCCGCACAGTGAATCACAGCGTCAGGCTTTATCTCGCTTAGCACCTTGTCAACAGAAAACTTGTCTGCAATATCCAGTTGTGTATAATTATCATTGGACTTTTTCATGATATCAGAACCAACGCAGTCGTAACCGCGTTTTTTCACTTCATTCATCACGTCATGCCCAAGTTGTCCGCCAATACCTGTAACAAATACTTTCATCTATCTTTTACATATTTTTTCAAATAATCCCTCAAAAATGCCAAATAGTATTTTTCAAAACAATCGATTGAAGTGTTTGAGATGTTGCAATAATCACCTTTTTAGTATGTGATGTATGAACTGCTTTATATAATGCCATTGGAAATACTGATAAGCAAAAATAGGCTTTCTTCGTGAGAGATAATCTTCGAAAAAAGCAGCGCCATGACAATACGCTTCATAAATATAATCAGCATATTTGCAATACCAATCAACCATATACCAATGATATCCATACTCATTAACATACTTTTTCATGTATTTCTTTAAACACTGATTAATATAGTTTTCTTTATAGTATTGTTTATCAGGTGCCTCCATTTCATTTTCGTCCGCATACTTTTTCAGCATTCCCTCATAAACGAACAAGCACGGTCCACTGAAATTGACCGGATATAGTGAAATAGAATCCACATTAACGGCGTCAAAGTGTTTTAATCTATTTATATCAACTTGATCATCATCATTTAAAGCTTGTTTTTCTATCAATACGACTCTCTTATCATCTTGTGCAAATAATACATTATGAGCTCCTGACCCTACAATAGAAGCACAAACATCTGCATTTCTGAGATAGAATATTAACTCAGATAAAGAGATTTTTTCAGGAGCAATGATAGTATAACCGTTGTTTCTAAAGAAAGAATCGATCATTCCCATTCCAAATTCATATTCTTTTGCTTTAGGAAGATTACTCCTTGTTAAAAAAATCTTTTCATGCTTTTGCCAAGATGGATCAGCTTTAACGTTTTTTGCAACTGCTTCAAATATACTTTTGTATTCCTGTGAATAATATACGGTTCTCTTTCGGCTCAATTCAGGAACAACTATTTCTCTATATTTTGTGGGTCTATTGATTATTTCAACCTTATTCCAAACACCCAATAGTTGAAGGAATTCTTTGTAATTCCCCTTTATTTTTCGCTGCTCACTATAATCAATAAAGAATACATATTTATCAACAGTAGCATCGTTTTTAAAATAATACCACAGACGGCAGACGCCTTCAACTAAAAAATGACCCCATTGATCTACCATGTAACCACAATAGACTACCTTTTCGTCTTTTTGGTCATACTCCGAAAACTTATAAGATCCCTGAACTCTATTTTCAATTGATGACAAGGAACAATACTCTCCATTTTCATCAATCACGCCACCTCGACCAAATATCAGATTATCCCCGTCAAGTTTTTTACATGGCAATATAGTTGCATTCATAAGATTGAGAATCTTTAAGTCTTCACGACAATGAAAAGGCTGGTCATACCAGTCTTTTAAACTCTTAGCTTTCTTCGGACGTAAATAACTGAAATCATGGTTGTAATTCATTTTAAAAGCACTTTCTCCTTAATCAATTTAGCATTTTTCAACAATACTTCTTTCCAAATTCTTTTATTGTATCAATAACTCTTTCAACATCTTCGCTAGATAAACTTTGATGTATCGGCAGACAGAGTGTATTATCAGCCACATAATCTGCATTAGGAAAATCCCCTCCGATTCCATAATAAGGAACTCTATGTAAAGGGAAATATCTATATGTCGTATAGATTCCTCTTTCTCGCAAATAACGCGCTAATTCATCACGCTTACCGTTCTTAGTCTGTATATGATAGAAATAGTATGAAGAATTACAATTCTCCTCCATCGAAAGAGGTAAATCTAACCAAGCTAAACTTTCAAGCCCTTTATTATACATTTCATGGACTACTGCCCTCTTCTCCATAAACATAGGCAACTTTTTCAACTGCTCTAACGCCATAGCGGCTGTCACATTATTCATAATAGCTCTATGGCCGAAACAAGATATGTCAAATTCCCACCATTTTTGGGCAACGCTATTCTCATATCCGCTTTTTGCTTCTAATCCAAAATAGAGCCACTTATCTGCCTTCTCACGCAGTTCAGGATTTTTGAAATGAAGAATGGCACCATCGCCACAAACAAGTATCTTCATGGCGTCGAAAGACCACATTCCTATATCTCCAAAAGTACCAAGCGCTTTTCCTTTATAGGTTGAACACACACCCGCAGCACAGTCTTCAATCACCTTCAAGTTATAAGCATTCGCTAAAGTCATAATAGAGTCCATATCACAAGGAATACCACCATAATGGAGCAAAAGAATCGCTTTGGTTTTTGAAGTGATTACCTTTTCAATATCTCTAGCTCTTGCATTCAAAGTTCTTTGATCAACATCACATAGTACCATTTTAGACCTATTAGCACAGACAGCATTTCCGGCACCGACAAAGCTTATGGTAGGTACTATCACTTCATCACCGGGTTGGATGTCACAAAGATGCATTGATGAGAACAATCCCTCGCTACAACAATTAGTTGATAATACTCTATCAGTTGTAGACCCTATATGCGCGGCATATGCTTTCTCAAATTCAGTTACAAGATTTCCTTTTCCAATCCAGTTGGAATCAAAAACCTCTTTAATTCTATTCAGTTCTTCCTGACCAAGAGTAGGTTGCATTACATTTATCATTTTGTTCCCCCATTTTTAATCTTTCTATTTCCATACATCTTTTCGTAGTAGTTTTGATACTCGCCGCTGATGATCTCCTGCCACCAGTCCTTGTTATCAAGATACCACTGAATGGTCTTTTTGATGCCGTCCTCAAACTTTGTCTCCGGCAGCCAGCCCAGTTCATTATGGATCTTTGTCGGGTCGATCGCGTATCTGAGATCGTGGCCCTTGCGGTCGGTAACATAAGTAATCAGGCTCTCAGGCTTGTTGAGTTCCTTACAAATCAGCTTGACAATGTCGATATTCGCCATCTCATTATGACCGCCGACGTTGTAGATCTCGCCGACTCTGCCCTTGTGGATAATCAGGTCGATCGCCTTGCAGTGATCCTCGACATACAGCCAGTCACGAACATTTTCGCCCTTACCGTAAACCGGCAGAGGCTTGTCCGCGAGAGCGTTAGCGATCATCAAAGGGATCAGCTTCTCCGGGAAATGATAAGGTCCGTAGTTGTTGGAGCAGCGGCTCACAGTTACCGGCAGCCCATAGGTGCGGTAATAAGCAAGCGCCAATAAATCTGCTCCCGCCTTGGACGAGCTGTACGGTGAACTTGTGTGTATAGGTGTTTCCTCCGTGAAGAAAAGGTCAGGTCGGTCAAGCGGCAGATCGCCGTATACCTCGTCGGTAGAAACCTGATGATAACGCTGAATCCCGTATTTTCGGCAGGCGTCCATCAGCACCTGTGTACCGAGAATATTCGTCTGCAAAAAGATCTCCGGATTCTCAATGGAACGGTCAACATGGCTTTCCGCAGCGAAGTTGACCACCATATCCGGATGCTCCTCTTCAAAGAGCTTGAACACCGCTTCTCTGTCACAGATATCCGCCTTGACAAAGTGGAAATTCGGGTTGTCCATCACGGATTTCAGCGTGCTGAGATTGCCCGCATAAGTCAGCTTGTCCAAGCAGATGATGCGGTAATCCGGATGCTCTTTCAAAATATGAAAAATGAAGTTGGAGCCGATAAAGCCGGCGCCGCCTGTTACGATTATTGTCATTCTTTTACCTCAGTTCGTCTATGTATTTGCCGTCCAGTACGTCCTTCAAATACTGACCGTACTGATTCTTTTTCAAAACCTCATAAACTTCGAGAACGTCGTCCTTCGAGATCCACCCATTGAGATAGGCGATCTCCTCCAAACAGGCGATCTTACGGTGCTGATGATCCTCCATCGTCTTGACGAAGTTGGTCGCCTCAACTAAGCTCTCGTGCGTACCGGTATCGAGCCATGTAAAGCCCTGGCCAAGCAACTCCACATTGAGCGTGTTGTTCTCCAGATAAATACGGTTGAGGTCGGTGATCTCCAACTCACCGCGTTTTGACGGTTTCAAGCCCTTTGCGTATTCAACAACCTTGTTGTCATAGAAATATAAACCTGTTACGCAGTAATTAGTCTTCGGATGCTCAGGCTTTTCTTCAATGGATACAGCTATGCCGTTATGGTCAAATTCAACGATGCCGAAGCGCTCAGGATCATCAACATAGTATCCGAAGATAGTAGCGCCTCTGCCTTCTTCAGCGTTCTTCACAGCAGTCTGCAGTCTTTTCTTCAGACCATGTCCGGCAAAAATATTATCGCCGAGAACCATCGCAACGCAATCATCTCCGATAAAGCCTGAGCCGATAATGAACGCCTGTGCCAATCCGTCCGGTGAGGGCTGAATTGCATATGAAAGATGAACGCCAAACTGGTGTCCATCACCCAATAACGCCTCAAATCGCGGAGTGTCCTGCGGTGTGGAAATAATCAGTATCTCGCGGATACCTGCGTTCATCAGCACCGATAACGGATAATAGATCATTGGTTTGTCATATATCGGCAACAATTGTTTTGATGTTACTTTTGTTAAAGGATATAGGCGTGTACCTGACCCGCCTGCAAGAATGATTCCCTTCATAGCTTTTTCCTTTTTGATTATTCAATATTAGCAAAAACCAGCAAAATCTTTACAGCATCCCACTCATCGTCTATGTTTAACACTTCTAATAATCCCATCCACTCCAGCGCTGACCAACAAAGATAATAATAGTGTTAATAATGATAAGACAAAAAGATTGACATATTGTAATCCACAATAGCTAAACAAAACTCTGATCAATGCTATTATCGGGAAATGAAACAAATAAATCCAAACCACATATCTTTCGCCGATTAAAGCAATAATGCTAAACATTTCATTCGGTTCTTTATAAGCAAAAGCACTGTAAAAAAACAGGAATATTCCAATCGAGTAAAAAGGAGTTACAATAAAAAACTCGCCATTGGTACAGAGAGAAAAATGCAATTCTACTCTGAATTCAACAAATGAAACACATAATAGTATAACTGATAGAAATAATATCGTAAACCTGTACTTTATTATTCTTTCCAGATTAAAGCGCCTTAACAAACTACCTATACAAAAATACGGTATCCCGACTGTTAAAAAGTTTCTGTAATAACAGTAACTTGCTTCAGCACTGAAATTCGCTCCGAATAATTGTTGAGAAAAGCATTCAATCACAAAACCGCAAATCAATAGAACCGGTGAAATATAATACAGCACCTTAAATATCCCAATTTTTCTGAAGATAAAGGCAATCACCAAAACATAAAGCAGCGCGTTAAGATACCAAATATGATCCGAACCAAAACGACCGTCAATCATACCGTTATTAAACAATAACAGCCGAAACATTTTCCTTGTTGAAAAACAAGACAACAGCCAATCAACAACACTGTTGCCACTGACCAAGCAATCAATAATATTGAGAAATACCAGTACTGCATTAGCAATGAGAATTAATATTATAACTTTTTTAATCTGCGAAACATCTCTTTTAGCTAACAGATGAATGATAAAAGAACCCTGTTATCATAAAAAAACACGGTACGGCAAAACGGCAGATCGGATCTAAATCAATTGAGAAACAACTCTTCAGTGCACCTGTATGTAATAATATGATAAAAGTAATGCAAAACGCTTTTAATATATCTAATCCGTAAATCCTATTTCTTGATTGCATATATTTACCTTACCTTATCTTTTCTCATCATTTTATCTGCAAAAACAATTAAAGAATTATACCTGATACAGCATAAATTGATTAGAACTTGCTTTCTCCAATAGAGTCACATGACACCTCGTTGACAATACCCAGACGCCACAAACACCTTAAAAAGGATTACTCATTAAAAAGCTTTCTAAACAATCTGACTATATATGAAAAAGGTGACTTTTGACTGGTCTTATACGGTTTTTGTTCTTTCAAATAAGCACCAAAGAATTCCTCGCCTTCATAATATGCTTCAAATATCACATTCACATATTTTTGCATCCACTCAGGCATATATAAACACATATGATATTCTAATCTATACGCTCTCATATATTTCTTTAATAATTGTTGTTTATTTGCTTCATTTAAAAAACAATCATCCGGCGCTGTCATTTTGTTGTCATTGGCAAATCTTTTAAAATATTCATTCCACGCAAAAATAAACGGACCGTTAGACAACAATACCGGATACAAAGAAATGTTTGCGTCGACATAAGTAATATTACAGTTAAGCATTTTGTCAGTATCTGGCTGAAAGAAATTGAACAACGCATTTCGCTCAATAATAATAAGTTGTTTAGATTGTGCTTGTCCTTGAGCAAACAACAAATTATGAGGCAATGTACCGGATATACACGCAATTATATCTGCATTATCCATATAAGCAATCATTTCATCTAAAGTAACATTCTCCGGTGAGATAACTTTATAGCCATTTTTAGAAAAGAAGTTGTCCAACATATCTACGCCGGATTCAAACGAAGTAGACTTTTTCAATTGTGAACGTGTCAAGAAAATCTTCTGTGCCTTGTCAATATTCACATTATTGATATTTTGGTGGATAAGATCAAAGGTTTTGAGATAATTGTCGGTATAATACTCCGACTGAATGTAGCTTACTTCAGGAATGATAACACATTTATATGTCGTGGGAGCAGAAACAATTGAAACTTTATCAAGTATGCCTAATCGCTCTAAAATCAACTTGAAATTTCCGCTCAATTCAAACGGTGATTTTTCATCCGTGAAGAACACATACTCTTGCACATCGGGATTATTTTCTAAAACATACCATAACCGAGGCAGACAGAAAGCAATAAACTCTCCCCAATGTTGTCTAAAATATCCGCAATATACAACCGTCTTCTCCAAAAAAACTGTATTATCCGGAGAATACCCAAACTCAATTATTTTTGATATACCTGAATCCTCAATGTATTGTTTTTTTGAGTCTAATATTCCGCCAAGACCCCAGACTAATCTTCCCTTTTCATCTTTCCGCAAGGGTAATATGGTAGCGTTCTCGAACTTTTTAACTTTCAAACTGCTTTTCTTCACTAATCCTTTTCCATGAAAGCTCTTTACCATTTCTGCTTTTTGAGGACGGAGATAAGAATAATCAAATCTTTCATTTATTTGTTTGTCAACCATGTTTTGCTGCCCCTTATTAGTTATATCATCTCTCTTATGAGAAAACCTGAATAATCCTTCATCAATTATTAAGCACTGGGTTTACAAATCGCTAATCCAATTTGTTTATCCTTTTATATACTCCTGGAAAAGCAGAAAAAACCATAAATCGCGTTCTCGTTTTCAACGAGAACAAACTATATCGCATAATGATTCTCAGTGAAGCCTTTATATATAAATTCGCTTGTTTTATATGTTCTTTTTCGCTCTGTGAATAAGCATAATATCTATATACGAATGCAGATTCGATCGCCGACCTCACCCAGTATTCTTTATCAATACTATCATCATAAAATTCGGCTTTTTGTATATAGCACTTTATTGTACTGCTGCGAGCGGGTAAAAAATTATGTGTATGCGTCGCAGAATTCGTACGAATAAAGTAATAATACAAAGGGTAATCAATAATTACCGCGTTCTTCTCCCGGTTATTCCACATAACCTCATTGTTAAATACACCATCTTCATATACTTCTAAATTAACAGAGAATCTGATGCATGAAATTATACTTTTTCTGTATAGTCTTGCCCAACAATTCAGAGAAAGCTCCGTATTCAATAATTCCACCATTGCGCATTGTTTGCTTTCAAGCTGAAGAATATCAATCGGTGATGACTTATATTCCTCAGAAAACCTCTCCCACTTGCATAAAACAACATCGGCAGAACGACTGTTTATTGTTCGATATAGGACATTAAAGTATTGACTGTGTATACAATCATCCGCATCGATAAACGCAACATATTCACCCGAACACATATCCAATCCAATGTTCCTTGCCTTTGAGACACCTCCATGCTTGGTATCAATCACGACTATTCGATTATCTTTACGGGCATATTCAAGTAAAACATCAAGCCCTTTATCAGTACTTCCGTCGTTAATGCAGAGTATTTCCAAATCAGGATAGTCATTCGTTATGATAGAATCAAGGCAACGACTGATATACTTCTCAACATTATAGACAGGAACTATTACAGATATTTTATTTTTGTCAACAAAATCATGGATCATTAGGTCACTGCTAAGGAATTGGTCCCCTATCGTAGGAGCTCCTTTTTGCTCAATCAATTTGTCAACCCCGTTTTTTTGATTACAACTATATCCCTATCTTTCGATAGAAATCATTCAATTCAATTATATCATTTTTATTTGTTTTAAGTATTTCTTTGCTTTCTTCCAGATAACCCGCAGTAGTGCCCTTCTTCTTGAAAAAGCGATGCACCCATGCAACCGGCAGCAGCCATGGTCTTCCATCCAGATAGGTATATCTGCTCTTGATGGTATCAGCAGAAGGAAAGGCTCGTTTCAGAAGGGTATCGGCTCTCTTAACAGAGCCGCCCTTTGAATTCTTTCTCACTTCTGATAATTTTGCCGCCTTGCTGTTATGACCAAACACACCGCCGTTGAGAGTAAAGGTCAGGAACTCGTCCATAAACGCATTATCGACAGCTTTCAGCGAAATCGGACTCTTGATCTCAAACCATTTCTCGACCGCCGTAAAGACAGTGTTCACAAATCTGTCGAGTCTCAGCGTATGGACTTCCTGCTGAAAATGCTCCCAATCTATCTGTTCGCGATAAGCTCGAAGGTAAAACGCAATATCCAGATACATTCGAATCCCCGCGCCGGAGCCGTATAAATGCTTTGCGATATGCATCAAAAGATACAGCAAATGATACTCGGGATCCAGCGTATAAGTATGCTGATCAACATAAACTGTATGCTTCCAGAAATCTCTGAAATACCCCTGATAATCAGCATTGTTGTTCAGGTTGGAATCAAGAAGCTCCGTATGGATCTCATAATGCT
Organism: uncultured Clostridia bacterium; assembly: GCA_946183365.1. GTDB lineage: Bacteria > Bacillota > Clostridia > Oscillospirales > Acutalibacteraceae > Ruminococcoides. The sequence continues at coordinate 61,667 of CAMHAH010000003.1, forward strand.
CGTTGTTCTTCTCATAAGAGTACACAGGCTCCCAATCCTCGAGCGGACGATAACCGTTTTTTAGCATCAAAGCATTGCATTTTCCACGGCTTTCCCGCCTGATGGCGAAGTCGATGTCACCGTATGTGCGCAGCTCAGGCACCGTATACAGATCCTTGACGATGTATCCCTTGAACAGCAAATGATCGATCCCGCTCTTGTTCAAAAGATCGATCAGCGATTTCATATCCTCATCACGCATCGTTGTGATAGTGATGGTAGAGAGAAAATCATTCTCATATTTCCTGCGAATCTCCGCAGGAACACCGTCCGCATCCGCTTGCTGAAACACATAACCGATAATGCCGGAGACAGAATTGATCTCAGCTAAACGATTGAACTTCTTCCAGTCAATATCTACAGGAATATCGATATTCTGTTGATTATTGAGAAAGGCTCTCAGTATATTGAGAATTGCCTGCTGACTACTAATCATAGAAATCCTATTATCCCATAATGTTGATATCGTTAATCATTAATCAAAAAACAGTCTTATATCATTAGATAATTGCAAATAAATTCACTCACGAGACCCCATCACGTTTTATAGTAACTTTTCTAGTTCTGTTACTACAGATTGCTCAATTAGCTGTGCATCTAACTTATCCTTCGCAGTTACACTAACATACATCTTCAACTTCGGTTCCGTTCCGCTTGGACGGACAACAATCGATCCATCCTCGAAATAAAACTTTAAAACATCGGATTTTGGCAATCCATTCAGACCGAGAGAATAATCCTCAACTGAGATTACTTTTTTTCCGCCGATAGAATCCAATCCTTGATGGAAACGATTCATAATCTCGGCCATTTTCTTCATACCGGCAGAGCCGTCGAATTCATAACTGTGCAGGGTATTCAGGCAATATCCGTAAGAATCATATATCTCAGCTAACTTTTCAAGAAGAGAAATCCCTCTGGTTTTGTAATACGAATACATTTCACAGATCATGAAAGCAGCGTTAACGGCATCCTTATCTCTAACATAGGATCCTGTCAAATATCCATAGCTTTCTTCAAAACCGCAGATATAATCCTTTTCTCTGCCTTCTTGTTCAAGTCTGCCGATCACTTCACCGATAAACTTGAAACCGGTCAGCACATTAATTGTCTGAACACCGTAATGCTCAGCGATTTTTTCAGCCAAATCCATGGTAACGATCGTCTTGATTAAAACAGGATTATTGGGCATAGCATTATGTTTGATTCGCTGTGCGCAAATAAAATCCAAAAGCAGCAAACCTACTTCATTACCCGTCAGGAGTTTGTAATCATCTCCGTCACGAACGGCAATACCGCATCGATCGCAATCCGGATCAGTTGCAAGTAATAGATCTGCTCCAACACGATTACAATACTCCAATCCCAAATTCATCGCTTCTCGCACCTCGGGATTCGGGTACGGACAAGTCGGGAAGTTTCCATCGGGCTTTCTCTGTTCTTCGACGACAGTTATATTCGTAAAACCTGTTTCTTCGAGCACTCTTGTAACCGGCTTTAATCCGGTCCCGTTAAGAGGGCTGTATACGATAGCAATATTTCTGTCTATCTGCTCGTCAAACAGAACACTCTGCTTCTTAACAGCATTGATATACGAATCAAAGACCGCTTTATCAATAAACTCTATCTGCCCTTCAGATAGTTTTTCATCAAAAGAGGAATGACAAATATCTTTGAAAATGTCAAGTATGTCTATTTCTGACAGAATCTCTGCTGCTGCTTCTGTTGTGATCTGACAGCCATCTGCTCCGTAGACCTTGTATCCATTATATTTGCTGGGATTATGGCTGGCAGTGATCATTATCCCGGCAGATGCTTTCAGTTCGCGAATAGCATAAGATACCATCGGAACAGGCAGTAATTCCGACCATAAGTAAACCTTAATACCGTTTGCAGCAAAGACGCTTGCCGCAACTTTCGCAAACTCATCACTCTTTATTCGGCTATCATATCCAACTATGATCGATGGGTTAGAATAATGTGCATGAAGATAATTGGATAATCCTTGACTCGCTTTAGCAACCACGTAAACATTCATACGGTTGGTGCCGACTCCGATCGTTCCGCGAAGGCCGCCTGTACCGAACGCTAAATCACGGTAAAAAGCATCCTCAACCTCAGTCTCAGTCATTATTTCCAGCTCATTCACCAAGTCAGCTTCTTTGACATTATTTAGCCAACGCCGGTATTCTGTATTATAATCCATCAGTATTCCAATCCCAGTCTAATCTTTCGATATCTTCTTCAGTGAGTTCTTCACCGATTTGAACCTCAATTATATGTAATTCCGAATCAGCTTTGATTGCATGCTTTGTACCGGGCTTAATATAAGCCGTATCTCCGACGCCTATACTCTTGATCGCGCCGTCTATGATCAGTTTTCCCGTTCCGCTGATGATAGCCCACATCTCCGAACGGTAAGCATGCCGCTGGTAGGAAATATGCTGCCCCTGAGCTATCACAAGATGCTTGGTTAGGGAATTCTCCCCATTCTCCTGAATTCGATAATCAAGCACCATATACTCGCCCCATACGCGTTTTTCATACATAGGACGCTGATCAACTACATAATCCTTCAACTTGTCGCTGCTGTCTTTATCTGCTACAAGAATACCATCGGGTGTAGCCGCTATCGCCAGATTACTGACGCCAAGCGCTACCAACGGGATCTGAAGCTCATTAATAACATGTGTATTAACACAGTCAGCGGCAACAGCATTACCCGCAACTTCCTCACTCATAGCCTCGGTCAACGTGTTCCATGTTCCAAGATCTTTCCATTCTCCGGAAAAACGCATCACATGGATATCGGATTCTTTTTCAACTACCGCATAATCAAATGAAATCTTCGTCAGATTACTGTAATTCTCAAACAGCGTCTGATAGGATGCGGTACCGAAGATTCTTTCTGCTATCTCAAGGACATATTTCAGCTTAAACGCAAACACACCCGCATTCCATAAAGCGCCCTGCTCAATATACTTTTCAGCGGTCTCTACATCTGGCTTTTCTTTAAAAGTTGCGACCTTGCTTACTGCATCTTTAGCCTCCGGAATGATGTATCCGTATTTTTCGCTTGGATAAGTCGGCTCTATTCCGATCAAAGACAGCTTGGACTGCCCTTCCTGTGCATGATCATGCAGCTTATTCAGCATCTTAAAGTAATCCGATTCAACATAGGGATCAACCGGACAAACTATAACAGCTTCATCAGCAGATATCCCTTTAACATCATGCAAATATGCTACTGCAAGTGCAATCGCAGGAAAGGTATCTCTTCTGCATGGCTCGACAGAAATTCCCACTCTCTCATCGAGTTGTGACTTGATTGCGGTGACCTGACTTTCAGAAGTAGCGATCGTAACGGTTGCGTCTGCGTCGATCTCGCAAATCATACGATACATCCTCTGTACCATAGATTCGGGGGTGCCATCTTCCTTTTTAAAAATTTTTAAAAACTGTTTAGAGCGGACTTCATTGGATAACGGCCATAGCCGTTTCCCCGATCCGCCGGATAAAAGAATGATATTCATTGAAATCTCCGTAAGAGTATCCTACTACTCATAAACCATTAATTAGTTCTGATGCTGTTTTAGCTGTTCAATCAGTTCTTTGCAAATATAACCCCATGACATTCTTTCTTTACTTTCGGCGACCAACTGTTTTTGATCGTTGAACAAGCCAGGATCAGTAATAAAGTTTGCCATCTTTTCTTCCAAATCCTTTGAATCTCCCGGTTGGGCAAACACACCTACCTCACCGTCGAATAATTGTTCTTTCATGCCGCCTGTGTCTGAAACGATAATCGGCGTTCCGTAATTATATGCCATTCCAATAACGCCGGACTGCGTAGCATCAATATACGGAAGAACAACAACCGTATTGGGCTTGGAAAAGAGATATGCAATCTCTTTATCTGTGATATATTTGTTCATTACAGTAGCACTTTTCAGTGATTTATACTCTTCGACATATTCTGTAAAATCACCCGAACCGGCAACTGTCAGGGTTACGTCGGGATACTTTTTCTCGATTTCCCGATAAGCATCTGCCAACACATGTAGACCCTTGTACTTTTCGATTCTGCCAAAATAAAGGAAATTGATCTTACTCTTTAAATCCTCTTGGCTGAACGATCCATTAAACTCCGGGTACTTCATCAAACCATGCCGCATATAGAAAATATTGCTTTGAGGTTTATGGTAATCTTTTTCAACGATAGGTATGAACTGCTTAGATAACACCATGATATTATCCGCCTTCATAATGAGCTCCTTATGTCGCCGATTAAAATCATCGTTTGTTCCGGAGTGAGGGATCACATCATGCAGTATCATGATATTTTCATCATGCTTGATAAAACGTCCAACCAACAGATTGCGATTAACAGGATTCGGATACAACGCGTACGCAAATCTCTTTTTCATGAACTTGAGTTTTATTTTTACATCATTAAAAAAGTTTTCAAGATATTTATTGCTGTATCTTTTCCAAATATATAAGCACTCCGAGGGAAATGACTTTTTCCAGTCGTCGAGATTCTCTATCTCCTCTGAAATCACCGCGCATACGCAAACACCATTTTTCATGAGTCCCTGCGCTATGTTTAAAGAAAGGACAGGACCACTTTCTGTATTAAAAAATGTTTCTATCAGAACATTCATGTAGTATCTCCAACTCTCCCAATAGTATAACTATCAAAATGATAATAAAGAAGCTAAGGACTAAATTCTTCAGCTAATCAAAACGATAATAAACATTCTATTTTATCTCTCTTGCCGGAACTCCAACAACAGTTTTTCCCGGTTCATTAACGGACTTTACAACCACAGCGTTTGCTCCAATAACGGTGTTATCCGCTACATTTACATCTCCGATAATCGACGCACCGTAACCGATATCCACATTATCGCCTAAAACAGGAGTAACATTGATCGAACCCTTATTTCCGATACAGTTGCCTCCGTGCAAAATACAATTCTCTCCTGCCCTAACGTCATGATTCACTACAATTCCGCCTGCATGCCAAATCTCTAAGCCTTTTCCGAAACAATTAGGGTAAATCTCAATGCCAAGTTTCCTGCCAAGCCGATTTTTTCTACCTTCATAATACCAATAGAGATAAGTATGATACCGGCTTCCCTCTGTATTGTTCAGGTGATACTCACTTTTTCTGAGAAGTATTAAATACTTTTTCAGCATCCTTCTATTATCGGAACTGATAAAATCGATTATGCGAGATTTTAAGCCATTCGTTCTGTACCAACTGTTATCGGATTTGATATACTCTTTAAGATCTTCCTTTGTTTTTACCATATAGCCACCTGAAAAAGCTGTGTTTTTGTTTTTACAGCGCCCAACCATAATTATCTTCTAAGCAAGCTCCTAAAGAAATTCAAGCTAAAGTAGTCTCGAACAAGAAACGGTTTCCTTCCAGATAAAAATGGTTCAAAATAGGCATAGCCATCATTTACTGCCTCTCTAATAGTCAAGGCAAAATCTTTCGCTTCCCATTCTTCCATGTACCATTTTTTATGATATACTTTTTCGTATTCTTTAAAATACATCTGTAAGATCTTTTTCATTCGTTTCTTACTTTCATAATTGCCTTCAGGCGGTAAATATCCGTTTTCATCAGCGTATTTTTGTAACATTCCGCTATAACGCATAATAAATGGACCATAGCCGATGTTAACGGGATATACACAAAGGTTCGCGTCAATATACGTTGTATCAAATCCCTTGATGCGATTAATATCACGGACAAAATCCACCGTTACAGCTGTCTTTTCAATAACTATTTGTTTTAATGAATCCACGGCAAACAGCAGATTGTGTTGAATAGAACCGGATAACGTTGCAACAATATCTGCGTTTCGAATAATACGGATCAAATCGGACAATGATTCCTTCTCCGGAAAAACAATTTGATACCCATTCGTCTCGAAAAAATCATCCAACATATCCATATTGAATTCCTTATTTCGGAACGCTTTAAGCTGGCTTCGAGATAAAAACACTTTTTTACTGAAAGAAGTATCCGCCTTTTTCCGCAAAGCAGCCTCCGCTACGGCATCATAAGTTCTCTTGAACTCGTCAGACCAGTATTGTCCCATCTTAATACTTCTCTCGGGAATGATTACCTCTCGATATTTTGTAGGAACATTTATGATCTCAACTTTATTCCAAACTCCCATTAATTCAAGGAATTGTTTATAGTTCCCGGAAATCTGTCTCTCTGAATTTACTTCGATAAAGAATACATATTTATCAATGGAAGGATCATTTTTTAAGAAATACCATAGTCTGGTTACAGCTTCAACAAGAAAATGCCCCCAATTTGGTACAAGGTAACCGCAATATACAACACGCTCATTCTTGCATTCAGGATATTGCGTTTCATATGAGTAAAAAACACGTCCCGGGATTCCCGATTCTTCAATATATGTTCCGTTTTCTTCAACGACTCCGCCTCTGCCAAATAAGAGATTATCATTTGCTAAAAATTTGAGCGGAAGAATCGTCGCTTCAGAATAAGATAAAGCCTCTAAACTATCCCTCTTAATAAACTCTTTATAATACCACTTTTTGACAGCCTCGGCTTTGCGAGGACGAAGATAATCATAACAAACACTCATAATTATACTCCTTGAGAGGAATCTATATTTTATTCATCTTTATCGTTTTGTTCTGCCGTATATCTTGATGACTCTCTCATATACCCTAACCCAAAAGTAGTTTTTGGTTTCGTAGGCTCTTTTGAGTCGATTGGGTATTATAATACTCATCAAAGATAAGGCATCAACAAAACGTTCGCTACGAAGGATCGCATTATTGAAACGCAGTTTATCAATATATGATATCCTGTTTTGAGAATGGAATGTGTTATTCAGGACTTCTACATATTTATAGTAAACTATGCTGTAATACTCGCTTACTAAATGAAAATCCGCTAAGCCCCACTTATCCATATATTGCCGGATAGTATCCAGTAGATTTTCATAGATTTCTTTTAGGTCTTTTCGATACTTATGATTCAAAGAATCGGAGTCTGAATCCAAGTAGATATAATTCGCCTTATTTATTACGCAGATGTCTATTGAAGGAACGGTATCCAAGTATTGCAGATTGAACAGCATATCTTCTGATAAGCTCAACCCCTCAATCATTTTGATTTGGTTGTCTCTTAATACCGATACATCGTATACTCTCAGACATGGGCTCTGCGTCAAAATTTTACCCGCTAATTCGTAATAGTCATCTCTGTTGACTAAGGAAACTGATTCATTCGCAGAAAACATATACCGTGTGTGATCTGAATTCCTCTCAAACCCACACCAGATATGCCCAACCTCGGGATAGTTCTCTCTTGCATCCATAAAATCGGAAACATAATCAGGAGTCACCCGATCATCGCTATCAATAAAGACAAGATATTTTCCGTGAGCAAAGTCGATTCCCAGATTGCGCGCTCTGGATACTCCGCCGTTGGGTTTATGGATCACGTAAACAGGAAATACACTTGTAGATAGCGCAACCATATCGCAGATTTGAGCGCTGGTATCACAGGAACCGTCATCGACTAATATCACTTCGATATTCAGATACTTCTGCTTTAAGACGCTCTCAAAGCACGCTTTGAAGCGTTCGTTGGTATTATACACAGGTATAACCACTGATACTAAATCAGCCATTAACCAAGTCTCCTTTTGCGATACCAATTGTAGATGGGTAACAAATTAAATCTAATATGCCTCATTACTGTTTGATTTGGTTTATAGTCAAAGAAAACCTCTTTGTACTTCATTGTAATCTCTTTATCGTTTAAATATCCAACCAACGTCATATAATCAATTCCCAGAGATCGAAAATCTTGAGGAAGGTCATGTTCTTTACAAAACCAATATCTCTCTATGCTTGCCAGAACGCCATCTGCCCTTGTACGCTTATTCTCTGTCCCCATGATGCCGGATGAGCGAATCAAATAAAGATACAGCATATCAGAAACGAATACAACTTTTCTGCTGAAGTACAAGACTTTATGTATGATGAACTCATCCTCATGCAGCTTGCCTTCGTCAAATCTCAGATCCGTAAACAGATGTTTATGATACAGCTTATTCCAAGCCGGATGGATCCTCCAGTTTTCATACATCAATTCGAACAACTGCTTGTTATCCGGATTAACACCACAAGGGAACTCATGCGCTTCGTGAATGTCTTTCCCCTCGGTATCGACTTCCATGAAATCACACACAGCCAGATCCGCGTCATTTGTACAAGCGGCGTCATATAGCTTTTCAATAAAAGCATCCGCAACAGTATCATCACTATCTACAAAACACAGCCACTCACTGCCGCTGCAAGCCATGGCCCAATCGATGCCGGAGTTTCTTGCACCGGATAATCCTCTGTTCGTATGATGGATCACATAGACAGGAATCCCCTCGGACTCAGCCGCAGAGGCAAATTCATCGCAGATTGCTCCGCTACTATCGGGAGACCCATCATCCACCAGCACGATTTCAATATCCCCGTAACGCTGGTTCAATAAACTGTTATAGCATTTTTCTAAATAATCTTCCACCTTGTAGACAGGAATAATAACTGTCACATTTGCCATATTTACCTCTGTTAATCAGCAAATCTCATTTTTACACAATTTCGCTGTATAGAGAAACTGTTTTCACATAACTCCTATCCGGCGTACGGTCGAAGCATCTGACGACACTGTCGTCAACCGTATGAGTATAGAAGTATCCATGCCGCAGCATATATTCATGCAGCGCTTTTATATAATTCGCCTGCTGATAATCCTTACACTCGGGTCTCATCTCAGCAAGACGTTCTCTGTATTCCTCAGACAAGCCTGCTTTCTTCTGATAGATCGCATGGTATGCCAAGGAGTAGAAATAATCCTCGTCGCTCATCACATAGAATCCAAGCGGATTCCTGACGCGATTTTTGAGCATGCTTCTCTGCCAGTTGATATCATAGTAGCCGTCGCCGACAATGCTCTTTTCCAATTCTCTGCTTCAATAAACTGACACCAAATTAATTCAAATACTTTTTACCTTGATAAATATAAACTACTACTGATACCAATGCCAGCATTCAGTTTCTCACTATCTAGCTAATTCATAAATATATTTTTTCAATTTTGAATAATACGGTTGCATATTCCTATTATCATAATAAAATCGTTTTTTAGGAATTTTTTCATAAAGCCGTGCCAGACTCCCCTCTTTTTCCGCCAAAACAATATACTCTAAATGCTTTATCCATTCATAAGAACCTTTGATTTTATGGCTCTTACTCTTTAATACAATACACGGTGTCCCAGAAATAGCACATAGTATCATACCATGTAACCTGTCGGTAATAACAAGTTCCGCAGCCTTAAACTCTTCGAGTTGTTCTTTAATTGCAGAATCCTGCTTATCTATAGGAATATAAGTCAACTTACTGATATCCGTAGTCCTAACCCTTCCATTAAATAAGCTATTGGCTTCTTCAATATACTTTTCCACTTCTTGTCGTTTCAATTCCTTTTCAACATCATTTCTGAAGCAAATCACACAACCGTTTCGCGGATTCGCTTCTTTGCTTTCATCTAAGGACAACACCATATCTGGCATGAGAACAACATTATTATAGTAACCACAAACTAAATCATAAGAAATCTTCTCTCGCGCACAGATTTTTAAGCATTTATGATTGTTATAAACCTCGGCTGATTCTCTCAATAGCTTTTGTCCTTCAGGTGTATTGTCATAATAGATAGTATTTGGTAAGCACAGCACTTTTGACTCGGGTACTTTTTTTACAATAGTCCTGAACAATTCATCAAGCTCAGGCCATAGTGTTCCGAAGTATCCTCCTCCATGAACAAGAATACGTCTATTATTCAACACTCCAAGTGAATGAAGTCTTTTCAGCATCATCAAATCATCTGACGTAGCCTCGATATACTTCAGTCCCATTTCAGCAAGCATTTTCTTTGTAGCCATTGCAATTGCCAAATCGCCAATATTGCCATGGACGGGTGTCATAATATATAACAGAGTATTCTTATCAGATGTTATTATCCTTTTTCTTAGCTCCTTAGCACTCTTCCACGGAAGAGCCAATTCATAAAACCGTCCATGAAGACGTCGCAAACCGTTTAACACTCGGAAACCTCCAAATCTCCATTTGCTATACTTCCCCACCAACGTGGGTTCCACGGCATTCCGTGGTTGAAATCCGCGTCAGCTTTAATCGTGATCTCTGCAACGTCTCTAAGCACATCAAGATTATTATCGACATTCATTGTTCCGACTTCATAAAGCACAAAAGTAAATGTGTAGTTTCCGGGAACAACATTGCTTGTATCCATCCCAAAAGAATAAGTACCCTTTTTTCGTGCATCTAACCCGATAGTGTTAAGGGTTGAGGACATTGTGACAACATTGCCCCCAGATGATTTCATAATTATCCTTAATAAAAAATCCCAATGCTTATTGCTTCTGTTTTCAACGTCAATCAAAAACCTCATTTTGCTGCCAAATTCCAGAATACCGGTAGGATTATTCAGATTAATTCCGGTAATTACAGGGACATTTGGTACAAGGATTTCCCTAATTTCGTCTGTTACAACAATTTCATTCTCGTAATTATGCTTTCTACCAAGATAAAGATTAATCGCTTCCTCGACATCTCCATCAAATACAATTTGCCCATGACTTAATACGATGCATCTCTCGCATAATTGTCTAATCGTGTTCATATTGTGAGAAACATAGAGTACGGTTCTGCCTTCTTGTTTTGAAACCTGATTCATTTTCTCCAGACATTTATTCTGGAATGCCATGTCGCCTACTGCCAGCACCTCATCCATGATCATAATTTCAGAGTCCAGATGTGCCGCTACGGAGAACGCAAGCTTAACGAACATACCAGACGAATAACGCTTGACCGGCGTATCTATAAACTGTCTGACCTCGGAAAACTCAATTATATCCTCAATCTTCGACTCGATCTCCTGCTTGGTCATACCGAGGATCGCACCGTTCATAAAGATGTTTTCACGACCGGTCAGTTCCGGATGAAAACCCGTACCCACCTCGAGCATAGAAGCGATACGACCGTTCATCTCGATCGTTCCGGTCGTCGGCGCGGTGATCTGCGAAATCAGCTTCAACAGCGTACTTTTTCCTGCGCCGTTATGGCCGATAATGCCGACTCTCTCTCCCTCATAAACGGTAAGATTGATATCATGTAACGCGAGGAACTCCTCACCGGCATTTCCCTTTGCCTTGCTTCCGATAGTCCTTGTAGGATCTTCAAGACCCTTTCGTGCCGCGCGCTTTCTTTGAAGCTCATCGCGCAGAGTTGTTCCGCCGATCATACCAAGGCGATATTTTTTTGATACGCTTTTAATCTCTAAGATTTCTTTTTTCATAATGCCTCACTATACTCAGAAAGGATAATCAAACAGTATCCATGAACGTACGTTCAACGCGGTTGAACATACCGATACCGATAATCGCAATAATAACAGTTACAGCCAAACTGATAATCCATGCCACTAAATCGATACGTCCTGCGTCCGGTCCTAAGAAACCATATCTTACCATTTCAATAATTGGCGTCATAGGATTAAAACGACAAATATGATATATTATACTTCCTTCAAAGATCTTCAATGAATAAGCTACCGGCGTAATGTACATCCACAGTGAAACACCAAATCCAACCAGAAACTGCAAGTCACGATACTTTGTAGTCAATGCAGAAATAATGATACCAAAGCCAAAGCCTAACAGAGCAATCTGCATAATCAAGGCAGGAAACATCAGTATCCACAGGTTTGGTTGAATAGAATACCCGGGCACAAACAAATAAATTACTAAGAAAACAAGGAACATCGCCATCTGTATTCCAAAGCTTATAAACTGACTGAACATCGTGGATATCGGAACACACAAGCGCGGAAAATACACCTTACCCATAACACCGCTATTAGCAATAAAAGTAGTTGATATCAGTGTTATACAACCCGAGAACAACGCCCAGGTCACGTTACCGCACATATAGAACAGAAACGTAGGAACCGCTCCGCTGTCCGCAAGACCCGCAATATTACCAAATACGAAGGTGAATACGACCGTAGTCAACAGCGGTTGTATCACCGCCCAAGCCGGTCCGAGGATCGTCTGCTTATATCGAGAAACAAAATCTCTCCTCACCAAAAGGTAGATCAAATCTTTATACTTAAATACTTCTTTCAGATTTAATCTGAATCCTTTTTGCTCTGACGTTATTAACTTATGATACTTTCCTTGTTCCATTTTGCACCTGCTAGTAAAATCAATTTAAATCATCAAAAGCCGATATTCAAATCTGCTTTTATCTTACAGCAAAGATAAATGTTTATCTTAGCCAAATAATAATACTTCTTTGAAGAACCCTGAACAGTGCTGATCTCCTTAAATGTGATGTGACACATTTTTTTATACTCTCTTATTCTCGCGATAGCTTGCCGTCTTTCTTTTCCGGACATATACTTAATCACACATTGCATCAGATACATACACGATCCGAAGAAATCCAACTTAGCCTGTAAAAGCAATTCCGGAAAACGCTTTTCTATATATTTCAACCGATTCCATTTTCCTTCCAAAGCGTCCAATCTTCGCAGGTTATATCCCTGTCCCATAATACTGGACTCTCTCTGGAGATAGAAATACATCGTACAGTTGATCTTTGTGATCCTCTCGGCTTGCCCGAAAACCTGATATGTCCAAAACTCATCCTCGTGTTGCTTACCGACTTCAAATCGTATGTACCTGACAACATTCCGCTTATATATCTTATCCCAAACGTGTTGGTGAAACGGTTTTTCATCGATCAGGGCTGATGAAGCTTCGGAAGCGGAATAATCACTTTCAGACAGGTCGTCGTGATACTCATCACATTTTCCGTTTTCATAAACATTTACACAGCTGCATTCCACAATGTCGCTGTCATGTTTAATCGCAGTTGAAAGCAAAATCTCTAAGAAATCTTCAGAAACATAATCATCGCTGTCAATAAAGCTGATCCATTCTCCGCTCGCGATTCCCATGCCATAATTTCGGGCGTCAGATAATCCACCGTTCTGTTTGTGAATCGCCGTGATCCGGTCATCCTTTTTTGCCCACTCGTCACACATAAGCGCACATTTATCAGGTGAACCGTCGTCCACCAGTATGATTTCAATATCCGAATAGCTTTGACTAGCTAAACTATTGACACATCTATCAAGATAATCAGAAACCTTATATACAGGTATAATTACAGACACTAAAGGTTGATTCAATACACGCACCTTTTCCTTCACATAATGTGTGCATAGATTGCTGAGCAATCAGTAAATCTTAAATCTTTCATATTTCTCTCCATTATAGAGCAGAGCCATATTGCTTGCTCCGCAATCTCCCGCAAGAAGAGCCTTGCACCGGGAAACAATAATAATGGAAGACAGATATTCCAAGCCTTTTAGGTAGTTATCGTTTTCTCTGTCGAAACTGACTTGTCCAATCCACTTTACATTCTGATCTTTCATGGCTTTATCATAATATGTACGCTTATTCACTAAAATCTTGCCCGGAAATGCCTTTTCGAACTGATCATATATCGCTTCAACTTCGGTAGCTAAGTATATTTTATCATAATTATACTTTTTCATCCATTTTTCAGCTTCAGCAATAACGTCACACACTTCAGGTTGTTTAGGCATATTTGCAGTCTTATAATCTGTTCCTCTGCAAACAATAGCCATAACGCGATTGCCTTTGCTTAGCACATCGTGGCATTCTTTATCTATATACATTTTTTCTTTCTCGTTGAGTCTGCAAAACTCATTGATCAGACGATGCCAAAGAGTACGAACCAACTTGCATTTTGAAATCGATGAAGGAGTGTACAAAGTTTGCGGCACATCGGATATTTCGATATCTTCTTTGTTCTCATTTTCATTCAATGGTGCTATCGGTTGTTCAAAAAACTGATCCCATACGCCCCATGTGTCATCAATAATCGGGGTATATCCTATTGATAGTTCATATATAATATGCGCTATACAATCCAACTGAAAAACTGTATTATAAAACTGAAACCAATCAAAATCCGCCATCAGTTTCTGCACTCGCCTCTTCGGAAAGCTTTTGGAGCGAATAGATTCTATATCAAGATGAAGCGAATAATTCAATAAGTAACCATACCACCATGCTTTACCCCATCGTGAAGATTTATCATTAATAAATCTTTTCTTTGTTATTCTAAAAAAAGCTCCCGCTATTCTTGTGGCTGCAATATAGCACAGTATTATTCTTCCTCTTTTTATTATCCATTCTGATACCTTATTTTTCATAATAAGTATCCTTCCATTTTCGCTTATAGGTTTTGTCTCATTTCTTTATTATTTCCATATTATAATACAGCTGAATACTATAATAATCAGTTTTTTACAAAAACTCTTTTAATCGTTCATTGAATAATCCATTTTAGAACAACTATTTTTGCCAGAAGAAATAATAAGGTGTAAAAAATGGATCATTCTGTGTGTAAGATATAAAACGCCATATACAGAATAACACTATTACTATAGTTAAGACTGTATATATATTAATATCTTTCACTGAAAAACGATCTTTTGTTTTTACAATTACTTCATCGGCATGAGAATTTGATAATATTTCTGATTTGATATTACTCTTATCAATAATGTTGCTTCCATGCTCTTTTCTCGATAATAGTATAGGAACTAATAAGATAGAAAAATGAAAATAATAATCAGCAAGTCTCTCAAAATTATTACTATAGTAGCAAAACGTTTGTATAACAGTTGCGACACCCAATAAATACAATAATACAGATAAAAGACTAATACCCGAATCATCAGTATATTTAAGTGCAAAATATTGATAAAAACCAAACGCCAACAATAAAGCCATAAAAATAACCTTACCGCCAAAAAAACCAACATCAGTTGAGTATTCTGATTCTCCATTTGCGTATGCAGAGGTCATCAGGTTAAGGATTTGCGTTCTGAAAACAAAAACAATCACGAAAAGGCTTAGCATTAATATGGGAAACGCCCTATTGATCCGAAGTTTTGCTATCCAAAATGCCGGTAAGAAGATAAGGGCAGGAAAATGAAAAAGAGCAGCAACACCTACAAGAATCAAAAATCTAACTTTTTTGTTTTTTAGAATCGCATCAAATGCATAACATATAAAGCCCATTGCCCATGCTTGTTTAAGAATAGAAAACAAGAAGGTATAGAACAGCATTCCTAAAAACCACATAATGCTGATAAACACATTCATGGAGTATTTTTTTAGCAATTGATAGTACGCTACGCAAACCCAAACGGCGGAAATAATAAGTACCCACTGGAAATCATTCGTAAAGATAAGAATGATTCGCATAACAAAAACCAATCCCAGATTATATCCCCATGTATACTTGCCCTGTTGTAATTCCAAAAAGGAAGAATAATACGAACTAGAATCCACTCCTATTTTTATAGGATGTCTAAACGCCATCAACACAAATAAAGCAAAAAAAACCACTCGTAAAAGCTTTATTCGTTTTTCATCTCCACGGAGTACAAAAGCAAATATCAAAATGTAAGCTGTCAGCCCAATATAAATACTCAGATGTACTCATCTCCTTGAAAAATGCGACAAAATCAACTTCAGTGTAATAAACTGGCGTTGGATTTTTTATTCGCGCTAATGCTAAATCACCAAAATCAACCAAAAGAAAAAGAATCGATAGTATTATTCATTCAGTTTTTTCTGAAAAAGGATAAACAATATCCTCGAAAAACACTTCAGTATTCTTTACAAGATAGTCTGTACTGAACAATTTACCTCTCTCAAGGCTTTTGTCAGCATATTCTTTCAATTCTTCTTTATTCATAGACAGCATCATTTTGACACCATCATAAAATGCTTCGTCTTTATTAGGAACAATCACACCGTACTCTGAATCTCCTAAAAGCTCTCTCATACCTGAGCAATCTGTCGTGATAATCGGCTTGCCAAGTATCAGACCCTCAGCAATAAACGTACTGAATCCCTCATAGTCAGAAGAACAGACAAGCAAATCAGCGGCTTTCATATATGGATACGGATTCTTTTGAAAGCCAAACAAAGTAACATAGGATTCCATATCATGCTCTCGAATAAAATCTTCAATCAAATTCCGTTGTTCCCCATCCCCG
This sequence comes from uncultured Clostridia bacterium, assembly GCA_946183365.1. Lineage (GTDB taxonomy): Bacteria > Bacillota > Clostridia > Oscillospirales > Acutalibacteraceae > Ruminococcoides. The sequence continues at coordinate 77,961 of CAMHAH010000003.1, forward strand.
ACAAACCATAAATCAAAATCAAAACCATCGCCATGAAGCTTATTAGCGGTTTTCAAAAGTCTGATATAATTCTTAGGCGCAGATAACCTGCCCACTGTACATAAAGTTAATCTTTTCTTTTCTACGCCTATAAGCGGCTGATCTGCCTTTTCCAGTATTTCTTTATCATCGATCACATTATGGATAACTACAACCTCGGGATCATTTCCAAACATCGAGACAAAACTCTCTTTGCATTTCTCCGAAACACAAGCGATCTTATCAAACTTCTTATACTGTGAAGCGGCTTTTTCTATAAACGCTTTCTTATCCGGGATTGCAATATCAAAATCACAGTGCACCCATGCGATCTTCTTCGCCTTTTTATTTGTTGAGGATGCAATCACCTTCGTCGGACCGAACTCCAAATATGCGATCTCAATATCATAATCATCCTTCATATGCAGAGGATAGACAAGTCCCAGCGCCGCTTCAACTCGATACAATAACCTGTAGTACTTTGTTCCTTTCGGATAGACGCTTTTATAACAAACACCTTTACGTAAGAAACCGGAATTATCGCACGGAAACAATGTTTGAACAGTAATATCAAATCTTCTTTGATCCATATTATTGACAAGATTGCAAAGGACTTTCTCAGCCCCTCCCTCAGATAAATTGTCAATGTGAAACAAAATCTTAACTTTCATTTATTGCCTTCTCATACAAATTACAAATCTTATCGGTAAAAGATTGAGAATCAAAACCGTATTTTTTGACTGCACTAATAATGTCTTCTTGGCGGGCTCGCTCTTTATGTACAGCGCTTTCTATCGCATCAGCCCATACTTCCGGAAGCTCTTCTTTTTTTATCCATTGAATTAAGTTTAATCCGAAATCAACCTCATGCGAAAATGTATTTGCAGAAATACACGGTATCCCGGAAGCCTGCGCTTCTATTAAAACCAAAGGCATTCCCTCAAATTGTGAAGGGAGCACAAAAACTGAACACCTTTTTAGTAATGCATCTATATCAGATCTAATTCCGATTAATTTGATATAGTCCTGGACTTGTTCGTGAGTAATCTTTTGTTGTACCAACTCACCATAATCATTTGAATAATCTCCAGCACAGAGGATCCTGATCTTTTTATCTCGTTTTTTAAATTCTTTTGCTATATCTACTAAGAATAACTGATCTTTTTGAAGACACATTCTACCAACATGCAAAATATTGATCCAATCATCTTCCATAAATTCAAGATTATCTGTTCTTTCATCAACACTATCAAGATACTTATCAATATCAACAGAGTTATAAATCAAATGATAATGAGACGAGCTCATAATCTTTTCTCCATAAAGGAACTTTCCCGCATATGAAGAACATGCGCAAAAGTCAGTTGCGTTATGTTGAATCAGCTTTCGCATGATCGCGTTATAAACCGTACGCACAAATGGGCGTTTTTCCGTTAATGAACTCATGTCGGTCCAATTATGCGCATGAACAAAACGAGCCTTAACTCCAGCCAAACGTGCAACAAATAAAACCATTCCGCTATGAAACAACTCATGTGAATGCACAATGTCATAATTATTGGTTTTTAAGACCTTATACAATTGTTTGCAATACCTAAAAAAATGGAAACCATTTGTTCCTTTAATATACAAACATTTTCCGCCCAAATATTCAATCTCTTCTCTATAATACGGATTATGTTCGGTTGTCGTAAAATCGATCTGAAACTTCTTCTTATCTGCTTTCCTTGCTAAATGCATTAATTGGTTTTCAATACCGCCAACCGACATTGTACCGGATATAATTAGGATTTTTATCACTTCGCACCTCGCAAACCATAAATAATTACATATTAGACAGAATCACTGTGTTTAAATTTTTTCCTGTTGCTTTTTATCGCATAATAGCAACATTGTTCAAACTGCACTCTTAGCCAATCTCACAGACACAGCATATATCATCCAATACAACCTCAGTTTAACCGGCAAATAAATCTTTCTGCAAAAGTTTGTTTTAGGATATTCCAGTTTTTGAGCATTCACCTCTTTGCAATCATCGCGAATCCCCTTAATGATCTCTTTTCTGCTAGCTCCACGCAACTTCATACGCTTTGCTCTTGAATAAACCTGACGGCATGTGCAGAAATTATCCGCCGCCTTGATTTGACGCAAGTATTTATCATCTAAGCCGGATGTAGCATATGCATGATTGAGATACTTTTTTTCTATACCAAAATGATACGCCAACTCTTCTACACTACGAATAGTTCTTGAAAGAGACTTTTCATCAGAAGTAAATGCGTAATAAAATGAGCTGTCGAGTACTTTTATACTGGTAATATGCAACGTATAAGAAATATTAAACGCACGATCTTCAGATATACTGCAGCCAACCGGAAAACGAATCTGATGACAGTTCAATAAATCTCGTTTATAGATTTTGCTGACCGGTCCATTGATTCTCTTTTTTGTGATCATGTCCGATACCATCGAAAAAAGATCATCTCGGGATTTAGTTTCAAACTGTATCTGGGATTCTTTAATCTCAGTTATACCGTCAGTAGAGTAGATTGGAAAAACAACATAATCATAATTGTACTCAGAAAGCACATGATCCATCATTGTAACCATAAGTTGTGTAACATAATCATCGCTGTCAATAAACGCTATGTAATCAGCTGTTGCGTTATCAATACCGAGATTTCTGGCTGCTGACACACCGGCGTTTTCCTGCTCAAAGTATTTGAAACAGGAGTTCTTTGCAACATACTCTTTGCAGATTTTCGCACTGTTATCAGTCGAGCCATCGTTGATCAACAAAACCTCGATATCATTATTCAGTTGTGGTAATAAACTATCTAAGCAGCGTCTTAAAGTCTTTTCTGCATTGTAGATAGGAACAATCACACTGTATTTCATGTATAACTCTTTTAATTAATTGATTATAATCTTCATTTATTGAGAAAGCCTACAAAATCCCATTTCTTTTCATAATGTCTAACGCCAAAAACATCTCTTCCAATATAGTTAAAAGGATAACGGGTGAGCCTTTGTTTCTTTATATACTTACTCCATAGGACGTTTGGTAAAGGCGTAGCTGTTAATACTATCTTATTCTTACATGGATAATCATCTAGTAGATGTATTTGATCTTCTGTTACTCCATCAAGATTATACATTATTACATAGAGGTTATCTCTATTGATACGCTTTTTGCGGTCATTCCATTGTGTATCGGCTTCCTCAGAGGATTTTGCATGATTGAAGTGAAGGAGTATCTCTGGTATTGTGCCTCCTCCGATTTTTCCACATGGAGTGCTTTCTCCAGTTGGTACAAACACTACCGACTCTTTCAAATAATCATCCAAATGCAGAAGAAAGGTAACAAAATCGGGTTGCAGCATCCACATATTGATCGTCGGTGAAAGAAATCTTTTACCTAGTCTGTGATAGATACAGCCACCAATACAGTTGGAACATAAAATGGTAAAATCATCATTTTTCAGTTGCTTACGGAACTTTTTATTGATTGATTTTTCAATTCCTTTATATATAAACGAATTCTCCCACAGAGTTTTTGCTTTAGAATAAAGACTACTCACTTATTTTCCCCTTCATATATACATACTACTATACCCTACAACATTTTTGGCGATAATCAACTCATTTTTTGATTCAGTCCAAATCCTCATAGTTGTGCTCAAAATCAATAATAATCGGATGGTGTGTCCATGTGCGTTTTTCTACTGGCGGGAATTTCATATAATCTCCAAACTTGATAGTTAGGTACTCATCCCATTTCTTGACACAAGGGAATTCGTTTCCTTCAAATTCAAGCATAACATATTCATCCATCAAATCAGCAGGAAGTGGGGTTGAGAAAGTTCTCTTAATCTCAATAGCAACTGTATTATTGCTTTTTTCGCTATTATACTTAGTTATCTTCTTTAATAATCTCTGACGTTTTTTCTTTCTCAGTTTTTTGGTGGTTGTTTTCAATATGATATCGGATGCTATTTTTGTAAAGACTCCGTTTTGAGTTGGAACGTTTTCTCTGCAAAACAGCTGATACTTCATACATCTCCAAACAAAAGCATATCGCTTAAACTTTCCGTTAGGCATTCTGTCAATTGGGAATATGTCCACAAAAATCCCCATATGATGGTCACCCGCTATTTCACCATCTTGAAAAAACGTTGTATTATCTTTCCTGATCTTTGAAAAAGACTGTGTGAACGTCGGTGTATTATCTTTATTCTGTATAAGATATCCTTTCGTAGATTCTGAGCTCCAAACCTCGAGAAAGCGATTGTATTGTTCTCTACTCATACAAATATCCAGATCATCATCCCAAGGAATAAAACCCTTATGCCTAACTGCTCCAAGCAAAGTTCCGGCATATAGCGAATACTTTATATCATGTTTTTTGCAAATTCCATCAATAACCTTAAGTATTTCCAATTCGGTTAATTGGAGCTTTCTCAACGTATCATCCATAGCAAACCTCGAATTATTGCTTAAGTTCTTCCTTTATTTGAGTCGTAGAAATTTCCGGAGTCCTAGGCAAATAAACCACTTCACAATACGGCTTTAAAAAATCAAATTTTCCTTCCCAGTCATCGCCCATTACAAAAGTATCTATTCTAAACTCTTTTACATCAGATTCTTTCTGCTCCCAGTTTTCTTCAGGGATTACCAAATCTACATATCGTATGGATTCTAAGAGTTTCTTCCTTTGCTCGTAAGTAAAATAACACTTTTTCCTTTTTTCGTTCCAATTAAAATCATCTGTAGATAATGCAACGATCAAATAATCGCCTAAAGCCTTGGCGCGTTTCAACAGATTTATGTGTCCATAATGTAATAAATCGAAAGTCCCATAAGTGATTACTTTTTTCATAGTTAAGCTCCAAAATAAATATCTTCCAATTCCTTCTTCACCGAAGTGAAGCAATAGCCCATTGCAAAATCATAGGCGTTTTTGCCGAATTGTTCTGCTCTTTTGCTATCCGCAAGCAGTTCCAGAACTCTATCTGCCATTGAATCAGCATCATCCGGCTGGACAAGGTACCCTGTTTCGCCGTCTTTGATCAACTCTTTGTGACCGCGGTTGATTGTAGCAACTACCGGATTTCCTGACAACATAGACTCTACGATATTCAGCGGCAAGCCCTCGCGATAACTGCAAGATACCAGAACATCACATATATGCTGATAGTCCTGCAGATGTGTGCAATATCCGAGCATTTTGACGTTATTCTCTAAACCGCAGAGCTTGATCTCATTCTCAAGATTTTCTTTCTCGGGTCCGTTGCCGGCAATGAAGAGGATCGCATCGGGATACTCCTTGACGATCTTCTGCATGGCGTGGATCGCCATCTTCTGGTTTTTGTTCGGCAGCAATTCTCCCACGCAGAGGATCAGCTTTTGATCTTCGCCGTAACCCATTTCTTTGCGTAAACGGCGTTTTTCAGCCTCGTCAACAGGAAAATAGCGCTTTTCATCTACGCCGACGCCGTGGATTCGCTCAACCTGACAACGGAAGCCTTTTGCTTTCGCGGTTTGGTAATCCTCTTCGTTGATACAGATCAGCTTATCGCATTTTCGGGAGAAATCCTTTTCAAGCGGATAGAACACCATCCAATTTTTCTTCGGAGCGCCGTCATAAAAATGAAAGCCGTGCGCGGTATAGAAAACCTTTGTTCCCTTTTTCCGTGCTTTCTGTGCCACTAAACGAGTGATGATGCCGCCTACCGGAGTATTGCAATGGATCACATCATAATGCCCGTCATCAATGATCCGTTTCAGCATCTTTTTTGCTTTCAGGTTGTTTGGACTCTTCGGTGAGCGGGAAAACGGAATGTCAAATACCTTGTCGACGAAATCCAGCTTCAAGCCGTTTTTCTCGGCAAGGTTGTTTCGCGCAGCGACATGCACCTCACACCCGTGAGCGTGAAGCACTTCAACCAAAGGTTTATGAAATTGGCAAATATGACTTTGGACCGTCGCGGTCAGCAAAACTTTCATTAGTCACCTTTTACTTTTTCTTTGATTTATAGAACATAGTTCTGAACTTAAAGAAACCTTTTCCATCCAAATACGATAGCCATGAAAATACAAGTTGGGTATTTCAATCTCTGCTGTCATCACTCGATCTTGTCGACATCCGTCCGATCGGGACCGGTCACGACCACTTCATATCCCAAGCCGATGATCCTCTTGATGAGATCACCGCGAAAGTTGTAAACTGTTCTGTTTTTAGGTGATATTAAGACGAATTTCATTTCTGTTTTCCTATTCTTTCGAAGTGAATTCGTTTCATAAACTTATAGTACATTCCTTCAGCCTTGATCCTTCGACCGGCAAAGTATCCGTTATGAACATCATTGTGAATATTGATAAATCCAGGCTCATTGATTAGTATCGTTGCGTTGTTGACTCCGTCCTCTTTTCGGAAATCATGTGGGAACCAAAGGAACATATCCATGAGCTTTCTGTTATTCATCGGCATGGTAACATCAAAATTAAAGATCTGCTGCTCCATTGTGACTGAAGTTCCGTTAGACCCAAATCTATATTCCCAATAGAAAAAGTCGGTATGTTCATAATTGAACGGAGGCATTAAAAGATCTGTTTTTTTCAAATATTCCTTATAGGCTCTTTTACTCTTTTTCAATAACAAAGGCGCGCCGATAAACCGTGTTTGAAAAATGCTGAAGTCAAGTGGTGTTAATGTTTCAGGAAGACTGAATCCATAACGCTTTTCCCAATATGCTCGTCCGATTTCAGATGCCCACGATTTAAGCTCTGTATCAAAATCATCAAGCGTACTCAAAAAATGATACTTCCTTATCTCATGGTCCCCGGGAATATGTGTATAGGCTCCATTATGAGCGACAATACTTTTGAATAAATCAAAGTCGCTGATATCTTCGTTGTTCTCTGTTATCGGATAAATTGTGTGATTTACATCAAAGGCTTCACAAATTGCATGAGCCGCTTCAGCGTCGTCTTTTTCTTGTGCTTTGCAATAAAAACTATAATAATAGAATTTATCAAAGTTGCCGCTGGACGCAGCATAAGTAGTTCTGCTATCCAATCCTCCTGACAAAGAGATAGCAGGTCTTTTCCATTTTTCGGCACATAAATCTACACTTTTTTTGATTAGTCCTGCTATTTCTTCTAATGCCGCTTGGTCATTTTGATCACATTCCGGGTGTTGTTTATACGGATAGAATCTATGTAAGCTAAACCGGCCTGCCAATAATGAAACATATACATTTGGTCCTAGTCTTGATAATTCATTATATACAGATAAATCTCCCGGAAGATACTTTGTTCCCCAATGATTATAACAATAGCTGTTTATTAGTTTATGAATAAACCTATTTTCAGTAGGACTATCAATATCCCCCAGAATACCTGCATGTGACAAGAAATAATGATTGCCATTACATTCACCGTAATAGCACGCTTCCATCGCGGTGCAATCTTGAACTGCAATGATTTCGGAATCGTCAAAAACAAGGATAACATGAATACCGGTCAACTCACTGATATAGTCAAAGAAATCTTTCTTGGATTTTGAATATTCTTTATATGCATGACTAATGATTTCGTTTTCATCGATTTCTCCTGAAAACGGATTGTAAGCATGCCCGATTAATACAATGCTTTGATTATCAGAAAGCTTAGAAATATAAGCAGATTGGTCTTCATGAAGATATAACATGTATTTGCTGTTTATCTGTATAGATTCCCAGTGTCCGTAGAACGGAAACCCTTCAAGCGATATGTTTTTGTTTGTAGTAACAATATACCCTCTGCGATAGAGTAAGTGCTGAAACTCTTTATTCTGATCTAAACTCTGTTTCAAAGCCAGACTATTATTTTTCATACTTCCTCCCAAACAGAATTCTTAACCCAAAATAGAATAAACGAATCATGCTAAACTTCTGTTAAACTCTGTAGTATTACTGCTCTTAATCTTTTGCCATTACCCTCCCCGACGAAGCTGTTGTGCGGGGTGAGGATGATATTTTGTTTGTCCCAAAGAGGACTATCTGTACTCAGCGATTCATCCTCGAAGACGTCGAGGACGGCGCCGGTGAGTCTGTCTATGTGGTTTATCAGCGCGTTTGTGTCGATGATTGCGCCGCGGGCGATGTTGACCAGCGTTGCGCCGCCTTTCATCAAGCTGAATCTTTCATCATTCATCAGATGCTTTGTCTGATCTGTCAAAGGCAGGGTCAGCACTACGATGTCCGCCTGCGTCAATGCTTCAACGAGTCTATCCAACGGCAGTATCTCGCTGTACAAGCTATCCTCACGCGGGAAAAGATCGACGCCGATGATCTTGCAATCAAAGGCTTTGAAGCGCTTGGCGCACTCATTTCCGACGCTGCCGCAGCCGACGATCAGAACCGTCTTTCCGGCAAGCTCCATCAGTCCGCGATGCTTTTCCCAGAGATGCTGTTTTTGGTTCTCTCGGAAAAACGCCGCCTGCTTATAGAGCTGTAGCACACCGCAGAGCGCAAACTCCGCCATCGGGACGCTGTACACGCCTCTGGCATTATGTATCTCGATACCATGCGCCTTGACGTAGTCCATATCGACGCGGTCAAAGCCGGCGCTGGTGAGCTGAATATATCTGAGGTTTTTGAACCTCTCGATCGGATGCGTCAGGAACAGTCCGTTACAGATCACGCCCTCGACACAATCATAAGGACAGGGCAGATCGTCCTTCTCGAACTGCATGAAGCTCACGCTATGACCCATCGCTTCCAGCTCGGATATGCAGTTTTTTCCGTCGCTCCAAGCACCTGTTACAAGCAGATTCATCGCGTCACTTATCCCTCACAAATGGATTGAACTATCTTAGCCACTTCTCGCTCATTTTTACGGAAGTAGTTGATTTTTTCTTCGCATTCTTTCTCCAAAGCGCGAATTCCTTTGATTCCGTCGATAAAAGTCGAACTGACGATACCGATATGTCTTACCTTCTCGAGGTTGCAAAAGCTGCGCGAGAGGATCGCGCTGGTAGAGCCAAGCCGATAATGCTCGCGAATAACATACTCCGACGGCAGCATTCCTTTGCCAAGCGAAGCTATACCGCCGAATCCATATGGTATCCCTTTGAGCTTACATTTCAAACACAAGGTCTCGACAGTACCATCGGCAAGCAGTTCAAACATAAACTTTTTATGATATCCGAGGCTCAAATCGTTCAAACCGATATAGATCTCGTCAACTCCGGGTATATCTAATATCTCATCCAGAGCTTCTGCCGACTGAGGCGTTTCGATCAGCGGCATGGTTTTAGCCCTGCCGTCAACCATATTCACAAAGGCTCTGACCTCATCAACAGATCGGATATAAGGCAGCATAATGATATCTGCGCCTGCCTTCACTACCGCGTCGATCTCCTCCTGAGACGAGCAATAGTCATCAGTAGCCTCATGGATAGGATTGACACGCACCAGAACCTCAGCTGATTCAACAGCCTCTTTCATAGCCTTAACGTCAGCTACGGTATGATGATTCTTGACCGAATCCAACCCGCCCTGTCGCTCGGCTTTACCGATATATTCCATATCCACAAAAATTCGATCGACACCGGATGACTCAGCTATCTGAGCGATCTCCGGTCTGTTTGTAATATACATCAGTTTGATAGGCATAATCTCAAATCCTTATCTTCATTTTCCCTCGGATTTTTTTACGGTCTCACCTGTGTTTGCGTTATCAGCATTGGTCAAAACCTTATATATGGTCAAAAAGAAAATCTTTACATCCAGTCCAAACGACACATGATCTACATAATAATTATTAAGCTCTATGCGTTTGTTCCACTCGACATCCTTACGGCCGTTCACCTGTGCCCAACCCGTGATACCCGGGCGGACATCGAACATCCTCAACTGTTCCTTTGTATACTCCTCGATCGGCCATGGGTGGTAGGTCAGCGGAGGTCTGGGACCGATAAGCGACATATCGCCCTTAAGAATATTTATAAACTGCGGAAGCTCATCAATGCTGCTCGCGCGTAAAAATCGCCCGATTCCGGTAACTCTGGGATCCTTGTCATCAGAGTAAACTCCCGAGCCTGTATGCTCGGCGTTCTCGCACATAGAACGAAATTTGTAGAACCAAAAGACCTTTGCCCCTCTGCCGATCCTTTCCTGCTTAAAAAACGCAGGTCCGGGAGATTCGATCTTGATAAGCAGCGCAATGACAAACATAGGTATCGCGCCGACTATAAGCACCAGAAGCGCTATGATAATATCTAAGATTCTTTTGATAACTCGATTGTACATAGCGACCCCTCAATTGAGCTTTTGTTCTGCAAAATGACACAGCAACTCATAGTAATCCATTTTATCCTATATATCATACTACAAAACTGAGAATATGTCAATTTAATTGTAAATGTGGATATGACATTATTTTTTGGATGTTTATGCAATACTTTCTAATAAATGCAAAAAACTCCCGAAGCAGAGTGATCCGCTTCGGGAGAAAATGAAACTATGAATGTGTTTTGTTTTTTGAAATTAAGTGTCTTATCAATAATACTATGCCTTTTATAAGCCAAAATGCAGCGAATCCGATCATCAATCCGATGGTATTGGAGATAACGTCATCCGTTTCACACAGCCCTCTATGGGTAATCAACTGTATCAATTCGATGATAACGGATATTCCTATCCCGATTATCGGCGGAAGCCAGACCGGCTTTTTGATCACCATCGGGAGCAGGAAACCAATCGGGATAAACAGCAGGATATTTGCTCGAATCTCGAACCATGTGAAATCATCAGTATAATACTGCCTATAAGTCCGGAACGGCTCTAACACAATACGCGCTTCGGCAGTTGGACTGCGTGTAATGACTGTCGCAACCAAGGTCAGAAACAAATATGGGATCAGCAGACTCAGCGCAATACGCCGTACCAAATCAAGGCGTCTTGCAAGAATCAAAACACCGATAAACAACACAACTGCGGTAATATAATAATATGGCGAGATATCGACATAAAACTTAAGATAACCGATGATGAACCTCCGATTACTCTGCTTTCTCCTGCTTAGGAGCAACGGACATATCGACTTTCCTGACAACCAAGTCCTTGTTGCCGCAACCGAGACAGCCGTTCTCTTTCAACCGCTCATAGGTTTTCTTGATATTCTGCCCCTGAGAGCGGAGACTCATCTCACACTGATTACACTTGATCTCATAAAGCAAGCCACTCTCCAAGCTATCTAAATCAGTGATTGCATCACCAATTGCCTGATAAGGATAATCCTCCCGCAAATATGCAGGAGTGGGCTTTTCTGCAGGTTTCTCAACAGATGGGTTCTTTTTCTTTCCAAACATATATTATTCCTCCACAAGATCCAATACTACTGTGTAATACATATTCTACAACAAAATAAAAATGAAGTCAACAAAACATGCTACCCAGTTAACGCTATTCTGCAATCTTCATTCTCATATAAAACTCCTCTCCTTTTGACGAATCCGGCACAACTGAGTCAGAAGATATAGAAGGCTCTTAACTCAAGTAAGACCGGATCTTTGTTTTCTTTGATTGGTATAGCAATAATTGATTCTTTTTTGTGCAAGCTTTTATTGTCAAAAGCGGAGCAACCCACATTAAGAGGTAAGAAACGGCTTGGGAGCGTAGTCCGAAATATCGCGCAACCCACTTTATCAGAAAACTCCACTTAGCAACCCACCTAAACAAACAACCTACAAACTCCTCAAAAGCGGCTTAACGGTCGGTGTTGACGGCCGATGTGACGCCCTAAAGTTCAAAACAGCAACCCACATCCTTTTCACCTGCTTCGAAATCGAATTTACACCTTATTCGTCATAGTACACAAAGAAAAAATAGTTTTGATAAAGACTTGACTTCAGCGGTTTTCTAAGTTAACATACAACACCCTTACGAATGAGTAATCCCACCAAAATCTGGAAACACTAATGGGGAACGAATACGAGTGAGGTGAGTGAACCGTGAAAACGCAAGTAACGGAGGCTTTGAAAAGGGCTCAGCTCTACTGGCTCAGCAAGCAAGAATCGGAGGACGAAGCGTTCATGGTCCTTCTGCAAAGTGCGATAGCAAATCAGAAGGATCAGGAAACGCTCCCCGTTGTCATCGAATCGGGCGAAGGCGATCCCGAGGAAATGGTCTATCTGCTGTTGAAGCGAAACATCGACCGTCCGCACACAGAGCTGAGCAAAGCCTCCTGACCAAAGGCTGCTTCCGCACGGAGGCAGCCTTACATATACATTATATATTGGAAACATTATCCTGTTGTAACACAACGAAGAGGAGTGATAAAATGAAAACAGAAATCTTGAAAGAGAGGGCGAGGGTCGTGGAGAAATTCGCTATTGCGGCGTACTGCCGTATCTCGGTGGACGACGAGTTGAACAAAGAGAACACCTCGATCGAGAACCAGAAGGCGATCATCGAAGAATTCGCGGAGCAGAATTTCCCCGGCTCATCGCTCGACTTCTATGAAGACCGCGACCGCTCGGGCTACACCTTTGAGCAGCGCGAGAGCTACCAGCGGCTCCGGCGCAAGCTGTTCCGGCACCAATACGACATCCTGATCGTCAAGGATCTATCCCGATTCTCCCGCCGCAACGGCGCGGGTTTGGTGGAGCTGGAAGCGCTCCGGGACGAAGGGGTGCGGATCATCGCGATCGGCGACGGCATTGACTACCCCACCAACGACGACTGGCTGCGCATACAGATCTACTTCTTCATGAACGAGATGCCCGTGACCGACACCTCGAAGAAGGTGCGGAATGTTATCAAACGCCGTCAGCAGGACGGCAGGTGGATCAGCGCCGTGCCATACGGCTATGTGATGACCAACACCAAGACGATGGCGTACACCGTCGAGCCGAGCGAGGCGCAGATCGTGCGGGAGATTTTTCGCCTGTACAACGAGGGCTGGGGCTACCGCAAGATCGCCAACCATTTGACCGATCGCCGCTACCCCACTCCGCGCATGAGCGAACGGGCGCGGATCGAAGCGCGCGGAGACGAATACCACCGCGAGGTCAAAAGCACATGGAGCATCGCGACTGTGCAGGGAATCCTAACCAATGACTTCTATATGGGCACGCTTCGGCAGGGCAAGACTACGCGCAGGAAGATCAACGGCGACGATATCAAGCGTGACGAAGAAGATCAGCTGATCTTTCTCAACCATCACGAGGCGATCATCGAGCCGACGGTATTCTCACAGACGCAGGCGCTGATGAAAACGCGCAGCAAAGGCAACTACCGCGGCGTGAAAAAGTACGAGAACGCCTACTCTGGACTGCTCCGCTGCGGTGACTGCGGCGCGCCGATGTTCTCGCTCAGCCGTCCCGACCTCGCCCCCGCCTACCTCTGCGGCACCTACCACAAGCAGGGTAAGGCGCACTGCACGCGCCACTACATCCGCGTCGAGGTGCTCGACGGCATCATCCGCGAATACCTAAAAGCGGTGAAAGCCACCTGCGAGGACATGATCGGAAAGCTCGAACAGGAGATTGCCGAACAGGAGGAGAACAAACAGCAGAACACCGACCTGCTCGCGGAATTAGAGGAACGGATCGCCGCCGAGAAGGAGTCGAAAAAGATCTATCTGCGCCAATGCGCGCGGGAGATCGCACGCAATCCGAAGCGTGAGGAAAGTATCCAAGCGACATACGACGAGCTGATTGCGGAGTGCGAGAGCGTGATTGAGGGGCTGGAGAACCAGAAGCGCATGACCTTTGAGCGGCACGAGACCGCCGTCAAAGCGCATGAGATCGCGCCGAAAGCGGTCGGGCTGTTCGATCGGATACTGGAAAAGGAAAAGTTCGACAAAGGCGACCTGGAACTGATCGTCGACAATATCACGGTTTACGAAACGCATATCCATATCAAGCTCAAATCGGACATCGAGGGGATTTTGTCAAGTCCCCTCTTCCCCGACGACACACGCACCGATCCTCTCGCCACCACCGCCATACAGCACACATACCGCCACGCGGACAGGGTATTTGCTGTCAATGTTATCAGTGACGGTGACCCGCTGGAGATTTACACCGCTACCGACGGCGAGGTCATTTTTAAAAAATACTCCCCTGTGGGGGAGCTGTCGGTATTTGCCGAGCAGTATGCCGACGTTTTGTCACGGATCAGCTCGATGCCTACGCTCGTTTGTGACCGCGACCATGTGATCGCGGCGGCGGGAGTAAGCAAGCGCGAATACCTTGAGCGCAGGGTCACTCCGGTGCTCGAAAATTATATGGAGAGCCGCCGTTCATACAGCGCTCACAGCAGCTCTGTAGATGAGGTGCAGCCGGTAGAAGGTCTCAGCCGACCGGCGGCGATAATCTATCCTATCATAGCGGCGGGAGATATCACCGGCGCCGTTGTGATGCTCAAGGGCGACCGTATTCAGATCCCGACTGAGACCGAGCTCAAGCTCGCTCAGTCAGCCGCGGCGTTCCTCGGAAAGCAGATGGAGGAGTAACCAACTTATTATACAAGCCGACGCTCAGACGGTGCGTCGGCTTTTTACATTATCATGATATTCTGTTGCCTTTTATACACCAAAAGCCCGCGGCCTTCTTCGGGGTACAGACTTCTGTATTACATATGTGTATTATATACAATAATATATAAAAGCTATCAACTCCGTGATTTATCTCTTGGTTATGAGCCATCGAGAACAAATCTGCGAGTTTTTCACAAATCACATAAAACATAATGACATTTTATGTAAAAAGTGATATAATAGCTTTGGTCTTTGATTCTTAAACTATAATAAAGAGGAGGTTCTTATGCTTTTTGAATCATTGGATAAGATAAAACGGAATTCGATCATGTCATCGATCATGATGGTCGCTCTAGGAGTGATCATCATGATCTGCCCCGAAAGGTACATACCTACGTTGATACTCATATTCGGGTACACGCTGGTCGTGATCTTTCTCGTTATGATGCTGAATTTCATCTCAGGCAAGAAATCACTTATGGCGTACCTGAAATTCTCCGGCGCTCTTGTGCTCGGCATCGTCGGCGCGAGCGTGCTGGTGTTCCACAGCGACGTCGTACGCGACCTTGCGTGGCTGTTCGGCTTTTTACTGATACTTGACGGCGGACACACTATGGTACACTCGTTCACCTATGCGCGCCGTTCAAAGCGCAAGGGCTGGTGGGTCCTGACTATCCTGTCGGCTCTCCTTATTGCGGCGGGCATCGTACTCTTCGTAAACCACTGGTGGGATACGCCTGTTTTGCTGATGAAGGTTATCGGCTGCGCGATATTCTTTTCAGCGCTTGTAAGCGCGCTCCGTCTGTACTGGACATGGCCGCTGAGAAACACTAAGGAGGATTCTGACGATGACGAATAAAGAGAACAAAAAGATCGATCAGGAAAAGCTCCGCCGGGAGCTCAACGATACCAAAACCGAAAAGACGGAAAATAATAAGGAAATGAGCGATCAGCTCAAAGGACTGCTCAAAGACGATATCTCGGATTACCGCAAGCAGGACAGGACCCGCGGCGCTGAGATGATCAGCATCTTTGCCGCTCACAACTACTACGCCAACGGCTTCACCCCCGAGGAGATGCGTACAACGCTCGAGGATCTCGGCCCTACATATGTCAAGATAGGTCAGATCATGTCCAGCCGCGTCGATCTGCTGCCCGAGAACTACTGCAAAGAGCTCGAAAAGCTCCGTCAAAACGTCAAGCCCCTTGACGCTGAGGTAGCCCGCGCGGTCATCGAGGAAGAGACCGGCAAGAAGATAGACGAGATCTACAGCGAATTCCGCGATAAGCCCCTCGGCTCTGCTTCGATCGGTCAGGCTCACTACGGAGTGCTCAAGGACGGCACCAAGGTCGTCACAAAGGTACAGCGTCCGTTGATCGCCGATATGATGCGCAAGGACTTTGTCCTGCTCAAAAAGCTCGCTAAGCTCGTCAACGTAGTCGTAGACGATGAGGACAGTATGTCTATCGACCTGGTCTCTGTTATCGAGGAGCTCGAGAAGGTATCTGAGGAGGAGCTCGACTTCCGCATAGAGGCAAACAACACAAAATACTTCAAAGAAAACTGCGTCGAGGATGAGAAAAAGATCACCTGTCCGACCGTTATTGACGAGCTGACGACCGAGCGTATCTTTACCATGACCTTTGTCGACGGCTACACGATCTCTCATAAAGACAAACTGATAGAAGACGGTTACGATCCTCTTAAGATCGGTAAGGCTATAGCAGAGAACTATGTTCATCAGGTTCTTGACGTCGGATACTTCCACGCCGACCCCCACCAGGGCAATATCATGGTATCGGCGGGAACGCCGTATTGGATAGACTTCGGTATGGTCGGCCGTATAGGCGACAAGGAACTGAACACCGTCCAGAGGCTGGTGCTCTCACTCGTAGGCGGCGATAAAGAGGGACTTGTCAACGGCATCGCCTCTATGGGCGCTTTTTCATCAAAGACAAACCGAGACAAGCTGACAGAGGACGCTCAGTTACTGATCGATCGCTTCTCGGGCTCAACGGGTCAGCTGGAGATGTCGGGATTATTGAACGAGGTACTTGACCTTACAAGCAAGCACAACATCAAGGTCCCCGGCCAGTACACGATGCTCGCCCGCTCGGTACTCGCGATGGAGGGGGTGCTTGAACAGCTTTGTCCCGATCTCGATCTGTTCAAGCTGTTGTCCGACAAGATGATAGAGCATGCCGAAAAGAACTTTGACGTAAAGCAAACGCTCATCGACGCGGGCAAGGAGCTGCTTGGAATTGGCAAGAAAGCCACCAAGATCCCCGCTCTGCTCGCGGACTCTCTCAGCGGACTTGCCAAGGGCAAGATGAAGATCAACATGGAGCTGACCGGCTATGATGAGCCGCTTGACCGGATAGGCGCGTATGTCAAGTACGTTGTGCTCTCGATCATCGCCTGTGTGCTGTTCATCGGCTCGTGTCTGCTCGCGAACGTGGATATCCAGCCTAAGACTGAGAACGGTATGCCGCTGATAGCGGTCGGCGGAATAGTCTTTGCCATAGCTCTGGCGATATACAGCGTCAGCAAATTGACCAAGAAGAAATAATACAAGACAGAGCGGGCGTATCAGGGTTCCGATATGCCCGCTTTACATAAACATATCATCGTGCTTTTTTTGTCATAGACCATAAGCAATTGAGAGGATAAAAATGACAGGCGATAAAAACCAGACAGCGTTACTGCACCATATAATGAGACTAAAGCAGGAGCGTGATGAAAAGGCGGCGCTCGGGCTTAAGAACGGACCTTTATCCGGTCAGGTCGACGACGGGATCGTCCACATGACCGAAACGCGTATCTACGTCGGACTGAATGATCCTCAGACCAAGGAGCAAAAACACGAAACAGAGAAGTACCTCGGTATCCTTAAGAAAGTGTGCCAAAGCTATCGTGTAGCGTTCTCGGTGGATATAGAAGAAGGCGGATATTATCACGAGGACGGCACCTATACCGAGGAGACCTCGTTCGTTCTGCTGATGATAGGAGCGGATAGGGAGACCGTGAGAAAGGTCGCAAAAGACCTGTGTGCCTTCTTCGGTCAGGAAGCGGTCCTCGTCACAGAAAATCATCTTGACGGATATTTCATAAGCGAAGATGTCTCGCTCTAAATCATTACAAGAAACAGCCTGAGTATTTCGTGATGATTTACTCAGGTTAGGCGTAATTGAGTAGTGATGAGGAATAGGAGCAGTGATATTAACTGTATCAGATTTGGTAAAACTAGATGGCGACCGGAATCTCGGAGAAATTATTATATAAATATGAATATGTTCACAAAATGTTTACGTAAGAATTAGCACTCTCCTCTTGACAGTGCTAAAAAGCGGTGCTATAATCATAATCGAACAGAGGAATGAAGATCGAATAGATGACCTCCATCCCCTTGCTCAGGTAACAAACAAAAAGATTGCAGTATCAAAGGAGGCATGACTTATGTTACCGAGTATTTTTGGAGAGAGTTTGTTTGATGACTGGATGGGCTTCCCGTTCAGAGGCTTTGAATCCGATGTGGATCGCAAGCTGTATGGCAAACATGCGGCTCATGTGATGAAGACCGATTTGAAGGAACACGATGAAGGCTATGAGCTAAAGGTGGACCTGCCGGGCTTCAAAAAGGATCAGATCGATTTGCAGTTGCAGAATGGCTACCTGACGATTACCGCTTCCAAGGGCCTCGAAGAAGAAGGCAAGGATAAGAAGGGCAAGATCGTTCATCAGGAACGCTACGAAGGCTCCATGACCAGAAGCTTCTATATCGGCGAGAATGTCAAGGAAGAAGATGTCCATGCCAAGTTTGAGGATGGCGTCCTGACGCTTGACTTCCCGAAGGAGAAGCCGGTAGCGCTTCCGGAACGCAAGACCATTCAGATCCAAGGCTAATCATTACTACTCCAGCGCCCTGCCAACCGCGGGGCGCTTTCTATTTCAATGGAGATGTTTGAAATGAAAGAGAATTTGATTCTTGTTATGAGGTTGCTTCTTATACTCAGAGAGGTGAAAGATTTTTCCATAACCCCAATGTTAAGTTAATAGACAAATATGAGTTTAGCTTCTATGGATGATTTCTTTGTGAAATAAGTATTTGCAACAGACAAACGGTAAACTCAAAGGGCAAACGATAGCCCTAAAAGGCAAACTTTAGCCTAAAAATCAAACGATAGCCGTATTTCGGCAAGAAAAATTGCCCTGCCGGTGAAATCAAAGTCGTCAACACTTGTTTCCCCGGCAGGGCATTATTGCGTTAATATTGCTAAGAAATGGCTTATCTATGCGGTTTTGTTAGGTGCATCAAAAAAGAACAAAACTTCCGATTGTATCAAATCGAGAGTCTTAGTTTGGTAAAAGACGTACAAAATGATACAATGAAACTCTCCATCATTTTTGAAACTTTTGCGTTATTTTGAAACCATCATCCGCTTTTGCAACATTTTTGATTTTTTGCAACAAACAAACGATAACATAAAACAGTACCCTTAAGCAGATCATAATTGGTATACGGCCAATGTGCATTCCTAACAAGAAAGCGTGCGCACCAAGCGCGCGATTTCGTTTACCCATCGCTCGTGCGCACGCAGTGCGCTACTGAGCGGGGACTATAAATTATTTTTTATTTGACAGATGTTACCACAATAATACAAAGTGTATAATTTATCTTTGTAAATAATCGATTATACAGTTTGTTGTAGTTTCCTGTCAAATAAAAAAAGTCCTTGTGCGAAGCAAAGACTTGTGGTACAATAGAGTGAATTTAATGTGGGAAAGGGTTGACAGACATGATGAAGAATGCGGCAATGCAAGTCAGTCAGTCAAGGATAACCCCACCCTTTTCGCTTGTCAATACTTATTTTATATTTTTCGGCGCAGTGCGTTCATTTGTGCGTGCCGCGCCTTTTTGTTTTTTTGTGTCATTGCGGGGGCTCAGCCCGCGGCGAACCCACAAAGAGAGAATGAAACTCAAGGAGGTCAAAACATGAAAAAAACCATATCCATCCTGTTGTCGCTGATTATGTTGCTCAGCGTGTTCACGATCATCCCTGTCGTTTCGGCGGGGGCGCTGGACGGCGTCGGTTATCTCGACGAGAACGGCGAAGAGCAGACCGCAAACGGCGTGACCGCGATCACGAGCGGTACGACCACACTCAATGCAGGCTGGTACGCGGTGACTGCCGATACAGAGATCAACAGCCGCATCACCTGCACCGGCGACGTCTACCTGATCCTCTGCAACGATACGACCCTGACCGCCCATAAGGGTATCACGGTCTCGGGAGATGATAACAGTCTGACGATCTATCAGCAGGCTGAAGCGGTAAATGCAGAAACAGGCAAGCTGATCATCGATCAGGTCGACAGAGATAACGCCGGCATCGGCGGCAGTAATAATGGCTCCGGCAATAATATCACAATAAACGGCGGAACCGTTACCGTGACCGGCGGTTATCACGGCGCGGGCATCGGCGGCGGTTATAAAGGCTCCGGCAATAATATCACAGTAAACGGCGGAACCGTTACCGTGACCGGCAGTTTTGCCGGCGCGGGCATCGGCGGCGGTTCTGGTAGCTACGGTAATAATATCACCATCAACGGCGGAACCGTTTCCGCGACCGGAGGTCAGTACGGCGCGGGCATCGGCGGCGGTTATGGTAGCTACGGTAAAAACATCACCATCAACGGCGGTATCGTTACCGCGACCGGCGGTTCCTGCGGCGCGGGCATCGGCGGCGGTTTTTTCGGCTCCGGCGAAGACATCACAATCAACGGCGGCGCCGTTACTGCAACCGGCGTTGAAAATGGCGCGGGCATCGGCGGCGGTTACCAAGGCGGCGGTGGCGGCATCTCCCTGAGCTGGACGAACGTTACCGACAACATCACTGTAAACAGCTACAGCGGTACTGTTTCGCTGGGGAAGCCGTTTCACGACGGTGCGTCTGTATTTGACGCCGGAACAGTATTTGAAGCCGGCGTGGTTTCCGATAAAAGTAAGCTTGCAAACAAGACGCTCAGACCGTATTACGATCTTTCGGCGCTGGACAGCGTCAGCTACATCGACGAGAACGGCGATCCCAAGACCGCCGGCGCCGCAACCATAGTAACCGGCGATATGACGGCGTTCAGCTCGCGCTGGACCTCGGGCTGGTATGCGGTGAATTCCGATATCACCAACAACAACCGTATCACCTGCAACGGCGACATTAACCTGATCCTTTGTGACGGCGCGAAGTTGACCGTAAACAGCGGTATCGCAGTCAACGAGGGCAGCAGCATCACGATCTACGGACAGAGCG
Organism: uncultured Clostridia bacterium; assembly: GCA_946183365.1. Classification (GTDB taxonomy): domain Bacteria; phylum Bacillota; class Clostridia; order Oscillospirales; family Acutalibacteraceae; genus Ruminococcoides. The sequence continues at coordinate 98,817 of CAMHAH010000003.1, forward strand.
GCGGCACAGGCGAACTGAAGATCGACGGTACCGCTTTAACGCATGACGCCTCTCTCGGCAGTGACAGTGAAACAAACAGCGGCACAATTACCATCAACGGCGGCAAAATCATCGCAACCTGCGGTCGGCGCGGCGCGGCGATCGGCAGCGGATATAGTGCAGAATGTTCTGTCATTATCAACGGCGGCCATATCCAAGCGAGCGGCAGCAACTTAGCAGCCGGCGCTGTAATCGGAAGCGGTTATCAAGGCAGCGGTACCGTTACTATCAACGGCGGTATTGTCAGCGCAACCTACGCTGACTACGGAGCGGCGATCGGCGGCGGTTCTGAGGGCAGCGGTACCGTTACTATCAACGGCGGTACTGTCAACGCAATCGACGCTGACTACGGAGCGGCGATCGGCGGCGGTTCTAAGGGCAGCTATGCTGTTGTTATCAACGGCGGAAATGTTTCGGCATTTACATCAGGTGAAGGCGAAGGCATCGGCGATGGTGCGAATGGTACCGGAGGCACTATCAGCCTGAGTTGGACGGATATTAACGACAGCATTTTTACAAGCTGCTGCTACCTTAAAAAAGACTCATTGAAAAAAACGTTCCATGACGGAGCGTCTGCATATGAAGTAGGAACAATATATAAAGCCGGCGCGGAATCATATGAAGGCGGGATTTATTACAAAACGCTCAGGCCGTATTATCCCATCTTTGCTGGCCATTCGATCTCCCTCAAAGGCGATATCGGCATGAACTATTTCCTTGATGAAACGACTCAAGGCGCTCAGCTGCATTGTGAATGGTACAACAAGACTTTTGACCACACCGTTACCGAAGCGGATTATGACGCTGCAAGCGGCTATTACAAGGTTCAGGTCAATGTGGCTGTGGCTGAGATGAACTGCCCCGTCACCGCTACACTCACAAACGCGGACGGCGATTCGATAACCGACGTGTACAGCGTACGTGATTACGCCGATGTGATCCTCGACAGCGAGTCCGATTTCAGCAATGGCTATGTCGCTGCAAACGGTGCGGAAAAATACGGCGTACTCGTTGATTTGATCAAGAAAACGCTCGACTACGGTGCAAAGGCTCAGACGCGCTTCGGCGTAACGGACTATGAACTTGCCAACACAGGCGTGGACTACACCATGGAGTTGATCACCGCCAACCATATCAAGACAAAAAAGACCGATATGACAAAGGACTTGGACAAGGCAGGACTGAACTATGTCGGCACTTCCATTGTGTTCCTTTCTCAGACAACCCTTCGCCACTATTACGTTATCAGCGACGCGAGGCTGTTTGCACTGGCAAAGGAAACAGCCAACTTTACGTTTGTTGATAAGGGACAGCTCATTTGCTTTGAGCAAAAGGACATTTCTGCCGCGCAGCTTGATGTGGCGCAGATTTTCAGACTCGGCGATACTACCTACAATTATTCGGTTCTCGACTACTGCAAGCTGGTACTTGCTGACGAGAGTAAATCGCAGGCTGACAGAGAGCTTGCAATGGCTACCTACTGGTATAACGACGCGGCAAAGGCATACTTCTACGGCTCCGACGAATATGAGGACGATATGGTATGACGGTTCGCGGAAACAATCATACGGAGATTTTGCTATGACAAAAGAGGCTTATAAGCGTACCGAAATCGAAATCATCGCATTCACCGTTGACGATGTACTTACTACATCGGGCGTTGAGCAGCTGGATGAGTATGAGGTTGATCCAATTAAGTAAACCATAGTAATAAGAACGATAGCTGTTTTGCGGCAATAAAAAACGCCCCGACGGCGGGATCAGAGATATGATAGTCCGATCCTCCAGCGGGGCGATTTTGCGTCTAAATAGGCGAGAAGCGGCTTGTCTATGAGGTTCTTGAGAAAAGCGCAAAAAAAGAACAAGACTCCCGATTGTATCAAATCGAGAGTCTTAGTTTGGTTGCGGGGGTTACGGAGACCTTTCCTCGCGACCTGATACATTGTAAAGGAAACCTCCATCATAAGGATACGCCCGTCCCCGTCGTCGTCGCGTGTCGTCTGACTTCGCCTCGTTGCCTCGGCTCGTTATACTCGCGCTTTGGACGACACCGTTCGTGAAAAACAATTCACCGGATTGTTTTTCACTCACTAACCCAACGAGCTAAGCAGCCGTCTATAGCATAACCCGCAGGTCATGAGAAATCCATACTTCATAATAAAAGAAAGATCAAGGTATTCTATCAATACCTTGATCTTTCTTTGGTTGCGGGGGTGGGACTTGAACCTCACGACCTCCGGGTTATGAGGTCAAAATCCAACTGTTTGTAGTTTTTGATAATCTCAAACTTTCTGAAATTAAAGCTGTTTTCATGGCGTTAACCGTTTGTAATTCGTGACGTTTATAAACATCATTTAATGACAATAAACATCATATAAACATCAAATTGTGAGGTACATGATTATAGGGAGCGACGCTGTATCGCTCCCTTATTTTGTGCCCTATTCAATATTTCTATCTTGCCGACGATGATCTCAAAGAGTTCAAGAGCAACGTGACTGATAGTCACGTAGTGAAGCCTGCTGCTCCTATTCTCTACCTGTGCACAGAGCGCGGTGCAAACCACTACTGCAAGATCCTCTGTTATCCTGCATTCATCTGAGCGCGTCCGGGGGATAACAGATGTTCCAGTGTTTCGGCAGCCGCTTCATCGGCTGAGCGTATTGCGTGTGCGTAGATACGACCGGTAGTGACGGTATCGGCATGACCGAGCCTCTTTGCTACGGTTGTGAGAGGAACGCCGCCTGCGATCTGCAAGGTAGCGTTTGTATGGCGCAGGGAATGCACGGAAATGTGCGGCAGCTTGTCGCTGTGAGCCGCTACGAATTTCGCGAACCACCGGGAGAGTGTATCGGGGTGCAGCGGCATACCCTCGTCATTGGTGAAGATCCTGTCGCTCTCGTGCCATCTATCGCCCACACTCAGCCGTTTTTCTATCTGATACCTGCGGTAGGCTTTGAGGTCGCTGATCGCAGTCTGCGGCAGCTTGATGATCCTGTTTGATGTCCGGTTCTTTGTTTCATCCTCATAAATACCACGATCGGGCAGATAGAGCGAGGACCGACACACCTGCATGATTGACTTGTCAAAGTCGATATCCGACCAATTCAATCCCAGCGCTTCACCGCGTCTGAGACCTGTGAACAACAGAAAACGGATCGCGGTTTTATATAAAGTATCCTCTGCTTCGAGCAGATCGAGCAAGGCGGCGGCCTGCACCTCGTCCAGATACTTCGGCTCTGTACGCTCCACGCGCGGAGGCTTTGTGCGATCGCAGGGATTTGCAAACAGCGCGCCCCATTCGACTGCCGTGCCGAGTATCGAGGAGATCAATCGGTGATGGTGCAGTATTGTTTTGGATGATAAAGGCTTGTTTATATCGACAGGCTCAAATAATTCCTGCTGCGGTCTACCGATCGCTTTTGATAGATTTTGAGCAGTCTGCTTCGTGCAGTTATTACCTCGGATGATCGACAGGATGTTACTTGCCGCTACGCCGCTTTGACGTTGCATAGCCGCCTTTGAAAGCTTATGTTCCCGCATATATCCGTCTAAATCAAAGATACATTTATACTTTGTATCTTCGCGGATACCACCCTCGGCGAGATTTTCGTAAAAGGTCAATAGGTGCTGCGGCTGGATACGGTCAAGGCGCATATGTCCGATCGCGGCGTTGATCCGAGGGAACATAGATTGATACCGGGCATAGGTCTTAGGACGAAGATCAGACTTTTTATGTCTGAACCACTCGGCGGCAAAGTCAGCAAACTTCATTTTGCTGTCCATGACAAAGCCCTTCCTGCACTGCTCTTCGAATAATACAGCTTGCCGCTGTACTTCCTTCTCGATCTGCTTTGCGGTCATCCCGTTTTCGGGTGTGTAAGTCATCGTCTTGCGGATCTGCTTACCGTTGATGTCATAACCGCAGGACACAGCGATCTGATAGCTGTTATTGCGTTTCCTGATTGTTGCCATTATCGTCACCATCTTCCGTCTGATCATCGTATGCTTTTGCTAACGCTTCATCTAAGTGAGTATTAGCATCCAACAGTTCAAAATACTCTTCATTTGAATAATCTCTTATTAAACTTTTTACTCCTTCCTGAGCATAAAACAATCTAAATAATAATTCTTTTTCAACATCAGTTATGTCAAAAAACTCAAAGGTCTGACCAATCTGAAAAGATTGTGGTTCTTCCGCTCGCTGTTCTATTCTTTTTATTTTTGAAATTGCTTCTTTTATTGTTCTGCTGTAATCCTCAATGTCCAGCGTTAATCTCCTAATATAATCTGATTTCAGAACATAATCCATTATAACAGAAAGTTCCTCGCCAATATTTAATGCAAATTTCTTTTTGAAATATTGACGAGTGCTAATCAACTGCTCAACTGACTTTTCACTTAATCCGGTATACTCGCATACAAAACGCAAATCACGATCTTGTGTAGCAGGTTCAACCAAACCGAGAAGATAATCAGCTGACACGTTAAATATTTCTGTTAACGCAACAATATCATCAGCTGATGGGGTTGATTTGCCCCGCTCCCAATCAGCTATTTTTTGCCGGTTGCATTGCAGCTTAGCGGCAAGATCAACCTGAGTTAATTTATCTTTAATGCGTAAACTTTTTATCAATTCATTAATCTTCATTTTAGTACTCCTTTTATGCGAGTGTCATAAATTTTCCACACAACCAAAAATAAGTGGAATTTCACTTGACCACTGATAATTTCCATGATATAATTTGTATATGGAAATTATCATCATCTTTTATAATATAATCTGATGATGATTTTGTCAATACTCTTTTTTTGACAAAGGAGGTGTAAAAGAATGAAATCCAATGTTGATATCCGTAAGTATGCAAAAGAAAACAGTGTGTACTTATATGAAGTCGCTGAGGCACTAAATATCAGCGAGCCGACAATCATGCGTTGGCTGCGTACTAATCTAACTGACGAACGCAAGGCAACTATGATTGAAGCCATTGATCGCGTAGCGGCACAGCACGCCGCTCAGATCGCCGCTACTGCCGCAAACTAAAGAAGCCGCCCGGGGAATGGCACTTCCACGAACGGCAAGAGCTGCCGCCAACCCCTGCATACGCAGATCCAAACGCGGCAACAGCCCTGTAAACAGTATAACACAATTTTTCGGGGCTGTAAATCGTTTTTCCGATCGGTTGCATAAAACTATGCAACTCTTCGCTTTGCTTGCGCATTAGTGAAGTATACTTCAATTTACAAACCGAAAGGGTGATTATTTTACATGACTGAGAGTTATCAAAACGACTGTCAGAATAATACAGAAAAGGGCGTACGTTCAACACGCGCCATGCCGCGAATGAGGACTGTGAATGAAGCGGCTCGGGAGCTCAAAGCGCTGGATCCTCACACAGCCATGACGGCTTATCATATCAGACGCCTGTGTCTGACCGGCATACTGCCGACCGTGAAAGCCGGAAAAAAGATTTTGTTTAACCTGGATACCCTGATCGAGTATATGCAGGATCCCGCCGCCGAGAAATTCAAGCCGAAGCCTGCCGCTGCAGGCGGTATCAGGCGTGTTGTGTAAGGCGGTGAGCCCTTGCAGACATTTGATAAAGTACCGCAGGAGCTGAGAGATCAGCCGCACTGGGTAGCGCGAACAGGGAAAATCCCCATCAATCCGAATACTCTGCATGGAGCAAGTTCAAAAGACACGAATACATGGGCAAAGTTTGAACAAGCAATTGGAGCTATCGGGAAAACAGCTTCACTCCGAAAAGGGAACGAAACCGTGAAAGCTCCTTGCGACGGTATCGGTTTTGAGCTGCGCGCGCCGTACTGCGGTATTGACATTGATCACTGTGTGGATACCTCTACGGGTGAGATCTCTCTCGAGGCACTGGATATCATCAGCATGATGGACAGCTATACGGAGTATTCGCCCAGCGGTACTGGCATACATATCCTCTATAAAAACGACGGCAGCACGCACCCCGAGCGCCATAAAAAGAAGCCGATCGACAATGTGCAGCATATCGAGATGTACCAGGCTGACCGCTACTTTACCGTTACCGGCAGCATCTTCGGCGATTATGATCAGCTGCATGAGCGGACGGGGCAAGCGGATATCATCTATAAGGCGTATATGCTTGACGCTCCCGATAACCGACCGAAGGCAGACAAAAACGTTTCGACGTCGAAACATTTTCAAGATGCCGCTGCCGCATTGACAGATGACGAGCTGCTGCACAAGGCTATGAACGCCAAAAACGGCGGTGCGTTCTCTCGCCTTTGGAACGGCGATAAGTCCGATTATAACGACGATGACAGCCGCGCCGATCTGGCGCTCTGCGATATGCTCGCTTTCTGGACGGGCTGTGACACCGGGAAGATAGACGCACTGTTCCGTCAGTCCGGTCTCATGCGCGAGAAGTGGGACCGCAAGCAGGCGGGCACCACCTACGGCGCGATCACGATACAGAAGGCAATCACAGGCTGTACGGAGATATATTCCCCGCGCAGCGGCTCCGGCTTTTCCTCCGTAATGAGTGACAGTGTAGCGGCTGATCAGCCGGGGGGCGCTTTGCCCGGACTATCAAAGTTTACCTATGATGATATTACCCGGCATAAAGCTGACGACATTGGTACCGCGGAGCTGTTCGCCGATCTTGTCAAAGATTTTGTATGCTACGTCCCCGAAGAAAAGGCGTTTTATCTCTATAACGGGATCGTGTGGGAGCAGGATGTCGTAAAAGAAAACATAAAAGCCGGCAAGCTGCTGATGGACTTTGTGGCGGCAGCGCAGCGCTTGATCCCGCCGCCGCCTGCAGGCAGACCGCAGGAATGGCCGGAGGAAGTCGCCGAGCAGGAGAAGATCGACAAAGCGTATCGCACCCAGTATCACTCACTCGGCAACGCCAACGGCAGAGACAGGGTGTTGAAGGACGTCAAGAAGCTGCTGTACAAGCCTCGCAGTCGATTTGATCGACAGCCTGATCTGCTCAACTGCATGAACGGCACCTATAATCTCAGTACAGGAGAGCTGCAGCCGCATAACGCCGAAGATCTTCTGACAAAATGCAGCCGCGCGTCCTATGATCCCGAAGCAGTCAGTGAACGCTTCACGCGCTTTATCGACGAGATCTGTGAGGGTGACAGAGAGCAGACAGACGCCCTGCAAAGGGCGCTGGGGTACTCTCTGATCGGCGCGACGCCCGAGGAATGTTTCTTTATTGCTTACGGTAAAAGCACCCGAAACGGTAAAGGTACGCTGTTTGACCTGGTGCTTGATACGCTTGGCGATTACGGCGCACAGATGGATTTTGACGTGATCGCACGCAGCGGCACGAAAGATGCGAGCCGTGCGACGCCGGAGCTCGCGCGGCTGATCGGCACGCGGTACGTACTGGTCAATGAGCCGCAGAAAGGGACCTGCTTCAATGAGGGCTTGATAAAGCAGCTGACCGGCAGCGACAACATCACCGCTCGTCCGCTCTACGGCGCTACGATCGAATTCAAGCCCCTGTTTACCATCTACATCACCACCAACAATTTGCCCGCTATATCTGATGATACGCTGTTCACCAGCGACCGTATCAGGATCCTGCCCTTTAACCGCCACTTTACCGAAGCGGAACGCGATACCAGGCTCAAGACGACGCTCAGAGAGGGTAACGGCAAAGACGCCGTTCTCAACTGGCTGATCGAGGGCTACCGCAAATACAAGGAATCCGGCTTGACCGATACCGCCGCCGGCAAGGATATCGTCATACAGTACAGCGAGGATAACGACTATATCGCACAGTTCATCGGTGAGTGTCTGGCGGTGCACGATCAGAACGATAAGCGTGCTGACAAGGAACGCATGACAAATATATTAGCCAGATACCGATATTGGTGTGACTCTTCGAACATCAAGCCCCTCGGCAGAAAACAGTTCAAGGAAGAGCTTCAGAAGCATGGCGTCCCCGTCTTTATCTCTCATAAGCAGGACGTCGCGATGGTGCGTATTCTTGAACCACACGAACATGAACCTTGATAAGTCCCCAAAGGGGAAAATGGGGAAAAAGGGGAAAAAATAAGGGGTATTTGTAGAGTTTTCTATATATTTCTAACGCGGGAGCAAAACCGAGAAGAGTATATATCATAGCAGAAACTCTGCAAAACGTATCCTAAATCTCCCCTTTTCCACCTCTTTTGAAAGGAAAACACTTTATGAACAAACAGAGCATACTTGAAATATTCGGCATAGATCAGGAAGAGTATAACCGGGAAACAGTTGAGATGGCAAAGGTTTCCTCAATGAGAGGCGACTGCTTCACCATGGACGATATCTCTTTTATTGTGTTTACAAAACATCTTGATAAACAGATCAACGCTTGGTATGAGTGCTATATGTCCGATGAATTCTCATAATCCGATCATTGTCATGACCCCCCCCGGTCGATTGTCGGGTTTTCTGAACGCGAATTCACACCCAACGCACCCCATACATACACGCACAGTGCAAAAAAGCCCCTGTTTTTTGGAAATACACGGGCTTAGGAGCAGATAAAAAGAGGGAGCCTCGAGCCGCATATCTGCCGCTACGACGCTCCAAACAGCTTGTATTATCTACAGTTTATCGGGATGAGCCGTATAATACCGGCTCATGTTCTCCCCTATGTTTTTGAGCATTGCCTGCTCATACTTCTTCTGATCCTCTTCAGAGACGTGCCATGTTACATTTCCATCCTTGTCAATGGACAAATAAGGGATCGTTTTACCGTCGACTTCAATACATATTTCGGCCGACAATTTACTGCCTCTACCCATAAAATCACCCCCTTTCATTAAAACTGCTACGGCAAATTTAATTATTTCATGAATACTATACGAAACGTTTATAAAGCGAGGATACTGCCGTTATGACAAATGAAGAATACGCTGTCGCCGTTAAAGCAGGCCGTGCCGAGTATATCGCGCCGCTGTGGGAGAACGTTGAGAGGCTGATCCGAGTGAACTGCAGACGGTACCGGAGTGAATACTGTACCCGTTTCACTCAGTGCGGTGTTACTCCCGAAGATCTCCTTCAAGAGTCCTTTCCGGCTTTGATGGACGCCGTAGCGGCTTATGACGATAGTACCGGTTATAAGCTGACATCATATCTCCGCTACCCGATACAAAACCGTTTCAACGCCTTACCGGGGTTCAGATCGCGCAACCACAGTAATCCTCTGAACAACTGCGCCTCGCTCAATGATCCGATCGGTGATGAAGAGGACTGCGAGCTGATGGATCTGACGCCTGATCCAAACGCTGAACGACTGTTCCGGCAGACCGAACGGGACGATTATATCGCGTACCGGCACAGCGTGCTTGAGGACGCCATGCAGCGCAAGCTTGACAGGCAGCAGAAGGATATCGTCTATGACTTCTACTATCTTAGGCTGCAAAAAGCTGTCATCGCCGAAAAATACGGTATGACGCTGCATGAGGTGCAACTTATCCTGCGCAAGAGCCTTGACGCCTTACGCAAGGACCGCACGCTGTATCAGCGATACCGAAATGATATTCTGCTGGATGGACTGTACAAAGGCACGGGGCTGAACGCTTTTCGTCATACGAGAATGAGTGCGGTCGAGCGATCAGTCGAAACCATCGAGCGAAAATCAGCGTGTTTAGCGCCGCGATAATGCTCTGCAGCGGTTTCGAGCCTGACACGGTAATATAACTTTCTGTCTCTATAACAAAACGCGATACAGCGCAATTCTCGGTAAAACAGCTATATACAGAAAGCCCACACAGGCATGGTCGCTTGTGTGGGCTGTTGCGTTAAGCAGCTGTATTCTGTTCGTAGTCGATCACCGTGACCGTCAGCTCACTGGCGATCATCTGAATAGCATTGAGGATCTTCTCGATCACCTTGATCACCTCGGTCGAGAAATATACCTCGCCGCATTGTTCGCACTTCATGCAGGGGACGTTTTTGATAACGATGATATAATTGCCCTGCTTCTCGATATATTCAGTCGTAGCGGCTTTTTCAGCGCCGCCGCAAAATGCACATCTCATCATGCAGGCTCCTTTCTGGTTTTGAAATCAGGATCCCACTCATCGGGATCCGGCTCGTATGCGGTAATGATCGATATAAGAGTATCACTGCTGCCGACAACGGTGTGAAGATTTCGGCTTATCACTACGCCGTAGATCAAGCAGCTCGGCAAGGGCCTGTCGTCCGGGTATTCTTCTATGATCTCACCCGTTCGTATACATCCGATCACTTCATCCGATGTTATTCTACGCTCTCTCATTCGCTTTAATGCGTGCAGCGACCACTGTATGCTGTCATCTTCACATAGCCGGCGTATCGGTTCTATATTCATGACGCGTTATCCTCCACATACTCCATAATGTCGGCAGGCTGGCATTCCAAGAGCTTGCACAGCTGCTCTATATTCGACCAGCTGACCGGCTCCGAGTGTCTGAGCTTCTGCAATACGCTTTCAGAAATGAGCTTTTCTTTTCTCAGCCTATTGGTATTATACCCTTTATCCTTCAGCGCTTGCAAAATATCCATTTTATACTGTAGCGGCATGAATTCCCACCTTTCAATATTGACAATCAATAAATTATGATGTATAATGTGAACGTAGAAAGACAGTTTTGACTGCCTTGCTCACTTAACGCTTAATGTTTGCTTAGAATAAGCGAAACATAACCGCCTTGTGGTTGCTTCACAGGGCGGTTATTTCTTTATGTTATCAATGACTTTAGCAAGAGCTACGAGGAGCAATACGAACGCTAACGCGCTGTATACCTCAGTCATTGCAACCGTCCCCCTTTCGTTCACATAAAGGGGAGCAAAACAGCCGCCGCTGCCTTTCTACGATTATATTATATCATAACATATACACCAAATCAAGTGTAATTATATACAAATATCGAGCATATTCTTTGTGCATTATTACACCAAGAAAAGTGTATAAATGTATTGACTTTACACCGCAGTTGGTGTATAATATAGATACTGAAGGAGACTCCACCTCGACGAACAAAGCCGTGAACCTGAAACAGCGTTAAACCCGACAGCCCATAAGACAGGAAAATTCAGGCGGGGCAACAAATACATTATCAAAGGAGTGTACAGAATGAGTACAAACGAAATCACCACCAAGATCCGCAGGATGAAACGCCTGCAAGCGAAAGCCGAGCAGCTGCAAGCCGAGATCACCGCGATCCAAGACGAGATCAAGGCGGTAATGCCGGAGCAGGACACCGAGGAGTTGAGAGCAGGGGAGTATAAAATCCGCTACGCTCTGATAACCTCGAACCGCTTCGACAGCAAGAGCTTCAAGGCTTCATACGCTGCACTGTATGACCGGTTTGTGAAGCAGACCACCGGCCGCCGCTTCTCAGTGGCATAAAGAAAAGCCCTTGCATAACCACCACAGAAACGCAAGGGCAGACCGCATACACACCAAAATGGAGCGGCTAAGTTTATTATAGCTTGACCGCTCCACCAAGTCAATAGGGAAAGGACGGAGAGAGCCAATAAAAAGAGAGCTGCCCACCAGCGGCAAGGCAGCGCCAGACACTGGAGCCGCTACACATACGAATATACACATACACATATACATATACACAGGAGAGTATACACACCATGATAGGAAACAACAGTCTGACACCAGACATTAACTTAACCAAAGACCAAACCGAAGCTATAAAGCAGTTTGCCGGTGTAGATGAATTCTACCCAAATTTCTGGGAAGTTCAGGAAGCAGGCAAGATATTCAAGGCAAAGATGTCGACATTCTCGCAGGCCGTAGCAAACGGCGATACAAGCGCAGATGCAGCCATAAACAGCGCCGCAGCAGCAGTATGGAGCCAAGCAAGACGCTATCAGAGCGAAAAACAGAGCGCTGAGATTGCCCGGACAACAGCAAATCAGGCTCAGCAAGGCGGCATTAAAAGGCTGTTTCGATCTTTGCTTTTGAAGCATTCAAACAGCTGATTGACGAGATCACACAGCAAGCTTCAGAGTAAGCAAAACCGAGCGGCAGATCTGTGCCGAACATCGGAGCCGCTGCACATTCACATATACATAAAAACCGCCCTACCCTGCTGGAACAGGATAGGACGGCTCGTCACACACAAGGGTTATACGAATACGGTCGCGAAACCACAGGCGGCACAGGTACCGGCTGACCGCCGATCAGAGCCGAGAGCCCGCAGAAAAAACAGACTGTAGCCCGATCGGTTACTGCTTTGCGTGCTCCAAGCTCTGACACTGTCACCAAACCATCAGCATGACCACTGCACACCGCCAAGCCCGACAGGGTTGTTGTGTAGCGGTTTTTTGCTATTGCGACCCTAACCGACATTTTTGTCTGGTAGGGTAGTCAAAAAAAGTATGAAGCCATAGGCGCTACAACGATACAAGGGTATATTTTGCATGAAAAACTCCCCGATGAATTTTCTATCATGTAGCGGATCACCGGCAGCCATAGCCCCAGGCAGAGCAAGGACGCCTATAAAAGAAAGAGCCTGACGCCATCAGCTGACCGCTACAGCGTTTACCGTGGCTTGAACAGGGGGGAATTTCGGGCTTAAAAAGGGGGTAAAAAATGAACGATCAGGAGCTGAACGGGCAAAAATGAACGGAAAATCCACCCTTTATGAGCCACAAAAAATTTTTTTGGCTTATCTAAGCCATTTTTCGGGGGTGTTCATTTTCATAACTATTATAACTATTATAACTATTATGAACGCACGCCGCCGCCGTTCAATTTCGGCGGCATGCTATAATATACTTAACCACCACCCCAAGAGCTTCTTTTTTATCGGCAAGATCAGCCCGTTAAAATCCCCATGAACGGACGCCGGAGCTGCCGCGCCGGTTAATACCCTGTTTAATTCCAAAACTTTATGCACGCCATTCCCCAGCGTTGAACATTCCGAAAGCCGTAGAGATCGAGAGGGGCATAGGGGGCAGGGGCTATATAAATCTCTACAGATCATCGTAGCGGACAACGGCAGGGAGCTACACGCATAAAAACCGCAAAATCAAAGGGGGTATATACCCCAGCAGAAAGATCATACAAAGAGAGGTATTTATACATGGATAGAAAATCAGCCAGAGCCGAGATCAGAGGGCGGCTTACTGAATATGTAGAGAGCATAACCGAGAAAAGCAAGGGAGCCGGACGGCGGCAATATATCTGTCCTTTATGTGGCAGCGGAACCGGCACGAAGCACACGGGAGCATTTACGATCGACCGCGACGGTATACGCTGGAAGTGCCACGCCTGCGGCAAAAGCGGCGATATATTCGACCTTGTAGGAGAGCTGGAGCATACAGCAGACTACAACAGGCAGCTTGCAAGCGCAGCCGCTACATTGAGGGTAACAATAGACAGCGACGGAGCTGCACAGGGCTTTAGAACGGACAACATCAGGGATTGTTAAGCAATATAGCACCGTTATCAAAAGAGTAATTTCCTGTAAAATGCAGAAAAACAGCGCAATAAACATCAAATAAACATCATCCCGTGGATTTCAGAAATAAAGAAAGACCGCCTGACTTGCTACCATTAGCTTAGTCAAGCGGTTTTTCTTTGGTTGCGGGGGTGGGACTTGAACCTCACGACCTCCGGGTTATGAGCCCGACGAGCTACCATCTGCTCCACCCCGCGATATATGCCTTTCAGCCTCTATATGTTAACACTTGTCAGAAGATTTGTCAAGGGCGAAAAGTGTCGGCAAAGAAAACCTAATAAGTTTTTGTATAAAATGTTCAAAAACTTATTAATATCTGATTGACAATATGGCGTTTTATGATAGAATAAAATTAAGATAAAATAGGATTGGTATATCCATATAGATCAGGGAGGCGGCTATGGCTGAGAATATGCTTTTTGGGGCTGTGATCCCCGCCGCGGGGCTCAGCTCCCGCATGGGCCGCTTCAAGCCGCTTTTGCCGTTCGGCGACAGCACGGTGATAGAGACCTCGGTCGGGACCGCTCTAAGCTGTGTCGATAAAGCCGCGGTGATACTCGGCAAGCGCTCAGAAGAGCTGTCAAAGCTTTTGAGCTCTCGCTTTTCAGATAAGCTAATCATCGCTGAGAACCGTGACTATGAGACCACCGATATGCTCGCCTCGGTGAAGATAGGGCTTTGCAGTATCGGAGCTTGCGACGCGTGCTTCATCCTGCCCGCGGATATGCCGGGCGTAGCGTCAGAAGTTTATACGGCTCTGGCAAACGCATTTGATAAAGACGACGAGGTACTGATACCCGTTATCGGCGACAGAAAGGGTCACCCCGTTCTGATATCCTCAGCGCTGATACCGCACGTAGTCGCCTATTCGGGCGATATGGGTCTCAAGGGCTTTTTCAAAGAATGTAAGGTAAGATATATACCCGTTGACGATAAGGGTATCATCATTGATCTGGATACACCCGAGGACTACAAAAATATCCGGAATGTCGACGCTCGGCTGACCGGCAAAGCATAAATGATACACTACACTGAAGGGTTGTTGATATTATGAGAGAAATATGCAGATCCATCAAAAAGAAAGACCATGACCCGAAGATAGAGGGGCGCTCAAGGTATCTTGCCGATTATAATCTGACCGACAGCGGCAGAGAGATACTGTGCGGCAAGCTCCTGCGCTCTCAATATGCGAGAGCACGCGTAAAGGGCGTTGAGCTGCCCGATATGCCCGATGGCTATATCTATGTTGACGCGTCGGATATCCCGGGCGACAACAACGTAAACATCGTGCTGGATGACACCCCTGTTTTTGCGCGTGAGACCGTAGAGTATATCGGCGAGCCCATAGGTATGATAGTCGGTCCCGACGAAAAAGAGGTAAGCCGACTGATCTCTGAGACCAAGGTCGATTATGAGGCGCTCGAGCCCATGACCGACCTGCGTAAGGCTGACAAAGCCTTTTTCAACTATGAGTTCGGTCACGGAGATGTCGAGAAGGCTTTCGCCGAGGCTGACAGAGTTTTTGAAGAGGAATTCACAACGGGCTATCAGGAGCAGGCGTACCTTGAGGTACAGGGTATGATGGCTGAGCCCGAGGATGACGGAAAAATGTATGTTCACGGCTCTTTGCAGTGCCCTTACTATGTTCACGGAGCCTTGGCGAGAGCAATGGGCACGGGTCCCGACGGCGTACACATCTATCAGGATGTAACGGGCGGAGGTTTCGGAGGTAAAGAGGATTATCCCTCTATACTCGGCTGTCAGGTAGCCGTAGCCGCTAAGAAAGCAAACGCCCCGGTGCGCTGTTATTTTGACCGCAGAGAGGATATGGAGTTCACCCCGAAGCGCCACCCCTCGCTGTGCAGATACAAGATGGCTGTAAAGGACGGCAGGGTGACCGCCGTAGACTGCGACGTAATCTTTGACGCCGGCGCTTATTCAACGCTGTCGGCGGTCGTATTACAGCGCGGCATCATAGCGGCTCCCGGTATCTATGATATCCCCAACGTCCATGTCACCGGAAGAGCGTTAAAGACCAATACCGTTCCCTGCGGCGCGTACCGCGGCTTCGGCGCTCCTCAGACCTTCTTCGCTGTCGAGATGATGATGAGCCATATCGCTCAGGCGCTCGGCGAGGATATACTCGAGTTCAAAGCTAAGCACTATGTAAAACAGGGTGACAAGACCTCAACCAACGGTCTGTACCACTTCCCTGTTCCGATACCCGCCATGGTTGACGAGGTCGACGAGCTATCTGACCTAAGGCGCAAGCATAAGGAATACTCAAAGCCTCAGTCGGGCAGATACCGCAGGGGCATAGGTCTCTCGACCTACTTCCACGGAGCGGGCTTCACAGGCTCGGGCGAGAGAGATATCATCAAGGCTGTCGCGAAGCTGCATAAATATCCCGACGGCACCGTTGAGGTGCTGGCGTCCAACAGCGATATCGGTCAGGGCGTTCGCACCACCTTCCCCAAGATAGTAGCTCATGAGCTGAATATACCGCTCGAGAAGGTATATTATGACCACCCCGACACCGCCAGAGTGCCCGACTCGGGCCCGACGGTAGCCTCGCGCTCACTGATGACCGTCGGCGAGCTGCTGCGCAGAGCGGCTATAAAGCTGCGCAATATATGGGTCGAGGGTGAGGAGCAGGAGGTCGAGGAACACTACAAAGAACCCGACTTCATGATACCGTTCTATCTCGACCGCTTTGAGGGCGACGCGTACCCGACCTATGCTTGGGGCGTGAACGCCATCGAGGTAGAGGTCGATACCTACACGGGAGTTACAAATATCCTCGGAGCTTACGCGAGCTTTGATGTAGGCACACCCGTAGACTATAACATCGTCATGGGTCAGATGGAGGGCGGCTTTTTGCAGGGCATAGGCTACGCCTCTATCGAGAAGATGGACTATGACAAGAACGGCAAGATTTGGAACCGCAGCTTTACCGATTATCTGATACCCACAGCGGTAGACGTACCCGAGCTGAAGGTCACTCTGCACGTTGAAGAATACCCCGACGGCCCCTACGGAGCTAAGGGAGCGGGCGAGCTGCCGCTCGTCGGCGCGGCTCCGGCGTTCGTCGCGGCTGTAGAGCAGGCTCTCGGCGGAGCTGAAAAGCACCCGCTGCACAGCGCTCCGTTCAATGCCGAGGACGTTATCAGCGAGCTGAATAAGGAGGTAAAGTGATGGACGGAATTAAATTCGTATTGAATTCAAAAGAAGTTTGTTACACAGGCTCAGCCGCCGACAGGCTGCTTGACGTCCTGCGTGATACATATGATATGAAAAGCGTTAAATGCGGCTGTAAAGAGGGCGAGTGCGGAGCCTGCGCGGTACTGCTCGACGGAGTGCTGGTCAACTCCTGCTGTGTGGCAGCGGGAGCCGTCGAGGGCAGCGAGATCACTACGGTCGAGGGCTTTCGCGAGACAGAACAGTTCAAGGTGCTGTCAAATGCCTTCGCCGGGCTCAGCGCCGTACAGTGCGGCTTCTGTATCCCCGGCATGGTGATGGCGGCTCAGGCATTGTTGAGCGCTAACCCCCACCCCACCGATGACGAGATACGCGAGGGGCTCAGCGGTAATCTCTGCCGCTGCACGGGCTACAACGCCATTGTAAACGCTGTCAAAAACGCCGCAAAGGAGGGCGAGGGTCTATGGTAAACGGATATTCTCCCAAATCATTACAGCAGGCGCTCCTGATACGCTCAAAGGAAGCGGTCATCCCCTACGCCGGCGGTACCGACCTTATGGTACAGAACAAGAAAGGCGCTGTCTATCTCTTTCTCAATAAGATAGATGAGCTCAGACAAATAACCGACGACGGTGAATACATCCGTATAGGCGCCGCCGTGACCTTTACCGAGGGGCTTAAAAGCGATCTGATACCTCAGATCATGAAAGAGGCTGTCAGCCGTATAGCCGCTCCCGCTATCCGCAACGCGGGCACCTTCGGCGGCAACCTCGGCAATGCTTCCGACAAAGCCGACTCTGTGCTCATAGAGGTCGCTATGGGAGCTAAGGTCAGGCTTCTCTCAGTTGGCAGAGAGAGGATAATGCCCGTAGAAGAATTCTTTATAAAGCGGGGCAATACTGCTCTCGCCGACGACGAGATAATCGCGGAGATACTCCTGCCAAAGGATAAATGCTCAGCGCCCTTCTACTATAAGAAAGTAGGCGGCAGGAACGCTCTGGCTATCTCGAGAGTTGCCCTCGCGGGCGTATACGAGATAAAGGACGGAGTTATCGCTTCGTTCTCAGCCGCGGCGATCGCGGGCGGCGGTGTGTTCCAGCGCTATCCCGAGATAGAGGCGGGCTTCATCGGCAAGACCGCGGACGAGATAAAAGCAAATAAATCAGAGTACCTTAAAGCGTACTCTGAAAAGCTGACCTTCGCCCGCGGCAGAGTATCCGCCGAATACAGAAAAACGGTCATAATGAACCTTATCGGCGATTATATAGACACATTGTAAAGTTAAGGACAGGGATGAGCGAATACCTTTCTGTCAGGTCGCCGTTGTCCCTGTTCACACATAAGATGAAGAGAAGCGCGTTTGTTTCCGTTCATCCCGAACAGGAGAGATCACCTATGTATACAGTTAATATTAACGGCAGAGATTATGAAGCCGCCCACGATAAAAAGCTGCTCAGATTTCTCAGAGACGACTTACATCTTACCGCCGCCAAGGACGGCTGCTCAGAGGGCGTATGCGGCACCTGTACCGTACTTGTAGACGGCAAAAAGACCAAGGCTTGCGTGGTATCTCTCTCAAAGCTTGCGGGCAAGAAGGTGCTGACCGTCGAGGGCATAGACCCCGAAGAGATGGCCGTCTATGAGCATTGCTTCGCTCAGGCGGGAGCTGTACAATGCGGCTTCTGCATACCGGGAATGATAATCTCGGCAAAGTCCCTGCTTGACGTCAACCTCTCACCCACCCGCGAGGAAGTCAAAAAGGCGATAAAGGGCAACCTGTGCCGCTGCACGGGCTATGCTAAGATCGAGGACGCTATCCTGCTCGCGGCGGATTTCTTCCGCGAGAAGCGGGCTATCCCCGAGCCGCCCAAGGCCCTGCATATGGACGAGATCGCGAGCCGTATCGACGCTGCGGAAAAGGTAAACGGCACCGGACTTTTTGCCGACGACCTGTATTTTGACGGAATGATATACGCAAAGGGTCTTTACTCAAAGTACCCCCGCGCGAGAATAAACAAGATAGACGTGAGCAGGGCTGTAGAACACCCCGACTGCGTCGAGATACTCTTGAAAGACGACGTACCCTGCAACAAGATAGGTCACATCAAGCAGGACTGGGACGTTATGCTCGGCGAGGGCGATATCACCAAATATGTCGGCAACGTTTTAGCCGTAGTCGCCTCGACCAAGCAGGAGAGCTTAGAAGAGATCTGCTCTTTGATAGAGGTCGATTACACCGAGCTTGAGCCCCTTACTTCACCCTATGAGGCGCTCAGAGGCGACGCTCCGCTGATACACGAGGACGGCAACATCATGAGCCGCGCCAACCTTGTGCGCGGAAACGCCGACGAAGCGATACGCAACTCAAAATATGTCGTCACCCGCAAGTACAAGACCTCTTGGCAGGAGCACGGCTTCATGGAGCCCGAGTGCTGTGTCGCTCTGCCCGAGGGCGACGACGGTCTGCTGATATACACCTCAAGCCAGAGCATATATGACGTTCAGCGCGAGTGCTCAAAGGCTCTGGGGCTTGCCGCTGAGAAGGTACACGTCCGCGCGGCTCTGGTCGGCGGAGGCTTCGGCGGAAAAGAGGATATGAGCGTCCAGCCCTATGCCGCTTTGATGGCTTGGTACACCAAGCGCCCCGTAAAGGTCAAGTACAGCCGTCAGGAGTCGCTCAACTATCATGTAAAGCGCCACCCGATGGAGATGGAATTCACCACAGCCTGTGACGAAAACGGCATACTCACCGCGATGAAGGGCGTTATCATAGCCGACACGGGCGCCTATGCCTCGCTCGGCGGTCCGGTTCTCCACCGCGCCTGCACCCATGCGGCGGGGCCGTATAACTATCAGAACATCGACATCTTCGGAATGTCGGTATATACAAACAACGTGCCCTCGGGCGCGTATCGCGGGTTCGGCGTAACTCAAAGCTGTTTTGCTACCGAGAGCAACATCAATCTGCTTGCCGAGATGGTCGGCATAGACCCGTGGGAGATACGCCGACGCAACGCGATAAAGCCCGGCGATATCCTGCCAAACGGCCAGACCGCCGGCCCCGATACCAACATGGAGGCGTGTCTCGACGCCGTCAAGGATATCTACTACGGCAACAAATATGTCGGCATAGCCTGCGGCTTCAAGAACTCGGGCACGGGCATGGGCAAGAAGGATATCGGCAGAGTTCTGCTCTCTGTTGAGGGCGGCAAAATACACATCCGCACCTCAGCCGCCTGTATGGGTCAGGGTATCGGTCAGATGGTGCTGACAGAGATCTGTCATGTCACGGGCTTAGACCCCGCGCTCTTCATCTTTGAGACCTCAGACACCGTCCGCACCCCCGACGCGGGCACATCGACCGCCTCGCGACAGACCGTCATGACAGGCGAAGCCGCCCGCAGAGTAGGCGAAAAGCTAAAAGCCGCTCTCGAGGGCAAGACGATAGACGATCTGGAGGGTCAGGAGTTCTTCGGCGAATACAGTGCCAAGACCGACCCGCTCGGAGCTATCAAGGAGAACCCCGTAAGCCATATCTCATATTCATACGGGGTCCAGCTTATCATACTTGATGACGACGGCAGGATCACTAAGGCGGTCTCTGCCTTTGACGTAGGCACGCCCGTTAATATCCGCTCTGTCGAGGGACAGATCGAGGGCGGAATGGTAATGGGCATCGGGTACGGTGTGACCGAAAAATTCGAGTGCAAAGACGGATATCCGATATCAAAATTCGGCAAAATAGGCTTTATGCGAGCTGATGAAGCCCCCGAGCTCGAGGTGATCCTCTGCCGCCCGAAGGACGAGGACAAGCTGCCATATTCGCTCGGCGCTAAGGGCTGCGGCGAGCTGTGCATGATACCTACAGCGCCCGCCTGCGCTCTCGCCTATTACCGCTACGACGGCAAGTTCAGACAGAGCCTGCCCCTATCCGACACCCCATATCGCAAGGACTGATGAGCAACTTTACTTACCTTCTGAGGTGCGCCGACGGCTCGCTGTACTGCGGCTGGACGAATGATCTCGATAAGCGCCTCGCCGCCCATAACTCGGGCACAGCCTCAAAGTATACGCGCTCGCGCCTGCCTGTAAAGCTGGTATACGCAGAGCGGCACGACACAAAGCAAGAGGCGATGAGCCGCGAATACCGCATAAAGCATATGCCCCGCGATAAAAAGTTTGAACTGATAAGCTCACATACCAATATAATATCTGATACTAAGTTTCATTAAAACACTTTAACATTTATTGCGTTAAATTCCGTATTACTTCGTTGTCCTCCTTGACAGGCGCCAGCCTGCCTGCGTCGTCCGCCTTGTTCTACGAATTTTTCCGTTGATAAATTTGTTAAAGCGTTTAATGGAAACTTAGTATAAAGCCATAACGAAACGCCGACGGGTCCTGCCCGTCGGCGTTTGCAATTATCTTTTATGAATATTAATCTATCAATGTCACATATCTCTGCAGCTTAGTCGCGTCTACCGCGTTTCGTTCGCCGTCGCGGTCAAAGTCGGAATAGTAGGTCAGCGGATTAAAATAGGAATAATCTCCGTCAGGATCTATTAAGTCATCCGCCGGCCATTCACCGATCCTCGTAGCACAGCGCTGAATCATTGTGCAGTCGATGATGCTAAGCTCATCATCACCGTCTGTATCACCCAGCAGTCTGCCGTTACCGTCTCTAAACCGCTTAGCATACTTTGTGAATATCCTCGCAAATCCGGGATAATCGGCTTCGTTAAAGATATGAGTATTCGTCACGTCAATAAAGGTATCTTTCTTAACATCATATATACCGTAATCAGTGGCAAAAGGCGAGTTTAATTGCGGTTGTTTAAACACCCTGTTCCCGATAATGGTATAGCACAATGCCGGAGCTTCCATATTTGTTTGAGCGAGAACCAGAGCCCATTCGATTTCTCCGGATGTATCCTTATGATAGTATAATTCCTTGTAGCTGATCAGCTCGCCGCTCCATGTCGTAAAGTCATAATCTTTGTATTTATAGAGCTCTTTCATTCTTTCTTTAAACAACACGCCGTCTTTATCAGCCTCAGTTTGAGCAGGTTCTTCAACAGACTGTGCCTTCGGCAGATCGACAGCACTGTAAGCGTCGGCAGCCATTGTAAACTGAAAAGCCAATAAAACCGCGATCAGGATCATACTGATTATTCTCTTCATGATAATCACTCCGTATCATAATATTTAAGTAATTATATTCACCAAATATAACGAGAATGAAATCGACAATATGAATACTGCTACAACCGTTTATTCACTTTGGAGCGATCGGCTCGGATCATTTCTTTTCGGGGCCCTTGCTTACGGTAACGGTAACGTCGGCGCCCTTGGGGATTATCTGACCGCCGTCGGTGTAGCTGATAACGTTGCCTTCCTCTACCTCGTCGCTGTATTCTTCAACGATAACGGGGTTGAGACCGACCTTCTTGATGAGGTTCTCAGCCTCTTTGCCGGTGAGCACGCCTACGTTGGGCACGGTCCTGCCCTCGCCTAAGCTTGTGATAACCCTTACCTCGCTCTTAGGCTCGACCACGGTGCCTGCCGCCGTGATCATATCCTCGATAGAGCCCGCGGCGACTGTGTCGGAGTATCTCTCGCGCTGAACGGTCATGGTCAGTCCGAGGTCGGTGATAGCCTTCTCGGCGTCTGCCTTGGTCATGCCTATGACGTCTGGAACTTTGATCTCTTTAGCGCCGCAGCCCGCAAGCACGGCGACCGAGACAACAACAGCTATCAATAATAAAATACTAACGGTTTTCTTAATAATTGTTTTGTTCATGATACAGCCTCCTAATAATATTATCCAAATTATACCATAAATCTTTTAACAATGCCAGTACTTTTTTGTGATTTTCACAAAACTTATCATATTTTTTTCTAACGAAAAGAAAATTTGATATGCCGATTGAATTTTGTCGGGGTTCGGAATATAATTATACTGTTATCTAATACTAATTGAGCATATCGCAGGAGGCTGTTATGAAAGTATTATTGGTCAACGGAAGTCCCAACAAAAACGGATGCACCTATACCGCGCTGAGCGTTATCAAGCAAACTCTCAACGAAGAGGGTATCGGTGCAGATATCTTCCATATAGGTAAGAAGCCCGTAGGCGGCTGCATAGCGTGTTATCAGTGCTCAAAAAAGGGCAAGTGCGTATTTGACGATGTAGTCAACGAGTTCACCGCGATGGCTCGCGATTATGACGGCTTTATATTCGGCTCTCCCGTATATTATTCGGGCATGAACGGCAACCTTAAGAGCTTTTTAGACAGAGCGTTCTTCTCATCCGGCAGTCAGGATCCCGATCCGTTCATGTATAAGCCCGCGGCAGCTATAGCGAGCGCCAGAAGAGCGGGCACGACCTCAACTCTCGATCAAATAAACAAATTCTTTATGATACGCGAGATGCCCGTCGTATCGTCAAGATACTGGAACATGGTACACGGCAGCTCACCCGAACAGGTGATGCAGGACGAAGAGGGCTTACAGATAATGCGCGTCCTCGCGCGCAACATGGCGTGGATGCTCAAGCTCAGAGAAGCCGGCGACAAAGCGGGCGTCCCGATGCCGAAGCAGGAAGAAAAGCTCTACACAAACTTTATAAGATGATTTCTTCTTTCCTTTTATGAAAACAGGTTCATTTGAAAAGCGCGTTACTCCTGATAGAGACAGCTTTCAAATGAACCTTTTTGTTTATTATCCGTTTATCAGCCAAGAGAACGCCTTAGCTGTCCTGATATCGGGATCTTTGAAGTGATTGCCGCTGTTCCACTCGAGCGCACAGCGCACACCCTGAGCTTTTATGACTTCTATATCCTCTCTGATACAGTCGCCAACCTTTGCCATCGTCGGGTTTTTTGCCTTTTCCTCTCGGTCGCCGAGGCTTAGATATATCGCCTCGCATTTAGGCTCATGCGTTTTCAGATATTCGGTAAAGCCCGGGAACCAGACCGACGGTGAAGCCGCCGCGGCTCCAAGGAAGATATCGGTCTGATAAACCGCCCACAGCGCGAACAGCCCCGCCAGTGAATAACCGCCGATATAATACCTTTTTGAGCTGTCCGAGCACAGCTCTTTTATCGATCCGAGCGTTTTCTCAGCTCTGCCGCCGAAGCCCTCGCTGCCAAAGACCGCGGGCGCCTGCCACGGCGACAGGTCGTTGTTCCAGTTATCCACCATGACCGCTTTTAAGAGGAAGTCAACTTCGCTCTTCTCGCCTATCAGCCTGACCTCATTCTCGATAACAGACAGGTCGTGATCGTCTACCGGCTGTATAAGCACGGTCGAGGCGGCTTTGTTGCCGTATTCATAGATCTCCATTTCAATATCCTCACATATTTTCTACAAGAAAGTGTGCGCATGGAGCGCGCGATTTAGTCTACCCATCTCCTGTGTATGGGTGCTGTGACCCAAATCACAGATTTGGACAGCACCTCAGCTCGTGCGCACGCAGTGCGCTACTGAGCGGGGACTATAAAAAACCGAGCCCGCCACTACCATTATAAGTGACGAGCTCCGTTTTATCAATACTTTTCCGCAAAGGCTTTGAGCTTTGCTTCATCAACTCTGCCGTTGAGGACAGCTCCCTCGACGATAGTCGCGTTCGGAGCGCTGCTCTGTAAGCCCGATACCGCCTTGCCGAAGCCCGAGCCGCCGGACGTAGCGAACAATACTATCTTCTTGCCGCTGAAATCATACGCCTCTAAAAAGCTGTTGATTATAGTCGGTGCGACATACCACCATATCGGAAATCCTACAAAGACAGTGTCATAATCAGCAATGTTGGCGCTGTTATCCGCGAGAGCGGGACGAGAGCTTTTGTCGCGCATCTCGACCGAGCTCCTCGACTGCTTATCCATCCAGTTGAGGTCGGCTCTTGTATATGGTACAGCGGGACGTATCTCATACAGATCGGCTCCTGCCGCCTTAGCAAGATCCTTTGCTCTGTTAGCGGTAACTCCGCTCGCGGAAAAATACGCTACTAATTTTTTGCTCATATTCAAAACTCCTATCTGTTTAATAATCTTTTTGCAATTATTACTTTAGCTTACCGTAAACATCATCGCCTACCGCTTCGAGCCATTCGTTTGACGTTTCTTCGCCGGGGATCTCGAGGGCAAGGTGAGCGAACCACGAGTCGGGAGCCGCTCCGTGCCAGTGCTTGACCTCTGTAGGAATATTGACGACCGTACCGGGGGTCATCTCGACAGCGTCCTTGCCCCACTCCTGATAGTATCCTCTGCCGCCTATGCAGATGAGCATTTGACCGCCCCCGCTCTTCGCGTGATGGATATGCCAGTTATTGCGGCATGAGGGCTCAAAGGTCACGTTATATATCGGTACCTGCTCTGAAGAAACGGGAGCAAGATAGCTTTGTCCTACAAAGAATTCTCCATACGGATTTGGCTCTCCTATCGGGAAGAATATCTCATTTTGGAACTTATCTTTCTCAGTCAGCGCGGGGGTATCCTCGTTCCAGACTTCCTTAGCGAGGCGGAATACCGCCCAGCCCTTAGGCCATCCGACATACATCGTTGCGTGAGTGATTATCGCGGCTATCTCTTCCTTTGTCACTCCGTGAGCCTTGGCGTTCTGCAGATGATAAGTCAGCGAAGAGTCGGTGATGCCCGACGCCATCAGAGATACGACGGTGATGATACACTTAGTCTTGACGCTTATCGCTTCTTCATTCCATACCTCGCCGAACAGCACGTCATCATTCAGATGAGCGAAGGTGGGCGCGAACTCACCCAGCTGGTCTCTGCCGGCGGTCTGTACTATCTTTTTGTCTTTCATTTTTCATCGCTCCTTTGTGTAAGCAACCGAGAACAAATCCGAACCCGGTTTTGACAGGCAAATTTCCGCCTGCTCTTTGTTAAAATCCTCGCGAACCCGTCAGGGTTCGCTGTGGTTTTGCCGCGATCAGACATAAATCTGCTCCGTCAAAACTCCTTTGGACTGAAAATGAGCAAGATTTTGAGAAAAATTCGGTGCAGAAAGCGCGGGCAGGCTGGCGCCTGCCAAGATTGATAAGCCGAATTTTACCGAAATATTGCCATTTACAGCGTGTTCGGATTTATTCTCGATTGCTTATTGTTTTTCTCTTTATCATTTCAAAAGCTTCTCAGCGCAGGTGCAGGCGAGGTCATAGATCGAGTAGTAGGTATACCCTACCCCGGCGCTCTCCATAGCGCGCTTCTGTTTATCTGTCACTACTGTATACGGATAGATCCCGTAGATGAACGGGAAGAATGAGTAGATGAACTCCTTTCTTTTGCTCTCGTTCATATCTGAGCAGAACTTCCTGAGCAATCGGTCGACAGCCTTCAGAGATCTGCCGTAGGCTACCTTGAACTCACACAGTCTCTCTTCTCTGCTGTTCTCCTCCATATCATAGTGGTTCATGCTCATGAGCTTAAGCAGAAGAGTACGCTTCTCTAATGATGACGCCAGAGCTCTCGCGATCTCTTCTCTCGTCAAGGCGTCATTGCTGTCGGTGATACCGTTCAGATCGTTCACCCACAGCTCATACTCCATTTGAAGGATAGCGAGGAAGATCTCTTCTTTAGTCTCAAAGTAGTTATATATAGAAGCGCGTGAGAATGTGGTGTACTCAGCGATCTTCATTATCGTAATATCCTTGAAGCTCATATCCTTATACAGCGTCTTGCACGCGGATATTATCTCTTCTTTGCGAGCGTTGGTATGCTCGGGAGAACCCTTTGGCATAATATCACCTGATTTATTTATTCTGACAATATGTCAGTATCTATAATATACACCCATTCTGACACAATGTCAATATCTTTTTAATGTTTTAACTTTAATGTGACTGTAGATATCTGCCGAAGCATAAAGCGCCGTGCTCAATACACGGCGCTTTATGCGTGTTTTTTACAGGTCAAAGCCCTTGACCCATCCCTCGATATCGGATGAGCTGCTCAGACGAGCGCCCTCGAGCCAGTTTCCGCTCTTCGCGTTCGCGGCAAGGTTGGTTCCGCTCGAGCCTATACCCGAGCCGCCCGAGGTACAGAACGGGATCATCGTTATGCCGTCAAAGCTGTAGCTCTCTACAAAGGTATCCATGATACGCGGCTCCTCGCCCCACCAGATCGGATAACCGATAAAGATAGTTGAATAGCCGTCGAGAGAGATCGTCTCACTGCCGATAGCGGGACGAACAGATTTATCGTTCTGCTCAATCGTCGTACGGCTGTTTTTATCGTTCCAGTTAAGGTCGTCAGACGTATAAGTTTGAGCCGCGGTTATCTCATAAATATCAGCGCCGGCAGCTGAGGCGATCGACTGCGCTACGCCCTTTGTCGTACCTGTCGCGGAGAAATATACTACCAGTGTTTTTGTTCCGTTCGTTTCAGGTTCTGTAGTGTTTTGCTGCTCGTTTGCCGCTGTTTCATCCTGCTGTGTCTCAGCTGCTTTTGTTTCGGCTACGGTCGCCTGAGTTTGCTGATCTGTCTGAGCCTGTGTCTCGGTGTTTGACTGCTTAGCTCCGCAGGCGGCAAGTGAAAGCAATAATACAACTGCCATCAGTAGAGCGGATAATCTCATAAGCTTAGAATGTTTTGTCATAATAATTCCTCCTTATTTTATCTTTTGATCTCCTGTTGACCAAACATGTCTATCCTTTGCGTTCTCACGCTTGTTCTGAGCCATTACACCCGCGAGAGGGTGAGGCACATACGGTTCTTCAAGATACGCAATCTCAGCATCGCTCAGCTCAAGCTCAACCGCCTTCGCGGCGCCCTCTATATGGTGCGGCTTTGTCGCGCCGACGACGGGTGATGTCACCTTAGTCAGCAGCCACGCCAGAGATACCTCGGTCATCGTGACCCCGCGCTTTTCGGCTGTCTCTGCAACTCTGTTGATAATGACCCCGTCCTGCTGAGCGGTAGCGTCATACTTGAATTTAGCGTAGGCGTCCTCAACGGCACGTTTTGTATCGTTCTCGCCGGGCTTGCGCGATAACCTCCCGCTCGCGAGAGCGCTGTACGGTGTAAGAGCTATATTTTCCTCTGTACAGTACGGCACCATCTCTCTCTCCTCTTCACGGAATATCAGATTATAGTGACCCTGAACAGAAATGAACTTTGCAAAGCCCTCTCTCTGAGCTATCGCGTTCGCGTTTGCAAGCTGCCACGCAAAGCAGTTTGAGATACCTATATATCTTGCCTTGCCCGCTTTTACGACACGGTCGAGACCGTCGAGGATATCCTCGATCGGAGTATTCCAGTCCCACATATGATAGATATACAGATCAACATAGTCCATTCCGAGATTAGAGAGGCTTGTGTTTATCATGTTCTCGATATGCTGTTGTCCGCTTATCCCGCGCTCGATCTCATCAGCCGTACGCGGCAGGAACTTTGTTGCGACGACTATGTCCTCGCGCTTTGCGAAGTCTCTCAGAGCTCTGCCGACATACTGCTCGCAGGTACCGCTTTGATACGCGATAGCGGTATCAAAGAAATTCACACCCAGCTCAAGCCCCCGCTTTATTATCTCGCGGCTGTGTTCTTCATCTACGGTCCAGCTGTGCTGACCTCTGGTCGGGTCGCCGAACCCCATACACCCCATACAGATACGGGACACGTTGAGATCCGAATTGCCGAGCTTAGTATACTTCATATCAAACCATCCTTTTATATCAGTTCTGCGGTCATCTTTCTTTCATATGTTCTGACACAGTGTCAGCATATATAATATACACCTATTCTGACACAATGTCAATATGCTTTTTATGATTATTTTATTTTTATGGGATAAACAGGCGTTAACCTTAAACAACCGAGATTAAATCTTAACCCGGTTTTGTTATCGGTTGCTTATGTTAACACAAAAAAGAAAGGGTATCCCGAAGAATACCCTGACTGTATTAATCATTCGGTTTTGCCGGAGGTGTACCGCCGCCGTCATGTCCTCCGTCAGGAGGAGTACCGCCGTTGCCGTGACCGCTCGATGAGCTGACCTTGAACTCTATCGCCGAACCGTCAGTTGCGGTCCCCGCGGTGTACTCGACGCCGTTCACATACAGCTTGTGGCCGTTCAGATCGATGCTGTCCTTATCGCAGGTCAGCGAGGTAATGTAGCTGTCGCCGGTCAGCACCCACTTTGAGCCACCGCTGAGCTCAACATATACGTCGCCCGAAGCGCCGTCTGAGTTGATCGCTCCGTTGAAGGTCGATCCATCCTTCAGATAGAGGTTCAATACGCTGATATCGTCAACTATCATATCGCCGTTGATCGTCTGGTTCGTCGCGTTCAGATTGACCTGACCGCCGTTGCTGCCGTCGCTGCCCCAGCCCGCGGCTGCCGCTCTGAGGAACACGCCGTCCGCGTCGTTATTGACTATCGCGGCGTTGTTAAGAGAAATATCTGTGGCGGTGTTATTGACAAAGAAGATATCTCCGTTCTGATTTTCGAGCGTTCCGCCGTTCATCGTGAATGAGGATGTGCCCTGAGCCGCGTCGCCCGACATACTCTGATAGATCATGACCGCCTGATACCACTCGGACTTATTGCTGTTCTTCTTATTGTTGTCAGCGTTGAGAGTAACATTGTTCAAAGTCACGCTGTTCTTGCCTTCTACAACTACTCCCTGAGATGCGGTAGATGTCATCTCGGCGTTTGATACTGTGATATCGGCGGTTGAATAGATAACGGGCGAGCCTGTGCCCGAGGTGGTGTAGCTGCCGCCGTCGACATTGACGGTACCGCCGCCCCTGTCGGAACGTATGGCCGCGGAAGAATTGCCCGAGGTGTTGATAGTGAGATTTGAGGCGTTCATCGTGCCGCCGCCCGTAGTCATCAAGCCGCCCGAGCAGTTGCCGCTTGTTTCGATATATGAATCGCTTATATTAACGGTCGTGCCCTCGCCGTAGCTGAACACGGCGTTCGCGTGTGTCCCGTCGGTCTTGACGACCATCTCGCTCAGATCGAGAGATGCGCCGTTAGTGGCAAAGATCGCGGCGTTATCGCCGTAGAAATCAGCCTCGTCGCCGCTGTTGCTGTCGCCCGTCTTAGTGACCTTGGTATTCTTATAGCTCGCTGTTTGACCGTCGGCTGTGATCGCGTGTTCGCTGTCGGCGCTGTTATCGATAGTTTCGTTTATCGTGATATCCGCCTCAGTCAGCTTTTTAGCAGTCTCCTGTGTCGCAGCTGCTGTCTCGGATACGGTCGCGCTGTCAGCCGACGCCGTCTGAGCGGCCTCGGTCGCTTCGGTATTGTTTTTATTCCCCGCGCACGCCGCCATAGAAGCGATCATCAGCGCCGCGACGGTCAAGGATAATATCCTGAATATGTTTTTGCGTTTGTTCATGATAAGTACCTCCTTTGTGATTGCTTATATCTTAGCGCATGATTATGACAGAAAAATGGAGATTATGTGAAAACAATCTGAAAACTTCTTAATAAAATGATGATCCCCCTGCCTTAAAACAGACAAGAGGATATAACTCATATCGGTAAGAACGATAGGTCATTTGACTGTAAACAGCCGTCATTGCCTTTTCATCGGTATCGTGACCTTTACCACGGTTCCGCCGCCCTCACGCGGTGATATCTTAAGATCTCCGCCGCACATCATCTCAAGCCGCTGACGTATATTGTTGAGCGCGATATGCGGTTCGTTGTCATCGATCGGCTTGAAGCCCGGACCGTCGTCCTCTACTATGATCTCGCTTGACGAATCAGTCTGCCGGGTGATGACAGAGATATGTATCGGATCACCGGATGATCTCATGCCGTGCTTGACGGCGTTCTCAACTATAGGCTGCAGCGTAAGCGGCGGCACGCGGAACAGGGTGTGGGGCGTATCGAAGCTGACGAACAGACTGTCCTCAAACTGAGCCTGTTCCACAGCCAGATACGCGCGGGTGTGCTCGAGCTCGTCGCGGAAGGGAATGGTGTCCTCGCTCGCTATGGCGGTAAAATTCTTTCGCAGATAGGTAGTGAAGTCCAGCGTTACCTGCTTTGCCTTAACGGGATCCTGATCACAAAGGTAGTAGATGCCCATCATGGTATTACAGATGAAATGAGGCCGCATCTGCAGCACCATTATACCGGCGCGCTGATTGGCGATCTCACGCTGCTGCCGCATATACTTTTCCATATTGTCCGAAAGGACAAGACCGAGCATTATCAGCGCGCAAAGTGCCATTCCGAACACTATAAGAAGTATGTCGTAGATGAACATATGGGTGAACAGCGCTATCGTCATAGGCAACAGATAAACAAAAAGAGCAATAAAATATTTTTTTGAGATTTGTTTTCGCCTTAAGATAACTCCCGCTATGTTGAGGATCATGATCGCAGCCAACGGAGAAAGCAGCAGCGCGAAATAAGGGCCGCGAACGACCTGATTATCGGGCGTTATACAGTAGAAGATATCGGTAAACTGAGCAACGGTCAGCAACAAAACGTATACTCCCCACAGAGCCATGACGGTCTTGAACAGTAAACTGTCTTTTATGCTCTCGCCGCAGCAATGGAGCAGAAATATCGTCGGCATAAAAATCAACGACGAAATCAGCAGAAACTCAAGAAAACAGACGATCCCCTCCGCCGCTGCCATATCGGGATCGGAATAGATGAGCAAGTCGATGAACAACACTGTAACGCTCATCAAAAGCAGTGAGAACAGCGTGATGAGGTACCGCTTGCTCCACCTGTCGAGCGCAGGCATAAATGCCGAGAGTGCTATACCGAGCGCCATCAACAGCATCAACGCGCCGCATAACGAGTAACAGACGACGTCGATCAGATCTATCACGCGCCCTCGCCTCCCGTCCAGAACGGATATCTCAGGTTTTTGAGCTGTTCTTTTACGCCTTGGGGCGTGAGAGGCTTTAGCATGAAGCCGCTCGCTCCCGTGCTCCAGGCGTCAAGAGCGTACTCGCCGTAAGCTGTCAGATACACTACGTTTGTACGGGGATTGACCTCGAGCAGAGAGCGGCAAAGCTCAAGCCCACTCATATTCCTCAGCTCGATATCAAGAAAGGCGAGCGAGACCTCGTTATCCTTCGCGAATTCGATGGCTTCATTAGGCTGTGTGAAGCCCATGACGTCAGCGTTTGGCATGACCTGTTCGACTATAGGCAACTCTCCCGAGAGTATCAGCTTTCTGTCGTCTACTATTATGACGTTAGGTCGTTTGTTGCTCTGCGCCGCCGCGAAGATGAGCGTATTGACGTCTGTTCCTAAAACCTCAGACAGTCGGGATATCTTAGCCGCGTCGGGAAGTCGGCTGCCGGTTTCCCATCTGACTACCGTGGAGCGGGTAACATACATCAGATCAGCCAGCTCCTGCTGAGACAGTCCTTTTTCTATTCTGATCTTTCTCAAATTATCTGAAAAAAAGAGGTTCATTATGATATACTCCGCAGAAATATGTTTATATAATATTATTCTACCTGTTCTGATATCTAAAAACAAGAAAAACATAAAAATAATTGAAAAAAACACAAATTAGCTGTTCCATAGCGGAACAGCCCCTTGGATAAAATAATAAAAAACGGTAAACTAAGATTGGGCATTTTTGTATAATTGTTTATCAGGCATTATACATATCAGCGATGCCCTTCTATCTCGGTTATTGAGCCTGTCGAAAACCTTGTTGACGTCGGGCTTGAGGCACAATATTTTTTCAGAGGTGTTTTTATGACAGTATTATTCATCATCTTCGGTATTTTGATGTTAGTATGCGGTTTCTCATGTCTTTTCACCCCGCTTCTCAACTTTTTGAGCGCCGGCTATTTCATCATCATCCTGATCACCGCTTACGGTATCATCGGTATCATCAGAGGCATACGCCAAAAGAAATACGGCGTCGGCTTCGTCTTCAGTATACTGAGCGTCATCTTAGGCGTATGTATGCTGTTCTTCCCGAACCTGGTGCTCATCACCGACAGCATCATGCTGTATCTGACCGCCGCATGGTTCGTATTGATGGGTATCGTTACGATCACTTCAGCTGTGACCGTAACAAAAGCTACCGGCTCATCGATCTGGATCTTACAGCTGGTCTTAGGTATACTTGCCGTTATACTCGGTGTAATTTCGTTCTTCCAGCCTATAATCATGGCATTATCGATCGGCACTTTGATCGGTATCTACTTCATCGAGACAGGCTTCACACTGATATTCACCGGCATAGCCATAAAAGACTGATATCTTTGATCTTGCGTCCGCTCAGCGTGTTCTTACGCCAGGCGGGCGCAAGATGCGCGTTTATTCAACACAATGTCATTATTTAGGCAACCGAGAGCAAATTCGAACCCGGATTTATTCTCGGTTGCCTAAAACTAAGCAAATAAAAAGAGGTGCACAAATGAAACTAAAAAACCGTATCTTACCGTTTTATCAGGCGATCCCGAAGCTGCTGCTTTTCCAGACCGCGTCATTCCTTATCCTGTCGCTGCTGACATGGGGCATATCCGCTCTTTGCAGTCTGCTGCTGGGTCTGACCGGTAAGACCTCTGTAACCAGCGGTGATCTTGGCTTTATATTCACCCACTGGCAGGGTTATGTTATGATCGTCCTGGTCATACTGATGGTGATCGCGTATATCGCCGTTGAACTGAACGCGCTTGTCATCTACAGCTCAAAGCTCATTGAAGGAGAAAATCCCTCGGTGTGGCAGAGCATAAAGGACGGTTTCGCGTCGATGAAAAAGTATCTTAATCTGCGCGGACTGGTCATCATTATCTACGCTGTAGTCCTCGCGCCGATACTCGGACTCGGTTTCTCTGTATCGCTCACCTCGACCTTCTTTATCCCGCGCTTCATCATGTCTGTCATCACCAATACCCCCGTGTTCCTGATCGCTTATATCATCGTTATGATCTTATTGACGATAGTCGCGATCATCTATTGCTTCATCGTACACGGCGCGCTGCTTGACGGTATGACGATGAAGGAGGCAGGCATAAACTCTCGCAAGCTCGTCAAGGGCAATTTAAAGAACTTCCTTTTTGAGATCATCTGCTACTTAGTGATCGCTACACTGGCGACCGCAGCGCTGGCGGCGTGCGCCGCTCTGCCGCTGCTGATTGTACAGCTTATCCCTGAGGGACCCGTGCAGATATTCTTTGATATCTTCTTCTGCTCTCTGCTGCTTGTTGTTGCCCTTTTCGCGGCGTTTATGTCGGTATCTTTCTTCGTTATCAAGTTGACAATGCTCTACAAAAAGTATCGCAGCAACGGAGAATGGGCCTATCAGAAGCGTGAGAAGCAGCGCCATCCGCTCGTTATCACGGTCGTTGTTCTGGTGCTTTTACTTTGTATCGGATTCTCAATTGCGGGAACCATGAATTTTAACGAGATATTCCATACCGATATCACCGCCGGGATCATCGCTCACCGCGCGGGCGGTGTTGAAGCTCCCGAGAACACCGTAAAGGGTATCGAGGTCGCGTATGAGCTCGGCGCGAAAGGCGCTGAGATAGATATCCAGCGTACCTCTGACGGATACTACGTCGTCAACCACGACGCCGACTTTGAGCGCGTCGCAGGCGTCAGCAAGACTCCGAACGAGATGACCCTCAATGAGGTCAAGGAGCTCCGTGTCGACGGTGAGCCTGTACCGACCCTTGAAGAAATGCTCGACGCTTCGCGCAATAAGGTGATTCTCTTTGTCGAGTTGAAGGGCGAGACAGCCGATAATCAGATGGCTGATGACGCCGTCAGGATCATCAAGGAAAAGGGTATGGAGGATCAGACTGTATTGATCTCTCTGAAATACGATATACTGGATTATATCGAGCAGAAATACCCCGAGATGCAGACCGGCTACCTAGCGTTTATCTCCTTCGGTGAGATCGAGAACACACCCTTTGATTATCTGGCGCTCGAGGAAGAGATCTCGACCGACGAGACCATCGCCGCTATCCACGGCAAGGGCAAGAAGGTCATGGTATGGACGGTCAACGAAGAAGACGATATCACATATTTCATGTCCACCGACGCTGACGCTATCATCACCGATTCCGTCAAGCTCTCGGGAGAGATCAAAGACCGTCTCTCAAAGCGTAAACCTATCGAGATCATCCTTCAGGCTTTATCGAATACCCTCCCCACCCAGTAAGGAATAATATAAATGGCAGCTCAGCGCCCGAGAACGCGATCCGGTACAGAAAAACCTTTTTGATCGCCAAAAGGATTATTACTATGATCTCGAGATCGCGAAGGCTGACGGCGATAAGGCAAAGGCGGACCTCATAAGCGAAAAAATCGAGACCTTCAAGAAGCAAAACGGCAGCGAGATCCTTGCCGAGGGTATAGAATGGATGGAGGATAATAACGAAGACAATCCGTTCAATATGCCCGATATGACCAAAAAATACTTTGAGCAGGCGCAGGAAAAGGTCGAGCAGTCACAGGAGCTACTTTATGAAGGAATGCGCGATAACACAAAGGGCGATTCCTATAATCTTGTGACGGTTATATATTCGCTTACGCTTTTTCTGCTCGGCATTGTCGGCACCTTCAAGAATATGCCGAACAGGATAGCGGTCATGCTGATCGCGGTCTGCTTTCCGGTATTCGGTTTCATTTATATGTGTACGATACCGACGCCGACGGGCTTCAGCGAAATGAACTTCTTTGAATTCAAAAAATAAACAATATCAAATAATTCTTTTCACAGTCATGGCCACCCGCTTGAAGGGTGGTCATGATTTTTTTGCAATTAAGCTTTACGGAGCTTTTGTTGAAGCTATATCGGTACATAAGAAAAAGCGCTTTGCGAGCATTTCACATAGCCATTGCCCGTTCTCACACAGCGATAAACTGAGCGGGCATACAAATCTTTTTTCTTTGCTCAACCGAACAGTTTCCTATAAGGGAAAAGTCAGGCATTCTCAACGGAAATTCACTGCCTATATCACTGCGAAAAACTGTAAAAAACAAAAACCCGAAACAGTCACCAACGATGACGATTTCGGATTTGTTATGCTTTGGTGGAGATAAGCTATGTTGTATCTGTAGGAAATCAGTTGCGCCGTCTTCGGAGCGTCACCTCCTGTCAGAAGTCGCGCCTACGCTCTCCTTAAAAATGATTCACCGAATCATTTTTACCTTCGGTTCTTCGCACAGCTCGAACCTCGGCACAGTCGCCTTCGAATCCGCTTATCATCACTGTACGGTTATATAACAATAGGGAGTACCAAACGGTACTCCCTATTGTTAATGGTGGAGATAAGCGGATTCGAACCGCTGACCTCTTGAATGCGAAAGGTTGAAAAGCCGTACCACGGGGTCACACACAGGTCAGTACAACACCACCGATTATCGGAGAAAAGTCAGTGTTTATGCGGGTTTGTGAGCTATCAACCGCGAAAACGCTTAGAAGAAGCCAAATCGCGATTTTCTCAAAAATTCGGAAAATTGTTAGAAAAAGTGTTAGAAAGCCCGCCGTTGCAAAGCGTTATTTCACCCGAAAAAGGAGAGATCACTACTCCCGTTTTCGGGGCTTTTTTTGTTTCCGTTATCATGAAAAATCGGAGTCAACTTTTGTGTATTTTCAAGTCACACAAGAGATTATTGCGTATTGCCGCAGTTTTATCTTACGGTTTTCAAATGCTGATTTATGCGGACTGTAACGGGACTATCTTTTCCAGAAGCTCCTCGGGTTCACAATACAGCGCCTTCGCCAGCCTGATTACATACTCTGCCCGTGCCATATTGATGTTCTTCTGGCGCTGCTCATACTGCTGGATCGTTCTCAGCGGGACGCAGCTCTCCTCGGCAAGCTGAGACTGGCTCAGCCCCGCACGCTGACGGTATTGCTTCAGCTTGGTCGTTCTGTTGCTCAGGTATCTTTCATCGAGCAGATCGCAGAAATGCCGGATATCCATTTCGTGGTAGGGAGAATACAGCGCCTTGATCTTCATTACGTCTTCCGCGTCAAAAATCTCACGGAACGGTATGCTTGTATTCCACTGGTAGTACGCAAGCGCCCAACCGAGCCAGTACTCCTCGGAGCGATCCATAGAGGGCTTCGGTTGGATACGTTCGGAAGAGTCACCAATGACAGCATATGCCATCTCGATGCCTGACATACCTGCCAAAAGCGAGGAATCGCCTTGCTCAAACCGTTTACAGACGTCGCTGTCCAAGAACTGCTTCCAAAACTCCGTCAAGTCAAGATGAAGATCGTATACAGCAAAATCCAGCATTCTACCCAGCGCCGTTCTTGCCTTTTCAAGATAAACCTTATCGTAAGCGTGGATCATGCGGTTTCATCTCCTCATCCAGAATCGTGGTGATATACAGATCGCCTCTTTGGCGTTTGTTGCGTTCCGTATTGAAGTATTCGCGCCGTGCGGTTTTGTCGCGAAGCTGTTTTTTCGCGTACCATTCGCTGTGTAAAGCGACTTCATTCCCAACATAGTGTATGCGGTTGAAAGCCTCTTTACTCTTGAGGACGATCTGCTGACCCAACTTGCCCAGGTGCATCGCATTGTTGAGCTGACGGTAGGAGATCGTGCCGTTGATGAAATCCTGTGCGAAGGAGAAGTAGCTGTCATCGGCGCGGTAGCCGATCATGATATCCGCCTTTGAATAGTCGATCAGAAAGTTATTGAGGATGTATTCCTTCGCTTCCAAAGCAAGCCCGGACGGGACGTCAAATTCACGATTCTCCAGCAGAACCGCCAGCCAATGGAGGATGCAGAAATCGTCGCTGTTCAGATCGAGCACGCTCAGTCCACCCATCTCAATGTCATAGATATTGGCGAAGCCGTCGCGGTCTAAAGACACACCCCATTCTTTAGCCATCTCAATGGAATCGGTGCAGTAGAAGCCGAGACCGTAGTCGTTATAGCGCTTGCCGTAACCAAACTTCGGCTTTTCAATGACGTCCTTTGAACCATGATAAATGCGCTGAATCATCCTGTTACCTCTTTTCTCTGACTACTCCCAGAGGAGTATGCTCTTCTATGACTTTATTATACTCCCATGGGAGTATGTTGTCAATGGTAGATTTTATAACCACAGCACAAGTGTAATAGTTATCTGTGCAGAATAACTAAATAAGACTAAGATATTTTGGATTGCGTGACGGTCGGGGATATGGTAAAATAAGGGTGCGACATAATTTCATATTTTCAACACAAACTAAAGTATGCATTTTTCCTGTTAATCGGGTAAAAATGCATGCTCCTTAGTCATACTTGTTTGTGTTGAAGCATGTATTGAAATTGTGTCGCAGCAATAATCGGAGCATTGCGTTTTTCGTGCGTCAGCTTCGGTTGGCGCACTTTTTTAGTAGGAGGGACGGCAATGAAAAGAATAATATCTCTACTGTTAGCGGCTGTCTTTGTAATTGGCTGTTTTAGCGGAACGATAGTTTCTGTCAACGCTATTACAGACTATACGATCGGCGAAACTGCAGATGGCATCGGTTACAGCATTGATAACGAGACCGATGAACTGACTGTTACATATGCGGATTTCAGTACGACTGATTTGGTGATTCCCGCTTATATTGACGGTCATCCCGTAACCGCTATCGGAGACAACCTGTTGAATGACACTCCTAATCCTAATCTGAAGAGTGTTGTAATTCCGGATACGGTTAAGAGAATCGGATTTGGCGCGTTCGGTAACTGCATCAACCTCGAATCTGTAGTTATGTCAGATAACATCGAATATGTAGAGGACTATGCATTTCTAAACACCGGGCTGACTAATAATTCCGATCAATGGGAAGACGGCGCTCTGTATATGGGCAAATTCCTATATGGAGTATCAAAAGATTATGTCGGTGATTTTTTTGTAAAGGACGGTACAAAGGTAATCGGAAATTATTGCTTCGGCGGTCAGAACAGATACGGCTGCGAGAGGATGACAAAAGTCAGTATTCCCGATACGGTTGTTCAAATCGGCTTATTCGCGTTTTATAATTGCAAGGGTCTGACTTCGATCGAGATACCCACATCGGTGCGCAATATCGGGAATTGTGCTTTTGGTAATTGCTCAAATCTCTCTACGATCAGCATTGATACTTCCAAATTGACCTATATCGGCGAAACGATCGTCAGCAATACACCGTTTTATTACGACGAGGATAACTGGCAGGATAATGTGCTTTATCTGGATACAGCGGCTTTATGCGGCAAGAATACGATAACTGATTTAAAGATCAGGGAAGGAACAGAGATCATTGCCGATTATGCTTTTGCGTGCAATGACAATATTGTTTCCGTCAGTTTACCGAGCAGCTTGAGAATCATCTGTCAGCTTGCTTTTGATGATTTGCACAGCCTGCCGGAAATCAAACTTCCGGATGGTCTGGAATATATCGCGAATAACGCCTTTGACGGATGCGATCAGCTGACAGAGTTGGACATTCCCGAGAGTGTAAATCATATCGGTCTGTTTGCTTTTAACCGTACAGATAAACTTGAGAAACTGATCATTCGCAATCCCGATTGTAAGATCATTGATAATCACGAGCTATACGCCGGCGGAGCATACTCCGTTAATCCGAATACGACGGTGTATGGCGAAGAGGGTTCCACCGCCGAAACCTTCGCAAATAATAACGGTGTGGCTTTTGTCCCGCTGTTTACACAATCGGGAACAACCGGTGGCTGCAAATGGACATTTGATAATGCTTCGGGGATTCTTTCCTTAAGCAGTTCTTCATATGGAGAGACGGGAAACTATTCTTATGGAAAAGCACCTTGGTTTTCTTTCAAAGATTCAATTAAAGCTGTAGTTGCAGACAACGGTATATATTCTATTGGTTCGTATACGTTTACGGATTGTACTTCACTCGAGACCGCGTATTTGCCCGATGTTTATAAAGTCGGAGAATGCGCTTTTGAGGGTTGTACCTCGCTAAAGAACGTTGAATTATCGTCACATTATTCCAGTGGTTCTTCTATTGGGAAAAATGCCTTTGCGTATTGTTCATCATTAACAAAGATAGCAATACCGTTTCGAGGTGTAACAATTAGTGAAAAAGCGTTTTACCATTGTGATAATCTACAAACGTTAGGCATATATAACTATTCTACCATTGAGAGCAATGCTTTTGCTTATTGTACAAATCTATCTTCGATTTATATGTTGAGTAACGGGAGTCCGTTCTCGGGCACCATTTCGAACAATGCTTTTTCCAATGTCAATGCAGATGTGTTTTATTCTTATCCGTATTCACCCGGTCAAAGCAGTAGATTTGGAGGCCAATTTACTTATCGTAAAATGACATCAGGTATACTGGGATATAATGCTTTCTGGAATATTGATCAAGTTACTGAAACTTTGACGATCAGCGGCGAAGGAAAGCTTTTCGGATACTCCGGTGGTTCAGAGCTTCCGTGGATGGATACAAATTACAGCAGCAGCAGAGCATATGGCTGTGACATTAAAAAGGTCATAATAGACGAAGGCATAACAGAGATACCCTCATATTCTTTTGAATATATGGGTAATGTTGAATCTGTTTCTTTACCAAATACGTTACTGCGTCTGGAGCCAAACGCCTTTAACGACTGTGAATCCTTAACTGAAATAACACTCCCTGCTTCGCTTGAATATGTTAACGGGACATGGTATTGGTATAGATGTCCGAATCTCAATGACGTTTACTATGTAGGGACGGAGGAAGAGTGGAGCCAAATATATGATAGGTCAATAACGAATTATTCCGATCCTATTACTCCCCATTTCCTCGTATATCATCCTGCTACACAAACTTGTACGAAAGCAGGCTATCCTGCACACTATGAATTTGACGGTACTGCAAAAGATACCTTTTATGATCTGAACAAAGCCGCCATTCCCACTCCCGAGGCGAAAAAGCTCGAACATTCTTTCAGCGGAAAATGGGACAGAGATGCGAACAGTCACTGGCATACCTGCTTGCTATGTGGGACAGAGGTATCTGATAAGGCGGATCATGTATTCGATAATTCCTGCGATCCAATCTGCAATACCTGCGGATATATGAGGACAATTGAGCATCAGTATTCTGCGGATTATACTTCTGACGATGATTCACATTGGAGGACTTGTACTGTCTGCGGAGATAAAACAGCTTTCGGTTCACACGCTTGGGATGATGGTAAGGTTACAAATGAGCCAAACTGCACGGATACGGGTATAAGAACCTATACTTGTTCTGTTTGCCATAAGGCCAAGACGGAAACAATTGATGCGAACGGACATACTCCTGTTATTGATGAAGCCAAAGCTCCTACCTGTTCCGAAACAGGTCTGACAGAGGGTAGCCACTGTTCCGTCTGCAGCACTGTTATCACAGCACAGGAAGTAATCCCTACTATTGAACACAAGTGGGATAAGGGTACAGTCACTAAAGAACCGGGTTATAAAACTGAGGGTGAAAAAACATTCACTTGTACTGAGTGCGGTGAAAAGAAAACAGAGAGCATTCCTGCTTCGACAGAAAACATTGTTGAGATAAAAGGTCAGTTGACAGCAGATTATGTGGCAGATGATCCTAACGTATATTATGTATTGAGTGACAATCTGATAATACCTGAAAACGTTACTTTTACATTAAAGAACGACGCACAGCTTTTCGGTGAAAATAAAGAATTAAGCGTATACGGAACATTTAACGCTGAAAACGCTACAATATCATCGGTGAAGATCCTTGCCAAAAATAAAAACTATAATCCCTGCACTATTTCAATTGAGAACTGTAGTGTGACCGGAGGTCAGCTTTTACCTCCTACCGGCAATGCTTCTTACTGTAACCTGAGAATTAAGAATAATTCTTTAAGTGATATCGAAAGATATATTTACATCTGGTATCCGTCTTCAGATGTGTATATTGAAGGAAACGTCTTCCGTAATTGTGGATGCATCAGTGTTGGTTCTAACAATAATGTTTATATCAGATATAACAGCTTTTATGATATTGCTGATAATCACAATAGCAGCACCTACAAACATAAGGTTCTGATAGATTGGGTACAGTATGGTAGCTCAAACTGTTATTTTGAATATAACAATATCTACAACGACAATGAATACGCAGGAATCGTTGGACTTGAACCAGGGTACGATAACGCTTCTATGGTTGCTACAAACAATTACTGGGGAACAACTGACACAGCTAAGATTCAATCCTACATTCTGGATATTAAATCGGATTACAGTTGTGCTGATGAAGTGAAGTTTTTACCTATCGCAGAAAATGAGATTGATATTTCCCACTATGAACACGAAGAAGTAATAGATAAAGGCTACCCTGCGACTTGTACAGATGCAGGATTATCAGATGGTATCCATTGCGCGGTATGCGGTGCGGTTATCAAGACTCAAGAGACTATTCCCGCTCTCGGACATGATTGGGAGACAGGCATTATCACATTCAGTCTGGACGGGTCAACTGCCAATGCTTTCAGAGTCTGTAAAAGAGACCATGATCACACCGAAACGGCAGCTTGCCAGATAACAAAAGAAATCGAAACGCCTGTAACATGTACAGAGGACGGAAAAACACAATACTCTGCGATTGCTGTGTTCAGCGATGGAACAGAGTTATCCGATTCCCTTATTCTCACCGATATTAAGGCAACAGGTCACCTTTATGAGAACTCAGTGACTCCTCCGACCTGTACAGAAAAAGGCTTTACGACTCATACATGTACCGTATGTAAGCACAGCTTTAAGGATACATATATAGATGCTCTCGGTCATGATTGGGATGCAGGAAAGATTACAAAAGCACCCACCTGTACAGAAACAGGCACAAAAACATTCACATGTAAACATGACGCTTCCCATACATACAGCATAGACGTTGAGCCGTTAGGTCATAGATACGAAAGCGTTGTGACACCTCCTTCCTGTACCGCTGGCGGATATACGACTTATACTTGCTCGGTATGTAACGATACATACACCGCCGATTATACCGAGATGCTTGAGCACAGCTACCATAGTGTTGTGACACCTCCTTCTTGTACTGAGGGCGGTTATACTACCTATACCTGCACTGCTTGTTATGATAGCTACGTTTCCGATTATACCAAAGCTCTCGGCCATACGTGGAATGAAGGCGTATTCACAACAAAACCTGATTGTGAGAATCCCGGAGTTAAGACATATACTTGCACGGTATGCGGTGAAACAAGAGATGAAACTGTAGACGCGACAGGTCATAAGTGGAATGCCGGAGTAGTCACGAAAGAACCTACTTACCATACGACCGGAGAAAAGGTCTATACCTGCAGTGTGTGCGGAGGAACAAAAACAGAGATATTATCCTGCCTCGAAAAG
This sequence comes from uncultured Clostridia bacterium, assembly GCA_946183365.1. Taxonomy (GTDB): domain Bacteria; phylum Bacillota; class Clostridia; order Oscillospirales; family Acutalibacteraceae; genus Ruminococcoides. Next base: position 141,813 of record CAMHAH010000003.1, read on the forward strand.
AGAGGAAAGTTTGTTATCTCCGATGAGACGGTCAGAGCCGGCGATGAGGTCAAGGTCAAGATTTATATTGACAAAAATCCCGGTATCACAGGTTTGAGTATTGATGTTGATTATCCCGAAGCATTAACGCTGACAGAAATCAAATATACCGATTTGTTTTCGGCAAAGCCGACTAACTCAAAGGATTACAATAGTCCGATGACCATTTCCTGGCACTCTCCCGGTTCTTTGGATGAGGACGCCACAGGATTATTTGCCACCCTGACCTTTGTCGCGGATATCAATGCCGAAGCAACGGATTATACCGTCAGAGTGACATATAAGGCGGATAACATCATTGACAGTACGCTGGAAGATATTCCTTTTGATGTTGAGAACGGAACGGTTAGCGTCCAAAGACCGACCCCCGGCGACGTCAATCGCGACGGTGCGATCAATATGAAGGATATCGTTCTGGTTCAGCAGTATATCAATCACTGGGATGTCAGTATCGTAGAACGTGCAGCTGACGTAAATGATGACGGCAATATCAATATGAAAGACCTTGTCATTCTTCAGCAATATATCAACGGATGGGAGGTAGAGCTAAAATGAGAACAATCAAAATGAGCTTTCTATCCTTTCTGCTGATGATACTGTTGCTGATGTCGACGACTGCTATCCACGCTTTTGCGACAGAGGATCCTTGCTTCGACTTGGGAACGGCCATCGGCAAATCAGGCGATACCGTTCGGGTCGAACTGAGGCTGCGTAACAATCCCGGTATTACGGCGTTCAGCGTTTCGATTGGTTATTCGTCCAAAGATTTGGAACTGATAGATATTGAGAACGGAGGTCTTTTTGATGACTCTGTTTCTGTCGGCAAACTGAATGTTAACCCTGTGACCGTATCATGGTATGCAGCCGATTCGGAAAACAAGACAGATAACGGAGCAGCGGCAGTTTTAGTTTTCAAAATTCGTGATAATGCAAGCGGATCTTCTGTTACGCTGACCTATAATCCAGAGAATGTTTTTGACAACCAACTGCAGAATAAAGAGTTTTCCGTGTCTGATGGTTTCGTTTATATCGGCGAGAAACCGACTGATTTTCTCCTCGGAGATGCGAGCGGAGACGGGATCATTGAAGTCACGGACGGAACCTTTCTCCAGCGCGATATCGCCTTGATCGAAACACCTTACACTAAGACAGAGCTGCTGCGCGGTGATGCCGATCAGAACGGAAAGATAGAGATCTTTGATGTTACCGCTATCCAATACTATCTGGCAAATATGAAAACGCAGTTCCCGATCGGAACGAGAATAGAATAATTAACCATCAATGAACAGCGGGGTTAAACCTCGCTGTTCTCTCTTAAATACTTTCGCTTGACTTATTCGATTTCTGTGGTATTGTGTTGTGCTTGTAAGGAGCGTGAGCACATGAGCGTAATTGAAGAATTATACTACGGAAACATCAGACCGACTGATGAGCCGCAGAGTGTTGAGACAAGAAAAGCCTTGTCAGAAATTACAGAATTGGAAGAAGCATTAGGTGAGAGCCTTACGGATAAGTGGCAGAAAGAAAAAATAGCGGAGCTTTCGGAGAGATACAATAAGCTGATCACGCTGACCGAGCGCGATGGATTCCTGCAGGGCTTTCGTCTCGGTGCGAAGCTGATGGCTGAACTCATGGCAGAGAACAACTGAATAATACAATGAACAGCAGATCGGGCGCGTACAGGCGCCTCTGACCCGCTGTTTTCGATTGGATGAAAGGTATAGGAGAATGAATAAAAGGCACGTGTGCCAATTTGTCGGCCTTTCTCGCACGTCAAAACATGACGCGCCAATCAAAGAAAACTTGATCCGCCCTTATGACCGATACCCAAAAAAGGCTATGGACACATCTCTGTTCCATAGCCTTTTACTCTTGTATTGCTTTCCTCAACTTTTTAAGGATCGTTTTCAGCTTCTTTTCGGCGCCACTCTCGGTCAATCCAAGCGACATGGAAACGATACTCATATACGACTTCGGAAGGTTACCCAAACAATTCAGACAGATACCGAATCTGCTCTCGATCAGCTTCTGTTCCGTGATCGTGAGGTCAGCCAGAGCGGAAATCAATTTCTTTTTCTGCTCCAGCCGAAAGAACCAATCCTCGGTCGTATAACGGTCGGCAACAGTGTCGATCGCTGAGGCGTTGTATTCCTCATCCTCATCATTGGCGTAGAACTCCGCATTGTATTTTGGCTTAAAGGTTGCGACCGCTGTGATGTAATCCTCAACGCTCTTTTCTGTCAGCTCCAGTTCCTTCGCGATCTCAGAGATGATTTCCCGAATCGTTTTCTTTTCATCGCTTTTCGCGTAATACAGCCGCGCGATCTTTCTCAGCAGCGTATACTGATTCCTGTTATCCGGCTGAAAGTTCCCACAGTTGAGCCGCACATACTCGTGCCATGTGCTCAGCGCCTTGAACTTGATCAGTTGCAATAACGGGATATCCGAATCGTAGGTTTGCAATTCCTTCCACAGCAGAGAAGAAAATATCTGCTTCAAATCCTCTGCCCGATACTCCTCCAGCTCAAATCTGCGAATGAATTCTTCCACCCTCTTATCCAGAACAGGCTCATAAAAGTGCAGGAATTCGTTGTAGTATTTTATCTCTCCGGTCTCTCTATATCTTACGAAATATTCGTTCCAGTCGTTCAATCTGACCGGCGAGTAATCAAGCTCATACATTTAACATCTCCGTTGCCTTTTGATAAACATTCGTCATTTCCATATCATTCATATACTGTGTTGCGGCGTACTCAAAATCCACCCGCGCCAGTTCAAAGCAACCGTCAATATATTCCTTCGCCTTGGCAGATACGGCTTCATCGTATTTGCCGAGGCTTTTGTTTTTTCGGATCAGATCGCTCCTGCGCTTCCAGAGCAGATAGTAGGGGGATGCGGTCTTTTTCTGATGTTCGGGCTTTCGCTGTAATACCTCGGGGTGCTTAGCGACATAGGAACACGGTACACCGTATTGCGAATTCACCCTGCTGCAGTAAAGCTGTTTATGTGCCGTCGTCATAAAGAAATAATCGTCGCAGATGCCACACTGCCACAGATAGTGTCCGTGCCTATAACCTTCAAACAGATCGGTCATTAGAAAGTCATTCAGATGACTGTAATAGACCTTACGGAAGATATGACTCTCACCATCCAGCGTTTCAACAACAGGAATCATCGACGTCTTTGAGCGGAACGGTTGTTGATCGGTGTGAAAGACAGATGATAAGTATGGATCGGAAAGAAAGCCGTCGAACGCCTCTGCTAACTGACTCTTTGTTCTGGCACCGTTCTCTACGATCTTATGCGTCAGTTGGAACACGAGTGAAGCGTGGCTCATCAGGTCGCTGACAGCGCCGTTGATGGTTTTGCCGATGGATAGCATCGTGTAGAAATCGTCTAACTCTTTCATTAAACTATCGGCGTGGTCAGCCTTCTCAGGCGTACTGAGATCGAAGCCGTTTCGGATCATGTCATTCAATTCAATGTATCGGTTTATTCTTTCTTCCGACAGAAGAAAAGAAACTCTCTCCTGATACTTTTCAAGATCAAATATCAAAAAGAAAGATATCTTCTTCAAAGAGTCGATCGCGTCGAGGGCTTTGTTACGGTACTCAATCAGGTCATCGTAATTCATATTATTCGAGAGCCTGTCCGCAAGCCTTTTCAAATCACCAAACGCCGTTGTATCCATGAATCGGCACTCAGGCTGAACAGCCAAATAGCTTGTATAACCGAGCGGATACTCTTTTCCGTCGATCACAAAAGCGTCTTTCTTATACGTTACCTCAAACAGATTGACGGTGACCACTGCGTGCTCCATATCTTTTTCAAACAATGCCGATTCACCTCCGACGATATTATAGCACGTTTGTTTGCATAATTCAATAGAATTTTAAAACAATCGTTCGACAATTCACGCACTCTTAGGAAACGGTTTTGACTATTCACAGGAAAAGGCGGTTTTTCTGAAAAAGTTGACATTGATATAGCGGAAGGGCGAGCTTCCGAATAATCAATGAAGGAGGACTTGAATGTCCGATATTGAACGTAAGAATGATAATCAAGAAAACCACACGCGTGTGGAGGGCACGCGTGCCCAAGAAAAAACAGGTCGCGACCTGCCTTTTGAAGTGAGGGATAACTGTCTCTATGTTACTACAGTCTCAAAGCGCGGGAGCAGCACCACAAAGGTCTGTAACTTCGTCCCGCGTATCGTCAGTGAGAAAACGGTCGACGACGGCGCGGTGACGGAAAAGACGCTGGTGCTCAGCGGCATCCATGCAGATGGAAGCACACTCCCGCCTGTCGAGGTGAACGGCGCCGATCTGAGCAACTTCAACTGGCTCCTCGATAAGTGGGGCGCGAAGTGCATCATCGAGGTCGGTCAGCGGTGCAAGGATCACCTGCGCTACTACATCCAGACGACCTCTGAGTACGCCGAACAGCTCACAGAGTATCATGTGACGGGGTGGAAGAAAATCGATGGCGAGTGGCATTTTCTTCTGCCGGGCGACGACAGCCTCAATGTGGTATTGAAAGGCAAGCTGCAGCATTACTGCGGAGAGAGCTATTACGATCTGTACGATCCGATCGACGCGTACAATCTGTTTGAGAAACCGCCAGCGCACTCCCGTGTAATCCAGCCACTTGTGGCTTTTGCTTTTCTCACACCGCTGAATGAATTTATGCGACAGGCGGGCTGTATGCCGAAGTTCGTCCTCTTCCTCACAGGTCGGACAGGCACAAGAAAGAGTACGATCGCTGCGCTGATCCTCAGCTTCTTCGGCAAGTTCACTTCCACCGATCTGCCGATGTCGTTCAGAGATACGGCAAACTCCATCATCGCCAATTCCTTCTCGCTGAAGGATGTGTTGACCTGCATCGACGATTTCTACCCGTCGGATAACGCCGAAATGAAGAAGTTGAATACAACAGCTCAGACAGTCATGCGCGCCTACGGTGATAGAACAGGACGTGCGCGGCTTCGCTCTGATTCGACATTAATGGAGAGCAGACCGCCCCAAGGGAACGCCATCATCACAGGTGAGCTGAGCCCCGATATCGGCGAGAGCGGTACGGCACGATACTTCACATTGGAATTGAAGGAAGAGGACGTTGACCTCGGATCGCTGTCTGTTTGTCAGAGCGAAGCAGCTGACGGCGCGTACCGCCGTACCCTGTACGCCTACACACAGTGGCTCAAACGTCGGTATCTGTGTGACGATGATCATGTCGAGAAACTGAGGGACAAGCTGCTGAGTTGGCACAAAACCTACAGAAACAATTATTACCATCACAATCAAACTTGTCACGGTCGACTGCCTGAGATTGTCGCGTGCCTGATGATCGGGATGCGTTTCTTTCTGCAGTTCCTCAAAGAAAACTGTGTCATCAAGCAGGAGGATCAGGAGATCGAGCTGGAGCTGTTCCGCAAGGAGCTGTACGCTTTAGCCGATCAGCAATCTACCAACGTGGAGCATGACAAGCCTGCCAACATCTTCATCCGCAAGCTGTATTCGCTGATCGAGGGCGGTAAAGTCATGATCACAGAGCGGAACCGACCCGATAATTTTGATCCTTATCCGCCCGGATATATCGGTTGCCAGGACGAGGAGTATTACTATCTTAACAAGGATTTAGTACACTCCGCTGTAAAGAAAATGTGCGCTGAACAGGGCGAGAGCTTCCCCGTTTCGGCAAAGGTTTTGGTCAAAGCGCTGGCAGAAGAAAAGCTGATCAAAACGACCGCTTCGGGTAACACGGTTTCCGTTCGCTACTGCGGAAAGAATATGCGCTTCATTGCGCTGGATAAGTGCAGAGCTGAGCAGGTGATCGGTACCGAATAATTATCTGATGCAACTGTGGCAAAGCTGAAAGAGCATAGATATTAAGCGCATTTCAGTTGCAATTTTCCTGTAGCGTTTTCTGTTTCAAGCAGGAATTATCTGTGGCATTATCTGTGGCAAATCAGCAGGTCGCCTCAGGCGTGCAGCAGATAGAAAAGTTCAAGAAACGGTATGAACACTAAGGTATCGCGCAAGTGCCGCAGATGCATCAGATAAATACACGCATATAATAAGAAAAGATTTTTTCTTTCTGCCGATTAGATTCAGAGCTTCTTACAGAAAGCAATTTTCAGTTTTTGCTTATGAGTTGTTCTCAACAAGTGACTTTTCTTTCTGCATCCCTATAGTATCCATCTATAAGGGAGCGGAGGCAAGCAGAGCGTCCGGCTGTCCGCCGAACACATGACTTCCGGGCAGTAGCCCGGACCCACTACAAAAACGCTAATGAGGTGATTAATTATTGCAAAAAGAAAGAGAAATGTAACGCTGTCGATTCGATTGACAGCAGAAGAAAAGAAAGAGATCGCCGCCAAAGCGAAGCAGGCTCAACTGTCTTTGACCGATTATCTGATCGATTGTTCACGCAAAACGACGATCAAGGTTACAGATTTATCCGCCATACTTGTTGAGCTGAAACGCATTGGCAACAACCTCAATCAGATCGCTCGCAAGGCAAATTCACGGAGATTTTTCTTCGCAAAGTTCGATTCCGTCATCGAAGGCCAGCGAAAAATCTACGACGCGATCCTCAGTATGACGGGAGAAGATTGATACGTGGCGACAGTAATTTTCATCAAAGAAAGCAGGCAAAATCCGTCCGCGATGCGAGCTGTTATCAACTATTGCCAGCAGGAATATAAGACCTTTGACAGCCGATCGAAACGGCAATTAGTCAGCGGAATCAACTGCGACGGAGCAAATTCCTTCCGTGAATTTATGGCAACGAAAAAGGTTTTCGGCAAGGCTGACGGGATATTTTTCTACCAATACGCGCAGTCCTTTTCGCCGACGGAGGAGCTCACTCCCGAGCAGGCGCATGAGATTTCAATGGAGTTTGCCGAGAAAGCGTGGCCGGGGCAAGAAGTTCTCGTCGCCACACACTGCGACGCTTCTCATATTCATACGCACTTTGTCATCAATTCCGTGAGCTTTGAATCAGGGAAAAAGCTCCGCCAGTCGCCCACAACTCTGAGACAGTTAAGAGCGCTCAGTGATGAGATTTGCCTCGCTCACGGGCTCTCCGTTCTCACGCCATACGAGAACGGAGGCCGCAGGATTTCCAACCGTGAGTATCGCGCGAGGATGAGGGGAAACAGCTGGAAACAAAAGCTCGCTGAGGACATCGACAAGTCGATGGAGTACAGCGGCAGCAGGGATGAATTCGTCAGGGCGATGTCGATTCTCGGATACCGAATGACATGGACGGACGAGAGAAAATACCTGACCTTTCACTGTCCCAACGGCAGAAGCTGTCGCGATAAAAGTCTTCCTGATGAAAAATATATGAAGAAAAACATCGAGAACGAACTCGATTTCAGAGAGAATTCGGACGGCGTTTCGGAAGAGATACAGCCGACCGGATGGGAGAAATCGCGCGAGTTTTACGAACAGCACTTGCGCGAACGCTCCTCTGCAAAAGCCGAAACGCAAAAAATTTCCGAAAGTTATCGTGATCCTTCAAGACGCATCATCGGTGGAGTCGACAGCCTCGCCGGAGCGGTAGCAAGGATCGTTGATGACGATAACGAAGACCCTGAGGAACGCCGCAAGCGGATCGAAGGACAGGAAAACGGCGCGGCGATCGGCGCGCTGATCGGAGCGGGCGTCGGGCTGATTTCCTCCGTCGCAAACAGGACGGAAGAACCGACTGAAAGCTCCGAGGAAGATGATTATCAAAGAGAAGAGATCCTCCAAGAAGTATTCGACGAGGATGACTATGACGATGATTATTACGACGAAGACGAAGGACAAGGCTTCGTTATGTCGATGTAAAACACTGATTAAGTGCCGAAGATATACGAATTTATTACGACGAATAAAGTTATTCAAAACAGAAAGGAACCTATGACTGATAACAAAAAATCGAATGTTTATCTAATACCTACGGAGGCGCTGCAGACAGTCCGTCTGTCAGCGCCTGCTACACAGTTTAAGAACTATCCCGACGTGCTGACGGTACAGCAGATAGCTGAGCTGATGGGAGTTTGCAAAAACACGGTTTACAAGCTCATCAAAGAGAACCAGCTCTCCTGCCGACGAATCGGTACAGCCATCCGCGTCAGAAAAAAGGACGTGATGTCCTTCCTGCGAAACGCAGGCTGACACGCACGTCGATCACATCAATATAATCTTATTACAATTACAGATAAAACTACTGGATATGTCCGCCGTTTGATGGTATAATCCATGTTGCAACGGCGGGCATTCCGACAGAAAGGAGTCAATATGACAGGAAGCCTGCAAATCAAAAATAATAAATATTACCTCGTTCTGAACCTGTATCGGAACGGCAAACGCAAAGTAAAATGGATCAACACCGATCTACCCGTCAAGGGCAACAAGACAAAGGCGCAGAAGCTCCTCCGAGAAGCCCTCAAGCAATATGAAGAGGAACAACAGCACTGGCAGGAGCTTGAAAACAGTCCGTCGCTCATGCCTTTCGCAGAAGCGGTACAAAAATGGTATGAGTATAAGACAGCCGGTTTTCAACGGCACATTGACGAGATTACCTGCCAGGGTTACGAAACGCTGATCAGACTGCACATCATCCCGTACTTTACCAATAAGGGCTACCGCCTGTGCGACATCAACAAACAGAATCTGCAAGCCTTTATCAACGAGAAAGCCACGCGAGGGAAGATTGACGGATCGGGAGGTCTCTCAGGTATCACCCTGAGAAAAGTCAAGTCGATCATCAACATGACCTTGACCTACTATGAATCGGAAGGCGTTATCGACCGCAATCCCTGCCGATTCCTCAATCTCCCGCCAAAGGAAAGACATGAAGCGAAATTCTTCACAATGTCACAGGTCGAGGAACTTCTTGAGAATCTGTTGAAGAATAACGAACCGCTGTATCCGCTGATTCGAGTTACCGCGCTTTACGGTCTGCGCAGAAGCGAAGCGCTCGGGCTGTGCTGGGACTGTGTGAACTTTGAAGCTGAGACCTTCACTATCCGTCGATCGGTCACAAAGGTATCGAAGCTCGTCGCCAAGGACAAGACGAAGAACGAGTCCAGCCGACGCTCCTTCCCGATGACTGCCGAGATCAAGAAACTGTTCGAGGATCTGAAAAAACAGCAGAGGAAGGATAAGAGATTCTACGGCAACACCTACTTCGATAACGATTATGTGTTCCGCTGGGAGGACGGCAGACCCTTCTCGCCGGATTATGTGTCACAGAAGTTCCCGAAACTTCTCAAGGAATACGGCTTGCCCCGCATCCGCTTTCATGAGCTGAGACACAGTGCGGCAAGCAACCTGCTGAGCATGGGCTTCACGCTTAAAGACGTGCAGGAGTGGCTGGGTCACGCAGATATCCAGACCACAGCCAACATCTACGGTCACCTCGACGCCAAACGCAAGATCGACATGGCGTATGCTTTGAGCGCGACAGAGAACAAGAAGGAAGCGTCAGAACCTTCCGAAATCGCCTCTGCCCCAAGCTTGGAACAGGCCTCTTGAACAACAGTCAAGGGGTCGGAAAAAGAAAAAAACACCGTTCTCATCGCTCAACACGATCGAAAACAGTGCAAAAGCCTTGAAAATCGTGAAAAATCAGCCGAAATTCTTCCAAAAGGTGTTAGAAAAACACGGAAAAGTGTTAGATAAAGTGTTAGATGACCCCTAATTTGAACGCTGAAAGGTTCGCACTTAAGGCTCCCCGAAAAAGGAAAAAGCCCAGAAAACAAGCCGTTTTCTGGACTCTCGTGTCATGGTGGAGATAAGCGGATTCGAACCGCTGACCTCTTGAATGCGAACCAAGCGCTCTACCAACTGAGCTATACCCCCATATCGCTATTGCATTATACACCTAAAACGAAGATTTGTAAAGAGTATAAAACAATAATTTATATATCTTTTATCACTCTCAAACCGATCCATATAATTTCACTCTCATAAAACGGAACAGGCAACCTATTTGTAGGCTGCCTGTGTTTGTGTGCTATACTTTTCTTGTAACGTTTTTCACCTTTTCTTATCTAATACATGAAAAGGCGGTGAGAATGTGACGGATTTTGAGCAGATGTTTTAGGATAAATCCAAAGTTTTACAAATCCTTTTCTTCGTAAGGCTTATTCCACGAACCTATCTCTATCAAATTTCCTTCAGGGTCGGCAATATAACAAGTCCTCTGTCCCCAAGGCTCCAGCTTTGGTTCCAGTACAGGTATAGCTCCGTTTTTCACAGCTTTTTTGAACGAAATATCAACCTCATCAAATGTGTCAACATACAGAGCCAATTCGAAATGTCCGTTCAATCCCATGATATAGTTATATCTTCGGCTTGTCATTTTTTCAAAGTCTTTTCTTCCGTATAATAGAAACAAAGTACCGTCTTTTACGAGATAAACGTTTGACGTATCTTCTGTTTCTTTGATTTCAAAACCGAGTACATCTCTGTAAAACCGAATCATTTCAGCCATATCCTCTACAAATAATCCAAAGCCGTCTAATCTCATAAGTAGCCACCTATAAATTCAATCTAATATATATCTTTTCAGGCTGATTTTGTTTATATGATAATTAAAATTCTGCTCCTAAGTTTTCCATAGAATCAATAACAACAACGCAGTCAGGGCTTACGTGCTGCATCACATAATACATCTGCTCCTCGGGAATGGCAACGCATCCGCCTGTGCGGGGCTTTCTGTCACCGAAGCAATGAAGGAAGATTGCCGAACCCTTTCCCGCGGTACCGTCCTCGTTGTAGCTGATATTAAGGCAATATCGATACTCATATTTATAATCCATGATATGTTCGCTGTCCTCGGTATTCAGCTTGGGATAATCCTTGATGCTGACCATCTGATTATAATTCACATCGTTATCGCCCGACCAATAGGTGTCGTTGTCTACCTTAGTGTAAGGAATAGCGCAACCGGGGTCGTCGGCTATTCCGAAGGCTTTATTAAAGCCAAACGTACCCACGGGAGTTTTTAAGTCACCTTCCTTGGTCTTGCCTAAGCCTTCCTTACCGATGAAGCCCGGCGTAGAGGTCAGCATTTTCCAGTTGCCGTCCTTGTCCTTTTCGTGCATAGAGATCCAAGCTGTTGATTTTTCATAACCGGCAACCACAAAAAGCTGTTTTGCGTCCTTAGCCGCGTCAAGCTTTGTTACCCACTCGGGCGAGTCCTCTGTGTCGAGCGAGAGACGCTCTCTCGGTATAGAGAACTTTGCGGCAGTATCTGCGGGTTCCGTCTTCGGAGCGGGATCAGACCCCGAACAACCCGACAATACGGTTGTCAAAGTAATGGTTAGCACGGCTAAAACTACTGCAATGATGTTTCTGATTTTCATTCTATACATCCTTTCAAAAATTGATACAAAGCTTCATCCGTTTAGCCTGAATTTGCAGGCTCCGAATTTTTTTGATTATATCACATTAACTTTGATTTGTCTATCGCATATAAAAACAGGCAACCTAACATAAGATTGCCTGTGATTATGATGATCTCTTCACCGTCTGGCGTAAGTGGCGTAAATTGTTATTACTCGTTCACAATATAGTAATTATCTTTTCCCATATGCCCTTCAACCGGTCGCCATCTCAACTTCTCAGCGCATATCAGCGTGCCGTCGTAATTCTCGATCGAAGCAGCATCAACACTATCGTCGTCACACCAATATATAAATCCGTCCTTTTCAAGGATAGTTGAACCGAGTATCTCACAGGTATATGTCGGGTCAACAGGATTAAGGTTCATATATTGTAAACCGGAAAACTCCAGTTCAACCATAGACGGATTATCAAATTGCCTTTGGATAATCACCTTCAAAATTCTTTTATCATTGAGCGGATACATACCTAAACCTTCTCCGACATACGCTCCGCTTAGATAATGCATTTCTTTAATACAGCCATCATGAAAGTAACATACCAAATCCATAAAAGATTTTATATCGTCATTTGTTTTGATTCCTTTCCACATAGTTTCTCCTATTCAAACAGTACTCTCATATTATCTCTTCTGCCATATAATACACGAACAATAAATACAGTATCTTTCTCATGACGATAAAACGCGGTATAGTTGCCGCATATCAGATAACGGTAATCGGATTGTGTTTGGGCAACGGATGATAAAGGCGCACCCATATCGGGAAAGTCTATCAGCTGTTGAAGCCTGTCCATAATTGTTCTGATCGTATTTTCGGCAGCTGTTGCATTTTGCAAATCGTCGGTAATATAGCCTTTGATCTCCTGTAAATCTCCCAATGCGTCAGGAGAGAATCGGATCTCAATCATTACAGACCAAGCTCCTTTTCAACCTCGGAAAGGCTGAGCCAGCCTTTTTCTTTTGCGCTGTGCTCACCCTTTTCCAATTCGCTTAACAGTTTTATTTCTGCGTGGAGTTTTTCATATTCTTTGATGTCAAGGATAGCGTATCTTCCCCTGCCGTTCTTCGTCAAAAAGACAGGCTCGCCGACAGCGATATCGTTCAACACTTCATTGTAGTTTCTCAAGTCTGATACAGGTTTGATGTTAGGCATAATATAACCTCCTTATATAATATTTTACGAATAAATTATAGCATAATTCTTCGTAAAATTCAACTATATATTTTATCGTTTTCTGCACCGTTTGGCGTAAGTTTTGGTGTAAATGGTGATGCGGTGAAAACGAGATGTCTTTTATTGCTCTGGAATCAAATACGTTCCAAGAGTTTGAAACTCTGATTTTTTCAATGCCTTTGTCGCATCGGTATAGATATTCATATCATTTCAGCCTGATTTTGTCTATCTGTCAAATAAAAAAGACCTTGATGAAAACGAATCCATCAAGGTCAAATTCATTAAAATATGCGAATTGTTTTTATTTGTTTTTATTTCTTACGGTATTGACCACAAATAAAATCAAGTACATAACAACGCCAATGCCGAGCGGGTATAAAATGTGATATGATGAGGAAAATTGGTATCCGCTTCCGTTTATCCACGTTTTCCATATGAAGTCAAACAGATTCCATAGTCCAATGCAAATAGCGACAAACAAAACGCCGCCTAACACTGTTTTAATGGTTTTATTCATTTTTTGCTCCTTTGCTAAAAAATTACAAAATATGCGATTGATTACGCTCTGCACAACTTTCTGCACCATTTGGCGTAAATGGCGTAAGTTTATGATTTGTGAACTTTCAAAAACCGCATAGATAAACCATTTTTTGGCTTTTTACTTATCTAAGGATTTCATCGTCGGGAACAGGAGAACGTCCCTGATGGCAGGAGAATTTGTCATTATCATGACGAGGCGGTCGATGCCGTAGCCTATGCCGCCTGTGGGGGGCATACCGATCTCGAGAGCGTTGAGGAAGTCCTCGTCGGTGGTGTTGGCCTCTTCGTCGCCCGCGGCGAGCATAGCCTCCTGAGCCTTGAAACGCTCACGCTGGTCGATCGGGTCGTTGAGCTCTGAGTAGGCGTTCGCCATCTCCCAGCCGTTGATGAACATCTCGAAGCGCTCGACATACTCGGGGTCGTCAGGCTTCTTCTTGGTAAGGGGAGATATCTCGATCGGATGATCCATGACGAAGGTGGGCTGGATGAGGTGCTTCTCGGCGTATTCCTCAAAGATAAGGCTGAGGATATCGCCCTTCTGATGCCTGTCCTCATACTCTACATGGAGCTTGTCCGCTATCTCACGCGCCTGAGCGGTGTCCTTGACCTCGCTCCAGTCAACGTTCGCGTACTTCTTGACGGCGTCTACCATAGTGATGCGCTCAAAGGGCTTCTCAAAATCTATAACGTTGTCGCCGTAGGTGACCTGCATAGAGCCGTTGACCTCCTGAGCGACGCGGCGGTACATAGCCTCGGTCAAATCCATCATGCCGTGATAATCGGTATATGCCTGATAGAGCTCCATGAGCGTGAACTCGGGGTTGTGACGGGTATCGAGACCCTCATTGCGGAAAACTCTGCCGATCTCATAGACCCTCTCAAGGCCGCCTACGATAAGGCGCTTTAAGTACAGCTCAAGAGAGATACGGAGCTTAAGGTCCTCATCAAGAGCGTTGAAGTGGGTCTCAAAGGGTCTCGCGGCGGCTCCGCCGGCGTTCTGGACGAGCATGGGGGTCTCGACCTCCATGAAGCCCTGTTCATCTAAGAAACGGCGGATAGTTGAAATAATCTTGGAGCGCTTTACAAAAGTCTCCTTGACCTCGCTGTTCATGATGAGGTCGGTATAGCGCTGACGGTAACGGGTGTCGGTATCGGTCAGACCGTGATACTTCTCGGGCAAGATCTGCAGCGACTTAGAGAGCAGGGTAACGCTCTCGGCGTGTACGGATATCTCGCCTGTCTTAGTCTTGAAAACCTGACCCTTGACGCCGATGATATCGCCTACGTCAAACTTCTTGAAGCCCGCGTACGGCTCTTCGCCGACAGAGTCGCGCGCTACATAAGCCTGGATATCGCCCTTAAGATCGCGGATATTGCAGAAAGAAGCCTTGCCCATGACGCGCTTGAACATCATTCTGCCCGCGATAGATACGGTCTTGCCCTCGAGCTCGTCGTAGTTTGACTTGATATCCACGCTGTGGTGAGTCTGGTCGTATTTTGTAATGACAAAGGGATCCTTGCCCGCCTGCTGAAGGTTGGCGAGCTTTTCTCTCCTCAGTCTTAAGATCTCATTTAAATTCTGTTCCATATCCTACCTCGGTTTTGCAATATTATCTGCTGAGAGCGTAAAAGCTCTGTTGATCGATCACTTAGATATATCGAGTATCTTAAAGCCGATAACTCCGGCGGGGACTTCAACCTCGACAACGTCGCCGACAGCGTGTCCGAGCAGAGCTAAGCCCACGGGAGACTCGTCAGAGATCTTGCCGTCAGAGGGATTTGCCTCGTTCGAGCCTACGATCTTATAGGTCACCTCGCTGCCTGAATTGATGTTCTCGATCTTTACCTTTGAGCCGACATGGATATGCTCGTTAGAGATACCCTCTTCGTCGATGATAACGGCGTTCTTCAATGTAGCCTCGATAGTCACGATACGCGCCTCGAGCATAGCCTGCTCATTTTTAGCGTCATCATACTCACTGTTCTCTGAAAGGTCGCCGTAAGAGCGCGCAACCTTGATTTTTTCAGCTATTTCTTTACGCTTAGGTCCTTTTAAGAGATCCAGCTCCTCTTCGAGCTGTTTTAAACCTTCTGCTGTAAGCATTACCTGTTTTGCCATTTTGATCTATCTTCCTTTCAAATGAATATTCTCAGATATTCGCATACAGCTTATATTATATTCTATCGGCAGGGGTATGTCAAGTTACAGAAAGGTCGAAATCCGCTTATAATCCTGCTTTGTCACGCCTCTCCATACGCCGTGAGAGCAGCTCGGTCAGGCTCATTCGCGTATGGATAACGGTACCGTCGCCGCAGCGAGTGAAAAGCTCAGAGCCGAGCTCCCGAGCGCCGGCAAGGTCATACAACGCCGACGCGAAGTACATATCGCTCAGATACTCCGGCTTTATCTCCTGATACTTTTTAGGCAGCTCAAAGAACCAGTCATATATGACCGGTGAGCTCTGGCGGACGATCGGTTTCTCAGCTGAGAGGATAACGCAGTTGCCCGCGCAGCCCAAGCCCGCGTCAAGCGGCGATACCGCTATTATCAGATCGGCGTCCTTCAGGCACCCCGCACTCCTGCTTACCCTCAGCGCGGCTCCCTTCTCACTGAGCAGATACTCAGCCTGAGCTATGTACAGTTCGGCCGCTTTCGTCACAACATAAACAGGGTCGGCGTACTCGGTCAGGCTCTCACACAGCCCCACGCTGTCGCCGCTGATATCCACAAGGGCTACCTTGACGTCTCTGCGCTTTATAGCTCTGAGCAGCGCTATCGACGCGTTCTCACACATTCGGCGGCTCAATGCGCTCGAGCTGTACCGTGTAAAGCCGCTCTCCTCGGGAAGTTCGACTTTCTCGGAACAGAGCACTCGGTTTCTCTGAGATTTTACAAAGCGGTCTATCGAGGCCCAGCCGATCTTTCCCCTGTAATGCTCATAGCTAAGGCTCTTTACAGCTGCTGTATCGCAGTACAGATGCTCTACCCTCAGACGGTTGTGTCTGAACAAATTCGTTAAGCCGTATATCCCCGATCGTGTATAGTCCTCTATATTAAGTGCGGTAATCATAAAAATCCCTCCGCATTATTCTATGCGAAGGGAGGACAGGTTATGCTTATATAACAGTTCCGTGAGGACACAGGGGTCCCCCGCAACTCCCCGAGTTGTGGGGATAAGGAGGGGCCGCGGCGCGAGTACGGGAGCGGTCAAACCTGACCGCTCTCAACGAGTACAGCGAGCTCCGACGCGCGGAGGGAGGACAGGTTATGATTATTATAACAGTTCCGTGAGGACACGGGGTCCCCCGCAACTCCCCGAGTTGTGGGGATAAGGAGGAGCCGCGGCGCGAGTACGGGAGCGGTCAAACCTGACCGCTCTCAACGAGTACAGCGAGCTCCGACGCGCGGAGGGCGGACAGGTTATGATTATTATAACAGTTTCATGAGGACACGGGGTCCCCCGCAACTCACCCAGTTGATAAACGTTTTATCTACGGTATCAGCCAGTCGACCTGCCAGATGTTTCGGGCTATTCCAAAGGCTATCAAAACACCGATAAGAATATACAGCGCAATCTTCTCAGCCTTATACAGGCTTCCGTTGCCGTATCTGATATATCTGTAGCCATGGAATATCACACCGATCACCGCTATCGGAAGCAGACAAAACACCAGACAATTTGACGAGAACGCCTCTGCAAACTCAAAGTGAGCAAGGTGAAAGAACATTCTGCTTACTCCGCATCCGGGGCAGTAGACGTGCAGAAACTTCCTGTACGGACAGAAAAGCGCTAAGCCCGTGAGCTCATGAAATAAAAGATAGGCAAAGCCCACCGCCGTTATTATGAGGGCGGGCTTTGCCAGTTTTATAACTCTTTCACGCATCAGGCGTCAGGGTTCTGAGTTTTATTATCCTGATCATTCTGAGCAGGCTGCTGCTGAGCGGGCTGTTGAGGCTGTTGCTGAACAGGCTGCTGGGGCTGCTGCTGAGGCTGTTGCTGAACAGGCTGTTGCTGAACAGGCTGCTGCTGAACAGGCTGCTGCTGAACAGGTTGCTGCTGAACAGGCTGCTGAGGCTGACGGTACTGCTGCTGATAGGGCTGCCGGTACTGCTGAGGCTGCTGGGGCTGGCGATACTGCTGCTGACCCTGCTGATAGGGCTGCTGATACTGCTGATAACCCTGCTGAGGCTGGCGGTACTGCTGCTGACCCTGCTGATAGGGCTGATAAGGTTGCTGATACTGCTGAGCGCCCATATCCGCGATCGTGTTCAACTCATCCTGCATGAGCGCGTACGCAACTATCCCAAGTCCAAAGAAACTGAGGAGAAGATAAAGGAGAGATCTGTCACTGCTCTGCATTCCTCTCATACGAGAAGCTTTTTCGAGTTTTTCTCCCTGCTTATAAGCCCAGTATAATCCGTAAATACCGCAGGTAACGATAGTCAAAAGCAGAGCGATACCGCCCGAGGTAGGCTGCTCTTCGTTCGAAACAGTGTTTGTATCATCACTCAGCCATACAAACCAGATAAGTCCGTATATGCCGCAGGTAACGATACTGAGTACAATGCACATTGCTATGCTTCTCTTCTCGATGTTCATGGTGATTCTCCTTTGTTTGATACTGATAATTTATAATCCCCGCTCAGTAGCGCACTGCGTGCGCACGAGCGATGGGTAGACGAAATCGCGCGTGGGGCGCACGTTTTATTGTTTGAAAGACCGCCTCAAAGGAGACGGTCTTAACATTTTATAAATCAATACAGGTTCTGAGGATTGCTCTTTATACCGTTTATACGCAGCTCAAAGTGCAGGTGAGGACCCGTCGACCATCCTGTAGAACCGACATAACCGATGGTCTGACCCGAGGATACCCGCTGACCCGTAGAGACCGTGGTACTTATCATATGACCGTAGATGGTCTCATAGCCGTTATCGTGGAGTATCCATACATAGTTGCCGTAGCCGCCGCCGCAGCTGCACCAGTTACCGCCGGAGTTTGAATGGTAACAGCCGTTATATGAAGCTACGACCGTACCGGAATTCGCCGCAACGATAGTAGTACCCATGCTCGCGCCGATATCGATAGCGTCATGATACTCATATGAACGGGGCTCATGGTACTGAGACGTCAAATAATAGCATCCGGGAGTAGGCCATACCCAACCGTCGCCTGAGCCTGAATAATCGACTTCGGGAGCGGGTACATATGAATTACCGCCGTTGTCATCGCTGTCGCTGCCGCCCGAACTTGAATTAGAGTTAGAATTTGAGCTTTGGGCCGCCGCGGCCTGCTGAGCCGCGAGAGCCTCGCGCTGTTTGCGGTAATACTCCTGTATCTCAGCGCTCAGACCGCTCAGCTCCTCTTCGCTCAGATCGAGCTGGAGCTTTGCGTTGTCCGCGCTTGACTGCAGGCTTGCGAGTACTTCTTTATTCTTTTCGAGAAGGGTGTTGAGCTCGTCCTGCTTGGTCTCGAGCTTTTCCTTCTCGCTGTTCAGCGCTTCCTTGTCGCTCTCAAGAGCGGCCTTCTCGTCAGCGATCTCATTGAGCTGCTTCTGGACCTGACTGATAAGCTCAGAGTCGTGGTTGCTGACATACTGTACGAGCTGCAGCTTATCGAGGAAGTCGGTAAAGTTCTTAGCGCCTAAGATGATCTCGAGCGAGCTTACGTCGCCTGAGATATAGATGGTCTTGATCCTCTGGCGCAGGACCTCCATATTGCCCTCGATCTCTTCGTTAGCCTTATCGATCTCGACCTGCTTCTCTTCGATACCCTTATCAAGGATGCCGATCTTCTGATAGCAGATACGGATCTCTTCCGTAACGGTCTCGACCTGACCGACGATAGCGTCTACTTCTGTCTGCTGCTCTGCGACAGCGGCGTTCTTCTCATCGAGCTGAGCCTGATACTCAGCCTGCTTTGCTTCAAGCTCGGCCTGACGAGCCTCAAGTTCGCTGATACTCTCGGCGGAAGCGGAAATGATACCACCGACAAGTATTACAGCCGCCATGCAGGCAGATAAAATCTTCTTCATTGAATCACTCCTTTTTTTACCAGCCGAGGACCTCATTGCCCTCGTGTCTGAGGAAGCGGCGGATAGATACCGCGCTGCCCAGTGCGCCTACAAGCGCGCCCGCGCCTACGAACGTGATTATTATAGGCCACATGATCGCGGTAAAGCGTGTGTATGGGAAATCAAGGATGTTCTTTACAGAGTTGATAACTCCGTCAGAGAGCAGGAACAGCAGGATTATTGAGATAACTGCCGAAACCACGCCTATGATTACACCCTCTATGATGAACGGTACTCGCACAAAGGCGTTTGTAGCGCCGACGCTCTTCATGATACTGATCTCAAAGCGGTGCGAGAACATAGTCATGCGGATAGTGTTGCTGATGATGAACAGCGAGATGACAGCCAGAGCCAGTATGATCCACAGGCTCATGGTGGTGATGAATGACGAGAGGCTGGTGAGCTTCTGAGCTACCTCACGGTGTGAGGATACCGAAGCTACTCCGGGCACCGCCTTTATGCGGGTGATGGTCTCGTCATACTTGGACAGATCGTCCATAACGATGCTGTAGGAATACGGCAGGGGGTTGTCGTCGCCCTGCATATTAGCGAATACCTCTTCTCCGACCTGCTCCTTATAATCAAGGATAGCGTCGTCCTTATCTATAAACTGTACGTCGACGATATTTTCGACCTCTTTTAGCTCTTTGCCCTTATATACGGCCTCGAGCTTGGTCATATCGTCGTCAAGGAATACCTTTGTAACGTTGGTGTCGCCTACCGAGTCAACGATATTGGCGACGTTGATGGTAAGCATGACCGCAGAGCCGGTCAGGACCAGACATGATACCAGTACGCCGATAGAGGCGAGCGTCATCAAACGGTTATGAAAGAGGTTCTTAAAGCCCTCTTTGATAAGATAGCCAAAACTACTCATACTTCGATCTCCTTTCTTCGACAATCAAATTGCTACAAATCTGTCGTCGTCGGAGTCAGAGATTACTCTGCCGTCGTCGATAGTAATGACGCGTTTTCCGAATGATTTGACAAGCTCATGCTCATGAGTAACGACCAATACGGTGGTGCCTCTCTTGTTGATCTCAGAGAGAAGCTCGATGATCTCATAGCTCATCTCGGGGTCGATATTACCCGTAGGCTCGTCGGCGATTATAAGAGCGGGGTTGTTGACCAGAGCTCGCGCGAGAGAAACTCTCTGCTGCTCGCCGCCCGAGAGCTCGGACGGATGGTCGTTCGCCTTATCCGCGAGACCTACAAGCTCGAGAATATACGGTACGCGCTTCTTGATAGCGTCGTTCTTCTTGCCGACGCAGCGCATTGCAAAGGCTACGTTCTCATACACGGTCATCTTTGAGATCAGACGGAAATCCTGGAACACTATGCCCATGGTACGTCTGAGATACGGTACCTTTCTGCGCGGCAGGCGCTCAAGGTACATATCGTTTACGATGATCGAACCCGAGGTAGGCAGCTCCTCGCGCATGATGAGCTTCAAAAAGGTGCTTTTGCCCGCGCCGGAAGAACCGACGATGAAAACGAATTCGCCCTTTTGTATATTGATCGAAACATTATCCAAGGCGTGTACTCCGTTAGAGGAATACACCTTTGATACATTTTTGAATTCTATCATAGTAATGCCTTTCGCAGACAGCCTGAGCTGTCACTTTGGTATTATTTCAGATGAACTGATACGGCGCCTATCAATACTTAGTGGGGCTTGAGGTCAGATACTTCTTGACCATCAGAGCTACCTTGAATACGATAGCGTCCTCAAACTCTCTCAGGTCAAGACCGGTCAGCTTCTTGATCTTCTCAAGTCTGTACACCAGAGTATTGCGGTGTACAAAGAGCTTGCGGGAGGTCTCTGAAACGTTCAGATTGTTCTCAAAGAACTTCTGTATGGTGAACAGGGTCTCCTGATCGAGTGTATCTATAGAACCGCGCTTGAATACCTCTTTGAGGAACATCTCGCACAGGGTGGTGGGCAGCTGATAAACCAGACGGGCGATACCGAGGTTATCGTAGCTGACGATAGTGCGCTCGGTGTCGAATACCTTGCCGACCTCAAGAGATACCTGAGCCTCTTTGAAGGAGTGAGCCAGATCCTTGATACCGGTGACGGTAGTACCCATACCGACTACGCAATGAGTATAGAACTCGGTGCTGAGGGTATCTACGATGGAGCCCGCCAGTTTCTCGAGATCCTTGGTAGAGATACCGGGCTTGATCTCCTTGACGAGAGCGATATCGGTCTCGTTGATATTGATGACAAAATCCTTGCTCTTATCGGGGAAGAGGTTCTGTACTACGTCAAACGCCGATACATCGGTCTTGGACGTGATCTTTATGAGCATTACAACGCGGCTTACGTCGCTGTTGAAGCGCAGCTCTCTCGCCTTGAGATAGATATCTCCGGGCAGGATATTGTCAAGGATAACATTCTTGATGAAGTTTGAACGATCGTACTTCTCGTCATAATACTGCTTGATCGAAGACAGCGAAACAGCTAAGAGCTGAGCGTATTTCTGCGCGATCTCGTCGCTGCCCTGTACAAATACAGCGTAGTCGGCCCTGTTTGAAGAGCCAAAGGACTTGAATGTGTGCCCGTTGATAACAAAGGGAACGGTAGCCGAGAGGGTATCGGCTGTAATACTCTCATTGACCTCGCCTATCCTGCCAAGCTCCGAACAAGCGATAACGACCGATGTCTCGTCCACAACACCGATGGTTCTGTCGATAGCGTCCTTCATCTGATGGATAACACCCTGAAATAATCTGTTGGACATAATTCTCCTCCGTCTCTAAAAAATAGTCAAAATACCGAACGATTTGGTGATTTACCTAAAGAAGCCACCTATCTCATATACATTTTACACAAAAGCGGCATAAAAAGCAACCTTTTTTTCAAATTACTTTGCAGTTTTTTCGTATTAATCACCAAAAAAATGATAAGGCTTTCATAGTTATTGCACAACAGTAATTTTTTTAAGGCTGCTCAGAGAATTTTGCGGGGTCGAAAAACGCCTTATTAATCGCATTTTTCGCAAGATTATTTTTCAAAGTATTTTCTTTTTTAACAATATACCAGAAATTTCAGCTTAAATAAAGCTTTGATATTACAATTTTTTAAACTTTTTGTGAACAAATCGGATAATTGTGTATTGCGGTTCAAATGACCACAAGATGTTGTTTAGTGAGGAGTTAGGAGTGAGGAGTGAGGAGTTAAGGGAAAGCCTTGCGGCTTTTGGATTTTATAAAGACATTTAAGTTGTGATTAAATCAATATAAATCGGGTGCGGGCAGAGACCGCCATAAACTCCTAACTCCTAACTCCTAACTCCTCACTCCTAACTGATTGCCCGATAACGCTGACTGCTCTGAGCAAAATATCATAACCGAAAGCTCTCTGCGTCTTTACCAAACAAAAAGCCCGCTGCGCGAACACAGCGGGCGAAATGCCGATTATTAAAATCAGTTGGTGATTGTCATCTCGGTTTCCTTATCGAAGATATGGATCTTCTCAAGGTCGAACGCAACATCGATGTAATCGCCGGGCTTAGCCTTTGATGTAGGCTCAACACGAGCGGTGACCTGGGTGCCGCCGATGTTTACATACAGATAGATCTCAGCGCCCATAAGCTCGGTAACAACAACGTTAGCATTGATAACGCCGTTTCTGTCCTGACACTTAGCGAGGAACTCGGGCTCGTCATGAACGTGCTCGGGACGGATACCGAAGCGAACTTCCTTACCAACATAGGGCTCGAGAACGCCGTTCTTGTTCTTGCTCTCGGGCAGGAATACGGTGTACTCGTCAAACTTGAGGGCGAACTTGTCGCCTTCCTTGACCAGTGTAGCGTCGAGGAAGTTCATCTGAGGTGAGCCGATGAAGCCTGCTACGAACTCGTTGCAGGGCAGATCATACAGATGCTGAGGAGTATCGACCTGCTGGATGAAGCCGTCCTTCATAACAACGATACGGGTACCCATCGTCATAGCCTCTGTCTGGTCATGAGTTACATAGATGAATGTGGTGCCCAGCTTCTGATACAGCTTAGAGATCTCGGTTCTCATGTTAGCGCGGAGCTTAGCGTCAAGGTTTGACAGCGGCTCGTCAAGCAGGAATACCTTAGGATCACGGACGATAGCACGACCCAGAGCAACACGCTGTCTCTGACCGCCGGAGAGAGCCTTCGGCTTTCTGTCGAGATACTGCTCGATACCGAGGATACGGGCTGCCTCGCCTACGCGGCGCTTGATCTCGTCCTTAGGCATCTTGCGGAGCTTAAGACCGAATGCCATGTTATCATAAACTGTCATATGGGGATACAGAGCGTAGTTCTGGAAAACCATCGCGATATCTCTGTCCTTAGGAGCAACGTCGTTACAAAGCTTGTCGCCGATGTAAAGCTCGCCCTTAGAGATATCCTCAAGACCCGCGATCATACGCAGGGTTGTTGACTTACCGCAGCCGGAAGGACCTACAAGAATGATGAATTCCTTATCGGCGATCTCAAGGTTGAAGTCGGTTACAGCGACAACGCCGCCGTCATAGATCTTATAAACGTGTTGCAGTGATACATTAGCCATTAAAAAACCTCCATTTATTATCCAAATCTGCACGCCTAAGAAGTGCAGCAAAAACTAACTGAAAACTTGCTTTACGCACTTATAATAAGTGTACAGGTATAATATATCACAATTCTTTTTGCACTTCCACTTGTTTTTTCACTAAATATTCGGATAATAATTTAGTCATTATTCCGATAAGTAAAAAAAATATACCCTGTAATTGTGCGAATTTTACAAGGAATTAGCCGATTTATAAGCCATAAGCCGCTGTTTTTGTACGTTTTGTTGATAACAAGGCTTTTGACTGTTATTCAAATAATACCCTTTTTATCGCATAATTACAGGATATATTGATTTTATTTATGATCTTTGAATACAGTACCCGCTTCTTCGGCGCTGAGCTCGCGGGTCTGACCCTCTTTGAGAGCGCTGTCGAGCTCCAGAGAGCCTATCCTCACCCTTTTGAGAGCCTCTACCCTATAACCGAGAGCCGCGAACATCCTTTTAACCTGATGATATTTGCCCTCGCTTATCTCGACGGCGGCGTTGGAACCATCGAGTATCTCAGCCTTCGCGCTTTTGCACACGGTACCGTCTTTGAGGATTATGCCCTCTTCAAACCGGGGTATGATATTGCTGTCTGGCTCACGGTCAAGCGTCGCGATATACCGCTTGGTAACGTGCTTCTTAGGCGACAGCATTCGGTGAGCGTAGTCGCCGTCGTCGGTGATTATCAAGAGCCCCGTAGTGTCTTTATCGAGCCTCCCCGCAGGGAAGAGCCCGTCGCGCATAAGCTCATCGGGCAGGATATCGAGCACTGTTTTCTCTTCTCTGTCCTCGGTAGCGCTGACAACGCCCGAGGGCTTGTACATCATATAGTATACATATTTTTTATAGGTCAGCTTTCTGCCGTCAAGAGCCACGGTGTCGGCATCGGTATCTATCTTGATATCAGCCGCCTTTACCGTGTCGCCGTTGACCGTAACACGCTTGTCCTTCACTGCTCGCTGGACCTCCTTGCGGCTCAGCTCTGTCTGTGAGGATATGAACTTGTCCAGTCGTTCCTTCATATTGTCACCGTATCATTCCGTATTTATCAGCGGCCGCATATCGGAGCCGTCCGTTGCCGATACATGAGCCGCCGCGATCCTGCCGTCGCTTACGATCAGCGTGATACAGCTGTCACCGCCGCGGCAGGCGTAGATATACTCCTGAGCTATTTTGCCCTTATGCTGTGTAAGATCCAGCCCCTGAGCCTTTTGCAATTCATTATAGCCGATATAGGTATCGTTCCAGACCTTAGGCACGGTTATCTCCATATCGGTCAAGATCCCCTCTGTATCATAGCCGCATGCCTTTATGAACGCCTCGATATCCTCTTCATCCTCAGCGCGCAGAGAATAATCCTCGCCGTTGATCTCAACGGTATCGGGAGCGCCCGCGCGGAGCATAACAAGGCTGACAGCAACAAAAACCGCAGCGCAGATAAGGCAGAAAACCGTAAGACGGATATTTTTGAACCGTATTGAACCGAACATAGTATCACCCATGATATTATATTCGGACAAACTCCGTTTAATAACTTAAATTATGAATTTTATTATTTCAAGCGGACTGTCCGCAAATCCGACCGCGCCGCTCCTCTCCATAGCCTCGCGCGTACCGTAGCCGTAGGTAACGCCTATGAAATCCACCCCTGCCGCCTTTGCCCCGTCAGAGTCAAAATAGGTATCGCCTATCATAACGGCGCGGCTTTTATCGGTACATCCGAGTACCTGCATAGCGTATGGTATGAGGTCAACTTTAGCCTTTCGGCTGCCGTCGAGCGACGAGCCGCATATAGCGTCTACGCGACCGCTCAGCTCGAAGGTATCACACACCCGCTCTGCCACGGGCTCATTCTTTGAGGTGCATATAGCAAGCCTGCAGCCGGATCGTCTCAGGCTGTCGAGCAGTTCAAAAACATCATCATAAACCCCGTTGTTCCTTATGCCCTCGATATCATAATAGTCTCGGTAGATCTGCATAGCCGAGGGTATCAGCTCCTCGGGTATATTGCACATACCGCGGAAGGTATCTTCGAGCGGAGGCCCTATATATAATGTATAGTCTGACAGATCGGGACACCTCAGCCCAAGCTCCTTCATAGTGTGCTCGATAGACATCCGCACACCCAAAGCGCTCTCGGTCAAGGTGCCGTCGAGATCAAATAGGATATAATCGTACTTTTTCATTTGTTTCACCGATACAATTCTATTTTGAATTGCCTTTTTTGTCAATATCTGTGTTCATTGACTTTTGTTATCCTCAATGATACAATAGTAAGGATAAGATTATACAGAAACGGTGATCAATATGAAATTAGGTATAGTCGGACTTCCGAATGTCGGTAAGTCCACATTATTCAACGCTATTACAAACGCGGGCGCTCAGAGCGCCAACTACCCCTTCTGCACCATCGAGCCCAACATAGGCGTGGTAGCGGTACCCGACAAGCGTCTCGATAAGCTCGCCGAGATGTACGATCCCGATAAATACACTCCCGCTACCATAGAATTCGTAGATATAGCGGGTCTTGTAAAGGGCGCGAGCAAGGGCGAGGGACTGGGCAATAAGTTCCTGTCAAATATCCGTGAGTGCGACGCCATAGTCCACGTTGTGCGCTGCTTTGACAACGACGATATCATCCATGTCGAGGGCAGCGTCGACCCTATCCGTGATATCGAGACTATAGACCTCGAGCTGATACTCAGCGACGTCGAGATGGTTCAGCGCCGTATAGACAAGGCTCAGAAAATGGTCAAGGGCGATAAAAAATTCCAGGCTCAGGTAGATTTCTTCAAGCGCGTTCTGGACACCCTGAACGAGGGCAAGCCCGCGAGATCCGTAGAGTGTGACGATGACGAAAAAGCTCTGCTGAGCGAGGTAGCTCTCCTGACTAACAAGCCCGTTATCTTCGCAGCTAACATGAGCGAGGACGACTTCTCGAACGGTATCGAGAGCAACGAAAGATTGAAGAGGGTCCGTGAGATCGCCGAGGAGCAGAACGCGGGCGTACTTCCTATCTGCGCCGAGATGGAGGCAGAGATCGTCGAGATGGATAAAGAGGAGAAAGAGCTCTTCTTAAGCGATCTCGGTCTCGAACAGAGCGGTCTTGACCGACTGATAAACGAATGCTACACCCTGCTCGGCCTTATCTCCTACCTCACCGCAGGCAAGCCAGAGGTCAGAGCATGGACCATCAAAAAGGGCACCAAGGCTCCTCAGGCGGCAGGCAAGATACATACCGACTTTGAGCGCGGCTTCATCCGCGCCGAGGTCATAGCCTTCGACGACCTGATCGCCTGCGGCTCGATGACCGCTGCTAAAGAGAAGGGCCTCGTCCGTTCAGAGGGCAAAGAATATGTCATGAAGGACGGCGACGTCGTTCTGTTCCGCTTTAACGTATAATTAATCGGAGAATTGATAATGTAAAGACGTCCTTCTCTCAACGGAAGTCTTAATATTGCTCGTGAAGCAGACGGACAAATAGTGTCGTTTTTTCAATAATTATTTACAAATCGTCAGATACCATGTATAATAAACTCGGTTTGTTATGAAATCCGTAATATATGTTGTGTTCTGACAAAAAGGAAAATGCTTTTATCACTCAAAACAGAAAGGTTTGACGTAATAATGAGAACGGTTTTGATTACCGGCGGTTCCGGTTTTTTCGGACAGATCATGTGTAAATACTTGACCGAAAAGGGCTTTAGATGTATCAACATAGACCTGGTCAAGAGCGAATATACGCATGATAATCTTATCTCCTATCAGGATGATATCAGAAATAAAGACAAGCTTGACGAGTTGTTTTCAACATATCAGTTTGAAGCAGTTTTTCATTTTGCCGCTATGCTGGCACACGAAAAGAAAATGCTCAAGGAACTGTGGACGTCCAATGTCGATGGCACACAGAACATCATGGACGCTTGTATCAAGCATAACGTCAACAAGATTATTTTCACCTCAAGCAACTGCTTGTGGGGAAAGAATTTTGACGCCCCCGTGACCGAGGAAGAGCCGCCGGAGCCTGTTGAGATATACGGACGGTCAAAATGGGAGGGCGAAAAAATCCTCCTTTCCGCGCCCGACAAGGTTAATTCGGTAATCTTCAGATGTCCGACTATCATGGATGAAGGCAGATTGGGCTTATTGGCTATTCTGTACGAGTTTGTTGATGATAACAAAAAGCTGTGGATGGTCGGAAACGGTGAAAACAGATATCAGTTCATCTACGCGAAGGATCTTGCCCGCGCCTGCGAGCTTGCATTGGATTATAATGCAAGCGATATTTTCAACATCGGCTCGGACGATGTCAAATCATTCAACTATACCTATCAGTATGTCGTAGATCATTCCGAATCCACTTCAAAGCTGGCTCATTTCCCTGCGGGCTTTGCCAAGACTATGATGAAGCTCTGCTACCATTTGGGGATCTCTCCGTTGGGCGTTTATCAGTACAACATGATTTCATCAACTTTTGTGTTTGATACGACGAAAATCAAGACAAAGCTCGGCTGGAGTCCTACCAAGACTAATGAGGAAATGTTACTGAAATCTTACGAGTATTTTCACAAAAACAAAAAAGAGATTCGCAACAGAAACAGCAAAGATGTTTCCGCGCATAACAGAGAAGCGGATATGGGCTTGGCTATCAGAGTTCTGAAATTCTTCTCTTGATTACCGGAGTAAACATGAAAGAATTATTCGGTCTTTTATTCACCTTCAAATTTAAGAAGCTCTTTTTTGAGCCGACAAAAAACAATGCCGTCCAATTCTTCCGATATTGCTTTGTAGGCGGTATTGCAACCGTAGTCGAAGGAGCGGCTCTTTGGCTCATACAGCATTTTATTTTCTCGGATGAAAAAATGTTCTTTGTCTACCTGTCACAGGGTATCGCATTTGTTTTGGGAACAATCACTAATTTTTTCTTATCGAGACTTTTTGTTTTTCAAGCAAACAGCAAAAGCATGAAAGCTTCCGGAGAGTTTATCGTTGTCTTTATCATAAGCGCTGTCGGTCTTTTAGCCAAAGAAGGACTGTTGTGGTACTTTAACAGTAAATTAGGCATCCATTATATGTTGGTTTGGTCTGTTTCTACTCTGATCGTTCTGATATGGAACTATGTTGCCAGACGACTGTTCATCTATAAAAAATAGTATGAAAGGGATATGCCGAAAGCTTGTTTGGGTTCCCCTTTTATGATTGGTCTATCCCAACGGCCGACTTGTTCGATGAGATCCTTTAGTTGCCCCATTTCACGATAAGCCCCTGAGAGATCGTTTTTATAGGGTAGCTGTGGTTATCCGAATCTGCTTAAATCGGCAATACTTCGGCGATTTCCGGCTTATCAATAAAGTAGCCACTGATTAATTCACGCCTGAAGGCCGGGCACTCAACTTGCTTGTATCTTTCTCGCCAATTTGCCCAAAAATCGGCACCCATACGTCAGTATGCGAACCGATTATTTGTCCAAACTGACGAAAAATCTACTGACGCAATTTACGCACCCGAATTAATCATTGTCTACTAAACCATTCGAGGTTCCTATGAAACAAAAAATACAATACACCCCCGAGGGATTGTTTGCGTTCATGTGTCGTCACCCCTATCTATTGACCATTGTTCTCTGCGGGCTTCTTCTTCCGTTCGGACTTGCCGACCGCGCCAATATTACCGGCGGAAGCTGTATCTATCTTGGAGTCGTCATGGGACTGTTCTCCCTGATCGCGATATTTCTATTTAACCTCGGCAAAAACACGACTCAGAACCTGATCCTCAGTTGCACATCGCTCGCGTGTATCGCTGCATGTATGCTTATCATCAGCATTGTTAAAAACAAAGCTGTCGCAATCTCAATCGTTGCACTGTTGGTCGCTGCCGGCTTGGTAGTCTTTATCAAGCTGAATTATGAAGTCAGCGACAAAGCGATCATCGCGGTACTGATCTGCTTAGGTATCACGATCCGCTTTGTGTATGTTCTGTATACGGGAGTTGTTGACCGTCAGCATGACGTAGGCGATTTCAACGGTCAGATCGGTCACGCCGGCTATATCAAATACTGGTACGACAACGGCTTGAAACTGCCTGATTTTGACGTCAGAGGTTACTGGCAGTATTACCATCCTCCCTTCCACCACTGGCTGATGGCAGGCTTTATTAAGATCCTTACTTTCCTCGGAGTCGATTATAACAAAGCGGGCGAAGCGTCACAGATCCTGCCGATGCTGTACTCGTCGCTGACGATGATCGTCAGCTATTACATTTTCCGTATGGTAAAGCTCAAAGGTACGCCGCTGATCGTCACGATGTCAATCATTTGCTTTCACCCTACCTTTATCCTCTTTGGCGGCTCGTTCAACAACGATATGTTGGTGATGCTGTTTATGATGTCGTCGATCATGTGGGGGCTCAGATGGTTCAGAGAGCCTGTGATGAAGAACATCATCCCTCTCGCGTTCTGTATAGGCCTCGGCATGATGACCAAGCTCTCGGGATGGATGGTAGCTCCCGCGGTAGCGTTCC
Organism: uncultured Clostridia bacterium; assembly: GCA_946183365.1. Classification (GTDB taxonomy): domain Bacteria; phylum Bacillota; class Clostridia; order Oscillospirales; family Acutalibacteraceae; genus Ruminococcoides. The sequence goes on from CAMHAH010000003.1 coordinate 172,142, forward strand.
TCTTCCTTTATATCCTTATCAAGAACATCAAAAAGCCGCTTAGATATATCGGTCAGTACGCGGTGTTCGGAGTTATCTGCATACCTCTCGGACTGTGGTGGCAGGTCAGAAACCTGCTGCTGTACAAGGTTCCGCTCACCTATGTGCCCGACCTCGGCGAGAGTAGCGTGATGTACTCCGGCAATATGCCGCTGACAGAACGCCTGTTCAGCTTCGGCAACGGACAGCTTAGCTATATTTACGGCTCCATCACATATGTCGGAGCGCCGTTCAACGAATATAATCCCACATTGGCGCTTTTCAAGACCGCCATGTTCGACGAATGCACCAACAGTATCAATGATACACATTTTCCGCAGATACACATCACAGGACCGATCCTGTTCTGGATCTCGGTCGTCCTCTTTCTCATCTGCATAGGCTGTTTTTTCATCAGTATGATCAAGAAGAGTAAGAGCATAAACGGCGTCGAACGGTTCTATTTCACTCTGCTGTTCTTAGTTATCCTCGTGAGCTACTATATGTTCAGTATCGCCTATCCCCTGTCCTGCTCTTTCAATATCCGCTTCTGTATGCCGCTGATACCGCTGTGCGCGATGGGTCTGGGAATGATGCTCAAAAGCACAGAGAACAGCACAAAGCCCGCGGCAACAGCTTTCAGAAGATTTATGTATGTTCTGACAGCCGCCTTCTGCGGAATGAGCTACCTTGTATATACTCAGGTCGGCTTTACAATATAATCAGATCATAAACAAACGAACGCCCGCCGTATCTCTACGGCGGGCGCTTTTTCTAAGTCTTTATACTTTTTTCGATCAGATATTTGTCTTAGTCAGCTTTGTGCGGTTTCTTGTGATGTACTTAATACCGATCAGAGTACCGATCATCAGTACGATACCGACAGGCAGAGCGATGTACCATGTCTGTACAAAGCCCGCTACGATGAAGCTTACGAACGATACAGCCGCAACGGTGATAGCATACGGCAGCTGCGTAGATACATGGTTTATATGGTTACACTGAGCGCCGGCAGAGGACATGATCGTGGTATCGGAGATGGGTGAGCAATGGTCGCCGCAAACAGCGCCGGCGAGACAAGCGGAGATACCGATGACCTGCAGCTCGCCGCTCGGGAAGATAGACAGAACGATCGGGATAAGGATGCCGAAGGTGCCCCATGACGTACCTGTAGCGAACGCCAGCAGGCAGGCTACGAGGAAGATGATAGCGGGCAGGAAGTTCTGCAGAGAAGCGGCCGCGCCGGTCATCATATGAGCGACGAAGTACTTAGCGCCCATCAAGGTGGTCATGTTCTTAAGAGCTGTAGCGAAGGTGAGGATGAGGATCGGAGGAACCATAGCGAAGAAGCCCTTGGGCACCTGCTCCATAGCCTCTTTGAAGGTGACGATCTTGCGGAGCATCAGATAGATTATGGTGAATACCAGCGCGATAGCGCCTGCCCACGGCAGACCTACGGTAGCGTCGGTGTCGCCGAAAGCGTCTACGAACGAAGCGCCCTCGAGGAAGCCGCCGTTATATACAAGAGCGAATATAGATACTACGATAAGAACGATAACAGGCAGGATAAGGTCGATGACCTTGCCGTTGGGGTTTACGCCCTCGTTCTCGAGCTCTGTATCTACTCTCTCGCCTGTTGTGTACAGGTCGTCCTTGAACTGAGCGTTGTACTCGTGCATAGCCATTGAGCCGTAGTCAAAGCCCATGACGCAGATAGCGATGATGAATACGAAGGTGAGCAGTGAATAGAAGTTATAGGGGATAGCTGTGACAAACAGCTTGAGACCCTGACCGTCCTCAGCGTATGAAGCGACAGCCGCGGCCCAGGAGGATACGGGAGCTATCATACAAACGGGAGCGGCGGTAGCGTCGATAAGATACGCGAGCTTAGCGCGCGAGATCTTGTGGCCGTCTGTAACGGGACGCATTACCGAACCAACTGTCAAGCAGTTGAAGTAGTCGTCGATAAAGATAAGTACGCCGAGTACGAAGGTAGCAAGCATAGCGCCCGTACGGCTCTTGATATGCTTAGCCGCCCATGCGCCGAAGGCTCGCGAGCCTCCCGCCTTGTTTATCAGGGCTACTATGATACCCAGTTCGACAAGGAATATGAATATACCTGCCGTATCGCTTACCGCAGAGATAAGGCCGTCGCTTGTGATAGTGTCCATCGCCTTGAGGAAATCGAAGTTAGCGTACATCAGACCGCCTACAACGATACCGATAGCAAGCGAGGAATAGACCTCCTTTGTGATCAGCGCGAGGCCGATAGCGATGATCGGGGGCAGCAGAGCCCACGCGGAGCCGCGTACAGCGCCCTCGCCGGCGCAGGTCTCGCAGTCAGCGCCGTCAACTATACCGGTGCCGCCGCAGTCCTGACAGTCTATCGTGCCTAACGCGCCGCCGGAAACCGCTACATAGATAAGCAGACCGACGATGACGACGCAGGCGATAGCCAGCACGATTTTCTTGGTTTTCGTCATTGTTCTTTTCTCTCCTTATAAATATTATAATGGATTTATTCGCCCTCGTTGCTTTGGGGGCAGCAAGAAAGCGTGCGCACCAAGCGCGCGATTTCGTTTACCCATCTCCTGTGTATGGGTGCTGTGACCCAAATCACAGATTTGGACAGCACCTCAGCTCGTTGCTGCGCAGTGCGCTGCTGAGCGGGGACTATAAATTATTTTTTCTTTACGGAAACAATCAGTTTCCTGTAAAGAAAAATGCCGCGGGAGACCGCGGCATAGTAATAACAATGATACAATGTCCGAATAGCTCTCCGTTCAAAACGACAGTACAACACATATTCTGCGTTATCCCAGCATACAAGCCCCGATAAAAGCCAATAAGCTTCGGCGGTATCCCCTTTCACCGGAGTATTATCGTACCCTGTCCCGGTTACTGATGAAGCCCGCGCCTCTATTACAAACGTTATTATATAACCTTTATATAAGATTAGTCAACTGTTTTTTGCAATTTTATTACTTTTTCCTGCAAAATCGACCCTTACATTGATATATATCCGTCAGATAAGGGATACTCCTTACCGATATTGTCGCCTTTATAAGCTCTCGCTCTTGTCAGTCCGATAACGCAGCCATTACATTTATAATAGCATTTAAAACCGTAAAAAGCCCTCAGCACTCTGTCGGCGTACTCAGCAGTATCGTCGGGAGTGAGTATATACTCCTCCGGGTCGGGCTCAGGCAGATACACGCCCTCGCCCTGAGGCCGTCTGTTGTCCCACAGCCTTTTAAAATCAGCCGTCAGCTCCGTCATCATCTCGGGCAAGAGACCGTTCACCTTATCCATAAAGCTCTCTAAGGTTTCATCATCGGAGAGCTCAAACCGCCTTTGTATAAGGATATCTCCCGTATCAAAGCTCTTTTCTGTCATATGCACGGTCACACCGCTCTCGCTGAGCTTGTCGAGTATAGCAAGCGGCATGGGCCACGCGCCTCGGCCGTAAGGGAGCAGCGACGGATGTATATTGACCATCGGCAGACGCTCATCAACGGGGATCAGATAATAATACCCCGCGGATATAAGCAGCTCGCATCCATCCTCGATAAGCTCCTCTATATCCCGCTCGGTTATCCTGTCGTATGTATAAGGAACATCCAGTTTTTTCACGAGTGAGATGACCTTATCATCCGTCTCATAAACGCCGTCTACCCTACAGGTGAACAGCTTGAGTACCGTATTGCTCCGTGATAAAGCCTCAAAAGCTGAGTACATCAGGTCAAAGCCCGCATATGCTATCTTCATACCGTCATCACCGTGACCAGTATAACATCTAAATGACAAGTTTGCAACAATACTTGAAATCACGCCCGAACGGGTTTATAATAAAGAAAACTGCCGTTAGTTACGGCTAACCACCAAAGGATGATATAATGTCAAAGCTCACTCAAAAGGCAATTAAAGAGAGCTTCATAAAGCTGCTTGACCAAAAACCCATAGACCGTATCACTATCAAGGATATCACCGATGACTGCGGTATCTCACGCAATACCTTTTATTATCACTATTCAGATCTGCCGGCTCTTGTAGAAGAGCTGCTTATGGAAAGCGCCGAAGAGCTCATGCAGACCTATCCATCTATAGACTCCCTTGAAGAAGCCCTCAACGTAGCCGCGCGCTTTGTACTTGACAGCCGCCGCTCCGTACGCCATATCTATAACTCTTCTCACCGTTATATTTACGAGCGCTGCCTGATGAAGGTAAGCCGCAGGGTCATAGCCGCGTACTTCGATATGGCGGTCCCCGACAGTGTCCTGAGCGGAGATGAACGCGAGATCATGATAGATTATTATAAATGCTTGTGCTACGGCATGATAGCCGACTGGTGCGAGAGCGGAATGAAGGACGATTACGCCGACGACTTCAAGAAGCTTCTGAGCATTCGCAGCAAAATGCTTTCTTTTGATATTTACGACTCACCCTGAACGGGGTGAGTTTTTTCATTTTTATTTGTGCAAAAGTAGGTTTTTGTTCAAATTTTGGGCACAGATAAGCCTTTGCGAATGGTACTTTTCAATAAAAAGAACTATATTTGATTAGTGAAAATAGACAAAGCCCAAACATCTATAGACATCCGACAACTATTACTTCGGGCTGCCAAATCGAAGGTGATACAATGAAAATTTCTAAAGCGATCGTAAGGCTCAGAGTACCCATAGTCATCGTCACCCTGATACTTATGATCCCCGCGGCGCTCGGCATGATAAACACGCGTATCAACTATGATATGCTCACCTATCTGCCTGAGAGCATGGACACCGTAAAGGGTCAGAACATCCTGCTCGATGAATTCGGCAAAGGAGCGTTCTCTTTCATCATCCTTGAGGATATGCCCGATAAGGACGTAGCCGAGCTCAAGGAGAAGGTCGAACAGGTCAAGCAGGTCGACAGCGTACTGTGGTACAACAATATCGCCGATATATCTATTCCTAAAGAAGTCCTCCCCGAAAAGATATACAACGCGTTCAATACCGATCACAGCACCGTCATGGCTGTATTCTTCAACACCTCGACCTCATCCGACGAAACTATGGACGCTATCCGGGAGATACGCTCTATAACGGGTGAAAAGTGCTTTGTATGCGGTCTGTCGGCACTTGTGACCGACCTTAAGGATCTGTGTGAGAGAGAAGAGCCGATATATGTAGGCATAGCGGTCGTACTCGCACTCGCGGCTATGATAATCCTGCTCGATAACTGGCTCGTTCCTCTTGTGTTCCTTGCCTCAATAGGCATGATGATACTGTTAAATCTCGGCACCAACTTCTTTTTGGGCGAGATATCATATATCACAAAGGCTCTCTCGGCTGTCTTACAGCTCGCGGTCACTATGGACTACAGCATCTTCCTGTGGCACAGCTATAATGAACAAAAGCAGAGATACAACGATAATAAAGAAGCGATGGCGGTTGCCATCCATCAGACCTTCCTCTCGGTCATCGGTTCCTCGATCACTACCATCGCGGGCTTCATAGCTCTTTGTTTCATGACCTTTACCTTGGGCAAGGATCTGGGCATAGTCATGGCTAAGGGCGTTCTCTTCGGCGTTATCGGCTGTATAACCGTACTGCCGTCGCTGATACTGATGCTCGATAAGCCCCTCTCTAAGCTCTCTCACCGCTCCATAATCCCCGATATGAAGAAGCTCTCGGGCGGCATCGTAAAGATATTCCCCGTATTCCTCGTTATCTTCATATTGCTGGTTCCTCCCTTCCTCTACGGCTACACACAGACCAACAACGAGGTCTACTACGATATGGCTGAGTGTCTGCCGAAGGACATGGAGTTCGTAATAGCGAACACCAAGCTCAGCGAGGATTTCGATATCTCATCCACCCACATGGTGCTCATGGACTCATCCATCGAAAACAAAGAGGTCAAGAAGATGATATCCGAGATGGAGAACGTAGACGGCGTAAAATACGTTTTGGGTATAGAGAGCGTCTTAGGCTCGTCAGTTCCCGAGGATATCCTGCCCTCCCGTATCAAGGACATATTGGAAAACGATAAATACGAGCTCCTGTTGATAAGCAGTAAATATCACAGCGCGAGCGACGCCGTAGGCAAACAGATAGACAGCCTGAACGAGATACTGCACCGCTATGACAAAAACGGTATGCTGATCGGCGAGGCTCCGTGCATGAAGGATATGATAGATACCACAGGCAGAGACTTTGAGGTCGTAAACCTTATATCCATCATAGCTATATTCATCATCATAGCGATTGTTGAGCGCAGCATAAGCCTGCCGTTCATCCTGATAGCGGTCATCGAGCTTGCTATCTTCATCAACCTCGGACTTCCCCACTATATGGGTCAGTCGCTGCCGTTCATAGCGCCTATATGCATCAGTACCATCCAGCTCGGCGCTACCGTTGACTACGCTATTCTGATGACCACCCGCTATAAGGCTGAGCGCCTGAGCGGAGCGGACAAAAAGAGCTCAATGCAGACTACGCTCAGAGCCTCTATCCCCTCCATACTGGTCAGCGGTCTGGGACTTTTCGCCGCTACCTTCGGCGTAGCTTTATACTCAGATATAGATATCATCAGCTCGATGTGTATGCTTCTCGCAAGAGGCGCCGTGATCAGTATGCTTCTGGTCATCTTCATCCTTCCCGCGCTGCTGCTCCTGTGCGATAAGCTGATATGCTATACCACCTGGGGCATGAAGAAGTGCGTAAAGCGCTGACCGGCATAACAGATCATCAGCGGGAGCGGTCAACCCTCCCCTGCAATAATAAAGAACGGAGAGATATATATGAAAAGACTGATAAAGCTCATGTCCATAGCGCTGTGCATCACGATAGCGCTGTCAGCGTCATTGGCGAGCGTATTCGCTCTGTCGCTCAACGGTATCAGCCTCGGTTCAAAGACCGATGAGGCTACGCCCGACGAAGCGGATATCTTCAAGGACGAGACCGTTTACGTAATGGCAGAGGCAGACGGTACGGTAGATAAGATCATCGTCAGCGACTGGATACGCAACAACAAGGCCGCCGCGACTATCAAAGACGTCAGCTCTGTATCGGATATCGAGAACGTCAAGACCGACGCGTCGTTCACTCTCGACTCCGATAATATGCGCGTTTGGCAGGCAGACGGCAAAGACCTGTATCTTGAGGGCACAGGGACGGCGGCTCTGCCCGTTGACCTCAATATCACCTATACCCTCGACGGCAAGGTGATCACACCCGAGGAACTCGCAGGCAAGAGCGGCAAGGTCACTATCCGATTTGACTATACCAATAATCAGTACGAAAACGTCGAGATAAACGGCAAAGAGGAGCGTATCTACGTTCCGTTCATGATGATGTCCGGTATGCTGCTCGACAGCGATAAATTCAGCAATGTAAAGGTCACAAACGGCAAGGTCATCTCTGACGGCGACCGCGTGATCCTCGCGGGCATCGCGTTCCCGGGATTACAGCACGATCTCGGTCTCAGCAAAGAAGATATCAATCTGCCCGACAGCTTTGAGGTAACGGCAGATGTTACCGACTTCGAGCTCGGCACCACCGTAACGATAGCGACAAACGGACTTATGAACGAGCTTGACGCCGATAACCTTGACAGCCTCGATAAACTCAACGAGAACCTTGATAAGCTCGATGACGCCATGAGCGCCCTAATCGACGGTTCATCTCAGCTTTACTCGGGTCTCGAGACCCTGCTTGAAAAGTCAAGCGAGCTTACCGCCGGAGTTGATAAACTCTATGCGGGTGCCGAACAGCTCAGCGACGGCTTAAAGCAGGCTGACAACGGCGCAAAGGCGCTCTCAGACGGTGCAGGCGCTCTCAGCGACGGTACGGTAAAGGTAGATATCGGAGCACTCGATCTATCATCGGGGCTGTCGTTCCTCAACTCAAACAGCTCAGCGCTCAACGACGGCAGCGACCTTACTTTCACATCTATCCTCTCAACAGCGCGCAAGTCGCTCATCGACGCGGGTCTGCAGGTCCCCGAGCTCACGCCCGAGAACTACTCCTCCGTCCTTAACGCTCTTATAGATAACCTCTCAGACGAGAAGGTAAAGGCTCAGGCTCAGGCTGTCGCGGAGAAGCAGGTCACAGAAGCCGTAGAAGCTAACCGCGAAGCGGTGACAGCAGGCGTGACTGCAGTCGTAAAGCAGAATGTGCAGGCAGAGGTCGAAGCGGGCGTTCGCGCTCAGGTGACCGAGAAGGTCCTCGCCGCTCTCGGTATGACCGCCGCTGATTATGAGGCGGGTATCGCGGCAGGCATGATAGACGAAGCCACACAGGCTCAGGTAAACGGCGCTGTAGAGGCTCAGATGAGCTCAGACGAGGTCTCAGCGAATATCGACGCCCTGACAGAGCAGAATATGCAGACCGATGCGGTCAAGGCGGCTATAGCTCAGAACACCGAGGCAAAGATACAGTCGCTCATAGCCGAAAATATGCAGAGTGAAGAGGTACAAAAGGGTATCTCCGAAGCTCTCGCGAAGGCTGAGGCCGGCAGACAGAGTATCGAAGCTCTCTTAAAACAGCTCGACAGCTACAACACCTTTAACAAAGGTCTCAAGGAATACACAGGCGGCGTAGGCTCAGCCTCAGCGGGAGCTTATCAGCTCAGCGGCGGTACCGCTCAGCTCAAGGACGGCTCCAAGGCCCTCAAGAGCGGAGCCGATGAGCTCAAGGGCGGCACAGCTCAACTCAGCGAGGGAGCCGAACAGCTCAAAAACGGTATACTCACCCTTAAGAACGGCGTACCTGCTCTTGTAGACGGCGTATCTAAGCTCCGCGACGGCTCTATGCAGCTGAGCGACGGCTTAAAGCAGTTCAACGAAGAGGGCATCAGCAAGCTGACCTCTCTGCTCAAGGATGACTTAGGCGAGCTTTCAGAGCGTATCAAGGCTGTGAAAAAGGTATCCGAGAACTACAAGTCTTACTCAGGTCTTGCCGACGGAATGGACGGCGAGGTCAAGTTCATCTACAAGACAGCCGAAATAGAATAACAGATAATTATAAATTTTCTCCTTATAAGAACATCCCGACCCTATACGGATCGGGATGCTTTTTATTTATTCAATGCTTTCACCTTGTTCTCGATAGCTCTCAGCGCCTGTTCGGGCTGTGAGATATCCTTTACGGCGTCCTCCATGGGGCACAATCCCGTACCCATGCGGTTGATGATGTTCTCGGTAAGGGTATCATACTCATACGCTATGCCGTACTTTTCAAAAACCTCGGCGGCTTTTTCGCTGAGCACTTCGGCATATACCGCCTTGGCTTTGATGATAGTATACAGCATCGCCGCCGCTTTTCCGACTATCCTGTCGGCGGCATACGCGCCGCTGAGGTCATCTTTGGATAAGGCGAGCTCAAGCAGGGGTCTTATTCCCTTTTCACGGCTTGTCAAAAGCGTGTCGCCTTTGCTTACCGCCAGCGTATATTCGCCGCTGTTCAACGTTTCTTTCAGCTCACTCAGCTTTATCATTTCTGTTCTCCGCACGGTAAACTATAAGCGGGATGAAAGCCCACTGCAAAACTATACCGAATATACCCGTTACTATGCTGTTCCATATAACCGCGACAGGTATAGAATTACTGCCGAAGGCATATACGGCGATAAGTATAGCTATAGCCCTGATACCCCTGCCCGCAAGCTGAGCGATAACGACCTTAGCGATCGTCGGCATTTTGACACTCCTCAATAGTCCGGATGACAGACCGTATACACACAGCTCTATCATCATGAACGGCAGCATCGCTGCGCCGGGCATACCCGTCAGCGCGAAGCTGATAAGCGGAGAAAGAACTCCCGCTATCGCGCCTACATACGGTCCGGCGAGCAGACCCGCGAGGATGATAGGCAGATGCATGGGCAGGAAGGCCTCGCCGAGGGCCGTTCCCAATCCGGATACCGCGCCCATGAGGTGGAACAGCTGAGGCAGTATGACAGCTCCCGCTACAGCCCCTATCGTCGCCAGTGTCTGAGTTTTTACCGATAATTTCCGCTTGACGCTTGTATTTGTCATAATATCACCTCTCAAATTTATCCGCTACCTTAGTCAGCAGCTCTCTTATCTCAAGATGCTGAGGGCACGCTTTCTCGCATTTTCCGCACCGTATACAGTCAGAAGCCTTGCCGTTGCGTGTGGTCAGTACCGTATCGTAATAGAAATTCTGGTTCCAGTTGTCAAACGCTTCCTTAGCGTTATAACAAGAGAACAGATCGGGGATAAGTATCTTTTTCGGGCAGCCTTCAACACAATAACGGCAAGCGGTGCACGGGATAAGGTTCTGTCCGTTAAATATCCGGCACACCTTTTTCACAGCCTTGAGCTCCTCGTCATTCAAAGGCTTGAAATCCGCCATAAAGCTCAGGTTATCTTCCATCTGCTCCATGCTGCTCATGCCCGACAGCACAGCGCATATATTCGGAAAGCCCCCCGCGAAGCGCAGCGCGTAGCTTGCGTAGCTGCCGCCGTTGAGGCAGTCAAAAACCTCTCTTGCCTCTTTCGGCAGATTTACCAGACTGCCGCCCTTCACGGGCTCCATGATAAGCACTGGCTTATTGAACCTCTCGCACACCTCATAGACGTTTCTGCTGTCTACGCCCTTATCCTCCCAGTCGACATAATTGAGCTGTATCTGCACGACCTCTATCTCGGGATAATCCGTGAGTATCTTCTCGAGTACGTCCGCCTTATCATGGAAGGATATGCCTACATGACGTATCTTTCCCTCTTTCTTGAGTTCAAACGCCGTCTCATAGGCTCTGCACTTTTTGAACAGCTCATAGTTATCGTTATTCTGAGCGTGCATGAGATAAAAGTCGAAGTAATCAACGTCGCACAGCTTGAGCTGTTTTTCAAAGAAGGGTCTGATATCGCTCTCCTTCTTAAAGTAAAAATCCGTCAGCTTATTTGTCAGGATAAATCTGCTCCTGTCATATCTCTTTGCTACGCAGTCGCGTATAGCGGTCTCGCTCTGACCTTCGATATAACCGTGAGCGGTATCAAAATAGTTGAAGCCCCTTTCGATGAACGCATCAGCCATCCTGATGAACTCTTCATGATCGACCTTATTGCCTTTCATGGGCAGCCTCATGCAGCCAAAGGCGAAATTGCCGTTTATCTCAGGGAAGAACTTGTTTTTTATCATGGTCATCACCGTCTTTGCCGAGTATTACAATAATTATATCGGATTATCTGACCTTTGTAAATATACTGATTTTGTAAATATCTGTATAAAACTAATATTTCACTCTGAGTTATAAAAAATTGTATACGAAAAAATCCCCGAAGCCTGAGGCCTCGGGGATAAATGATATCAAATAACTGTTATTTGTTTGCGGGGATCTTATCCCAGTTGCAGATGTCTAAAAGTACGCGCTGGATAAGAGTAGCGTCGATGATGGTTACCTCGCCGTCGCGGTCAGCGTCAGCAGCTATCAGATCGATAGCGTCTTCGCCGACGATCTCAGCTAAGTAGCGCTGGATCTGTGTAACGTCTGTGATATCAACTTCGCCGCTGCGGTCAGCGTCGCCGCGGATATGCTCAGCCTCGATGATCAGATCTTCCATAGTAACTTCCTTATCCTGATCCTCAGCGTCAAAGAGCTTGTCGCAGCGTTTGCACGCATAGTGAGCCTTTACGCCGTTGTCAATAGAAGTAGCGGGAACCTCCTCAACAAAATAACGGTCGTGACCGAGAGGCAGGATCTCAACATTCTCACGGCTGATCTCAGCGCCGCACTCGGTACAGGTAGTTACCATTACCTTTACGCCGGCTTCTTCACAAGTAGCCGGATGACCTGCCATCATATCCTGTGTAGGCTCGCCGGGTGTATGAGCAAGCTTGTCGATGGTCTTTGCTTCACGAGAGATCTCCTCGCCGCACTCTGTGCAGTAGATGACCTCGTCATAAGAGCCTTCCTCTTTGCAGGAAGCGGGAACAACGTTCTCCTGAACAGGCTCGCCGGGTGTATGTGTATGAGGTGTTTCTCCGCCGGGAAGAGTGGAGTCATCTGCGGACCATGTTGTTGTAACACCTGTAGCGGTAAACGCGTCAGCAGCCTGATCCTTTGTAAGACCTAAGCCGGCGCCGATAGTATCGATCATAACCTGCTCGGTCATTTCGCCTGTTTCAACCTTGAACTTCTTAGCGTTCTCAAAGTTGTTCTTGAGGAAGTCTGTGAATACAGTAGAAGCGTCTGCGCCCTCTTCATAGCAGGTACCTACTACTGTACCGATAGAAGAAACCTGGAGGAAAGGACCGTATGTAGTGGGATCTATATCCTTCCAGAAAGCAGCCAGAGCTTTCTTTGAGCTGTCTACGGGGTTCTCATACTCGGTGCCGTCGCAGTAAGCGATGTGACCGAAGCAGGTGGTATCAAAGATAAGATCATAGGTCTGGTTGCTCGCGCCTGTGAAGATGATCTTATACTGTTCGCCTTCCTGAATATTCATGCCCTTGGCAGCGGGATCGTAAGACCAGATACCGTTGCCTTCGTCAGTACCGTTGAGCTTCTTGCCGCCCCAGGGGAGGAGCTCGCCGTCTTTACCGAATACATAGAAGCCGATCTTATCCTTTGAGCCGAGTGTCCAACCGGTCGAGCCTGCGTCAAAATACAGCTTCTTGCTGTCAAGCTCAAGCGCGCCGGTAGATGTAGCCATCACGGTGACAACAGACATTATCATCATAACAGCCAGAATAAGTGAAATGATTTTCTTAAACATTATGTACCTCCTAAGAAAGATTATATTGGTGCAAATACATTATGCCATAAATCTTTCAAAAATACAACTGCTTTTTATTATATTTTAGAATTATTTTTATAAAAATTTTGACATCTTTCGATGATAATTATGTTATATAGCCGAAAATCAGTGATTTTGAACATTATCTGTACCATTTTTTCGGCGTTTATGCTATACTGTTATATGGAAAAATATTTTGTTTATTATACCGTAAACAAATGATTTGGGAGGTAAATATGTCAAATTGCGCGATCGTCGGTATCAACTGGGGCGACGAGGGAAAGGGTCGTATGGTCGACCTCATCAGCTCCGATTATGATGTAGTAGTCCGCTATCAGGGCGGCGGCAACGCGGGTCACACCGTTATCAACGAATACGGTAAGTTCGCTTTGCATCTGCTGCCATCGGGTATTTTTCGCAAGGACGTAGTGTCGGTCATCGGCAACGGCGTAGCCTTAGACCCCGAGAGCCTGTATAAGGAGATAGAGTATGTCCGCTCCAAGGGTATCGAGCTCACCCCGCAAAACCTCAAGATAAGCTCGCGCGCCTCTGTGCTGCTGCCGTGGCACAAGGAGCTCGACTGCCTTGAAGAACAGCGCCTCGCCGACAAGAAGTACGGCTCTACAAAGCAGGGCATAGCTCCCTTTTACTCTGATAAATACCAGAAAAAGACCGCTTTAGCAGGCGAGCTATTTGACAAAAAAGCCTTTTTTGAGCATATCGAAGGCATAATGGAGTGGAAGAACCTGACCATTGAGCGCGTATACGGCGCGGCTCCCACCACCCGCGAGGATATCGATAACTGGTACGAGAGCTACTGTGTCCCGCTCCTGCCGTTCATCACCAGCCTCGATGATTTTTATGATGAAGTCAAGGCGAGCGGCAAGAACATCATGTTTGAGGCCCAGCTCGGTTCTCTTAGAGATATCGACTTCGGTATCCATCCCTATACCACCTCGTCCTCGACCATAGCCGCTTACGCTCCGATAGGCGCGGGCGCTCCGGCCTTGAAACTCGATGATATAATCGGCGTAGTAAAGGCGTATTCCACCTGCGTAGGCGAAGGCCCCTTCACCTCTGAGTGGTTCGGCGAAGAGGCTGATAAGCTCCGCGAGGCGGGCGATGAATACGGCGCTAAGACCGGCAGACCCCGCAGGGTCGGCTCGTTCGACGTAGTCGCCACCCGCTACGGAGTAAGGGTACAGGGAGCGACCGCGATCGCTCTCACTAAGCTCGATGTATTAAGCTATATGGACAAGATCCCCGTATGCACTAAGTACAAGGTCAACGGCAGTCTTACCGACCAGTTCCCCTTCCCGAGCCTGCTAAACAGCGCCGAGCCCGTCACCGAGTATCTCGACGGCTGGCGCGAGGATATCACAGGCGTACGCCGCTTTGAGGATCTGCCCAAGGCGGCTCAGGACTATGTTCTCTATATAGAGAAGCAGATCGGCTGCCATATCAAATATGTATCCGTCGGTCCTGAGCGCGACAGCATTATCATCAGATAATTCACAAACTAAACCATACACAAGGAGCTAATTATGAGAGGAAATTACGAATCTCCGTTTTCCGCGCGCTACGCGTCGCAGTATATGACATCTCTGTTCTCAGCCGAGACCCGTATCGAGACATGGCGCAGATTATGGGTCGAGCTTGCCAGAGCCGAGAGCGAGCTGGGTCTGCCCATCACAGCAGAACAGGTATCTGATCTCGAAGCCCATATCGAGGATATCGACTTTGAATACGCCGCTGAGAAAGAGAAGGAATTCCGTCATGACGTCATGGCTCATATCCACGCCTACGGCAAGGTCGCTCCATCGGCAGCGGGCATCATCCACCTCGGCGCCACCTCATGCTATGTCACCGATAACGCCGACCTCGTGCTCTACCGCGACGCTCTGTTATATATCCGAAATGAACTCTTGAAGGTCATCGCCAATCTCACCGATTTCTGTGAGAAATACAAGGCTATGCCCACCCTCGGCTACACCCATTACCAGCCCGCTCAGCTTGTCACCGTAGGCAAGCGCGCTTCATTATGGCTGCAGGACTTTGTTTCCGACCTCGATGAGATAGACTTCGCGATCAAAAACGTAAAGTTCCTCGGCTGCCGCGGTACTACAGGCTCAGAGGCGAGCTTTGTAGAGCTGTTCGACGGCGACGGCGAAAAGATAAATAAGCTAAATCAGAAGATCGCCTCAGCCTTCGGCTTTGACGAGATCTTCGACGTACAGGGACAGACCTATCCCCGCAAGGTCGACAGCCGCATACTCAACGCCCTGTCATCGATAGCGCAGTCGGCTCACAAATTCGCGACGGATATGCGCCTTTTACAGCATGACCGCCAGCTCTTTGAGCCCTTTGCCAAAACTCAGGTCGGCTCATCGGCTATGCCTTATAAGCGCAACCCCATGATGTGCGAGCGCGTATGCTCGCTCTCGCGTTACCTTATGGCGGACGCGCTCAACGCGCCCATGACCATATCCGTACAGTGGATGGAGCGCACCCTTGACGACAGCGCTAACCGCCGCATCTCTATCCCCGAGGGCTTCCTCTGCGCCGACGCGGTTCTGCGCCTTGTGCAGAAGGTCACAGCCGATATCTATGTAAACACCGACGTAATCAACAAGACCGTCATGACATATCTGCCCTTTATCGCTACCGAAAACCTGATGATGGAGGGCGTAAAGCGCGGCGGCAACCGTCAGGCTCTGCATGAGATCATCCGCCGCTGTTCAATGAAGGCTATCGCCGGCATGGATAAGGGCGAGCAGTGCGATCTGCTCTCAATGCTTGCCGACGATCCCGAATTCCCCTTGAGCGAACAGGAAATGACCGACGTTCTCGATCCGTCCGCTTATATCGGACGCTGTCCCGAGCAGGTACAGGCTCTGGTCGACAAGACCCGTCCTCTGTACTCGGGCGTCAGCCGAGAGAACGCTGAGATAAATATTTAATGAGACGCGTAGGGCGGAGGCTTGCCTCCGTCTCTGCGTTTTGTTTTTTATTTGACAGGAAACCGCAACAAACTGTATAAATATCTTTTTACGATGAGATATTATACAGATTGTATTGCTGAAATAACCCTCTGTCAAATAAAAAACGATCTCTTACAAAACTACTGTCAGGAAGTGTATATAATGGAAAAGATCTTAGTCCTTGATTTCGGCGGCCAGTACAACCAGCTCATCGCGCGGCGTGTGCGCGAGCAGGGCATATACGCCGAGATAAAACCTTATAATAAGATAACCGTTGACGAGATAGTATCAGAGGGCTACAAGGGTATCATCTTCACGGGAGGTCCCAACAGCGTATACGACCCTCAGTCGCCACATTACGATCCCGCTATCCTCAACGCGAACATACCGATACTCGGCATATGCTACGGCTGTCAGCTCATGGCTTACATGGTGGGCGGCAGAGTTGAAGGCGCCGAAGACAGCAGCGAATACGGCAAGATAGAGGTCTACGCGCGTGACAATATCCTGTTCACCGACGTACCCTCAAAGAGCGTTTGCTGGATGAGCCACCACGACTATATCCCCCACCCACCCAAGGGCTTCACGACCATCGCGATCACCGACAAATGTCCCGTAGCCGCCATGTGTGACGAAAGCCGCAGGCTCTATGGCGTACAGTTCCACCCCGAGGTCACCCACACCGAATACGGCAAGCAGATCCTGCGCAACTTCCTCTACGGCGTATGCGGCTGCTCGGGCGACTGGAAGATGGATGATTTCATCGAAAACACGGTAAAGGAGCTTCGCTCTCAGATCGGTGACAAGGGCGTTGTTCTCGGTCTGTCGGGCGGCGTAGACTCTTCGGTCGCCGCGGCGCTTATCAGCAAGGCTGTCGGCAAACAGCTCACCTGCGTCTTTGTAGACCAGGGGCTTATGCGCAAGGATGAGGGCGATTTTGTCGAAAACACCTTCACAGACCTCTTCGACATGAACTTTGTCCGTATCAACTGTCAGGACAAGTTTCTCTCAAAGCTCAAGGGCGTCACCGATCCCGAAGAGAAGCGAACCATCATCGGCACTGAGTTCTATAATGTTTTCTGGAACAAGATCCGCGAGAGCTTCGGCGAGGGCTTCTTCGCTCAGGGCACGATCTACCCCGACCGCATCGAGAGCGGCAAGGGCGACGCGTCAAAGATAAAGACCCATCATAATCAGGTCGGAGTGCCCGAGGATATACACTTTGAAGATATAATCGAACCCCTCAAGGACCTTTTCAAGGACGAGGTCCGCGCGGTCGGCGAGAAGCTCGGTCTGCCCCACGACCTTGTATGGCGACAGCCCTTCCCCGGTCCGGGGCTCGGAGTTCGCGTTATCGGCGAAGTCACAGCCGAACGCGTACGCATCCTGCAGGAGGCTGACGCTATCCTCCGCGATGAGATGAAGCTCTGCGGCTACGATAAACAGATGAGCCAGTTCTTCGCCGTCCTCCCGGGCGTAAAGACTGTCGGAGTAATGGGCGACGAACGCACCTACAGCGAGCTTGTCGCTATACGCGCCGTCACCACCGACGACTTCATGACCGCCGACTGGGCTCAGATACCCTACGATATTTTAGGCAGGGTCTCGAACCGCATTATCAACGAGGTCGATAAGGTCAACCGCGTAGTCTATGATATCACCTCAAAGCCCCCCGGCACGGTGGAGTGGGAGTGATATGTAAAACGCTGAAAACCCGGTATTTATGCGGGTTTACGACCCTTTTGCGTTGCTTTTGATAACAATATGATAACAGTCGCTATTACCGCAATTATTCTGTGTATCAGGTGGTTGTGGAGTAA